>NZ_JBBIFW010000003.1:0-444399 GCF_037544085.1 Gymnodinialimonas mytili
TTTGCAGCGAGGATCAGCATAAGCAACATCATATAATGAGCGCGGAAGCTGCCATTGGCGCAGCCCCAGCGAATTGCAGATCCGTCAGCTTAACCGCCTCATCGCACTTTTGAACCGACGTCTACTTCGGGCTGGCTCCGGCCATAGGCGCCTAACGCGGTGGACGGCAGGTGAGAGCCCAAACCTACGCGATACTGTGCTGACAACGAAAGTCTGTTCGTGGTCATGTAGGCTTATCCCTGAGACCGAACTTTTCGGAAGCCAAGCCGCACCATTCGGCGCGGCCCGGCGACTCGGGAAGGACGGCAACTTAGCTTACACTCCCCAGCTTAAGAGAGATAACACCGCCGATGATCAGAGTGACACCAAGCACACGGAACAAAGTGACGGCGTCTCCAAAGAACATGACCCCCACAATAAACGTACCTGCGGCACCGATCCCTCCCCAGACCGCATAGGCGGTGCCAATCGAGATTGTCTGCTGTGAGTACCAAAGCAGAAAGCCGGAAATGAAAATGCATACAACAGCAAGTGCTATACCAGACGCGAGTTGTCCCGGGTTTTGAGACAGCTTCAGCCCGACCGGCCAGCCAATTTCGAAAAGGCCTGCGGTTAATAGGGCGATCCATGCAATTGTCACACTGGACAGTCCGAGTGCGGTCATTTCTTATACTCCTTAAATACGCTGGATTGAGCAGCCGTTTTTCCATCCGTCTGGACGGAATGATAGGAGGGCGCCTTGGGACGTCAACAAACCATCGATGAAAATTCTGTTTTGGATCAGGCTGAGGCCCTAGTCCGAGAAAGCGGCGTGGGCGCGCTTACGCTCGCCAATGTCGCCAAACGCGCGGCTATCAGCAAAGGAGGGCTTCAGTATCGTTTTGAGACGAAAAGGGAACTGGTGCGCGCCATGTTAACTCGTGCTTTTGATCGTTTGGATGCCGCTGTGGAAGCTGAGGTCAAGACGCTTGGCAGGGGCAACGGCCATGAGATCGAAGGGTATGTACATGGTATGCTCAGTGAAAACGGTTCGTACCAGCGACCGGATGCAGCGCTATTCGCAGCCGCGTTTTCCGAGCCAGACCTTCTGGCCGAGTTTGCACCGCGTTATTCTGAGATGCTCAAGCGCGTTAAGGCTCGCTGCGACGCAAAGACAGACGCGGCTTTGGTTCTTCTTGCGACAGATGGGCTATGGTTGTTGGAGGTTATCGGTCTGAAGCCTCTTTCCGGGTCAGAGCGAGATCACATGATCGCACGATTACTGGAAATTGCCCAAGCTTCAGCACAGCGTTGATCGGCTGAGAACGCTTCCAAGCAGGCATTCGCACAGTCGTAACAAATGACAGCTAAGTCCCGCAAAGCGCTATCCCGTAAGTAGCGCAATATCACAAGCTCGGCGGTGAATGGCGGAGAGACAGGGATTCGAACCCTGGGTGGGCTTGCACCCACAACGGTTTTCGAGACCGCCCCGTTCGACCACTCCGGCACCTCTCCGCGGTTTGGGACGTCGTCCGTGGGCGGCTAGGTAGCGGCAAGCGCGGGGCCGCGCAAGGGGCCAATCTACGATTGCCAAAGGGCTCGATATCTTAGAGGCACCGATACCGAGGTTCCGTGCCACAAAAACCAAGCAAAGATTGGCGTGTCTGAGCGAAGCGGTGTTGACAAAACGCCGCGTATCGCGGATACGGCGCGCTCTGGCGGGCCTATGCTGCGCTGGAGAGATATGTATGACGTCCCAAACCGGGGCGCGCAGCCCGAGGTGGGATCTTCCCGAAACACCGGCCAGGCCGGGACCACAGGGCGCGGGAGAAAAAGGATAACAGCCATGTTCGCTGTCATGAAGACAGGCGGCAAGCAGTACAAAGTGCAGGCGGGTGATCGCCTCCGCGTGGAAAAGCTTGCGGCCGAGGCCGGTGAAACGGTCCAATTTAACGATATTCTGATGCTGGGCGGCGAATGCGCCACCGTTGGTGCCCCGCTTGTGTCGGGTGCCGCCGTGCAGGCGCTGGTCGTGGATCAGGTGAAGGGCGAAAAGCTCATTCACTTCGTCAAGCGCCGCCGGAAGCATTCGTCGAAGCGCAAAAAGGGCCACCGTCAGCAGTTGACGCTGATCGAGATCACGGAAGTGCTGGAAAAGGGCGCCGAAAAGTCCGGCGTGAAAGCCGCGATGGGCGCAGGCTCTGCCGTTGCGACCGATGCCGCCCCGGCGAAGGCCGCCGCCAAGCCGAAAAAGGCGAAGGCCGAAAAACCCGCTGCCGAAGCCGCACCTGCGCCCGCCGCTGAGGCCGGTGCCGATGACCTCAAGCAGTTGTCGGGTGTCGGCCCGGCGCTTGAGAAGAAACTGCACGCCGCTGGCGTGACCTCTTTCGCGCAGATCGCCGCCTGGGGCGCCGATGAGATCGCGGAATTTGATGAGAAATTGTCGTTCAAAGGCCGTATCGAGCGTGAAGGCTGGGTCGATCAGGCCAAAAAGATCGTCGAAGGCTAAGGAGACAGACACATGGCACATAAAAAAGCAGGTGGTAGCTCCCGTAACGGTCGCGATTCCGCGGGCCGTCGCCTGGGCATCAAGAAATTCGGTGGCGAAGCCGTCATTCCGGGCAACATCATCGCGCGCCAGCGCGGCAACAAATGGTGGCCGGGTGAAGGCGTGGGCGAAGGCAAGGATCACACGATCTTTGCAACAGCCGAAGGCCATGTGAGCTTCCGCAAGGGGTTCAAAGGACGTACGTTTATTTCGGTCCTCCCGGCGCAAGAGGCCGCAGAGTAACACCGCAGATCCACTGCATTTGAGACAGGGGCCGGCGGTTTCGCCGGCCCTTTTGATTTCAAAGGCACCCTTGTGCCACACGATCGCCAAACCCACCTGTTCACAGGGGGGCTTTGGTCCGCATCGGTTCGGAGGAGGAGCCGACATATGAAACAGGAAACTATCGTTGCTCAAGCCGTGATCGACGCCCCGCGGATGATCCTGCGGCCACTGCGCCCATCCGATGCCGGTTTGATGACCCTTTATGGCTCGGACAAGCGCGTGGCGGATATGACGACGTCGATCCCGCACCCCTTGCCACCCGGTGCGTCCGAGGCCTTTGTCGCCAATGCGATGAAGCCCGACCGGACGGAATTTGTCTGGGCGATGGATGCTACCGAATATGGCGGCGCCGAATTGATGGGTGTGATTTCGCTTGAGCAAATGGATCGCGAACAATCCGAGATCCACTATTGGGTCGCCCCCGCCATGTGGAATACGGGCTTTGCGTCGGAGGCCGTGACCGCGTTGGTGCGCGCCAATCCGCTGGGAAACAAGACGATCTTCGGGTCTGTCTTCCAGGACAATCCGGGGTCGGCGCGCGTGCTGACCAATGCGGGGTTCGAATATCTGGGCGATGCCGAGGCGTTTTCCGTCGCACGCAATGCCAAGGTGCAAACCTGGACCTATATCCGAAAGCTTGACGCTTAATCCCATGGACCACCCGACAACGACCCTCAGGACGGAGCGTCTGACGCTCCGGCCTTTGCACGACCGCGATGCTGAGTGGATCGCGACGGAGATTGCGCGGCCCGATGTTCACCGCATGCTGACCTCGCCGCCCTATCCCTATCGGCTGTCCGATGCAGAGACTTGGTTGAAGATGGCGTCTGCACATCCCGGCCATTATGCGATCGTTGTCCACGATCCGTCTGGGCCCAAGCCGTCGGGGGTCATCTCGTTGCACCTGCATGAAACCGATGGCGAAATCGGCGGCGAATTGGGCTATTGGCTTGCGCAAAGCCAATGGGGCAACGGTTACATGACCGAGGCCGCCCGCGCGGTGTTGGACCAGCATTTCGCTGAGAAGGATGCCGATGTGCCCTCGGGCTATATCGAAGACAACCCGGCGTCGTGCAATGTGCTGACCAAACTTGGGTTCCGCGAAAACGGTGTGAAACGCCGGGTATGCCACTTTCGCCAATCCGAGGTGACGATCCGGAAGATGCGCCTGACCGCGTCGGATTGGGCAGTGGCCCGGTCCGCGCAGGGTTGAGCGCGCCCGCAAGTTCGGTTAGCTGCTGACGTCTCAGCATCGGATGGCAGGCTCATGAAATTCCTCGATCTGGCGAAAGTCTATATCCGGTCCGGCGCGGGCGGCGGTGGCTCGGTCTCGTTCCGGCGCGAAAAGTATATCGAATATGGTGGCCCCGATGGCGGCGATGGCGGGCGCGGCGGCGATGTGTGGATTGAGGTCGTGGATGGGCTCAACACGCTAATCGATTTCCGCTACCAGCAGCATTTCTTCGCGAAAAACGGCCAGCCGGGCATGGGCAAACAGCGCACCGGCAAGGATGGCGACGATGTCCTGCTACGGGTGCCCGCGGGCACCGAGGTGTTGGAGGAAGATCAGGAAACACTGATCGCTGATCTTGAAGAGGTGGGGCAGCGGATCTGCATCGCTCGCGGCGGCAATGGCGGCTTCGGCAATCTGCACTTCAAAAGCGCCACCAACCAAGCGCCCCGCCGCGCCAATCCCGGCCTGCCGGGGGTGGAACGCACGATCTGGCTGCGCCTGAAGCTCATCGCCGATATCGGCCTGCTGGGCCTGCCCAATGCGGGCAAGTCGACCTTCCTGGCGGCCACCTCGAATGCGCGGCCCAAGATCGCGGATTATCCCTTTACCACGTTGCATCCCAATCTGGGCGTCGTGGGCGTCGATGGTGCGGAATTTGTGGTGGCCGACATTCCCGGTTTGATCGAGGGCGCCAGCGAGGGCAGGGGGCTGGGCGACACCTTCCTGGGCCATGTGGAACGCTGTGCGGCTTTGTTGCATCTGGTCGACGGCACGGCGGATGACGTGGTGGCCGATTACCAGACCATCATAAATGAGCTGGAGGCCTATGGCGGGGCATTGGCCGAGAAACCGCGGATCACGGTGCTGAACAAGGTCGACGCCTTGCTGCCCGAAGAGGTCGCCGAAAAGCGTGCCGCGCTTGAGGCCGCCGCTGGCCCGGTCATGGAGATGTCGGGCGTCGCACGCACGGGCCTGGTCGATGTGTTGCGCGTGCTGCGATCCCGTGTCGATGCGGACCGTAAGGCCGAGCGGGAGGCAAAAGAGGATCCCGGCGCATGGCAGCCCTAAGCGTGGATGGCGCGCGGCGGATTGTTGTTAAGATCGGCTCAGCTCTGCTGGTGGATCGACAGACAGGCGCCTTACGGGCCGATTGGCTGCGCGGCTTGGCCGAAGATATCGCGGCCCTGAAGGCAAGGGGCTGCGATGTGATCCTGGTCTCCTCCGGCGCCATCGCCTTGGGGCGCGGGGTGCTGGATCTGGGCCATGGCGCGCTGTCGCTGGACGAGGCACAGGCCGCTGCCGCCGTCGGTCAGATCCGCCTGGCGCGTGCCTATGAAGAGGCACTGGCGCCCCACGGCCTGACCTCGGCGCAGATCCTCCTGACGCTTGATGACAGCGCCGATAGGAGGCGCTATCTGAACACCCGCGCCACCTTTGTCGCGCTATTGGCGCGCGGGGCGGTGCCGATTGTTAACGAAAACGACACAATCGCCACCGACGAAATCCGCTATGGCGACAATGACCGTCTGGCGGCGAATGTGGCAGTGATGGCCGATGCGGATCTGTGTGTTTTGTTGTCCGATGTGGATGGGCTTTATACGGCGATGCCCGGAACACCGGGGGCAGCGCATTTGCCCGAGGTGAGTGCGATCACGCCCGAGATCGAGGCGATGGCGGGCGATGCGGGATCCGGCCTGTCGAAGGGCGGGATGAAGACCAAGGTCTTGGCGGCGCGGACGGCAACGGCGGCGGGCTGTACGATGGTGATCACCGAAGGCTCGCGCGACCGGCCCTTGACCGCGCTGGATCAGGGCGCGCGGGCCACATGGTTCCGCGCCACACTCACCCCGCAACAGGCGCGCAAGGCCTGGATCGGGGCGATGAAACCCAAGGGCACGCTGCGCCTGGATGCCGGGGCCGCCGCCGCATTGGGGCGCGGCAAATCGCTATTGCCCGCCGGGGTTGCGTCGGTCGAAGGTGCTTTTGGCCGCGGTGAGCCGCTCTTGATCCAGGGCCCCGACGGCGACGCGCTCGGCATCGGGCTCAGCCGGTATACGGGCGACGAGGCGCGCGCCATCGCGGGCCACCAATCGGCGGAGATCGAAGCCATCTTGGGCTATCCCGGCCGCGCCGCGCTTATCCATCGCGATGACATGGCGCTCTGACCCCACCTATCCGGGGGGATTGAGGCGGAAGGGTGTATACAAGACGCTGCCCCAATAGGTTCAAAACCATTGGGATATGCCATGTTCAATCGACTCACCATGGCGGCACTTTGTGTCGGCCTGTTCGCCTCTGCCGCTCACGCATCGACGATCACCACCTACACGTTCACCGCCGAAGTCGACCCGACATCGTTGACCGGCGATCCTATTGGCAATGGGCTGAACTATAGGGTCGACACGATTGTGGATGATCTGGTCAACTTGGGCACGCTCAGTGGAACGGTTACGTTTTCCACCGAGATCACCAATTTCCAGACGCCGTCCGCGGAATCAGTGTTCTACCGGCGCGCGCAATTTGACTTTAACGAATTCGATATCGACGAGATTGAACGAACACCGGCCTTTACCGGGCTGGCCAATGACCGTGGCACTGTCGGGTTCGACGCCATTCTGGGGGTTCTCTTTCCGAGCAATGCCCAGGGGCGCATCGATGCGATGACATTCGCTCTGCGGGATGATGATGGCACCGTGATCTCGGATGCACGTCAGTTTCCCGCCCTGATCAGCCTGGACGAATACGAGATCGCTTTTCTCGAATTTAGCACGACGGAGATCCAAGGTCAGACATCCTCGGGCAATGAGGGCGCGCGGTTTAATATCACCTCGTTTACGCCTGTGCCGGCGCCGGTGCCACTCCCCGCCGGTCTGCCTTTGTTGCTTGTTGGCTGCGGGGCGTTTGCGGCCCTGCGCCGCCGTCGCTGATCGGCACCAGGGTTGCCGTAGGCGCGGCAACCCAGTAGCACGGATCACGCTGACAACAGGTGATATGTGCCATGAAAGACCTGATCGACAATATTCCCGCCCTGATGGCCGATATCGGGGCGCGGGCAAAAGCGGCCTCGGCTGAACTGGCCTTTGCCCCGGCCGAGGCGAAGGCACAGGCATTGAATGCGGCCGCCGATGCGGTCTGGGCGCGCCGGGACGAGATCATCGCCGCAAATGCACGGGATATGGCGTTTGGCACAGAGAAAGGCCTGTCTGACGCGATGCTCGACCGGTTGATGCTGGACGAGACGCGGATCGGCGGCATCGTCGACGGTCTGCGTGCCGTCGCGGGCCAGGATGATCCGGTCGGCGAGGTGATGACCGAATGGGATATGGAGAGCGGTCTGCATATCCAGCGTGTCCGCACACCTTTGGGCGTCATCGGTGTGATCTACGAGAGCCGTCCGAATGTGACCGCGGATGCGGGCGCTTTGTGCTTGAAATCGGGCAATGCGGTGATCCTGCGCGGCGGCTCGGAAAGCTTTCATTCCTCGGGCCTGTTGGTCGAATGCCTGAAAGACGGGCTGCGCATTGCGGGTCTGCCGGAGGACTCAGTGCAACGCGTACCAACGCGCGATCGTGCCGCCGTGTCTGAGATGCTGACGATGACCGACACGATCGACGTGATCGTGCCGCGCGGTGGCAAAGGGCTTGTCGGGCTGGTGCAGCGCGAGGCGCGGGTGCCGGTCTTTGCGCATCTGGAGGGGATTTGCCACATCTACCTCGATGCCGCGGCGGATCCGGAAAAGGCGCTGAGGGTTGTGTTGAACGCCAAGACGCGGCGCACGGGGATTTGCGGCGCGGCGGAATGTCTGCTGATCCACCGCGATGTGCTGGATACGATTGGTCAGGGCGTGGTGCGGGCGCTGATTGATGCCGGTGTGGAAGTGCGTGGCGATGCCGATCTGCAGTCGATCCCCGGCGTTGTCGCCGCGGAAGGCGGAGATTGGGGCTGCGAGTTCCTCGATATGATCATTGCCGCGAAGGTGGTGGACGATATCGATGGCGCCATTGCCCATATCCAGACCTATGGATCTTCCCATACCGAAGCGATCCTGACCGAAGACTATGCCGCCGCTGCGCGGTTCTTCCAGCGTCTGGATTCGGCGATCTTGATGCGCAACGCCTCGACCCAGTTTGCCGATGGCGGTGAGTTCGGGATGGGCGCCGAGATCGGGATCGCAACCGGTAAGATGCATGCACGCGGGCCCGTGGGGGCCGCGCAATTGACCTCGTTTAAGTATCTTGTGACCGGCGACGGAACGATACGCAACTGACGATGCGGGTAGCGAAGGGCGAGCGAGGGGCCAGCCCCTCGCGCTCCCCGGGGTATTTTGAGCCAATGGAAGACAGGGACGCGGGATGAGCGACGGGCAGCGCAATCGGCTGGAAACTTTGGTGCGACGGGCGGAGTTGCGGGCGGGGGTGAGCCGACCGGTGGTGACGCCGATCCAGCCATCGGTGGTCTATGCCTCGCCCTCGATCCAGACCCTGCATGCGCAATATGAGGGCGGCGCGCAGGGCTATACCTATGCGCGTGAGGGCCATCCGAATGCGGAGCTGTTAGCGCGCAAGATCGATGGGTTGGAAGCGGCAGAGGGCGGTTTGGTCCTGGGGTCGGGGATGGCGGCGGTCTCGGCGACGATCCTGGGGCTGTTATCGGCCGGGGATCATATCCTGGGCGGCAACCAGCTTTATGGTCGGTCATTGCGGTTGATGCATCAGGATCTGGCGCGGTTTGGAATTGCGACCTCGGTGGCCGATCCCACGGATGTTGTGGCAATGCGCGCGGCGTTGCGGCCCGAGACGAAGATGATCCTGGTGGAGGCGGTGTCGAACCCGACGCTGCGGGTGGCGGATATGGCGGGGATTGTGGCGCTGGCGGAAGAGGCGGGCGTGATTCTGGCCGTCGACAACACGTTCACAACGCCTGTCGCGTATCGTCCCTTGGCCGAGGGCGCGGATATCGTGATCCATTCCGTCACCAAGCTGTTGGCGGGGCATTCCGACGTGACGCTTGGCTATGTGGCGGCGCGCGAGGCGGCGCAGATGCGGGCGATCTACGATTTCGCCGTGACCATAGGGATGACGCCCGCGCCGCAGGAATGCTGGCTGGCGGAGCGTGGGCTGTATACGTTTCCACTGCGCTTTGCCCAGGCGCAGGCCAATGCCGCGGCGCTGGCCGATTGGCTGGCGGATCAGCCGAAGGTCGCGCGCGTGCTCTATCCCGGTCGCGCCGATCACCCCGATCACGCCCGTGCGGCGGCGCTGTTCGGCGGCAATTTCGGCAATATGGTGAGTTTCGAGTTGCACGATACCAATGAGGCCGCCGCGGATCGCTTGGTACAGGGCGCGCCGGATCTGCCCTTCGCGCCGACATTGGGGGATGTTGGGACCACATTGAGCCATCCGGCCTCATCCAGCCACCGGGGGCTGACGCCCGAGGGGCGCGCCGCGCTGGGGATTTCGGATGGATTTTTCCGGGTCTCGGTCGGGATCGAGGATCTGAACCTGCTGAAGGCCGATTTCGGCGCCGGCCTAGACAATGTGTAGATCGGGCGGGCCGGTCAGCGTGACGACATCCAGGTTCAGGTTCGGCGCGAGCACGGTCATCTCGGCGCGGATCAGATCGATATCGGGCTGTTGCGAGGTCACCGCCAGAAAGCGACCCGCGTAGCCCGCGTGCCCAAGCTGCCCCACCAGATCCATCACATCGACGGAGGCCGCCATCAGGGGCGCCAGGATCAGGTCCGGTCGACTGACGCCAAACATATGTCGCCGCGCCAACAGGCGGTGGGGCACGCGCACGACTTGTGACCCCGGCGCCAAGACATGCGGGGGCAGGGCGTTTGTGGCCCGGGCGCTGAGACCCACAACCACCACACGACGGCGGCGGGGCATCTGCCCCGCGCCAATCGATTGGCTCATAGGTCCAACGACCCGTGGCTGCAGCTTTCGCCGATCATCGGCCATGGGGCGATCCAGATTGTCTTGCGGCTTTGGGCGAGGCCATTGCCGTCTTGGTCGGTCGTTCGATGCGAGACAGGCCCCGCTACGCCAACTTATCAGATCCGAAAATCCTTGCACATAGAAACCTTGCCACTGCAACGATCTGTCATCGTAGCGTTGCACATCTGGGTAGAATCGCGCCATGGCCATGCGCGGTGCGAAGGAAATCCTGATGTCTGACGACCTTATCCAATCCGTGATCGAAGCCGTTCCCGATCCGATGTTGCATCTGGGCCCAAGCGGGGAGATCGCCCGTGCCAACACGGCCGCAACCCAGATGTTCGGCACCTGGATCGTGGGGCGCAGCCATGATGCGGTGATCCGTCAGCCGGGATTGCTGAGCCGGATCGAGGCGATGCAGGCGGGTGAGGGGGCCAGCGAGGGGCGGTTCGAACGCTCGGACCAATCGGGGGTGACGCAGTTCAAGGTCCGCCTGACCTCTCTGGTCGATACCGGATTGTTGCTGCATTTCACCGACATCACCCATTTGCGCGAGGCCGAAGAGATGCGCCGGGATTTCGTGGCCAATGTCAGCCATGAATTGCGCACGCCATTAACCGCGGTCCTGGGTTTCATCGAAACCCTGCGGGGCCCGGCGCGCAACGACCCGGAGGCGCAGGCGCGTTTTTTGGGCATTATGGAGGATGAGGCGCGGCGGATGAACCGTTTGGTCTCGGATCTGCTGTCGCTCAGCCGGGTGGAAAGCGAAGAGCGGGTGCGCCCGAACGAGGACGTGGATCTGCATGCGGTGCTGCAGGGCGTGATTGCCGCCCTGCGCCCCGGCGCGGAGGATGCGGGCAACAGCCTGGTGCTGGAATGCGGCGACTGCCTGGGCGACGGGACCTCGCGCATCTGGGGGGACCGGGATCAGGTCATGCAGGTGTTTTTGAACCTCTGTGAGAATGCGATGAAATATGGCGGGCCGGACAAACCCGTTCGGATTTTCATGGCGCGCGAGATGGGCACGGGGCTGTTGAAAGGGCCGGTGCTGCGCGTCGATGTCACCGATGAGGGGGAGGGCATCGATTCCCTGCATCTGCCGCGCCTGACCGAGCGATTCTACCGAATCGATACCCACAGATCCCGCGAAATGGGCGGCACCGGGCTGGGTCTGGCCATCGTAAAGCATATCGTGAACCGCCATCGCGGACGGCTGCGGATTACATCGGAAATTGGCCGCGGAACAACATTTTCCGTGCAACTTCCTGCGATTTAGCGGCGCCTTCTTGTGGCGCTGATCCGCGCCTTCCCAAACGTCACCGCGCGCTGTCATCAAACTGTTACGTCCCTGTCACAAAAGCATCGCGCGGAGGGCTTAGCCGTCGCATCGGACGCGTGCACAGAGGCGCGTTTTGTCAAAAGTATCCTTAGGGAGAGAGATATATGTCTTTCGCAAAGCTGAGCGTTTCGGTTCTTGCCGTTGCCGCCGTCTCCGCCACCGCTGCCGTGGCCCAAAGCCGTGACAATGTGCAGATCGCTGGGTCCTCGACCGTTCTGCCTTATGCCACGATTGTTGCCGAAGCGTTCGGCGAAAACTTCGAATTCCCGACCCCCGTTGTTGAATCGGGTGGCTCGTCGACCGGTCTGCGCCGTTTCTGCGAAGGCGTGGGCGAAAACACCATCGACATCGCCAACGCGTCGCGCTCGATCCGCGACAGCGAAGTCGAGACCTGCGCCGCAAACGGCGTGACCGACATCATCGAGGTGCGCTTCGGCTATGACGGCATCGTGTTCGCCTCCGACATCAACGGCAACTCGTTCGAGTTCACGCCGTCCGATTGGTATCTGGCCCTGGCCGCCGAGCTGCCTGTCGATGGCGAAATGGTCTCTAACCCGAACACCAACTGGAACGAAGTGAACGGCGATCTGCCCGATCAGGAAATTTCCGCCTTCATCCCGGGCACCCGTCACGGCACCCGCGAAGTCTTTGACGAGCGTGTGATCCTGCAGGGCTGCGAAGATACCGGCTCGATGGCTGCGATGATGGAAATGGGCATGGATGAAGATGCCGCCGAAGAGGCGTGCATGGAAATCCGCGCCGATGGCGTCAGCGTCGATATCGACGGCGATTACACCGAAACCCTGGCCCGCATCGATGCGGATGCCAACGGCATCGGCGTGTTCGGCCTGGCCTTCTACGAGAACAACACCGACCGCCTGCAGGTTGCCACCATGAACGGCATCGTGCCGACGGTGGACGCCATCGCAACCGGCGAATACCCGGTCTCGCGTCCGCTGTTCTTCTATATCAAAGCAGCCCATATCGGCGTGATCCCCGGTCTGCAGGAATACGCATCGTTCTTCGTGTCTGACGACATTGCCGGTCCGTTCGGCCCACTGGCCGCCTATGGCCTGGTCTCCGATCCGGAACTGGCCGAGGTGCAGGACACCGTCGCCAACGGCACCACCATGGCCGAGTAAGCCATACCGGCTTGCCCCATAGTCTTGGACGCCCCCTTCACCTGCGGGTGAGGGGGGCGGACCGCCCTTAAACAGACGCATCATCCCGCGCAGCCGTCAACAGGTGCCCCAATGACCTGGATCTTGCTTGCCATCTTTATCCTCGGCGCCATCGGCTTTGTGCTGGGCCGCCGCAAGGCGTTGTCCAGTGCCGATGGGGATGCCCGTATCCTTCATTCGCTGCCGATCTATTACGGGACGAATGTCACGCTTCTGACGATGATCCCGGCGCTTTTGGTGCTGGGCCTTTGGTTGATCATCCAGCCGATGGTCATCGACAACGCGATTTCAAACGTGATCCCGGACCGGATCGTGGCCGAAAGCGGCTCACGCGATCTGGTAATGACCGAAGTGCGCCGCCTGGCCGATGGCCTCGACACTGCCGTTGCGCGAGGAGCCTTCACCGAAGACGAGGCCGGATCGCTGCGCACCGAGTTCACAGATATTCGTGCGCGCCTGGCCGAAGTTGGCGTGGCGCTCGGCTCTGACGTGGAACCCGAAATCCTGGTCGCCGCACAACGCTTTCGCGAGATGAACCGGACGGGATCCAGCGTGATGATCGGGGTCGTTCTGACCTTGGCCGCCCTGGGTCTCGCCTATGCCTATGTGCGCACGCACCGTGATCTGCGGGCCCGCAACGCGGTGGAATATGTGATCCTGGCGGTGCTGATGCTCGCCTCGACCATCGCCATCCTGACCACCGTCGGCATCGTTTTGTCGATGCTGTGGGACACGCGGAATTTCTTCCTGCTGTATCCCTGGCAAGACTTCTTCTTCGGCCTGGAATGGCGCCCGTCATTCGAAGGCGGGTCCGAACTGGGCCTTCTGCCGCTGCTTTGGGGCACGATCTATATCTCGATCATTGCCTTGCTGGTGGCGGTGCCGATCGGCCTGTTCGCAGCGATCTACATGGCGGAATATGCGGGCAAGAAAATGCGCGGCTTCGCCAAACCGCTGATCGAGATCCTGGCCGGTATCCCGACCATCGTTTACGGCCTTTTCGCGCTGATCACCGTTGGCCCGCTGCTGCGCGACTACTTTGCGCAGCCGCTTGGTGTGGGGAATTCATCCTCCAGCGTGATGACGGCGGGTATCGTGATGGGGATCATGCTGATCCCCTTCGTGTCCTCGCTGTCCGATGATATCATCAATGCCGTGCCGCAGAGCCTGCGCGACGGATCCTACGGGCTGGGCGCGACGCAATCGGAAACGGTCAAGCAAGTGGTCCTGCCCGCCGCCTTGCCGGGCATTGTCGGCGCCGTCCTGCTGGCCGCCTCGCGCGCCATCGGCGAGACGATGATCGTGGTGCTGGGGGCAGGGGCCGCCGCACGATTAAGCCTCAATCCGTTTGAGGCGATGACGACCGTGACGGTGAAGATCGTGGGTCAATTGACCGGCGACACCGACTTTTCCAGCCCCGAGGCCCTGGTCGCCTTTGCCCTGGGTCTGACCTTGTTCGTCATCACCCTGGGGCTGAACATCTTTGCCCTCTACATCGTGCGAAAATATCGGGAGCAGTACGAATGAGCGACCTGCCTTTCGAAAAACCGCCCATCCGCAGCCTGTTTGCCCAAGATGCGCGCACCAAGAAACGCAACCGCGCCGAGGCCCGGTTCCGCGTCTACGGCCTGGCGGCGGTCTGCATCGGGATATTGGCCCTGGTCATGCTGCTGCTGTCGATTCTGAGCAATGGCCTCAGCTCGTTCCGGCAGACCCATGTGTCTTTCCCGATTGAGCTGACTGCCGAGCGGGTCGATCCCGAGGGCAACCGCAATCCCGGCGAAATGGCCCGCGTGACCACATTCGGCTATCTGCCGCTGCTGGCCGAAGCCTTCGAAGCGCATCTGGACGCCGAAGGGATCGAGACCGAGATGGACATCCGCGAATTGGCGGCGATGTTGTCGGAGGAGGCGCCCGCGCAGGTGCGCGCCATGGTGCTGGCCAACCCCAATCTGGTGGGCACCACGCTGGAGGCGAACATCCTTGTCGGTGGCCGGATCGACGGGTTCTTCAAGGGCCGCGTGACGATGGAAAGCGCGGAACGCGACCGCAACGTGACGCCCGCACAGTTGGAATTGGCGCAGATCCTGGCCGAGCGCGGGGATCTGGGCACCAGCTTCAATTGGAGTTTCATCACCGCGCCCGATGCCTCCGGTCAGCGGCCCGAGGCAGCGGGGTTGGGCGTGGCGATCATCGGTTCGTTCTACATGATGATCGTGGTTCTGGCCCTGGCGCTGCCCATCGGCGTTGCCGCCTCGATCTATCTTGAGGAATTCGCACCCAAAAACCGGCTGACCGATTTGATCGAGGTGAATATTTCGAACCTGGCCGCGGTGCCATCGATTGTCTTCGGGATTTTGGGCCTGGCCGTCTTCATCAACTTCATGGAGTTCAACCAATCCTCACCCCTGGTGGGTGGGCTGGTCCTGACCCTGATGACGCTGCCCACGATCATCATCGCCACGCGCGCCAGTTTGCGGGCCGTGCCGCCGTCGATCCGGTCCGCGGCACTTGGGCTGGGCGCGTCGAAGATGCAATCGATCTTCCACCACGTGCTGCCGCTGGCCGCGCCCGGCATTCTGACCGGCACGATCATCGGCCTGGCGCAAGCCTTGGGGGAAACCGCACCGCTGCTGCTGATCGGCATGGTGGCCTTCGTCCGCGAATATCCCGATTTCGTCTCGGTCCATTCGAACGCCTTCCCGTTGATGGGGGATGGCGCCACCGCGCTGCCGGTGCAGGTCTATAGCTGGACACAGCGCTCGGACCCTGCCTTTGTGGAACGCGCATCGGGGGCGATCATCGTGCTTCTGGTGTTCCTGATTTTCATGAACGCGCTCGCCGTGATGCTGCGGCGTCGCTTCGAACGCCGCTGGTAAAGAGGTCTTGGTCCAATGGAGGATGCACATATGAATGACATGAGCCAAATTGACCAAGGCGTGTCGGTCGGCGATATCAAGATGCGCGCCCGTGACGTCGATGTCTTCTACAATGCCGGCGCGGGCCGGAGATCGGCGGAAGATCTGCGCCAGGATGCCTCGGCGGTTCGCGCGATCAAGTCGGTGAATGTCGATATCAACGACAAGACGGTGACCGCCTTTATCGGCCCGTCGGGGTGCGGCAAGTCCACGTTCCTGCGGGCGTTGAACCGGATGAACGACACTATTGATGGCTGCCGTGTCACGGGTGAGGTGACGCTGGAAGGCGAAGACATCTACGATTCCAAGGTCGATCCGGTGCAGCTGCGCGCCAAAGTCGGCATGGTGTTCCAGAAACCCAACCCGTTCCCGAAATCGATCTTCGACAATGTTGCCTATGGCCCGCGGATCCATGGCCTGGCGCAGTCGAAATCCGATCTGTCCGACATCGTGGAAAAGTCGCTGCGCCGCGCTGCGATCTGGGATGAGGTGAAGGATCGCCTGGATGCGCCCGGCACCGGCCTGTCGGGCGGACAGCAGCAGCGCCTGTGCATCGCACGCGCCGTGGCCACCAGCCCCGAGGTTCTGTTGATGGACGAGCCATGCTCGGCCCTCGATCCCATCGCCACCGCCCAGGTCGAGGAACTGATCGACGATCTGCGCAGCCGCTATTCGGTGGTGATCGTGACCCATTCGATGCAGCAAGCCGCACGCGTCAGTCAGAAGACGGCCTTCTTCCACCTGGGCGATTTGGTGGAATTCGACGATACCGATAAAATCTTCACCAATCCCTCCGATGAGCGCACCGAAAGCTACATCACCGGACGGATCGGTTAACCGACGAATAGGGCGTATCATGCCGAACTCAGAACACATCGTCTCCAGCTTTGACCGTGACCTGGAAGGCATCCAGGCCCGCATCATGCGTATGGGCGGCTTGGTTGAAGATGCCATCGCGAAATCGGCCGAGGCGCTGGAGACACGCGATATCGAACTGGCCAAAGCCGTCCGGGCAGCGGACAAGCCCATCGACGCATTGGAAGAACAGATCAACGAAGAGGCCGCGCGCATCATCGCGATGCGTCAACCCATCGCCTCGGACCTGCGCACCGTTCTGACCGTGTTCCGTGTGTCGGCCAATCTGGAGCGCATCGGGGATTACGCCAAGAATATCGCCAAGCGCAGCCAGTCGGTCATCGAATTGCCAAACGTGCCCGGAACCGCGGCGTCGCTGCGGCGGATGGCGCGTCAGGTCGAATTGATGCTGAAGGACGTGCTCGACGCCTATATCCAGCACGATGCCGATCTGGCCGAGGATGTGCGGCAGCGTGACCTGGAGGTCGACCAGATGTATTCCGCGCTGTTCCGCGAATACCTGACGCATATGATGGAAGATCCGCGCCATATCACCACCTGCATGCATCTGCATTTCATGGCCAAGAACATCGAACGTATGGGCGACCATGTGACATCGGTGGCCGAGCAGGTGATCTATCTGGTCACGGGCGAATTGCCGGATGATGACCGGCCCAAGGAAGATAAAACGCCCTATGTGCAGGGCGCGTAAAGGTAGGCGATGATGGCAGGCGAACCGGTCGTTTTGGTGGTGGAGGATGAACCCGCGCAGCGCGAGGTTCTGGCCTATAACATTCGCGCCGAAGGCTTCGATGTGATGACCGCGGCAGCGGGGGACGAGGCGCTGGTTGCGGTTCGCGAAACGCCGCCCGATGTCATCGTGCTCGACTGGATGCTGCCCCATGTCTCTGGCATCGAAGTGTGCCGTCAGCTCAAGATGAGCACCGAGACCGCCAAGATCCCGATCATTATGCTCTCGGCGCGGTCCGAGGAGACCGACAAGGTGCGCGGTTTGGAAACCGGCGCCGATGATTACGTGACCAAGCCCTATTCCGTGGCCGAATTGCTGGCGCGTCTGCGCACGCAATTGCGTCGCGTGCGGCCCGCCACGGTGGGTGAGCGGCTGGAATATGAAGACATCATGCTCGACCTGGCCGAACACCGCGTCTATCGCGGCGGTGTGAACCTGTCGCTCGGGCCCACCGAATTCCGCCTGTTGACCGCCTTTATGGAGCGTCCGGGCCGGGTCTGGAGCCGCGAGCAATTGCTGGACCGTGTCTGGGGCCGCGACATCTATGTCGATAGCCGCACGGTCGATGTCCATGTCGGTCGTTTGCGCAAGGCGTTGAACGCGGCTGATGCAGGCGACCCGATCCGCACCGTGCGCGGCGCCGGCTACGCGCTGGGTTAGCGCGGGCTACAGGGGCAGGGCGGTCGGCAGATAGACCTGCATCGCCGTGTTGCGGAAGACCTGCAAGTGATCATTGGCTGGCACAGATTTTGCGTTTAGATCCAATAGCTTATCATAAGGCGTTGACAGCTTTTCGACGGGATAATTACTGCCCCACATGACGCGGTCCGGGCCGAAAGCCCGTAGGATCGTGTCGATGTAGGGCTGAATGGCCCCGACACCCTTTTGGGCCCAATCGGGGTCATACATGCCCCAGCCGCTGAGCTTGATATAGGTGTTCGAACGACCCGCCATCGCACCCACAGCCTCCGCCCAACGCGCATATCCTTCGGCACTTTGGTTATAAGGACAAAGCGCATGATCGATGATCACCTGCAGATCGGGCACGATGTCGAAGGCGCGCAAGGCGGCCTCCGCCTGTTCTGGATACATCTGCAGGTCGAAGCTCAGACCGTTTTCAGCGACATGAACAAGTCCCGTTAACCATTTGGTATCGCTGAGAAAGTCGCGTGACGCAAAGGTCAGGTCAGGTCGATGGTCCAGTCGCGCGACGATCTGGCGAAGGCCGACGACATCGTCGCTATCCATATGGCGGACAAGCTGCGTCGGAAGATCCGGCGCGCTCAGATCAGCGAAGACCACCATTTTCCCAATGGCATTCGGCGTCTGATCCAGCTGTGCTTGCACAAAACGGGTCTCGGCAACGGGATCGGGCAGGGATGGATCGGTTTGGACATGGATCGAGGCCTCAAGTGGCCGCGGCGCCTCGGCCAGAAACTCCGGCAGCAGATAGTCACGCTGAATCGGTGTCGGGTCCCCAAACGGCTTTGGCGCACCGAGATCGCGCAGCCAGCCATAGCCGATGTCGTCGCCACGACTCTCCGGCGCCCAGATGTGATGGTGGGCATCGATAACGCCATAGGGGTGCAGATCAGACAGCGCCATATTTGGGATCCATTAAGCCAGTAATCATGATTATGTTAATTATATAGATACCCAGATTAGGTAACCCTTTTGCTGAGTGACTTTGAAACCAATGCATAACGCAGTCTAGCCAAGACCCCCATAGGCAATGCCCGTCAGATCCGTCATGTCCTTCTTCCAGGTCACCAGATCATCCGGGTTGAACTTCGACAGATGATCGTGGCCGCAAGCGCGCGCCATGACTTGCATCAGCTCAACCGACGCGTCGAAGAAGTTGGCGAGCTGCTCAGCAGACCGATCCACCAGCAGCCGACTGACCAGGTGTGGTTTCTGCGTGGCGATGCCGACGGGACAATTGTTCGTGTGACATGCGCGCATGGCCAGGCAACCGATCGCCTGCATGGCGGAGTTCGACACCGCAATCGCATCGGCCCCCAAGGCCAGCGCTTTGATGAAATCCGCCGGTTTGCGCAGACCGCCGGTGATCACCAAGGTGATGTCCTGCCGCTCCAGCCGGTCCAGATGCGCCCGCGCGCGCGCCAAAGCCGGGATCGTCGGCACCGAGATGTTGTCGCGGAAAATCACCGGCGCGGCCCCCGTGCCGCCGCCACGTCCGTCAAGGATGATGTAGTCCACGCCTACCGCCAGCGCCGCGTCGATATCCTTTTCGATATGCTGCGCGCTCAGCTTGTAGCCGATGGGAATGCCACCCGTCCGGCTGCGAACGTCATCGGCGAAGTCCTTGATTTGGCTCACATCCGTCCAATCTGGAAACCGTGGCGGCGAGACGGCCGGTGTGCCCGGCTCCAGATCCCGGACCTCGGCGATCTTCCCGTTCACCTTTTCACCCGGCAGGTGGCCGCCCGTGCCCGTTTTGGCGCCCTGCCCGCCCTTGAAATGAAACGCCTGAACCTGATCCAGCTTGTCCCAGCTGAACCCGAACCGGCCTGAGGCAAGCTCATAGAAATAACGGCTATTGGCCTGTTGTTCCTCGGGCAGCATGCCGCCTTCGCCTGAACAGATCCCAGTGCCCGCCATCTCGGCCCCCGTCGCCAGCGCCACCTTGGCGGTTTCAGACAGCGCGCCAAACGACATGTCGGACACAAAAAGCGGGATCTTCAAGACAAGCGGCTTTTGCGCATTCGGGCCGATCACCACTTCGGTGCCCACGGCCTCATCATCCAGCAAAGGCGGTTTGTGAAGCTGCGCGGTGATCAATTGGATATCGTCCCAATCCGGCAATTCATTGCGCGGCACACCCATGGAGGTCACCACACCATGATGCCCGGTTTTCTTCAGCCCATCGCGTGCATATTGCTGGATCAGGCCGGTATGTGGCTCTTCCTCAGTGCCATGGCTGGTATCGGCGTATAAGCCAAGATATGCATCGCGATCAAAGGGTTGCGGGTTGTTCTTCGCCCAATCATTGATCTCGTCCTCATCGACATAGACCTGGTCATTTTCGACCCAAGCGCTGAATTTCGGCAGCTTTTCCTCGTTGGCATAGGCCGACACACCGGTATCGAGCCGGTAATCCCAATCATGGACACCGCAGATCAGATCGTCGCCGCGCACAAACCCGTCAGACATCAGCGCACCGCGATGTAGGCAGCGCCCGTAAAAGACCGAAATATCGTCGTCGAAGCGCACCACGACCAAGTCGACCTCCCCCACCAGAGCATATTCCGGGCTACGATCCGCTAGGTCGCTGAATGTGTAGAGAGCCGTCTTGTTCATGATCGCTTCCTATTCTGAGTGGCGTCGGGTGATGATCGGTTTTGCACTGTGTTCGATAGTTTCGGTCTCGGCGCTGGTGCCGCTTTCGCTCAGCTTGCGCCCATACCAGCGCGCGGCGGGCGCAGCGGTGATGCCGTGGAGAACGGCACTGATCCACACCGCGTTGATGGCGATATGCAGGATTGGCTCACCGATTTCGGCGGGGATTTCGTCGATCACAAGCAGCGCGAACAATGCCGTGGCCAAACCTCGTGGGCCGAACCAGCCGAAGAAAACGCGCGTCAACGGCGCCGCGTCAGTACCGATCAGGGACAGCCAGATCGCCAGCGGCCGCACCAGGAACAGGCTGATCAGGATCAGCGCCAACATGGGCCAGGTCAAATGCGCAATCGCCTCAGGCACCAAGGCTGCGCCCAGCAACAGGAACGACGCCCAGGCCAGCAATTGTCCTTCGCTTTCCGTGAATTCATAGACGAACTTACACGCGCCTTTGACGATTCCGCCAAAGGTCAAACCGGCTACGAAGGCCGAGATAAAGCCATTTC
This sequence comes from Gymnodinialimonas mytili, assembly GCF_037544085.1. Taxonomy (NCBI): domain Bacteria; kingdom Pseudomonadati; phylum Pseudomonadota; class Alphaproteobacteria; order Rhodobacterales; family Paracoccaceae; genus Gymnodinialimonas; species Gymnodinialimonas mytili. Next base: position 20,896 of record NZ_JBBIFW010000003.1, read on the forward strand.
CGCCAATCTCGGTGGCAGCCAGATAGGCGGATCCGGCCAGCGCCAGCGCCCCCACCCCTTCATAGATGTCCGAGGTGGTGTGCCGCGCCTTGGCACGCAGCAGGATCCAACCACCCAACGCGCCCACGGCAATGCCGACCAGCGGGCCCAAGACGATCTGCTTCAGGCCAAAGACCAGCCAGGCGCCGCCATTCACATCCATCTCCGCGGCGGTCAGGCTGGCGAATAACAGGATGATCGGCAGTGCCAGCCCGTCATTCAACCCGCTCTCCACGGTCAGCGCGCGCCGGGGGCGGATCGGCACATTGGGATTGGTCACAACCGCCTGCCCCAGTGCCGCATCGGTCGGCGCCAAGATCGCCGCCATCAACAGCACCGCGACAAACGGCCAGGTCGGCAGTAACACAGCCCCCGCCAAGGCCCCCAGCGCAATCGCAAGGGGCAATCCGATCAACAGCATCCGGGATGGCCAGATATGCCGCCTGCGCAACGCGGCCAGATCGGTCTGCGCCGCATCGAGAAACAGCAGGATGACCAGCGTGATCTCGGCCACCGGATGTAGCAAGGCGTGGCTGCTGTCGTCCGACACCAATCCGGTACTCGATAACACATATCCCAGGGCCAGGAACACCATCGGCGCTGTCAAAGAGGTGGAGGCCAATCGCTGTGCGACCATGGCAAAGCCCGCCGTTGCCATGCAGATGATCAGAAAGCCCGTTGCCACGTCGCAAGATCCAGTCGTTCAAACCGAACCAAATCGCGCCATCGAAAGCCCAGAGCGCCGCGGGAATGCTGAGGTTCAGCCGCCCTGAAATGGATAGCAAGGCGTCGGTGACTTGTCATATCAAATTGACACCCATGCGCTCAGGCGGTATGAAGATTGGCCTTTAACCATTTGATAAATTGTCAAAATGATTACCTCAGCGCGCCTGGTGGCTTGATTTCTCATCCAAGGAAATCCGTGCATCTAGCTGTGATCATCACGCAGATACGCCATTAGATCCGCATCATACGCCCTGTGCAGCCATGCCATGTAGCTGGCGATGGAAAAGTCCTTGGCGTCGCGCTTGGGGGCCAGATCCGCTAGATTTACATGCACCGCCGCATCGACGCGCTGCGCGACGTCACATAGATCATAGAGCCGGTTGGTCGCGGCGATCCCACCCGGCAGATCGGCCCGAACCAGGATCAACGCATGGGCAAAGACCATCTGCGCGCCCGACCCGTCGCGGATGCGCCGCCAGCGTTGCGCGGTGCCAACCATCTTGCGCCCGCCGACCGACAGGTTGTGGGCGCCATCGCAAAAGGAATGCGGGATGGCCAGGAATTCCGGCTCCGCCCCCCAGCCCCGCAGATGCTGCGCCACCGGGGCGCAGAGGCGACGGTAATGGTCCTTGATATCGGGCGTCACACCGTTGGGCACGCGGTAGGCCAAGCTGACATTCACCGTCCCCGTGCCTTGCGGCGTCACGTCGCCGCCGGTGCAGCGGGTGAAGACGGGCCAACCGCCCTGCCCCATCTGCTCGGCCGCAGCGTCGAAGGCCGGATTGCGCGTGAAGGCCTGAGGCACAACGAGGCAGCGCTCGGTCTGCCAAATCGCAATCTCATGGGAACGCGCGCCCGATCCGACGCGGTCCAGCATATCGGCCTCCAGCGCAAAGGCCTCGGCCCCGGATAACGTCCCGACGACGGCGTTCATCGCGCTATTTGATCGCAGCCGTCACGATGATTTCCACCATCAGCACGTCGCGGGCCAGTTTTGCCTCGCCGCAGGCACGGGCGGGCGCGTGGCCTTCTGGCACCCAGGCATTCCAGACCTCATTCATCTCGGCGAAATACGACATGTCCGACAGCCAGATGATCGCCTGCAACATATGTTCGCGGTCCGAGCCCGCGCGCTCCAGCAGCTCATCGACCCGACGCAGACACTCGGCGGTCTGTTCCTGGATCGTCTCGCCCTCGCCCACCTGCCCGCAGAGATAGGCGACGCCGTTATGTTTGACGATCTTGGAGCTGCGCGCGCTGACATCGATCCGGTCGATCATCCCACCAACCCCTTCGCGCTGAGCACATGGGTGATTTCATCCAGGATCGCGGGATCATCGATGGCTGCGGGCATCTTGTAGCTGTCCGCATCCGCGATCTTCTGCATTGTGCCCCGCAACACCTTGCCCGAGCGCGTCTTCGGCAGGCGTTTGACCGCCACGGCGGTCTTAAAGGCGGCGACCGCCCCGATATCATGGCGCACCATCTGCACCAATTCCTTTACGATCTCAGCCTCGGGCCGGTCGACGCCCGATTTGGTGACGAAGAAGCCAAGCGGCAACTGGCCTTTCAACGCATCGGCCTTCCCGATCACCGCGCATTCGGCGACGTCCTGGTGATGCGCCAACACCTCTTCCATGGCGCCAGTGCTGAGGCGGTGGCCCGCGACATTGATGATGTCGTCTGTGCGGGCCATGATGTGCAGATAGCCGTCCTCATCCAAGATCCCCGCGTCTGAGGTGGCGTAGAACCCTGGAAAATCATTCAGGTAGGACGACCGGAACCGATCTTCTGCATTCCACAGCGTCGGCAGGCAGGACGGCGGCAGCGGCAATTTCACCACGATATTGCCAAGCGTCCCCGGTGCCACCTCATGCCCCGCATCGTCCAGAACCTGCACGTCATAGCCCGGCATCGGCACGCCGGGTGACCCATGTTTGACCGGCAACGCCTCGATCCCCAGGGGGATGCCGGAAATCGCCCAACCGGTTTCCGTCTGCCACCAATGGTCGATGACGGGGACACTCAAGTGATCCTCGGCCCATTTCAGCGTTGCCGGGTCCGACCGTTCGCCCGCCAGGAACAGCGCGCGCAGGCTCGACATGTCGTAATCGCCAATCAACGCGGCCTCTGGGTCTTGACCGCGGATGGCGCGGAACGCGGTGGGGGCGGTGAACAGAACGCTGACATCATGGTCCGAGATCACGCGCCAAAACGCGCCCGCATCGGGTGTGCCGATGGGTTTGCCTTCGTAAACGATGGTTGTGCAGCCCGCCAGCAGCGGCGCGTAGCAGATATAAGAATGCCCCACGACCCAGCCGACATCCGAGGCCGCCCAGAAGACCTCGCCAGGTTTCACGCCGTAGAGGTTCTCCATCGTCCAATTCAGCGCGACCATGTGGCCGCCGGTATCACGAACCACGCCCTTGGGCTGGCCGGTCGTCCCGGAGGTGTACAGGATATAGGCCGGATCGGTCGCGTTCATCTCGGCGCAATCGGCGCGGCGCCCGTCAGCGCGCGCCTGGGCCATCGCGGCGGCGTAATCCACATCGCGCCCGTCAACCAGAGTCGCAGGCGCCGTCTCGCGCTGCACGATCACGCAGGTTTCAAGCGTATTCTCAGCAATATCAACCGCTTCGTTGAGGAGGCTCATGTAATCCACGACGCGCCCCGGCTCGATCCCGCAACTGGCGGCAATCACCGCCTTGGCGCCCGCATCGTCGATCCGTGTGGCGAGTTCCGGGGCCGCAAAGCCGCCGAATACCACCGAATGGACCGCCCCGATGCGCGCGCAGGCCAGCATCGCCACCAGCGCTTCGGGAACCATCGGCATATAGATGATCACGCGATCCCCCTGCCCCAGGCCCTGCTCCTGCAGCACCGCGCCGAAGGTCGCGACCTCGTCCAACAACTCGGCATAGGTGAATTTGCGCAGGCTCTCCGTGACCGGGCTGTCGTAAATCAGTGCCAGGCGATCCCCGTGCCCTGCCGCCACATGGCGGTCCAGCGCATTGTAACAGGTGTTGCAGGTGCCATCGGTAAACCACCGGCCATAAACGCCAGCCTCGGCATCAAATGTGGTTTTCGGGGGGGTCATCCAATCGATCGCTTCCGCGGCTTTGGCCCAAAATTGCTGCGGATCTGCCGCCCAAGCGGCATAGGTGTCGCGATACGTCACTCAGATATCCTCCCGTAGATGTCCCGCGCGCATGTAGCGGCCCCTCGCCGCGACGGTCAATCTGCGTTACCGCTAGCTGCGACGTTTTCGAAAGAGGATAGCCCATGCCCCTGACCACGACCGCCGCCCAAATGGTGGCCGATGCCCGCGCGCGGATTGAAGAGGTTGAGACCAAGGATCTGATCGCACAATTGGGCGATCCGGATCTGGTGATCGTCGATATCCGGGACATCCGCGAACGCCAGCGCAGCGGCGCGATCCCTGGCTCGGTCCATGCGCCGCGCGGGATGATCGAGTTCTGGGTCGATCCCGACAGCCCCTATCACAAGCCTGTGTTCGATCAGCCCGGCAAACGCTACGTGTTTCACTGTGCCTCGGGCTGGCGATCTGCCCTGACCGTGGCGACCTTGCAGGATATGGGCTTTGCGGCGGCGCATTTGCGCGAGGGTTACTCGACCTGGGCAGATCAGGGTGGCCCCGTCGCACCGCATGAGCCCAAAGGTTAAGAGCCTCTCGACGCCGGGAGAGGCTTGATTATATGGTGGCGCCAAAGGGACAGAGCAAAAACATGAAGATTTTGGTGCTGAATGGCCCGAACCTCAATCTGTTGGGGGAACGGGAGCCGTCCATATACGGGGCGATGACGCTGGCCGATATCGAGGCCACCTGCCGCGATCTGGGTGCTGAATTGGGGCTGGAGGTGCGCTTTGCACAATCCAACCATGAGGGCAGTCTGGTCGATCTGCTGCACGAGGCGCGTCAGGTCTGTGACGGTGTGGTTTTGAATGCAGGCGCCTATACCCATAGCTCCATCGCGTTGCGCGACGCCATTTCGGCCACCGGTCTTCCGACGATTGAGCTACATATGTCCAATACCCACGCCCGTGAGGGGTTTCGCCATGTCTCGATGATCGGCGCCGTCTGTGTCGGGATCATCCAGGGTTTTGGCCCCGCAGGCTATCCACTGGCGCTGCGCGCGCTGCACATACACCTGATTTCGACGAAGGACATTCCATCATGAAACGCCTGCGCGCCTATCTGACGATGACCACGGTCGAGGATCTGTGGTCGCACCATACCAAGGTCATGGCCAGCTATGGCTTTGACCGGATGTTCTATGGCTTCAACGCATTCCGAGGTGCGGGGCTTTATGACAATCCGGAAGATGCGCTGCTGCTGACCAATATGCCCACCGATTATGTCGAGGCCTATGTCGATGGCGGCATGTTCCGCGACGGCGTCATGATGCGGTGGGCGATTGAGCATACCGGCGCAGCGTCCTGGCGCGACGTCTATACCGAAATGGCCAGCGAAGACCCCTCCCCCGGCGAATTGGCGATGCGCGCCTTGAATGAAAAGCACGGGATCACAGCCGGTTATACAATCAGTTTTCCCATGGCGATCAAGAATGCCAATGCCGGGATCGGTTTGGCGGTCAAGAAAGGCATGGGCCAGGATGAGGCCGATGCGATCTGGGCCGAACATGGTGCGGATATCGAAACCATCTGCCACATAGCCCATCTCTGCATCCTGCAATTGCCCGCCACCGGCCAGCGCAAGTTGCTGACACCACGCCAATCCGAGGTTCTGGAATTGGTTGCCGACGGCAAAACCATGGCCGATATCGCCCTGCTGCTGGAGCGGAACGTGGCCACCGTCGAAAAGCATCTGCGCGGCGCACGGGACGCGTTGGGGGTCGAGACCACGGCCCAGGCGGTGCGCAAAGCATCGATTCTGAATCAGATTTTCCGCCTCGACGAACGCGAGGATCGGACCGCGAGATTGCCCCATATGGCGGGCTCGGTTCTCGACCGAAGCTGATTTCCCGTTTTTTTCACGGCAAACCTGTCCTTTTAGACAGGTCTTTTGGGATAGGTAAGGAATACCCCAGCTTTTCTGTTCGGTTCAAATATCGCATTCTGGGGTCGTTCCGTGAGTGATGGCAATTATGGCCAGGAACACCGGGTTCCGGAGCGGTATAGTCCCGCCTCCGGGCCCACCCAAAAGGCCACAAGCCTGGCGGGGCCTGAAGCGGGTGATCTCTATTTGTTGGATCGCATCAGCGCTTTGGGGAAACGGTTGGCGCCCCTTTGTCCCTTGTCCCTTGCGCCGGACCGTTCAAGATAGCGGCGTCACCGTGTCCCCGGTGGCGCCGTTTTTTGTTGCGCTCTCGGAATGCCAAGGCTGGATTGCGGGACAAAGTGAGCCTTCGCGGCGCTTGTTCGAACGACGGCTTTAGTACACGCAGGATCGACGTCAGCTCTGCCGAGACATTGTGCAAGTTGCTTGCAAAGACGAAGGTGCGACCATGTCGACCGAATTAGAGTTCTCCATCGCTGCGCTAAACGGTCCGGCGAAACGGCACATCCGGGTGTTTCAGATCCACCAGTTCCTTGACCGTTTTGCCATGGGGCTGACCGTCGCTGTTGTCGCTCTGGCGCTAACCGATCGAGGCATGGACCTCTTCCAAATCTCGCTTCTGTTTGGGGTCTACTCACTGACGACAATGGCGATGGAACTCCCGTTCGGCGGATTGGCCGACAACATCGGACGCAAGCCGGTCTTTCTGGCCGCGGTCGTCGCCAGCTTGATCTCGCTGGCACTCTTTCTCTCGACAAGCAATTTCTACGTTCTCGCGCTGTCATTTGCCTTCATCGGTTTTGGACGCGCGCTACGGTCGGGCACGCTCGACGCCTGGTTCGTTGAGACCTTCAAGGCTGCGGCACCGAATGTGGATGTCCAGCCCGCTTTGGCGAAAGCGCAATGGGCCAATGCGATGGGCTTGGCGGTTGGGGCTGTTTTCGGAGGCCTTCTGCCCGATCTTTTAGGCTCGGTGGCAGAGAGGCTGGGCTTCAGTGTCTATGATGTGTCTTATGTGGCGAGCTTGGCCGTGATGCTGGGCGTGTTCGTCTACACCATGTTTGTCATCGTTGAAGAACCGCGCCCGCTGAACCGCCAAGCTTTGAAACAGGGCTTCGCCACAGTCCCGCTGGTGATCAAAGACGCAGGTCTACTCGCCCTCAGACATCCAGCATTGTCGGTGCTTTTGGCGGCTCTGGCCTTCTTCCTGATGGCGACTAACCCGGTCGAGGTGATCTGGCCCACCCATGCAAAACCGATGTTGGAGGACGGCTATGCAAACTCCGTCATCGGTGTCCTGACCGCGGCCTACTTCTTCTCAATCGCATTCGGTGCGTGGCTGTCACCGCGCATCAATCGGATTTTCAGGCGGCGGCATGCGGTGACCCTTGGGGCGGCCTTTGCCTGCCTGGCGGGCGTTCAGATCGCCTTGGCTTTACAGGGCGGCATCGTCGGCTTTGTGACCGTTTTCATTGTGTATTCTGTCGTCCTCGGCGTTTCTGAGACGCCAGCGAGTTCTATCCTGCATAGATCAGTAGAAGACCGCCAGCGCTCCACAATGCTCTCTCTGAAGTCGCTGATACAGCAACTCGGAGGAGCTTTGGGCCTGATCCTGGCGGGTGCCATCGCTGAGCTCTACTCCACACCCACCGCTTGGATGGTCGGCGCCATGTTTCTTGTCGTTGCCGTGATCCTGATCGGCATCCTCGCCAAACGGCTTGGTGCAGAGAATGAATAGCGGCCATTCGTGCGACATGCAGCATTCCGCACTAAGAGTTCGGTGCTGCCGTTAGGGGCAAAGATTTTTTGGGAGTCCGCCAAAAGGCTTACGGGCGCAGCGGTTTCGCGAAGAGGGGTGGGACTGTGCGTTCCCTGGTGTTCCTATCGTAGCACGATGTCATCTATAATCTCGCCCATATCATAGCGGTTCGCCACGCGACTACCGATCCAACCAGCCGCTATCCGGCTCGACATCCAAGGCGCCACACCGCCGCATAGGCCGCCATGTCTTCAGAGCGCTTCTCAGGGACAATGACGCGTTCGGCATTCGGGGTCGGGCATGGCCCATCGATAAGAAGGGCGGCCCCCTGGCTGGTCCCCGTCTGCCCGAGCGTCGCGTAGACCGGCGCCTCGGTCGCAGCGGCCAACATCTCCATATATGCCATATTCCGGCTGAACGGCCCCTCCACCATGATATCCCCGCGATGACCCGTCAGATCGAGGCACTCTGACGTGACCAGCGCGCAATAAAACGAGGCTGCGACGTGCCGGGCGTCAGCCCAAGCCGGCGGGCGCTCCGCACGCCACCCCCCTGCCCGCCCCGCGAACGGGCCCGTTTCCCGCACCAGGGCGGGCAGCAGCAGGGTCTGTTCCTCCAACACGCTGGCCATCGCCTCGGGCCCTGGCGCCGCATCGGCGCTTGCCGTGGCCAATTCAAATTCGCGCCCGCCCATGAAACGCGCGGACGGAACAGGCTGCCCCATCGCATTGACGTTCAGAAGCGTGTCTCGGTTCGCATCCAGATCGACCTCGGCACCGCCCATACTCATGACGACGATCCAGGTTCCGGTGGACACCACCGAAAATGGGGCGGGCCTGGACAGAAGATGCGGCAGCAGCGAGGCGTTGGAATCGTGGATCCCGCAGATGACGGGCGTGTCGGTCGGCAAGCCTGTCTGCCGCGCCACGTCGGGCAGGATATTCCCTAGCACCTCCGAAGGCGCGCGGGTTGGGGCAAGCTTGCCTTCAATCCTCAGCTTGCCCGGCAAATCCGACACGCGCCCGTCCCGCGGCAGCCAAAGATCCGTATGGCACCCGAGCGAGGTGGGGTCTGTCGCGGCAATTCCGCTGAGACGATAGGACCAATATTGGGGATAGGTCAGGATGGTCTTGGTCCGGGCCCGCAAATCGGGATCCTGATCGAACATCCAATCCAGCTGCGCGCCCACATTCAAACCACCCGCCAGCCGTGGCGAGCCTGTCTGCGCAAAAGGTGGCCGCAGGCGATTGTAGCAGGCGGCGCAGGCATCCGGCCCGGGATGCTCGTAATCCAGCATCGGCGCCGCCAGACCGCCATCCGCGTCAAGCAGCACGATCGAAGCGCCATGGGCTGTGATCGAAATGGCATCGACGCGATAATCGGTGTGAGAGTTGCGCAGCGCCGCCAGCAGGAAACGCCAATGCCCGTCCAGGTCAAAATGCGGCCAAGGCGGACCGGGCCGGACAGTGTTGGGGCGGGTCACCACCGCAATTTCGGACAGCGTCTCGCGCTCAACCAAGGCCAGCTTGACGTTGGTCTTGCCGATGTCGATGACCGCGACGTGGGTCATGGCATATGAAAGACCGATGTAAGCGGAACGGCGATTGGCGCATTGTCGGGATGGGTCACCATGAGATCGGCCATATGTGCCCACCAGCGCTTCATCACCGGATGCTCCGGCAGCGCGTCCATTCCATGATCTGCGGGCCGGGTCAGGATGCCGAACAGGATGTCGGTCTCTTCATCCAGGTAGATTGAATAATCCGACACGCCTGCCTCTTTCAAAAGCGTCACCAGCTCGGGCCAGATCGCGTCATGGCGCCTGCGATATTCATCGCGACAGGCCGGGTTCAGGCGCATCTTGAACGCATATCGTTCCATCATCCCCTCCACATCGCCCAGAGGCGCGGCAAGGCGATCACGCCGATCAAGAGGCCGCCGATGAAGATCGACATGACGATCCCCGGCACATTCAGAAGGCCGAGCCCGAAGGTCACAAGCCCGATGACGAATGCGGCAATCACCACACCGGGGATCGAGCCGGACCCGCCAAGGATATTCACCCCGCCCAGCACCACCATGGTGACGATCTCCAATTCCCAACCCAGCGCAATCGTGGGTCGTGTCGATCCCAGCCGCGCGGTCAGACAGACCGCCGCCACCCCTGCCATAAGCCCTGTCAGAAGGAAGAGGATGAATTTCACGCGGTCAACGCGGATGCCGGAAAACAGCGCCCCGGTCGGGTTGTTGCCGATCGCATAGATCGCGCGCCCGAAATTGGTGCGGTGCAACACCACGTAGTAGATCAGCGCCAATACCGCGAAGAGGACGAATTCAAACGAGATCACCCACCAGACATAGCCCTGACCAAAAAAGCTGAACTCAGGCGGATAGCCACGAAACCCCTGATCACCCAAAACGATGTATGAAATGCCGCGAAACAGGCTCATCGTGCCGATTGTCACCACAATGGATGGCAGACCAAGGCCCGTCACCAAGGCGCCGTTGAAGGCTCCGCACAGCAATCCCGTGCCCAGCCCGATGGCGACAAGCCCCCAGGTGCCGACGTCGAATTGCAAGGCATAGCCCATCGCGGTGGAGGCCAGCGCGATAATCGACGCGACCGACAGGTCGATCTCACCCGCGATGATCAACAGCGCCATCGCAAAAGCGATCATCGCCTTCTCGGTGAAATTGAAGGTCGCGTCGCTCAGGTTCCAGGCATCCAAGAAATAGGGCGATAGAAAGCTGTTGGTGATGAAGATCGCGATGGCAACGGCCAGCAATAAGCTTTCCCACGATTTCAGCGCCTTCAGGCCCGGGCTTTGCAAGCGATCTGGGATGCGGCGGGACGTGTCGCTCATGCCTGCGCCTCCCGCTCGGCGCGTTTCAGGATCAGGCGGCCTTTCCGGCGCCCGGCCCGCGCATTGAAGGCCACGGCGATCACGATGGCAGCGCCCGAAATCGCCAATTGCCAGAAGGGAGAGATTCCGACGACCGGCAACGCGTTCTTGATGATGCCCAGAAACAGCGCGCCCAGCACGGCGCCCATGATCGTGCCAGCCCCGCCCGCAATCGCAATGCCGCCGATCACGCAAGCCGCCACGACCTCCAACTCGAAGCCGCGCGCGATATCGACATAGGCCACAGCATAGCGCGCCACCCACAGATACCCGCAAAGCCCCGACAAGGTGCCCGACAGAACAAACGCCCAGAACTGGGTCTTGCCAACATCCAAGCCGGTATAGACAGCCGCATTGGGATTGCCGCCCACCGCATAGAACGCCCGGCCAAGAGGTGTGCGAGCCACGACGATCAACAGCACGACGGTCGCGGCTATGGCGATCCAGGCCAAGACAGGCAGCCCGAATATCTCGGCCCGTGGAAACCCGGTGAAAGCGGCGCTCATCTCATGGGCGTTCACCCATTCGCCATCGGACATCACAAAGATCAGACCCCGATAAATCGTCAGCGTGCCAAGTGTCACAACGATAGGCGGAATGCCCAAGGTCCATACCAGCACACCGTTGAATGCGCCCAGCAAGGCCCCAAGCGCCAGCGCCACCAGCAAAATCACCGGGATCGGCAGGCCCGGATAGGCCACGTTCAGCATCGCGCAGACCATACCGGTCAGCGCGAGGTTCGAGGCCACGGACAGATCGATACATCTGGTCAGGATCACGACCGCCTGGCCCAGGGCCAAGATGATCAGCGGCGCGGTGTCGGTAAATACATCGACCAGATTGGCGGGTCTGACGAAGGCGGGAAACCGGCTTGCGATCAGGGCAAGCAAGGACAGGATCACACCCACAAGCAGCGCTTCGCGGGATGTCAAAGCGCGCCTCATTGCACAACGCCTGCGGCCCGTTCCGGGGCCTGTGATCGGATCCCGGCGGCGTGGCGCACGAGTGTTTCGGGCGTCAGATCCGCGCCCGTAAGTTCCGTGGCGATCAATCCCTCGCGCATCACGATCACGCGGTCGGACATGCCAAGGATCTCGGGGATCTCCGAGCTGACCATGATCACGGCAAGCCCCTCGGCCGCCAATTCCGCCATGAAGGCATGGACCGCGGCCTTCGATCCGATATCGATCCCCTTCGTCGGCTCATCCAGGATGATCACTTTGGGTTTGGTCGCCAGCCATTTGGCAATGACAACCTTCTGCTGATTTCCGCCCGACAGATTTCCGACATCCTGATCCAGCGCCGCCGCGCGCAGATCGAGCCGGTCGGCATAGCCGCGCGCCAGGGCAAATTCCTCGGCCAGCCTCAAAAACCCAGCGCGCGAGGTCCGCCCCAGCGAGGGCAGCGTGACGTTTTGAAAGATCGGCAGGCCCAGGATGGCGCCCTGCTTGCCACGATCCTCGGGCACGTAGACGATCCCGCGCGCAATCGCATCGGCGGGCGAGCGGATCACCGTTTCGACGCCGTCGATCCGGATCGTGCCGCCCGAGGGCCGGGTAATCCCGAATATCGCCTGCATCAATTCGGAGCGCCCTGCCCCGACCAACCCGTAAACACCAAGGATTTCACCGGCGTTCAGGGTCAGGTCAATGTCCTCAAATTCCGTGGGATGCGCCAAATTGTCGATGCGCAAGACCTCGGCCCCGGTGGCGTGGGGGCGGTCTGGGAAGATCTGATCGACGGCCCGGCCCACCATAAGCTGCACAAGATCAGCTTCGGTGACATCGGCCATCGACCCGGCGCCGACATGTTCACCGTCACGGAACACGACATAGCGGTCGGCGATGCGGAAGATCTCATCGAATTTATGGGAGATGAACAGGATCGACCGTCCTTCCGATTTCAACCGCTCCACCAGATCGTAGAGCTCCTCGATCTCTTTCTGCGACAAAGCGGCGGTGGGCTCGTCCATGATGACGACCCGCGCATCGACCGACAGCGCCCGCGCGATGGCCACGAGGTGCTTGTTGGCAATGCCAAGATCCTTCAGCGGCGTGGCCGGATCCAACGGGGCGTCGATGCGGTCCAGGATCTCAGCCGCCTTGGCATGCATCCGGGCGGTGTCGATCAGCCCGAACCGCCCCCGGGGCGCATGGCCGATAAAGATGTTCTCGGCCACGGAAAGCTCATCGAACAGAACGGTCTCCTGGTGGATCGCGGTAATCCCTGTTTCGGTCGCATCCTGGGCGGTGTTGAACCGCACCGGCTGCCCGTCCACACTCATCTGACCCGCATCGGGCCGGTAGATGCCGGTCAAGACCTTCACGATGGTGGATTTACCGGCGCCGTTTTCACCGATCAGCGCCGTCACCTGCCCCGGATAGAGCTCCAGCGACACCGCATTCAGCGCTTTGACCCCCGGAAAGGTCTTTGTGATCCCCGAAAGCGTCAGGGCCGGATCACCGGAGTGACCTGCGGTCGAGGTGGGGGCAAGCTGCTGCATTGCGGGCCTGTATCTGCATCAGGTAACCCGGCGCACGACACACCGCGCGCCGGGCCGGGAGACCGCAGAGATCAGAAGATCTCGCGGAATTGTTCGATGTTGGACGCATCGTAAGTGAAGGGGTTGGCCATGGCGCCGGAATTGGTGTCATCCAGTTCCAATTCGCCCATCCGACCCATGCCGATGGTCGCGCCGGGCTCTGCTGTCGCGGCCTCGGTCGCCAGATTATAGGACAGCATCGTCGCCGCGTAACCCAGATCGATCGGGTTCCAGATCGCAAAGCTTTGGCTCGCGCCGGACTCAATCGCCCCCGCCATCTCAGACGGCAGACCAAGCCCGGTGACATTCACCTGACCGACCCGATCCTGATCGACGACAGCCTGGGCAGCGGCCACGATACCAACCGAGGTTGGCGCAATGATCGCGTCCAGATCGGGATAGGTCTGCATGAGGCCCACCGCTTCGCGATAGGACCGGTCAGCCAGATCGTCGCCGTAGACCGTCGCAACCACTTCGATGCCGGGATAATCGCCCATCACCGCATTCATCTCGGCGATCCAGGTGTTCTGATTGGTCGAAGTTGCCGTGGCCGACAGAACCGCAACCTGCCCGCCCTCGGGCAAGTGATCGGCGGCCAACTGAATGATCGTGCGCCCGATCAAAGCATCTGATGAGGGCGCCAGATGCAGCATCCGGCCCTCCTCGGCCACGCCCGAATCCCAGGAAATCACCGCAATCCCGCGTTGCATGGCCCGCTGCAGCACCGGCACCATGGCGTCAGGATCATTGGCCGAGACCGCAATCGCATCGACGCCCTGGGCGATCAGCGAATTGATGACCTCGATCTGGCCCTCCGCGGTGGTCGACGTTGGACCGGTATAGATGATTTCCACATTGCCCAATTCATCCGCGGCTTCCTGCGCGCCCTCGGCAGCGGCCTCGAAGAAACCGATGCCGAGCGCTTTGACGACCAGCGCGATGCGGACAGGTTCGTGACCGTCGGCATAGGCCGCCCCACCGGTCATCATCAATGCGGCCAAGGCGGTGCCGCCGAAAATCCGTCTTGTCATACTCATATCAGTTCCTCCCATGAATGAGTGTTGTTTGGTCGGCCTCACCCCGACCCGGTGGCCACCGCTGCATTCGGCGTTGCCACGATCAATTCGATATCCGCCGCCTCAAGCATCGCCGCCGCCCGGTCCGAAATCCCGTCATCGGTGACGACGATGTCGATCCGGTCGAGCGGACATAGAACAAGGCTTGAGCGGTTTTCGAATTTCGAGCTGTCGACCAGGACAACCAATTCATCCGCCTGCCCGATCAGCTTGGTTTCAGCCTGGATCAGCAGCGGGTCCGCCTCCATCAGACCCAGCGGACCAAGCCCCTGCGCGCCCATGAACATCCGGCGCGCCGCAAAGTTGCGGGTCACGTCATTGTCGAAGGGCGACAGGATGATGTTTTGTTCACGATAGATGGCGCCGCCCGACAGCATGATCGTGTTCTTGGAATGCTTGAGCAAATGCTCGGCAATCGGAAAGCTGTTGGTGAAGATCTGCATCCGCCGCATCGCCAATGGATGCACCATCTGAAACGTTGTTGTGCCGCCGTTGATGATGATCGCGTCGCCATCGTCACACAGATCAACCGCGGCCCGCGCGATGGCCTGCTTCTCGGCGCTGCGCATGGTCTCGTTCACCGCAAAGGTCCGCCCGGCCAGGCCCACGAATTGCGGCGGTGTGATCGCCTCGGCGCCGCCCCGGACCCGACGCAAGCGTTTTTCGGTATGCAGCGTGTTGATATCGCGCCGCACGGTCGCCTCAGACGCACCGGTCAGGGCACAGATGTCGGCCACGGTCACCACCGGGCGCTCTTGCACCGCGCTCAGGATCACGTTGTGGCGTTCTTTTTCGTGCATCGAATCCTCCCCGGTCGGGTCAATCGTGGAGTGTGTTTTCCTCACCTGTCAATCAGTAAATGTCATTATCAATCATTCTGCGGCGCAGCATGATTGAAGTTGATCGTTAGTGATTGACTTTCGGTGTGACGCTTCGCAACCTACCGGCATGGAACATGCAGGGCGGCGCGCGCCCGACAGGGAGGTCGCATGCTTGAAACCGCTGAAAACGCTCGTCTTCTGAATAAGTGGGATGCGACCAAAACCGCCGATATGTCAGAGCCAGAAAAGCTGCTCTATCGCTCGAATCTTTTGGGATCCGACAAGCGCATCACCAATTATGGCGGCGGCAACACCTCGGCCAAAGTGATGGAACAGGACCCCCTGACCGGCGATGCGGTCGAGGTCTTGTGGGTCAAGGGATCGGGCGGCGATGTCGGCTCGATCAAGATGGACGGTTTCGCGACCCTCTATATGGATAAGTTGCGCGCGTTGAAGGATCTCTATCGCGGCGTCGCCTTTGAGGATGACATGGTCGGCCTTCTGCCCCATTGCACCTTCAATCTGAACACGCGCGCGGCCTCGATCGATACCCCCCTGCACGCCTATGTGCCGCGAAAGCATGTCGACCACATGCACCCCGATGCCATCATCGCCATTGCGGCGGCGAAAGAGTCCAAGGCGCTGACTGCCGAGATCTTCGGGGATGAGATCGGATGGCTGCCATGGAAGCGGCCCGGCTATGAATTGGGGCTGTGGCTGGAGAAATTTTGCACCGAAAACCCCGCCGCCAAAGGTGTGATCTTGGAAAGCCACGGCCTGTTCACTTGGGATGACGATGCAGAAGCCTGCTACCGGCTGACGCTTGATGTGATCCAGCGCGCCATGGATTGGTTTGCCGAGAAAACCGCTGCACAGCCTGCTTTCGGCGGTGCTCAATATACCAGCCTGCCACGCGACGAGCGCCGGGCCGTTGCGGCGCGTCTGATGCCCGCAATCCGGGGGATGGTGTCGGGCAAACAGCATATGGTGGGTCATTTCGAGGACACCGAGACGGTTCTCGACTTCGTCAACGCCCGCAACATGAGACCGCTCGCCGCGCTTGGCACGTCGTGCCCGGATCATTTCCTGCGCACCAAGATCCGACCGTTGGTGGTAGAGTTCGACCCGGCCACCCCCGATACCGACGCCGTTCTGGCCGCATTGCCGGATCAGGTGGCCGCCTACCGTGACGAGTACACCGCCTATTACGAGCGCTGCAAACGCCCCGACAGCCCCCCGATCCGCGACCCGAATGCGGTCGTCTATCTGGTGCCGGGCGTCGGGATGATCACCTTTGCCAAGGACAAGGCGACGGCGCGGATCTCGGGCGAGTTCTACATCAACGCGATCAACGTCATGCGCGGTGCCAGCGCGGTGTCCGAATATCAGGGCCTGCCGGAACAAGAAGCCTTCGATATCGAATATTGGCTGCTGGAAGAAGCCAAGCTGCAACGCATGCCAAAACCCAAATCCCTGGCCGGTCGCGTCGCGCTGGTGACGGGTGGCGCGGGCGGGATCGGCGCGGCAACGGCGCATCGATACCTTGACGAAGGCGCATGCGTGGTGCTCGCAGATATTGACGAGGCCGCGCTTGGCGAGGCCGCCGATACGCTCGTCGATCAATTCTCCGCCGATGTCGTGCGCAGCGTCTCCATGGATGTCACAGACGAGGCCGCCGTTGCGCGTGCGATGCAGGCCGCAGCGGTGCAATATGGCGGCGTCGATATCCTCGTGTCGAACGCAGGCATCGCGTCCTCCGCCCCAATCGAAGAGACCTCGCTCGCGCTGTGGCAGAAGAACATGGATATCCTGAGCACGGGGTACTTCCTGGTCGCCCGAGAGGCGTTCAAACTGTTCCGCGCCCAGGGCCTCGGCGGATCGGTGGTGTTCATCGGGTCGAAGAATGCCCTGGCCGCCAGCCCGAATGCCGCCGCCTATTGCACTGCGAAGGCCAGCGAATTGCATCTCGCCCGCTGCCTCGCCCTGGAAGGGGCCGATGCCGGCATCCGCGTAAATGTCGTCAATCCAGATGCCGTCTTGCGGGGGTCGAAGATCTGGCAGGGCGAATGGCTGGACCAGCGCGCGGCGACATATGGCACGGACAAGGCGGGGCTGGAGGAGATGTATCGCAACCGTTCCATGCTGAAACGCGCCGTATTGCCCGAGGATATTGCCGAGGCCGCTTACTTTTTCGCGGCCGATACCTCTGCGAAATCGACCGGCAACATCATCAATGTCGACGCGGGTAACGCCCAATCCTTCACGCGGTAGGAGCGGAAGATGACCTATGAAAGTGCAAAAGCCGCCTTTGCCGATTGGGGCGTTGATACCGAAGCCGCGATGGCGCGCCTTGGGCAGATCGCGATTTCGATGCATTGCTGGCAGGGTGACGATGTTGTGGGGTTCGAGCAACGTGCTGGCCTCTCGGGCGGCGGCATTCAGGCCACGGGCAACCATCCTGGCCGGGCGCGGACGCCCGGCGAATTGCGCGCGGATCTGGATTTTGCCTATGGGCAAATCCCCGGCACACATCGCCTGAACCTGCATGCGATGTATCTCGACACCGATGCCAATCCGGATCGCGATGAGATCGAATATGGCCACTTTGCGCCATGGGTCGATTGGGCCAAGGCGCAGGGCATCGGGTTGGATTTCAACCCGACGTTTTTTGCCCATGAAAATGCCGATGACAATCTGACCCTCAGCCATCCCGATGAAGGCATTCGCGACTTCTGGATCGAACATGGCCGCCGCAGCCGAGAGATTGCCACGGGGTTTGGTGCGGCGTTGGGCAGCCCGTGCGTCAACAACATCTGGGTGCCCGACGGCTACAAGGATGTCCCCGTGGACCGCATCGCCGCGCGGGCTCGGCTTGAGACGTCACTGGACAGGATGCTGACCGACCGCCACGACAAAGCGCAGATGCTTGATGCGGTCGAAAGCAAGCTGTTCGGGATCGGGGTCGAGGCCTGCACCGTTGGCAGCCACGAATTCTATCTTGGCTATGCGATCCGCAAACAAACGTTGCTCTGCCTCGATATGGGGCATTTCCACCCGACGGAGAATGTGGCCGACAAGCTGAGCGCGGTGGCCTTGTCCCTGGATCAGATCCTGCTGCATGTCTCACGCCCGATGCGGTGGGACAGCGATCATGTGATCCTGTTGAACGACGATATCCTCGCCATGGCGCAGGAGCTTGTCTTTTGCGATCTGCTGGACCGGACGCGGATCGGGCTGGATTTCTTCGATGCCACAATCAGCCGAACGGCCGCTTGGGTCATCGGAACACGGAATATGCAAAAGGCGCTGCTGCGCGCGCTGTTGCTGCCGCAAGAGCGTCTGAAGGTTGCGGAAGCGCAGCTTGATTACACGACACGCCTGGTTCTGACGGAAGAGGTGAAAGACCTGCCGTTTTCGGCGGTGTGGGCCGAATTCTGCGACCGGCACAGCACGCCGGACGGATTGGCGTTGATCCAAGCATTGGACGCATATGATCAAAGCGTATCCCAGCGTGGTTAGCGGGATGTCATATTCCGGGATATCGTACATTCATCGATTTCATGCCCGCTGACGCTCAGCCATTGAATTGCGCCATATGATCGCCCTACCCTTGGCCCATGGCTGATCCCCTCCTCAAGGCGGCGCGCGACGCGGCACGCTCGGATATGTTCAAAGCACGTATGGCCGAGCTGATTGCGTTTCGCACGGACGCCACAGCGACAGATGCGCAAATCGACCCTTATCTGGATCATATCGGTGGCTGGTTGAGCGCGTTGGGATTTGATCTGCATCGCTTGAAGGCGGACGGATATCCGTTTCTGGTCGCACGGCGGATCGAAGACCCCGCTTTGCCGACGCTGTTGAGCTATTCCCATGGCGATGTTGTGCCCGGGATGGCCGGGCGTTGGGTGGACAGCCGTGATCCCTGGGCCCTGACCGAGGCCGATGGCCTTTGGTACGGACGCGGCATTGCCGACAATAAGGGGCAGTTCCTGGTCAATCTGACCGCCCTCGATACTGTTCTGGGACATCAAGGCGCGCTTGGGGCCAATGTGATCTGGCTGATCGAAATGGGGGAAGAGATTGGCTCACCGGGATTGGCACAGCTCTGCGCCACGCATCGCGATCTGCTGCGCGCCGATCTTCTGCTGGCCTCCGATGGCCCGCGGGTGGAGGCCGATACGCCGACGCTGTTCCTCGGCGCGCGCGGTGGCGTAACCTTCCGACTGGATTTGCACCTGCGCGAGGGCGGGCGCCATTCCGGGAATTTCGGCGGCGCACTGCGCAATCCCGCCCTGGTGCTGGCCCACGCGCTGACCACGATCACCGACCGCAACGGGGCGTTGCAGATCCCCGATTGGACACCAGGCACGGTTCCAGGCGCCACCCGAGCCGCCCTTGACGGTTTGACGCCCGCCGGGGGTGCCATTGATCCCGATTGGGGCGTGCCCGATCTGACACCGGCCGAACGGATCCACGCCTGGTCCTCGGCCGAGATCTTGGCGCTGCATGCTGGCGATCCGCCTCGGCCGGTCAATGCGATCCCGCCAGGGGCGTCGGCATGGGTGCAATTGCGCTATGCGCCGGGGACGCCGGATACGGATCTCTCCGGCGCGTTGCGGCGGCATCTGGACCTGCATGGGTTCCAAGACATCACAATTGCCGAAGACGGGCCCACCTTCCGCGCCAGCCAGACGCCCGTTGATCATCCCGCGGTGCAAGTTGCCGTCGCCTCGGCCACGCGCCGAATGGGGCGCCCCCCCGTGGTGCTGCCGTCGCTGGGGGGCTCTTTGCCCAATGATATCTTCCGCGAGGGGCTGGGCCTGCCGACGATTTGGGTACCGCATTCCTACCCCAATTGCGCACAGCACGCGCCCGATGAGCATCTGCCCGCCGCCCTGTTCCCCGACGCCACGGCGCTGATGGCCGGGATGATGGTGGATATTGCGGCAGCGGGCAAATCGGCGCTGACCTAACGGTCTGATCGCCAGGCGGTCAGGGCCGGATTGTCGTTGGCCGGTGCCGCCGCCACTGGCGTTGCATCGTCACCGCGGTTGCGCCGAAACACACCGCCCAACCGACCGCCCAGGCCACGGGCCGCCCGCAAAACACCGCCGCCGGCCCCACCAGGGCTGCGGGCATAATGCAGCTCCCGCGCGCCGAAATAAAAGCTGACGATGGCGCCCAGCAGCCACCAGAGCGGTTCCGGCACCTCCTGCAACCCGATCATACGCGCCGAAAACGCCACCGGATCGACCATCGCGTAGACAAACAGGCCCAATGTGCCCAAGGCGAGCATCGGGCGCGGTAGCCGGTTGATCCCGTTGATCGCCCGGTCGAACCAGGTGTCGCCCGCATGTTCAAACTCTGCGGCGGCGGTGTGAAGGGTCGCTTGATGGATCTCCGACGCCAATTCCATCGCGCGCGTGGCGTTGGGGACAAAGACTTCCGACAGGCCTTCCGCCGCGTCGCCCACACCCTGGACACCGCCGCGAAGGGCGCGATTGATCAATCCCATTGCGCGGTCCTTTCGCGGTGCTGAGCGGCTGTCAGATGAAAGCGGGGCGAGATGAATTCCTCGGCCCGAACAATCCACCCGCCCTTACCCCCATCCCGGCGGCGGGCATATTTGCGGCTGGCCGGCCGGCGATCCGCGATGCGGTAGTAATAGTTGCGCCGCGCGATCCCGTAAGCATCCACCAGATGATCCGGCGCCTCGGCCAGGGCCGCATGGGCCGCGCGGGCGGTCTGGGGCCCGATCACGCCATCCACGGCAATATCCAGGCCCATATCGCGCAACAGGCGCTGCAGGATACGCACCGCGTTCGAGCCCGCATTCACCTGCATGTCGAACACACTGGCCTGCAACGGCTCGGGCAGCAGATGAATGCGCGGCCCGGAATAGTAATGCTCAAGGAAAATGTCGGTGGCAATCTCACGTGTCACAAGACGCACATCCGCGACATCGACATCACCGTCCGCATCCAGATCCAGCCCCAACGATCGCATCGTGTGGATCGTCACGCCGTGCTTCGTCGCCCCACCCGGATCGTCGGGATCATTCACGAACCCACCTTCGCGCGCCACGATATCTTCTGCGATTGAACGAACCGACAGCATGGGCCCGCCCTCCATGCTCTAGGTTTCAAGGAAACCCGAAATCACCATGGCAAGGTTAATCAAAGCTTAAAAACGGATGGGGCAGCGCGCGGTGCCCCCCTTCCATTGGCCCAAAATACCCGAAAAAAAGCGCCTGCCAAAATTGACGCCATTCGCCATTCCGGGTGCAACGTCCCGCGCCGACAGCGCCGAAGGCGACGGCGCGCCGGGTCCAAAAGCACGACCGAAAGCTCTGCTTTCGTGTCTGCTGCGGGAGCGCTAGCTTTCGTTTGGGTCGCGGTAGACGCCTTGTTCTTCCAGCGCCTCGATGACTTCGGCAGGCATATAGGTTTCGTCGTGGCGGGCGAGGATTTCGGTGGCCTGGAAGACGCCGTCGATCAGACGCCCGGTCCCGACCATGCCTTCGCCCTCGCCAAACAGATCCGGGAGCACGCCCGTATATGTCACGGGGATCGAGGCCGCGCCGTCGGTCACGTTGAAGGTGATCGTTTCCCCCTGCCCGCGCACCAGGGTGCCGTCTTCCACCAACCCGCCGATACGGAACACTTCCGTCGGTGGCGGCGGGCTTTCGGCGATCTCGGCGGGGGGCCGAAAGAAGTTGATCCCGTCGCGCAGGGCAAACCCGATCAAGGCCGATGAGGCCGCCAAGGCGACCATCGCCACCACCACGATTTGGATCCGCCGCTGCTTCTTCAACCCGCGCATCGCGTGTCCTCCGTTACGGGAAGACGCCCATGGCCATCAACCCGCTCTCTTCCGGCAGGCCCAGCATGAGGTTGGCGTTTTGGATCGCCTGCCCGGAAGAGCCTTTGCACAAATTGTCCAATGCCGCGACCACCTGGGTCCGGCCCGGGCGGCGATCACCCACCACACCGATGTGACAATAATTGGTGCCTCTGACGTCATGTGTCGAGGGGGCTTGACCCATCGGCAGCACCTCGATGAACGCTTCGTGATCATACGCCGCAGCTAAGACCTGGTGAATCCTATCAGCGTCTCCCTTGACATAGACAGTCGCCAGGATCCCGCGGTTGAATGGTGCCAGATGCGGGGTGAACTGCACCTTGACCGGACGTCCGGCCACGGCGGAGAATTCCTGATCGAACTCGCCCAGATGCCGATGGGTGCCGCCAAGCGCGTAGGCATTGGTGCCTTCGCTCAACTCGGCATGCAGCATGTGTTCCTTAAGGCTCCGCCCCGCCCCTGACACACCGCAGATCAGATCGAGGATGATATCGTCCAGATCCACCACACCCTCGGCGATCAGCGGGCGCAGCGCATATTGGCCCGTCGCCGCATTGCATCCTGTCCCGGCCACCAGCCGCGCCGCGGAGATATCCCCACGATAAAACTCGGTCAGACCATAGACCGCCTCCGCCTGAAGCTCCGGCGCGTCATGGGGTTTGCCGTACCATTTCTGATATTCTGCGGGATCGCGCAGCCGAAAATCGGCGGACAAGTCCACAATCTTAAGATTCTCGGGCAAGCTCTTGATAACGCTTTGCGATGTCGCATGGGGCAGTGCACAAAATGCCAAATCAACCCCAGAGAAATCCACATCCTCGATGCGCTGCAAATCCGGTAGCCCCGCCCCACGCAGGAACGGATAGACTGCCGCCATGGGCTGACCGGCCTTCCGATCCCCCGTCAATGCGACGATTTCCATCTGTGGATGGCTGTGGATAAGTCGGCAGAGCTCTGCGCCCGTATACCCAGAGGCCCCGAGGATCGCGATTTTCTTGGTCATGGCTACGGCTTTCCAAAACGTGGTCCGCGCCGTCTACGGCAAATCGCGAGGCCTTTCAAATCAAGCTTATTGATCGGGGTATAACAGATCGAAAACGACTTCGACCGGTGCGCGTGACGCATTCTCTGCCCGCGACATATCGGTGAATTCCAGGGCCAGCTGATAGCGCCCCGGCGGGACTTCCGGCCCAAGCCCACCGGTCACCCAGTTTTGATAATATTCCGGGTGATCGGGGGGCATGCTCATGGTGCCGGTATAGGTATGAACCTCCAGCCAGTCGCTCAGCGGGGTGCCATCCTCGGCCCGGACCTGGGCGCGCAAGGCGATGGCGAAGGCGGCATCGGCTTCCGCCACGGGATCGCGCGCGACATTGTCGAGCGAGACGTAGAAATACACCTCCTCAGCAAAGCCGTAACTGTTATCGGCCCGCGGGATATGCTCGTTTTCGGGGCCGCGTTCCTCTTTCTCCGCCAGAAACGCCGCAGCGATGGCGATGGAGGGCATCGCCGCCTGCCAGGCCGCCGGGTCGGACCGATCGGCCTCAGATGTGGCAGGGACGGCGGGCGGAACCTCTAGGATCGGCACCTGGGCCGACACCGGAGTGGTGAGCAGAGCCGCAAGAACGGCCAGTCGTATATAGTAGAACATCGATCACCGGCACTGAGAACTTTGGCAGAGCCTGCCGCCCCGCAATCCGCCACACAATGGCGCCGTTCAATCGACCGCGTCGAAAGAGATTTTCCGCCGAAGAAACAGCGTCGCCTTGGCTTCCACCGATTTCGGATCGCCCGTGGTCAGAAACGCCGCCTGCCCCGTGCCGATCTTGTCGGAATGGCGCTCTAGGTAATCGGCCAGACTGTCGGCCACCAGCGAGGGCTGGGAGTAAACGGCGACGTCATCGCCGAGGGCGGCGCGAAACTCCTTTTCCACCAGCGGGTAATGCGTGCAGCCCAGAATCGCGGCCTGCGGATTGGGCATCCGACGCTTCAGCGCATCGACATGGGACCGCACCAACGCCTCGGCCAGGATCATATCGCCCTCTTCGATCGCATCGACCACGCCGCCGCAGGGCTGCGCCTCCACATCGACACCGATGGCGCGGAACGCCAGTTCGCGCTGAAACGCTCGGCTTGAGACGGTCGCGGGCGTCGCAAACAGTGCCACATCGCGCACCTCAACCTCGCGCGGCGGCGAATTGTCCCCCCATTGGCGTTCGGTCAGCGCCTCGATCAGCGGCACGAACACGCCCAAGACGCGCTTGCCCTCGGGCACCCAGCCCTCTTGCATCCGCCGCAACGCCGCCGCCGAGGCCGTGTTGCAGGCCAGGATCACCAGATCGCAGCCGCGGTCGAACAGCGTCTGCACGCCCGCGGTGGTCAGATTGTAGATGTCATCGGGCTCACGCGTGCCGTAGGGCGTATGCGCATTGTCGCCCAGATAGATCAGCGGCAGATCCGGCAACCGCTTGGTCACCGCGTCCAACACCGTCAATCCGCCCAAGCCGCTGTCAAAAATGCCCACCGCCATCAATAGCGCTCCTTCAGCTTCATCTTGGCCGATTTCTCATCCGCGCCGCGATGCTTGTCTTCAAACTCGAAACCCCGCGCGCGAGGATCGATGGGCCGGGGGCTTAGCGCATAGGTGGTTTCCCTGAGGAACTCCATTAGCTTTTTGGCATCCGAGGCGTATGGGTCCAAATCCGCCCGGGTAATGGGATCGCCGATGACCACCTCAACCGGAGAATCCGTGCGCGCTTTGAACTCCTTGATCAGAAGGCCCATCCGCAGCGTGTAATGCAGATGGCTCATCAGTTGGAACAGGCGGCTATTGTGCCCATCAAAGAAGATCGGCACCACCGTGGCCTCGGATTTTGCGATCATCCGCGCCGTAAAACTGCGCCAGACCGGATCCATCGGGCGTCCGAATGGTTTTGCCGCCGTGGAAACGGTGCCGCCCGGAAACACACCAATCGCACCACCATCGGCCAGGTAGCGCAGAGCGGTTTTGCGGGTCGCCAGGTTTTGCGCCAGGGCCTGTTTGGTTTCTTCAAAACTGATCGGCAGAATGACCCGGTTCAGATCTTCGGCCTTGCGAAACACCTGATGGGCGAGAATGCGGAAATCGCCACGGGCCTGCGACAGGATATGGCCCATCATCAATCCGTCGAGGATACCGTAGGGGTGATTGGCGATCAGCACGACCGGACCATGATTGGGGATATTGGCTAGGCTGCCGCCGACAACCCTAAGCTCCAGCCGGTAGCGTTCGACCATTACCTGCCAAAAATCGCGCCCCTGTCGGACCTCGTCACCATATCCATCCGCGCGTTTGATCAGGCCCAGCCGCCCGGTTGTGTTTTCCATCACCCGGATCAGCGCCCGCCCGCCCTTGGTCGATGCGGAATTGGCATAGGAGATCTCGCGTGCGACGGCACGGCTTTCGCGGTCGGAAGAACGGCGGAGTCTGGGCATCGGATCAAGGCGGCTTGAGCGGGTTTATGGGTTATCGATACGGCAAGCCCGTCAACCAGTCCAGAGATGCGCGCGATGTATCACAACTATGACACAGATGGGTTTCATGCTACGGTTGACGCTAGGTAAACCGGTGGGGCATGGCGGCAGGCCACATCGGAAAGACGCATGCTAAACGGGTATTTGAAGGTCACCAGAATGGTTGAGCTCGCCTCGACACTTGAGCGCATACGAACCGCCGAAACAACAATGGACCTCTGGCATATCATGCTGGACTACCTGCATGGCGAAGGGGTCAAAATGGCCAGCTACCATCTGGTGACACCCGATGCCGAACAGGTTGCCGTCGCCACGGATGGGTATCCCGAGGAGTGGACCTGCAAATATATCGAGGAAAAGCTGGTTCTGGTCGACCCGATCCCGGAACTGGCCTCGAAACTCGCGCGGCCCTTTTACTGGCATGAAATTCGCGACCTGGTGCCAACCTCCAGCCCGGCGGCCAATCGGTATTTGCGCGCCAGAGAGGATGCCAAATTTGGGGATGGCTTGGCCTTCTATGTCTTTGGCCCGGCCTTGCGAAATGCCTATGTGGGCCTGGGATTTGGCGTGGACCGGATCGAGCTTCCGCCCGCCAAAGTCTTCGAGCTGCAATGCGTGGCTCAGGCGGGTCATTTGCGGGTCTGTGACCTGACCCCCCTGCCCGATGAGGCGCCCGTTTTGACGAAACGCGAGGCTGAGATCCTGGGCTGGGCCGCCCGCGGCAAAAGTAATGCGGTGATTTCCGGTATCCTTCAGATCTCGGCCCATACGGTCGATACCCATATGCGTAACATCTATAGCAAGCTGGACGTGACCGACCGGACCAGCGCGGTGTTACGCGGCGTCGGTCAGGGTATCATTCAATATCCCAAGACAACTACCGGAATCACGGGATAGACGACCCACCGTTCCGCTTCTAAATCGACCCTTTCATTGCAATCCTATGCAAGGGCGGACGGGATGACACGGGTCGTTGACGTTGATGGGAAATCTTTGAGTGATCACAGGCCTCGGGAAGAGGCCGCGAACCGTGACGGTTTGCCAATTGATGCTTCTTGCGCGCGCCTCTTGGCGATCGGCTGCAGCGGATCTGAATTCGCGCGGATCGACGCGATGTGTCGCGCCCGGTTTTGCGGCTGCATGTCCGTCGACACGGCCCGAGACGCCATGATCGCGGTGGCGCATTCCACGCCGGAATTGGTCGTGATCGATATCGACAAATGCGATATCTACGCGCCGCTTCTGGTCAACCAATTGCGCGGCGATACCCGTGTGCCGTCATCGGCTGTGATCGTCGCATTTGGCCGGGTGCTGACCGATGGGCTCAAGGCGCAGTTGATCGAGGCGGGCGCGACGGACGTGTTGAGCTGGTACCGGGCCGAGGATTTTCCAAGCTAACGCCGGGTCCAGCCCCACAGACATAACAGCTCCATCGCGACATGGGCGCCCGCCACTGCCGTAATGCCACTGACGTCAAAGGGCGGAGAAACTTCGACGACATCACCTCCGACAAGATTGATCCCGGCCAAATCCCGCAGCAGGATCGCCGCCTGTCCGCTGGTCAGACCACCCCAAACCGGCGTCCCGGTGCCTGGCGCAAACGCCGGATCTAAACCATCAATATCAAAGCTCAGATAGACCGGTGCGTCTCCGGCGCGTGCCCTGACGGCCTTGGCCACCGCGGCTGCACCGGTTTCATGCACCTCACGGGCATCATGGATCGCAATACCAAGATTGTCGTCCACCACGGTACGGATCCCGATATGGGAAGATCGCGCGACATCGATCAGACCCTCCTTCACCGCCGTGTAGCAAAACGTGCCGTGATCGATCCGAGACGGATCATCATCGGGCCAGGTATCGGTATGGGCATCCACCTGGATCAACGCCAATGGCCCATATTTCGCGGCATGGGCGCGCAGGATCGGCAGGGTGATGGAATGATCACCGCCGAGGCTGATCGCAGCCGCCCCAGCCGCGAGGATACCCGCAATATGCGCTTCGATCCGGGCGGGGACATCGGAGATCTGCGCATAGTCAAACGCCATATCGCCATAATCGGCGATGGCAAGCGCCTCCAACGGTGAATAGCCGTCCCAGCCATAGGGCGGATCGAAGGGTTGCAGGGCGGAGGCCTCGCGGATCGCCCGCGGACCTAGCCGCGCGCCGGGCCGGTTCGTCACCGCTTGATCGAAGGCGATACCCGTGACGACCACATCCACGCCGGTCAGATCCTTGGTGTAGCGCCGCCGCAAAAACGACGGCACGCCCGAAAACGCATTCTCGAAGGACAAACCCTTCAGTTCGTCGCGCGTCACGGCGACATCGACCTCGTGTTTCGCGTCTTCCAGTGCCATGGCGCCCCCCGCATTCCGCAAATGATCTGCCTGGGCTTACGCCAGCCGGGGAAAAACGCAAGACATGGGGGGAAATTGATCCATCTTGTGCACCGGAGCCGCCTGGGCAAGAGTCCGGCGCGCGAGCAGGCATGGGAAATCGTAGAGATGAACGAAGAGCTGAAGGCCCAGTTTCTTGAGGGGATGAGCAAATCAGCCGCCTCGGTCAGTGTGGTGACGACAGACGGACCTGCCGGGCGCGCCGGTGTAACGGTCTCGGCCATGACCTCGATTTCCGCCGATGGTGATCGCCCCACCATGCTGACCTGCTTGAATGCCTCCTCTTCGGCGCTGCCGCTGGTCTTGGACAATGCGTGTTTCTGCATCAACGTGCTGAATATCGATCAAACCGAGATTTCAGACGTGTTTTCATCGCGGATCCCCGCGCCGGGCGGCGATAAATTCAACGCAGTCACGCCGCAAAGGCTGGTGACGGGCGCCCCTTATCTGAGCGAGGCGCTGGTGGCGTTTGATTGCCGCCTGATCTCAGCCGAGCGGCTGGGCACGCATCATATCTGCATCGGCGCGGTCGAGGCCGTGCGCACGGCGCCCGAGGGCGAGCCGCTGCTTTATGGGATGCGGCGCTACCTGCGTGCCGAGGAGCATTAAGACATCGCGCCGCGCCTGACCTTCCGGTTCGCGCATCCCGGCCTGCGCGCCGTGTTCAAGCGCGCAAAGCGGTTTCGATTTGTTGGCGATCCCACGCGTCAAGTTGATCGGTCTGGGCCAGTGCATCCTCCACGCCCTTCGTGAGGGCCTGAGCCGCTTCACCAAACACCTCGGCGGATGTATCTTGCAATGCGGCCAGCACGTCCAACAACCGCACGAGCACCTCAACCTGCCCGATGCCATCCCGCAGGATCGGCCGAAAGGCGAGGTTCAGCATTTCAGACGGCTCAACGGAGCCGACCCGGACCCGGTCGCAATGGATCTCAGGCGTCTTGCGTTCGTGCCATTTGGATAGGACAGCCAATTGCCGTTCCAGCACATCAACCGCCGTGCCGGGGTCATTCACGCCGGGGGACAGCGCGCGCGAGGCAATTTCCGACAGTACCACCATTCCAAAACGCGGATCTTGGTCAAAACTGCGTTGCCGGTCGACCGTCACTGCATTCTGGAGCGCGGTAACACCCTTCTCGTCGGGTTCCGCGCCAATGCCATAGGCAAAACACGACCCGGGATGCACGAAATCGCCGGGCAATACGGGTAGCCATAATTGCGCGTCATTCGTCTCAGCCCAGTCTTGCAAGCTTTGCATGTCGATATGCTGGATATGTCCGGTGGCCTCGATACGTACCGACCACGCCCCGGACGGCACCTCTCCGTTGAAGGGCTGACCGCCCAGATACGGAACGTCCAATCGGGTGAGCAGCGCGTTGCGCGCCGCCACCTCCACGCGGTCCAACGTATTGTTGAGCCGTCCGAAATCCTGCAGATAGTCGATCCATCGCAACATGGCCAAGACAACGAAACTGGCCACCATGACAGTCGATAGAAACAGCACCGCGCGCTCGCCCTCGGCGTAATACCCGGCATTTATGCCGATAATCGCCACCAGCGCATAGACGAAAGCACCCAGGAACGTGGCCAGCGTCGTCTGGGTGATTTTATCGCTTTGCAACAGCGCCACAGCGCGGGGCGTGGCGGTCTGCGCGGCAGCGGTATAGGCGTTGACCGCAATCGACAGCGAGAATGTCGTGACCGCCAGCATCGATGTGGCCAGGATCGTGAGCACCTGGTCGACCGCATCACCGCCCAGGGCCTCGCTCCAGGCGTCAGGCACCAGGGGCGACAGAAGCGGAGCCGCGATTGCGGCCACGATGGCGAGGATGGCGAAGGCCGCCACGCGCAACCACAGCTTGCGAAGTGCGCCGCGCAGCAGCCAAACCCATTTTCCGATCATGCGCCCTGCAAACCCTTCGCCGCCCCGTATGTCAGGTGACAAACACCGGATGGCTGTGTTGGTTCCCGTATCTCAGGAAAAACGGTCAGGCGGGCTGAGCATGCTCTGCCAATCGCGCAAGGATGCTCGCGCCAATCGGTGCAATCTCATCATTGAAGTCAAAGGCCGGATGGTGAAGCCCCGCACCCTCTCCCGCCCCAAGGAACATGTAGGCCCCGGGGCGGGCCTGCAGCATATAGGCGAAGTCCTCGGCCCCCATCTGGCGTCCGGCCTCGGTATCGACGCGCTCGGCGCCCACGACATCGCGCGCCACATCGGCGGCAAAGGCGGTTTGGCCAGGCTCGTTCACCGTTGCCGGATAACCGGTGATGTAGTCAAGCCGCGCCGTGACCCCGAAACTGGCCGCCTGCCCCGCCACGATCTCGCCCATGCGGCGGCGGACCATATCCTGCACCTCCGGATCAAAGGTGCGGATGGTGCCGTTCAAAAAGGCCGTGGAGGGGATCACGTTGTCGACCGTGCCCGCATGGATCTGCGTGACCGACACGACCAGATCGTTCGACGAGGCATGGTTGCGCGACACGATGGTCTGAAAGGCCTGCGCGATGGAGAGCGCGGGGGGGATAGGGTCAATCGTGTCCTGGGGATAGGCGCCATGGCCGCCCTGCCCTTCGATATGAACCTCGAACGTATCCACAGCGGCCATGATCGGACCAGGCGCGGTAAAAACATGCCCCAAAGGCAGACCGGGCACATTGTGCAGCGCAAAGACCCGGTCGATGCCAAACCGCTCCATCATACCTTCCTCGACCATCACACCGGCGCCGCCCGCGCT
This sequence comes from Gymnodinialimonas mytili, assembly GCF_037544085.1. Classification (NCBI taxonomy): domain Bacteria; kingdom Pseudomonadati; phylum Pseudomonadota; class Alphaproteobacteria; order Rhodobacterales; family Paracoccaceae; genus Gymnodinialimonas; species Gymnodinialimonas mytili. The sequence continues at coordinate 51,311 of NZ_JBBIFW010000003.1, forward strand.
TTCTTCGGCGGGTTGAAAGATCAGCGCGACGCGACCCTTGAAATTCCGCGTCTCCGCAAGATAGCGCGCTGCCCCCAGCAACATCGTGGTATGCCCATCATGGCCACAAGCATGCATCTTGCCTTCGTTGGTCGAGGCATGCGCGGCCCCGGTTTGTTCGACAATCGGCAACGCATCCATATCGGCGCGCAAACCGATGGTCGGACCGTCGCCATCGCCCTCGATCATCGCCACGATCCCGGTGGTCGCGATCCCGTCATGGATGTCGGTGATGCCGAATTCGCGCAGCCGCGCGGTGATGAAGGCCGCGGTGTTGTGACAATCGAACCCAAGTTCGGGATGGGCATGCAGATGCCGCCGCCACGCCGTCATATCGTCGGCATAGGCAGCGATGGAGTTGATGACGGGCATGGAAACCTCCTTGGGGGACCTCCCCATCCCGCCATAAAGCCCTGCATTGTGCAATCCACTTGCGCGGGCGGTGCGGGCTCGGCATGTCTTGGCCATGGATGATCTGCCAAACGACCCGATGCACCGCCTGCGCGCCATCATGGCCCGCCTGCGCGACCCCGAGACCGGTTGCCCCTGGGATGTGGAACAGACCTTTGCCACCATCGCCCCCTACACGATCGAAGAGGCCTATGAGGTCGCCGACGCGATCGAGCGCCAGGATTGGGATGAGTTGAAGGGCGAGTTGGGCGATCTTTTGTTTCAGTCCGTTTTTCACGCGCAAATGGCCCAGGATGCGGATCTCTTCGATTTCGACGATGTCGCCCGCGCCATTGGCGACAAGATGATCGCGCGCCACCCCCATGTCTTCGGCGATGAATCCAACGCCAAGACCGCCGATCAGCAGGTGGCGGATTGGGAAAGCGTGAAGGCCGCAGAGCGCGCGGCCAAGGCCCGCGGCGGTGTTCTGGACGATGTTGCCCTGGGCCTGCCCGCCCTGATGCGGGCCGAAAAGCTGCAAAAACGCGCTGCGCGGGTGGGATTTGACTGGCCCGACATCGCCTTCGTGCTGGAAAAGCTGAGCGAAGAGGCCCGCGAAGTGGCCGAGGCCCGCGATAGCGGAGATGCAGAGAAGCTCAGTGAAGAGGTCGGCGACTTGCTTTTCGTCGTCGCCAATCTGGCGCGCCATCTGAAGGTCGACCCCGAGGTTGCGCTGCGCCAGGCCAATGCCAAATTCGTCCGGCGGTTTCGCTACATTGAACAGCAACTTGGCAAGATGGGCTCCTCACCCGAACAAAGCGATCTGGCGGAAATGGACACGCTTTGGGATGCGGCAAAGGCCAAAGGTCTATGACCCGTTCCCAGCGCCAGATGTAAGGAAAACCACCATATCCCCATATTTCACTGGGCGTATCGCGGGTAATCACGGTAATGTCATCGCATTATCAACCATCCGATTTCGGAGTTTTTCATGTCGCGCGCTTTCATTGCAATCGCCGTCCTTCTCAGCCCCTCCGCTGCCTTTGCAGGCCCCATCGATGCGCCGCCGCCACCTCCGCCGGTTGTGGTCGCAGTCGATGAACCGTTTGAGGGGCCCTATGTCGGGCTCGAATTCGGCCATGTCTTTGGCGATGGCGAATTGACCCAATCCGTTCCGGGCGCGACGACCACCACGCTGGATCTGGATTACGATAACGGGACGGCCTGGGGCATCTTCGGCGGCTACAATGTGCAAAACGGCGCGATGGTCTATGGCGGCGAGGCGCGGTATCTGCACTTGAACGAAATCGGCGCGGGCGATGATTATGAGATCCCCTATGTCGCCGATCTGCGCGCCCGCATCGGCTATGCAGCGGGTGACGTGATGTTCTATGGCGCGGCGGGTGTGTCTTTCTCGGAATATGAAAGCGGCGTTACCTCGATTGACCTGACCGGCTACAATCTGGGTCTGGGCGCAGAATATAACGTGTCCGAGAACCTGTTCCTGCGGGCCGACTTCACGGCGCGCGAGCTCAGCGGCGACAGTGGTGGCCAGGACCTGGACCAGACGATCAATACGGTGACCATCGGCGCGGGCCTCCGCTTCTAAGTCGCGCAGTCATCCTAAAACAAAAGGGCCCCGCATCGTCGCATCGGGGCCCTTTTCATATGCGGCGCAGTATACAGGACGATTTCGCTGGAATTGGGCCGCGGCTTTCCCACAAGTAGTGGCATGGCCGACACACCTCAACCCAACCCACTGGCGGGCACTGTGCCCCGCGCCGCAATCCTGCGCGCGGCGATGTGGATGATGGGCGCCGTCGTGTCGTTCAGCGCCATGGCCGTGGCCGGGCGCGAGGTCAGTGTCGAACTGGATACGTTCGAATTGATGACCTACCGCTCGATGGTGGGCATGGTGATCCTGATCAGTGTCGCGAAACTGGCCGGTACCCTGGGCCAGGTGCGACGCGAGAGGCTGCCGGAGCATCTGGCGCGCAATATCTGCCATTTCACCGGCCAAAACCTGTGGTTCTGGGCCGTCAGTGTGATCCCTCTGGCACAGGTCTTTGCGCTGGAGTTCACCTCGCCGCTGTGGGTGATGATCCTGGCCGCCCTGTTTTTGGGTGAGAAACTGACGCGTGTGAAACTGATCGCCGGCCTGATCGGGTTCGTCGGGATCCTGATCGTCGTCCGCCCCGGCACGGCACCGATCACGCCGGGCATGATGGCCGCTGGCGCCTCGGCGATTTGTTTTGCGGCCACGGCGATCTTAACCAAACGCCTGACGCGTGATCAATCGACCACGCAAATCCTGTTCTGGCTGACGGTGATGCAATTGGTGATGGGGCTGATCTGCTGCCTGATCGATGGCGACATGGCGCTGCCAAGTGCAGCCTCGTGGCCTTGGGTGGTCCTGATCGGGATTTGCGGGCTGACCGCGCATTTCTGCCTGACCACGGCATTGTCGCTGGCGCCCGCCTCCGTCGTGATGCCGATCGACTTCATTCGCCTGCCGACGATCGCGCTGGTGGGCATGGCCTTCTATGCCGAACCGCTGGAAATCGCGGTTTTGATCGGCGCCGTTCTGATCGTGGGCGCCAACTATATAAACGTGATTAATGCGGGCCGTCGCACCGGGACTTAGGGCCGGTGTGACCATAAGTGTAACATTCCGGTCACATATGACATGCGAGGTTCGGCAGGCGAATACCATTACGCTGCGGAAGAATTGACCGGATCGGTCCTTTTCGCGCCTTGTATGTGTAGAAGAACAACGTGACAGCACTCGGGGAGGTAGTCATGACCCGCATCACAGGCACCGCAATCGCGGCACTACTTACGACAACATCACTTGCAACCGCGGGCGGCGTTGAGCGCCAGGCTCAAAGCCCCGCGATCCTGTTTGAAGACGGCAATTATGTCGAGTTCAGCTATACATTCACCAATCCTGACGTGTCTGGCACGCAATTGGTAACCGCAACCGCCACCTCGCTTGCCGGGTCAGACTCGGGCGATGTCGCGCCATCCTTCAGCTATACGAGCCTATCCTATGTGCATGCGCTGTCCGACGACGTTTCGGTCGCACTGATCGTGGACAGCCCGATCGGCGCAGACGTGGATTATGCGCCCAATGGCGGATCTGGGTATCTCTATGGGTCTGGCGCGGGCAGCCAGGCCGAGATCCGGTCGCGCGCAATCACCGCGGCGGTTCGGTATTCCCTGAACGACAACATCTCGATCTATGGTGGCCTGCGGGCTGTTGAAGCCGAAGGGTCAGTTGCCCTGTTCAATGGGTCGGGTGGTCTTGGCACGACGAGCAGATATCAGATGGATGCCGAGAGCGACTATGAACTTGGCTATATGCTGGGTGCCGCCTATGAGCGCACCGACATCGCGCTACGCGTAGCACTGACCTACTACAGCGCGACAGAGCACACATTCGACGCGGTCGAAACCGACAATACGGGTACCTTCAACACCGAATTTGAGACAACCATCCCGCAGCAAGTGCTGTTGGAGGCGCAGAGTGGCGTCGCCGAGGGCACATTGGTGTTTGGCTCGATCCGGTGGACCGAATGGACCGAATTCGACATCACGCCGACAATCTACGCCGATAACATCTCTGGCGGTTCGGCGCTGGTCGATTATGACGATGACGTCTGGACCTACACGTTGGGTGGGGCGCGTCGCATCACCGACGAACTCGCCCTTCTGGGGTCGATCACCTACGAGGCGTCGCAGGGTGGTTTTGCGGGCAATCTCGGCCCCACCGATGGCCGCACATCGATTGGTCTGGGTGCTCGGTATGAAACCGGTCCGTGGCGCCTGACGGGCGGCGTGAACTACACATTTGTGGGTGACGCAACCACTGAAGCGCCAAACCCCTTCCCCGATGGCACATCCTTCGGCGATTTCGAAGACAACGATGCCGTAAGCTTTGGCCTGCGCGTTGGCTATTCGTTCTAGACGATAGCTCAATCGCTGCGCCATTTTCCCCGCGTCCTCACCGGCGCGGGGTTTTCTGTTGCGGACCCGCAAGTTCCGGGTCGATTGTCGGACATGCACGGCCTAGACCGGGCACATGACGCAAACATCTGTCAGCACCCGCGCTTGGATTGAGATGGGCCTTCTTGGCGCGATTTGGGGCGCTTCGTTTCTGGCCATCAAGATCGGCCTGGATGAATTGCCGTTTCTGACCCTTGTGGCCCACCGGGTCGTCTGGGCCTGCCTGATCCTCTGGGCCTATGTTCTGATCAAACGCCTGCCGGTCCCGGGCTCGTGGCGCATTTGGGGCGCCTTCGCGGCGATGGGGCTGCTCAACAATGTCATCCCATTTGCACTGATGGCCTGGGGACAGCAATTCATCGAGACCGGGCTGACCTCGATCTTCAATGCGGGTACGGCGATCTTCGGGGTTCTCGTCGCGGCCGCGATCTTCCCCGACGAACGTCTGACGCCACGCAAGGCGCTGGGTGTGGCGGTTGCGTTCCTAGGTGTCGCCGTGGCCATCGGGCTCGACAGTTTTCGGCAATTCGATATCCGGTCGCTGGCGCAGCTGGCGGTGATCGGCGGGACAATCTCCTATGCGCTGGCGGCGTCGTGGGCGCGCAAGACCATGGCCGGGCTCAGCCCGCAGGTCTCGGCGGCGGGGATGCTGACCGGCGCGTCGGTGGTGATCCTGCCGGTCGCCATCTGGGCCGACGGTGCGCCACAAATCCCGACGCTGCCCGGCACCTATGCCGCCATCATCTATTTCGCCGTCATCGGCACCGCCTTGGCCTATCTGCTCTATTACCGCGTGATTGCCATGGCTGGGTCGGGCAATGCGATGATCGTAACGCTGCTGATCCCGCCTGTAGCGATTGTCCTCGGCGCTCTGATCCTCGATGAGCGCCTGGCGCCGTCGGCCTTTATTGGCTTCGGCATCCTTGCCCTCGGCCTGCTGATCCTGGACGGGCGCCTGATCGGCAAAGGGGTGTGGCGCAAGCGCTGTGCGTGACGCGCGAATGCCACCGCGCCAAGCCCATCGACATGTCGCTAGACCGCTTAGCTTGCCAATGCCGGTATCGGCGTGGCAAGGACCGCGCCATGAAACGCCTTTATGACAGCCCGGCAGCCTTCCGCGACGCCCCCGAAAAACGCATTGCCGTGTTCGGGATGTCAGGCCTGGGCAAAACCCGCCTTGCCAGCCTGTTGCGCGCGGGCGGCGATTGGTTTCACTACTCGGTCGATTACCGCATCGGCACCGCTTATATGGGCGAGTACATCACCGACAATCTCAAACGGCAGGCCATGCAGGTGCCGTTCCTGGCCGAGCTGCTTCGGTCGGATTCCATCTATGTCGGCTCGAACATCACCTTCAACAATCTCGCGCCGCTGTCGACCTTTCTGGGCAAGCCCGGCGATCCCGCCAAAGGCGGCCTGCCCTTCGCCGAATATCAGCGCCGCCAAGCCCTGCACCGCCGCGCCGAGGTCAACGCGCTGCTGGATACCGAGCCGTTTATCGATCGCGCGCGCGATGTCTACGGCTATCCGAACTTCATCTGCGATACTGGCGGGTCGATCTGCGAAGTGGTCGCGCCTGACGACCCAAGTGACGAGGTGTTGAGCGCCTTGTCCAGCCAAACGCTGATGATCTGGATCGAGAGCCCCGACGGCCATGGGGCCGAGTTGATCCGCCGCTACCGCGCCGATCCCAAGCCGATCTACTACCGACCCGAGATGCTGGACACGATCTGGAACGCTTATTTGGCCGAAACCGGGCTAGCCGAAGGCCAGGTCGACCCCGATGACTTTGCCGTCCATGCCTTCACGCAGGTGATCCACCACCGTGCGCCGCTTTACGCCGCCATGGCGCGGAATTGGGGTGTCGCCGTCAGCGCAGCAGACGTCGAAACGGTGCGTGACGCCGCCGATGCCGAAGAGATGATCGCGCGCGCCCTTGGCACCGCCGCCGCGCCCGCCTAAATCGACGCTCCCGACCCTCGCAAACGGCCCGATCCCATGCCCATCACCTTGCCCGACACCCTGCCCGCCTACGACGTTCTTGCGCGCGAAGGTGTCATGGTCATGCCCGAGCGGGGCGCGGCACAGCAGGATATCCGCCCGCTGCGCATCGGGTTGCTGAACCTGATGCCGAAAAAGATCCAGACCGAGACGCAATTCGCGCGCCTGATCGGCGCGACGCCGTTGCAGATCGATTTCCACCTGATCCGCATGTCGGATCACGAAACGCGCAACACCTCTGCCGAACATATGGAGGCGTTTTATCGCCCGTTCTCGGAAGTTGCGGCCAGCGGTGAAAAATTCGACGGCTTGCTGATCACCGGCGCCCCTATCGAGCATCTGGATTTCGAGGATGTCACCTATTGGGACGAACTCAAACAGGTCATGGATTGGACCCAGACCCATGTGCATTCCACCTTCGGCATCTGCTGGGGCGGCATGGCGATGGCCTATCACCTGAACGGTGTGCCGAAACACATCCTGGACGCGAAGGCGTTTGGATGTTTCCGCCACCAGAACAAGGCGCCCGCCTCCCCCTATCTGCGCGGCTTCTCGGATGATGTGCTGATGCCCGTCAGCCGCTGGACCGAGATGCGCGAGGATGAGATGCGGGCCGCGGGCCTCAAGGTGCTGATCGGATCGGATGAGGTCGGCCCCGCCCTGGTCGAGGATGCCGCGCATCGCGCGCTCTATGTCTTCAACCATTTCGAATATGACAGCGACACGCTGAAGCAGGAATATGACCGCGATGTGGATGCGGGCACACCGATCAATGTCCCGGTGAATTACTATCCCGAAGACGACCCGACGCGCGCGCCGCTGAATAGGTGGCGGTCCCACGCGCATCTGCTCTATGGCAATTGGATTTCCGAGATCTATCTGACCACACCGTTCGATATCGAACTGATCGGGGAAGCCAGCACGGATTTGCGGCGATGAAAGCTTTGTTCTGGATCCTGGGCCTTCTGGCGATTGCGGCAATCGCAACTTTATGGCGCGCCTCGGTGCGGGAAGCCGCGGCAGAGGCGGCCCATCCGCCTGCGGGTCAGTTCATCGAGGTGAACGGAACCCGCGTCCACTATGTCGATGAAGGCGACGGTCCGCCCGTCGTGTTGATCCACGGCGCGTCCGGCAATGTGAATGACTGGACCTTCGACATGGTCGGGCGGCTTTCCGGCAGTTACCGCGTGCTGGCTTTTGATCGGCCCGGCCTGGGCTATACCGACATGATCGGGCGCAATGCCTCAGCCGCGGATCAGGCGCGCCTGCTGGCCGATGCCGCCATCGCCCTGGGCGCCCAGAGGCCCATTGTCGTCGGCCATTCCTATGGCGGCGCGGTCGCACTCGCTTGGGCGCTGGAACGACGGGACAACATCGCGGGCCTCGTCAATCTGGCGGGCGCCTCCAACCCGTGGGAGGGCGGCCAAGGCACCTATTACGCGCTGTTGGGCAATTCCGTCAGCGGCCCCGCCGTCGCGGCCCTTCTGTCGGCCTGGGTGCCGGACGCGACGCTGATCTCCAGCATCGAGAGCGTGTTCACGCCGCAACCGGCGCCTGAGGGCTTTGCAGAGCATTATGGCCCCGGCCTGATCCTGCGGCGCTTCTCGCTGCTGGAAAATGCGCGCCAACGTACCGGCCTATTGCCCCAGATCGAAGCGATGGTGCCACGGTATGGTGAGATCGATATGCCAGTCGAAATCCTGCACGGCGATGCCGATCTGACGGTGCCCCTTCAAGTGCATTCGGAACCGCTCAGCACGCAGATCCCAGGCGCCAATCTGGTGGTCATGGAGGGCGTCGGTCATATGCCGCACCATGCCGACCCCCAAGCCGTGGTCGACGCCATCGACCGGGTCGCCATCCGCGCAGGTCTGCGCCAGTAGGCATTTGCATGGCGGGCCCTGCATCCCTAATGTAATAGGGCATAACATAATCACGAGGCAGGCAAGATCATGGGAAAACCCTTTGACGGTGCGATCAGCGCGTTTTTCAAGACCGGTGCGCCGGATTGGGTACGTGAGCAGATCGAGGAGGCCAGCAAGGGCAAGGTGCTTGATCCCTCCTATCCCTATGACGCCCGGCTCGACCGCGACGATTACGAAGATCAGCTCGAAGCGCTCCAGGTCGAGCTGGTCAAAATGCTGGCTTGGGTGCGCGAGACCGGCGCGCGCATTGCGGTGGTGTTCGAAGGCCGGGATGCGGCGGGCAAAGGCGGATCCATCAAGCGCATTCGCCAAAATCTGAACCCGCGCCACGCCTCGGTTGTCGCCCTCTCGAAGCCGAGCGAGGTCGAACAGGGGCAATGGTATTTTCAGCGCTATATCAAGCATTTGCCCAATGCCGGTGAGATCAAGCTTTTCGACCGCTCCTGGTACAATCGCGGCGTGGTCGAACAGGTTTTTGGGTTCTGCACAGACACTGAGCGCGAGGCGTTCTTTGCGCAACTGCCATCGGTTGAGCAGATGATTGTGGGCGACGGCATTCACCTCACGAAGATCTGGTTGAATGTCGGACGCGCAGAACAGCTTCGCCGGTTTTTGGACCGTGAGGACGATCGGTTGAAACAATGGAAGCTCAGCTGGATCGATGTTGAGGGTCTGCAGCGTTGGGATGCCTATTCCGAAGCCATCGCCGACACGCTGACCCGCAGCCACAGCGATGCCGCGCCCTGGGTGGTCATCCGCTCAGACGACAAACGCCGGGCACGCCTGGCCGTGATCCGCGCGGTTTTGTGCGACTTGGATTATCCAGGGAAAGACGAGGATGTGGTGCGCGCGCCGGATCAATCGATCACCGGCGGGCCCGAAATGTGGTCCGATCCCGGCGCGGTGAAGGGCTGATCGATGCCCAAAAGCGGCTACCACCACGGCAACCTCAAACAGGCGCTCGTCGATGCGGCCCTGCGTCTGATCGAGCAGAAGGGACCGACGGGCTTCACCCTGTCGGAGGCCGCGAAGAATGCCGGCGTGACACCGGCGGCCGTTTATCGCCATTTTGACGGCCGCGAGACGTTGATCGCGGAATGTGCCCGCCAGGGCCATGAGATGTTCGCCGATCTGATGGAACACGCATTTGCGGATGGCAAACCCTCCGCCCTGGCGGCGTTTGAGGCGACGGGACGCGCCTATCTGGCCTTTGCCCGCAAATTTCCGGGCCATTACATGGCGATGTTCGAAAGCGGCACCTCCAGCAACGCGACGCCCGAATTGGCCGCGGCCGCCAACAAGTCGCGTGAAGTGCTGGAGCGCGCGGCGGAAGCCCTGTCCGAACACATTCCACCCGAAAAGCGTCCGCCGCCCACGATGTTCTCCGCCCATATCTGGGCGCTCAGCCACGGCGTGGTGGAGTTGTTCGCCCGCGGACGCCCCGGCGCCAATGCCCCCTTCCCGCCCGAGGATCTGCTGGAGGCCGGGATCGGCATCTATCTGCGCGGTCTTGGGCTGATCACACCGGATGCCTGAGGGTTTGCGCGAGCTTCGCGGGTGTTCGAAGTTGCGGCCAACTCCCTGAAAAGGCTTGGTTTACGGCTGTAAACTTTGCGGCGGCTTACGGCGCTGGACAGGGCCCTGCAGGATGACGGACCGTCCCCTCACCTATGCAGCCAAAATGGCCACCGCCCACGCCGATGGTCGCGCGATGCCCACTCGGCCCCTAATGCGCCTCTCAATCGCTCTACGTTGTGGTCCAGAGGGTGGCCTACGTATGAAGCTTTTCAAGGAACTCGGTGACGCTGTTCGTGCCTTGATGCAGCCCTAGCGTTTACGACACGCACCCATCCGCAAGCCCGAAAGGCCACCTTTGCCGCCGCTCTGGGGAACGCTCCACCTCCCGCTCCTCGATGACCTAAACATCCCTGCGCATCACCCAAGCTCAGCGCTGGGGCGCGCCGACAGCGCCGAAGGCGAAGGCGCGCCTGGCCCAAATCCCGGAGGCCGCAGGCCGAGGGAGATGCGGGAGCGCCCGCCGCCCTATTCCGCCGCTTGCCGCGTTTCGGGCTCACCGGTTTCCAATACGCTGAGCAATTCCAAACGCCGCTTTGCCGCCTTGGCGGCATTCGCCTCTTTGACCGGACCGAAGCCGCGAATGCTCAGGGGCAATTCCGCCAGTGCGATCAGCGCCTCGCGCTGCACCTCATCAGCATGGGGCAGCCATGCCGCCATATCCGCCTTGTATTGCATGATCAGCGCACGCTCCATCCGTCGCTCCGCGGTGTAGCCAAACGGATCCCAGCGCGTGCCCCGCAAGTGTTTCAGCGCGGCCAAGCGACGGAAGACATGGCCCATCCAAGGCCCAAACTCGCGCTTCTTGGGGCGTCCATTGGCCTCCTTTCCGGGCAAAAGCGGCGGCGCCAGATGGTAGGTCATCCGAAAGCCCGGCCCGAATTGCGCCAAGGCCTTGGCCTTGGTCTCCAAATGTAGCCGCGCGACCTCGTATTCGTCCTTGTAGGCCAGGAGCTTATGATACCCTTTGGCGACGGCCTCTCGCAGATCTGTATCCTCGATCCCATCGACCAGCGCCCGATATCGCGCCGCCAGATCCGCATTTTGATAGGCTTCGAGGTGTTTGGCGCGATAGGCGATCTTGTCTTCCAATGTGCGCGGCATATCCACGACATTGGGCTGCACCAGCGCCTCGGCCTCTTCGGGGTTCAGAACCGCCCATCGGCCCATCTCAAAGGCCTGCCGGTTCGCCTCAACCGCCGCGCCATTCATCCCAATGGCCTCGACAATCGCCTCACGGCTCAGCGGCACCAGGCCCATCTGCCAGGCGGCACCGAACACCATCATATTGGAGAAGATCGAGTCTCCCAGCAGCACACGCGCCAACTCGGTCGCGTCAAACAGCACCAGCCTGTCGCGCAATCGCGCTTCTAGGGCGATCTGCAAGTCTTTGCCAGGAATGGTAAATTCGGTGTTCAGCGTGAAATCCCCGGTGGTGATCTCGTGGCTATTGACCGCGGCCCCGGTGCGCCCCGTCGTCATCAGACCCAGCGTTTTAGCCCCGCCCGTCACGACCAGATCGCCGCCGATCACCGTATCGGCCTGCCCCGCGCCAACGCGGATCGCGGCGATATCAGCAGGGTCATTGGCCAGGCGCAGATGGATCGAGACCGCGCCGCCCTTCTGTGCCAGGCCCGCCATCTCGATCATGCCCGCGCCCTTGCGGTCGAGCTGGGCCGCCTGGGCCATAACGGCCCCGATCGTCACCACGCCGGTGCCGCCCACACCTGTGACAAGCACGTTATGCGTGCCGTCGATAACCGGCAGGTCGGGGTCGGGTAACCCGTCCAGATCCACCGAAGCCGTGGCCTCTTTGCGGATCACGGCACCTTCAAGCGTCACAAAGGACGGGCAAAAGCCCTTCACGCAGGAGAAATCCTTGTTACAGGTCGATTGGTCGATGGCGCGTTTGCGGCCGAGCTCGGTTTCCACCGGCACAATGGACACGCAATTGGATTGCACACCGCAATCGCCGCAGCCCTCGCAGACATCCGTGTTGATGAAGATGCGCTTGTCGATATCGGGGAACGTGCCGCGCTTGCGGCGGCGGCGTTTCTCAGCGGCGCAGGTCTGCACATAGATGATCGCGGAAACGCCTTTGATCTTCGCAAACCGCTCTTGCACCGACATCAGATTGTCGCGGGTGTGGCGTTCGACGCGGCGCGGGAAGGCGGTGAAATCGACCTGTTCCTTCGGGTCGTAAACCAGCGCAATGTGCTCGACACCCATCGCCTGAACCTCGTGGGCGATGCGCGCGGGGTCCAATTCCCCCTCATTGGGCTGGCCACCCGTCATCGCAACCGCATCGTTGAACAGGATCTTGTAGGTGATGTTGGTGTCCGCCGCCAAGGCGGCCCGGATGGCGAGGATGCCCGAATGGTTATAGGTGCCCTCGCCCAGGTTCTGGAACATGTGGTCGCGAGTGGAAAACAGCGACTCGCCAATCCAATTGACGCCTTCGCCCCCCATATGGGTATAGGCCTCGGTCTCGCGATCCATCCACTTGGCCATGAAATGGCAGCCAATGCCTGCGCCCGCGCGCGATCCGTCGGGGACCTTGGTGGAGGAGTTATGTGGGCAGCCCGAACAGAACCAGGGCGTGCGCGTGGCCAGATCCGGCGCGTTGCTGGCGCGCATGGCCTCTTCCACCCGAGCAATCCCGGCCTCGATCCGATCCGTCCGTCGGCCTTCTTCTATCAAAATGCGGCCCAACTTAATCGCGATATCCCCGGGATCGAGCGCGAAATGCTGCGGGAACAGGGTTTTCCCGGTGCCATCCTTGTAGCCATAGACGCGGCGCCCACGGCGATCATCGAAGATCGCCTCTTTGACCTGCACCTCGATCAGCTTGCGCTTTTCCTCGACCACCACGATCAGATCAAGGCCCTCGGCCCAATCGTGGAAGCCGGCCATGTCTAGCGGCCAGGTCTGACCGACCTTATAGGTCGTCACGCCCAGGCGCTCGGCCTCGGTTTCATCGATGCCCAGGGCTGACAGGGCTGAGACAAGGTCGAGCCAGTTTTTCCCTGCCGCCACCAGGCCGATCTTGGCGCCGGGTTTGCCGAGCACGCGTTTGTCCAGGCGATTGGCGTGGGAAAACGCCTCCGCCGCCCACCGCTTATGTTCGAGAAGACGCTCCTCTTGCGGGATCCAATGGTCGCCCAGGCGAATATTCAACCCGCCCTCGGGCAGATCGAAATCGGGCAATCTGAACACCATCCGGTTCGGGCGCCCGTCCACGACGGCCGTCGCCTCGACCGTGTCTTTCAGACATTTCAGACCGACCCAAAGCCCCGAATACCGGCTGAGCGCATAGCCATAGGCGCCATAATCCAGGATCTCCTGCACACCGGCCGGGCTGAGCACCGGCATATGCGCATCGATCATCGCCCAATCGCTCTGGTGGCAGACGGTGGAGCTTTCGCCGGTATGGTCATCGCCCATGGCCATGATGACGCCGCCGTGGCGTGAGGTTCCTGCCATGTTCACATGGCGCATCACATCGCCGGTGCGGTCCACGCCTGGGCCCTTGCCGTACCACAGGCCAAAGACGCCATCGAACCGCCCTTCCCCGCGCAACTCCGCCTGCTGCGCGCCCCAATGGGCGGTCGCGGCCAGATCTTCGTTGAGGCCCGGTTTGAATTGAATATCTTCGGCGGCCAACCGCTTTTCGGCGCGCGCCATCTGCAAATCCACCGCACCAAGGGGCGATCCACGATAGCCGGAGACAAGCCCCGCCGTGTTCAGCCCGGCCGCCCTGTCGCGGGCCTTTTGCATCAGCATCAACCGGACCAGGGCCTGGGTGCCGTTCAGCAAAACCGTGGATTTCGAAAGGTCGAACTTATCGTCGAGCGAAACCGGCTGCACTCCCATGGGGATCCTCCTGTGCTGGCTAGTTTGTCCGCCCATCATAGGTCAATAAGTCTGACCTGTCTACGGAAAATACGCTCACATCCTCGTGCATAGGAATTGGGCATCGCCATCAAACCCGTATCTGAAATCTAAATTTATCTTTGCAAGCGCAATGGCGCGCGCATAGGTTGCGCGCTTGTATGCCGCGGGAAGGTGCCAGTATGGATTGGGACAAATTACGTATTTTTCATGCGGTTGCGGCGGCTGGCTCGCTGACCCATGCCGGTGATACGCTGCATCTGAGCCAGTCCGCCGTCAGCCGTCAGATCCGTGCGCTGGAAGACGGCCTGAACACCACATTGTTCCACCGTCATGCCCGAGGGCTGATCCTGACCGAACAGGGTGAGCTGCTGTTTGACGCCACCCGCGCCATGACCAAACGCCTCGATGCGGCCTCCGCCCGGATCCGCGACAGCGAGGAAGAGGTGTTTGGCGAGTTGCGGGTGACCACCACCATCGGCTTCGGATCGCTTTGGCTCGCCCCCCGCCTGCCTGCTTTGTATGCCAAATATCCCGACCTGAAGATCGACCTGATGCTGGAAGAACGGTTGCTCGACCTGCCCATGCGCGAGGCCGATGTGGCGATCCGCATGAAGGAGCCCAGCCAAGCCGACCTGATCCGCCGGCGTCTGATGACGATCAATATGTGCCTCTATGCCTCGCCCGAATATCTGGAGAAAAACGGCACACCCGACACGCTTGATGATCTGGGCGCCCACCGCTTGATTTCGCAAAACGCGTCTGCGGCGCAGGTGTCAGCGGGCGCGCTTTTGGTGCGAGAGTTGTTAAGCTACGACATAGGATCAACGCTTTCAGTCAACAATTACTTTGGCGTGTTGCAAGCGGTGATCCACAATCTCGGCATCGGCGTCCTGCCCGATTATCTGACGCAGGAATTCCCCGAGATGGTGCGTGTTCTGCCAGAGGTTGAATCCGCTGAAGTCCCTGTTTTCCTGGCCTATCCCGAAGAATTACGGCAGTCACGGCGGATCGAAGTCTTCCGCGATTTTGTCACCGAGGAGGTGATCGCCTATCGCCGCAGACAACGTGAGGTTGAAGCGGCGCCGGATGTTTAAAACGCATTAAAAACCTCTCTTAGTCTGTGTGCTATGCGCCACAGACATACCGGGTTTGCATAGTCAATACCCCTTTTGCCTTGATTGGGGGCTCTGTGCCTCTTACTTCATCGTGTATCGGATGCGGCACTTGTTGCGGTTCGATACCTCCCTGTTGGACTTCGGCCGAGATTCGTCTCGGCCTTTTTTTTGGCATATCAAGGGGGCAACGATGGTTTCCGATATGGAAACAAACCCTGAATTTGACGATTGGCCCGCGCTGGAAGCCCTGTTGCGGGCGGCTTATGCGCCGATGGAAGGCCGGATCGACCCGCCCTCTTTCCTGACAACGATGACCCAGGCCGATATCGCCCAGAAAGCGGCTGACGAGGATCTATTTCTTGCCCGAGAGGGCGCCGATCCGGTTGCCTGCGGGTTCGGCAGACCGGAGGGCCGGTTTTACGAGATCGGCAAGGTCGCTGTCGCCGACAGCCACCGGCGCCAGGGCCTCGCCCGCGCTATGATCGAGGCAGCCGCCGCGCGCGCCACAGCGCTTGGCCTGGATGGTTTGCAGCTATACACGCGCATTGAACTGACCGAAAATCATGCAACCTACCGGGCGCTTGGTTTCACGGTCACCCGCGAATTCCGCCATCCCGGCTATGACCGCCCCACGGCCCTGATCTTTCGCCGCGCGCTCTAAGCCTTTCCCCCGCCGCCTGAGCCCCTTATGACAGGCGCAAAACTGGGGACATCCGCATGACAGATCCGACCATCACACCCGACCTCATCGCCGCCCATGGCTTTACACCGGAGGAATATGATGAGGTTGTTCGGATCCTGAACCGTGCGCCGAATTATACCGAGCTTGGCATCTTTTCGGCGATGTGGAACGAGCATTGTTCCTACAAATCTTCCAAGAAATGGCTGCGGACCCTGCCCACCGAAGGGCCCCAGGTGATCTGCGGCCCCGGAGAGAATGCGGGCGTGGTCGATATCGGTGATGGCCAGGCCGTGGTCTTCAAGATGGAGAGCCACAATCACCCCAGCTATATCGAGCCCTATCAAGGTGCCGCGACGGGCGTTGGGGGCATCCTGCGAGACGTCTTCACCATGGGTGCGCGCCCCATAGCGGCGATGAATGCGCTTAGCTTCGGTGAACCGGCCCATCCCAAAACCCGCCAGCTTGTCCATGGCGTTGTTGAGGGCATTGGCGGCTACGGCAATTGTTTTGGCGTTCCGACCGTGGGCGGTGAGATCCGCTTTCACCCCGCCTATAACGGAAATTGTCTGGTCAACGCCTTTGCCGCGGGGCTGGCCGATAGCGACAAGATTTTCTACAGCGCGGCTTCGGGCGTCGGTATGCCGGTCGTGTATCTGGGCGCGAAGACCGGGCGCGATGGCGTTGGCGGCGCGACCATGGCCTCGGCTGAATTTGACGACACAATCGAAGACAAGCGCCCCACCGTGCAGGTCGGCGACCCCTTCACCGAAAAGCGCCTGATGGAGGCCACGCTGGAGCTGATGGCCACTGGCGCGGTGATCTCGATCCAGGATATGGGCGCCGCTGGCCTGACCTGTTCGGCGGTGGAAATGGGCGACAAAGGCGGGTTGGGCGTGCGGCTGGATCTGGAAAACGTGCCCCAGCGCGAAGACCACATGACCGCCTATGAGATGATGCTGTCGGAATCCCAGGAACGCATGTTGATGGTCCTGAAACCCGAACTCGAAGCTGCTGCCCGCGCCGTGTTCGAGAAATGGGATCTGGATTTCGCCATTGTGGGCGAGACGATTGCCGAAGACCGTTTCCTGATCATGCACAATGGCGAGGTCAAAGCGGATTTGCCCTTGTCAAAACTCGCCTCGACCGCCCCGGAATACGATCGCCCCTGGGTTCCGACCGAGCCCTTGCCCGAGATGGATGCGGTGCCCGAAATCGACCCGATTGACGGGTTGCGCGCGCTGCTGGCCTCGCCCAATTACTGCAGCCGCGCCTGGGCCTATCAGCAATATGACAGCCAGGTTATGGCCGATACGGTTCTTGCGCCCGGCCTCGGCGCGGGCGTTGTGCGTGTGCACGGCACCGACAAGGCGCTGGCCTTCACCTCGGACGTGACGCCGCGCTACGTGAAGGCCAACCCGGTCGAAGGCGGTAAACAGGCCGTCGCCGAAGCCTATCGCAACCTGGTCGCGGTGGGGGCCAAGCCGCTTGCCACAACCGACAACATGAATTTCGGCAACCCCGAAAAGCCTGAGATCATGGGGCAGTTTGTCGGCGCAATCCAGGGCATCGGTGCCGCCTGTCTGGCGCTGGATATGCCTATCGTGTCGGGCAATGTGTCGCTTTATAACGAAACCGACGGCCAGGGCATCCTGCCCACGCCCACCATTGGCGCGGTCGGGCTGCTCGACAGCTTGGATGATCTGATTTCCGGCGTGGCGCGCGACGGCCACGTGCTGCTGTTGGTGGGTGAGACCGGGGGCCACCTGGGCCAATCCGCGCTGCTGGCCGAGGTCTTCAACCGCGAAGACGGCGATGCGCCCGCGGTCGATCTGGAGACCGAGAAGCGCAATGGCGACTTCATTCTCGCCCAACGCGAATGGATCGGCGCCTGTACGGACCTGAGCGATGGCGGCTTGGCCCTGGCCGCGTTCGAAATCGCGCAAGCGGCGGGATGCGGCGTGATCCTGGATGTGGCCGACACCGCGACCTTGTTTGGCGAAGACCAGGGCCGCTATCTGATCTCGACCAGTTTCGACAAGGCCGAGGCGCTGATGATCGCGGCGGGCCGGGCGGGCGTCTACGTGACAAGTGTAGGCAAGGTCGGCGGCGACACGATCTGGTTTGGGAAGTCTGGCGCGCCCCTGTCGGACCTGTCGGAGAATTGGGCCGATAGTTTCGCCGAGGCATTCGCCTAAGGCGCCGTCCCGATCTCTGCGACCACCGCTTGCGGCCCTGGGCGCAGAGAACTACATTCCTGAGTAAAGCAGTCGAGGACGCCCGCCATGCCCATGCAAGCCCCCGAAATCGAAGCGCTTCTGCGTGAGACATTTCCCGACGCCAAAATCGAAGTCAGTGGTGATGACGGCGTGCATATGGCTGCGATGGTGGTCGATGAAAGCTTTCGCGGCAAAAACCGCGTTCAACAGCAACGCGCCGTCTATGCCGCGCTGAAGGGAAAAATGGACGGCCCGTCCGGTGAATTGCACGCCCTCGCATTGACGACAAAGGCACCGGAATAGTGACCGGTATCACGCTTTTCGTTTGGGGCTCTATCGCCCTGATCGCCGTAGGGGGTCTCGCCGGAATTGTTCTGAGCGAAAGACGCAAGCGCGCCTACGGATCGGCAAAACCGGGCGCCCCATCTGGAGAGGGCTCTGTGCTGCTGCATTCCGCCAGCGTAAATCCCTCGGATGGGAATGGCTTCGGCGAAAGCTCTCGCAGTTGGACCGTACCGCGCGATCCACAGCACTATACCAAGGCAATAATGCCCAGAAACCGAAAGTGAAATCACATGAAAGCCTTCCTCAACGGCGCCTTCATCGCGCTTGTCGGACCCTTCGCCCTTCTCTTCCGCCCCGTGCGGCAACAGCTCAACCCGATCCCGGTGCGGATCGACGATCAAAGGACACGCCGCCATGAGCGCTGAAGATCAGATCAAGGAAACCATCACCGCCAATGACGTTGTGCTGTTCATGAAAGGCACTAAGACGATGCCGCAATGCGGGTTCTCGTCCCGCGTGGCGGGGGTCTTGAACTATATGGGCGTCGATTTCGCCGATGTGAACGTGCTGGCCGATGATGGCATCCGGCAGGGGATCAAGGATTTCTCCGACTGGCCGACCATCCCACAGCTCTATGTGAAGGGCGAATTTGTCGGTGGCTGCGATATCATCACCGAGATGACCTTGTCGGGTGAGCTGGACACGATGTTCGAACAGAACGGCGTGGGCTTCGACAAAGAGGCCGCCGATAAGATCCGCGAAGCCAACGGCTAAGATCGACTTTCCGTGGCTGCCGCGCCTAGGCGCGTTCGGCGGCCACGATCTGTTCCAACATATCGACGGATTGCAGCCCCACAACGCTGGTGCGCCCGATGATCAAAGCGGGCGTGCCGGGCAGGCCGAAGATCTGCGCAAGGCCGCGATCCTCGGCCAAGCGCGCGGCGACCTCTGGTCCGGCCAAATCCGCCTCAAACCGCGCCGCATCCAGCCCCAGGCCCGCTGCCATCTGCACAAGCGCGTCATCCCCAAGGCCAGGCGGCGCCCTGTGCAGGCGGCTGCGCATCGCCTCGCCCTGCCCTTGCTGCGCCGCGCTCAGGATCCCGCGCGCGGCCTGAACCGAGATGTCGCCGAAGAGCGGATACTCGCGTGTGGTCAACCGGATACCGTCAAGCGCGGCCAGGCGCGGCTCTAACACGCGACAAATCGGGCAGCGGATATCAGTGAAATAGGTCACTGGCACCGGGCCCGTCCCGTCCCAGCCGTCCCATAAGGCCGCCGTTGGATCGTCTCGCAAGCGTTGCAAGATCGCCGGATCGACCCGATCAGGCGCATCGAGCCCCACCAGCACCGCATCCGCCGCGCTGCCGCCCCCGGCGGAGATATCGCCACCATTAGCCAAACGCCGAAACGGCGCCAGCCCTTCGATCGGCTCATAGCTGAGTTCCGGCATCAGGACCCAGTTCCAGGGGCGGGCCATGATGGCCCAGGCGCCGCCCAGAAACAGCGCCCCTTTCAACAAGCCTCGACGCGTCGCCATGGCGTTAGCTTTTCTTGGTGGCGCCCTTGCGGACGTGTTTGTTCAACCGCGAGGGCGTGGATTTCTTGCGGTTCTTGTAAGGGTTGTCATCGGATTGTGACCGCATCCACAGCCGGATCGGCGTGCCGGGCATGTCGAAATCCTCACGCAGGCCGTTCACCAGATACCGCGAATAGGCCTCTGGCAGCTTGTCGGGATGCGAACACATGACGACGAAACCGGGCGGTCGCGTTTTGGCCTGTGTCATATAACGCAGCTTGATGCGACGCCCGCCGGGGGCGGGCGGTGGATGCGCCTCGGTCATCGCGGTCAGCCATTGGTTCAACCGAGCGGTGGAGACACGGCGGTTCCACACGTCATGGGCCTTGAGGATCGCCGCATGCAGCCGATCCATTCCCCGCCCGGTCTTGGCCGACACCGTCACCAGAGGCGCGCCGCGCAATTGCGGCAGCAAACGCTCAAAGCCCTGTTTCAACTGCTTCAGCTTGTCCTGTTTGTCGTCTTCCAGATCCCATTTGTTGACCGCCACAACCACCGCGCGCCCCTCACGCTCGGCCAGATCGGCGATGCGCAGATCCTGCGCCTCAAATGGGATCGCGGTGTCGAGCAGCACAACCACGACTTCGGCAAACTTCACGGCTCGCAGCCCGTCGGCGACGCTGAGTTTTTCGAGCTTTTCCTGCACTTTGGCCCGTTTGCGCATGCCCGCCGTGTCAAAGATCCGGCAGGGTGTACCTTCCCACTCAAAGCCCACGGCGATGGCATCGCGAGTGATACCGGCCTCTGGCCCGGTTAGCAGGCGATCCTCTCCGATGATCTGGTTGATCAGGGTGGATTTGCCCGCATTCGGGCGCCCAACGACGGCAATTTGCAAGGGTTTCGAGGGTGTTATGACGCGTTCTTCATCCTCGACATCGACGTCGGTATCGGCTTCTTCAACCGGCTTCGCATCGACCAGGGGCTGAAGCGCCACCAACAGATCCGCCATGCCCTCGCCGTGTTCCGCCGACAGGCCAATCGGCTCACCCAAGCCCAGGCCGAACGCTTCCAGCATCCCGGATTGCCCGGCAGTGCCCTCAGCCTTGTTAGCGCCCAACAGCACCGGCTTGCCCGACCGGCGCAGGATATCGGCGAAGACCTCGTCATTCGCGGTCACGCCCGCCCGCGCATCGATCAGGAACAAGGCGGCATCGGCCATCTCGACCGCCCGTTCGCTGAGCCTGCGCATCCGGCCCTGCAAACTGTCATCGGTCGCATCCTCCAGCCCCGCCGTATCAACGACCGTGAAGCGCAGATCGCCCAGCCGCGCGGCGCCTTCGCGCAGATCGCGCGTGACACCGGGCTGGTCATCGACCAGGGCCAGCTTTTTGCCGACAAGGCGGTTGAACAGCGTCGATTTCCCCACATTGGGGCGGCCGACAATGGCAAGCGTGAAGGACATGGGGCACCTATACCAGAAGCGCGGGCTCTACGCCCCTTTGCCTCCTATTTCAAGCGTCTGAGCGCGGTTTCAAGGGCGTTGGAAAATGCTGAGCGGTCCTTTTGCGAAAACGGCTTCTGCCCACCGATCCCTTGGCCGTCCAACCCGGCGCGCAGATCGGCCATAATTGCGCGGGTCGCAACCTGGCTGCCAATGGAATTGGCGGTGAAAGCGCGGCCTTTCGGATCCATGACGGCAGCGCCTTTCGTCAGACAACGCTCGGCCAGCAGAATATCGGCGGTGATGACCAGGCTGTGGGCGCCCGTCGCCTCGGCAATCAGATCATCGGCGGCATCGAAGCCCTCGCCCGCCATCTGCATGGTGATCAGCGGATGATCCGGGTGCCGCAGATAGCTGCCCGCGACCAAGCGCACCGGAATGCCGTGGCGCCAGGCGGCCTTGTAGATTTCCTCTTTCACCGGGCAGGCATCGGCATCCACCAAGATCACGGGATCGGTCAAAAGAAGCCCTCCGGAAACGCGACAGACATCTCGCCACCCCGCGCCTCGTGCAAGATCAATGTGGCGCCTGACAAGGTCACCGAGGCCAGTTCCGACCATCCCGATGGCCGCGGCAGCGAGACCATCGCATGGCGGATCACATGGGTATTGCTGAGTTCCAGCGTGGTCGGCACGTCCATCGCTGTCAGCACATTGTCCCGGGTCGCGGCGGCCAGGCCCTGGCACCCCAAGGCGCGGCCATCTTCGATGCCCAAAACGCCCGTGTGGCGCCCATTCCACGGCACGAAGTCCCGCGCTCCGTTCGAGACCCACAGCATCGTCACAGGCATCATCACCGGGTCTTTCAGCACCAGGATCACCTCGTCTTCGGCATTGCGCATCACGCATGTCCAAGCCAGGGCCGCGCCCCGCGCCTCGACCAGCGTGCAGAAATCTTCCACAAGGTGCCCGGCGGGATAAGTGCGCAGATCCCATTGGCTGCCATCGTCGCAATCCAGATGAAGATCACTGCGCAACTGATTGAGCGCCCACAGATTATGCCCCTCATGTTGCGGCGTCGGATCGGTTATCACGGCGCGTTTGGGGCTGAAGGACAGGCGCCCCCCTTCGGCCATATGCACCATCGGATGATGCGCAAAGGTGACCGCGCCCGCGCCTTTGTCGACCACGTGGCGCTGCAACAGGCTCGGCCCGCTGATCTGAACCTCTTTCGCGACGGCAGCCCCCAGGGGGCCCGCCGCATTCACGAACCGCGCCGTGTGACCGCTATGACCCATCTGGGTCCAGGGCGTGTTGGCGGTGGGCCCGTGGGGCGGATATCCGTGCAGATCGTCGCGCCCGAACGGCATGCAAAAGAAATCCCCGGCGAGCCGTTTGTTCACCAAAGGCAGATCGGGATTGTCCTGGATCTCGGGCTCGTCCCGCCACGGCGCGGCGTGTAGCGGCGTGCGGCCGCCCACCTGCCAAACCGGGATATTGCCAAGCGCCGTATCAATGACCGCATGGGCATCGCCATGGGTCAGATCGACTAGCACGGGCGCGCCGCAACCAGATCGGCCAGGGCGCCGTGCAGGATGCTGGCATCCGAGCCGCAGCCCAGGAAGGTCACGCCCAATTCGACCATGCGCGCCTCGGCCTCGGCTCCGGCAACGATGATCCCCGCCGACTTGCCGCCCGCCCGGATGGTTTCGATCCCCGACTCGACCACCGCCCACAGATCGGGATGCGAGAGGTCATCGCGATAGCCCAGATCGGCGCCCAGATCGGCGGGGCCGATAAACACCCCATCGATCCCGTCCACAGCGGTGATCTCTGCCAGTGCATCCATCGCGGCACCGCTTTCGGCCTGGACCAGAATGCAGATCTCGTCATTGGCGCGGGCGGCATAGCCGTCGATCCCGCCATATTCCCCGGCCCGCGCCACCATGGCGCCCATACCGCGGATGCCGTCGGGCGGATAGCGGCAGGCGCGCACGATCGCCTTGGCCTCGGCCGCAGAGTTCACCATCGGCACCAGCACGGTCTGCACGCCCAGATCCAGCACCTGCTTGATCACCCAATCCTCACCCATCGGCACGCGTATGACCGATGGCGTCCCGGTCCCCGCCAGGGCAATCAGCTGATCGCGCAGGCCCGCCGGATCCCACGGCCCATGTTCCGCATCAATCAGGCACCAGTCGAACCCGGCGCGGCCCGCGATCTCGGCCGTGACGGTGCCCGGCAGGTTCAACCACAATCCGCGCTGCAAACGCCCCGCCGCCAGCGCGGCCTTCAACTCATTCTTCAAGGCCTTCTCCCCTATACCAACGCCGGATCAGGGCGCGGTCCTCATCGACCAGAAACGCCTGACTCGGCGGTGGCATCGCATGGCTGACGCCCGCTTGCATGTAAATCTGCAGGGCGTGGCGCGCGACCTCCGCCTCGGTTTCCAGCACCACGCCGCCCGGTGCCGCCGCAATCCCCGGATAGCTGACCTCGGCCGCATGGCAATAGGCGCAGTTCCCTTGCACGAGCCAAAAGACATCTTCGAAATCGGAATGGGCGATCAAGGCCTGCTGGCCCGCGCTAAGCGCCGCCTCCTCCTGCGGCGCCTCATCGCGCAGCGGCAGGACCGATAGCCAGACAATCGCCGCGAAAATCGCCGTCGTGGCGCCCCATGTCCACCATTTATAGCCGCCGCGCGCATGCATCGTGTTGAAGAAATGCCGGATCGTGACGCCCATCAGGAAGATCAGGCTGGCAATGATCCAGTTAAATTCTGATGCAAATGCCAACGGATAATGGTTGGACAGCATGAGGAAAATGACCGGCAAGGTTAAGTAATTGTTATGTGTGGAGCGGAGCTTGGCGATCTTGCCATATTTCGCGTCCGGCGTCCGCCCGGCCTTCAGATCGGCCACCACGATCTTCTGGTTCGGGATGATGATCATCGCCACATTGGCCGTCATGATCGTGGCCGTGAAGGCGCCCAGATGCAACAAGGCGGCGCGGCCCGTGAACACTTGCGTGTAGCCCCAGGAAAAGGCGACGATGATCGCAAACAGCACCAGCATCATCACTTGCGGGCGGTCGCCCAAGGGCGATTTGCACAGCCGATCATAGAGGACCCAGCCCAGAACCAGCGACGCGGCGGAAATCGCGATGGCCGCCCAGATCGACAGATCCGCCACGTTGGGATCGATCAGATACAGCTCCGCCCCGACCCAATAGAGCACCGCCAACAGCGCCACACCCGACAGCCAGGTCGCATAGCTTTCCCATTTGAACCAGGTCAGGTGCTCTGGCATCGCCTCGGGCGCGACCAGATATTTCTGAATGTGATAGAAGCCGCCGCCATGGACCTGCCATTCCTCGCCATCGGCGGGTCCGGGGACATTGCGGTTGAGGCCCAGATCCAACGCGATGAAGTAGAAACTCGACCCGATCCAGGCAATCGCCGTGATCACGTGCAGCCAGCGGACGGCAAATTCCGCCCAATGTATCAAGATGGTGGCGTCCATGGTCCCCCTCGGTGAAGCGCCCCCCATTTCCACCGAAACCGCGCCGCTTCGCAAGCCATGCTTGCCCTTTTCCGGCAAAACCGCGTATCTCGGCCCGTTGCCCCAAATCTGGACCGATCCATGACCTCGATTGAGCGTTTGAACCCCGATATCCCTCTTTTCGCACGCACCGGCATCAACCTGGCCTCTGCGGGTCTGGGCGCGAAGGCGATTTTTGCGACGAATGATTTCTTTGCGCCGTTGGAACGGATGCTGCACGATTCCGATCCGATCTTTATCGAGGGCAAGTTCGACGAAAACGGCAAATGGATGGATGGTTGGGAAAGCCAGCGGCGGCGCGATGGCGGCCACGACCACGCCATTGTCAGGCTGGCCGCGCCGGGCCGGATCATCGGGTTTGACGTCGATACCAGCCATTTCACCGGCAATTACGCCCCCGCTGTGATGATCGAGGCGTGCAGTTTCAAAGGCAATGTGCCGCCGGAAGATCAGCGCTGGGTGCCTGTGCTGCCGCATAAACCGCTTGGCCCGTCCGCACATCATTATTTCAGCTGCTCGGTCTACGAATCCTGGACGCATCTGCGCGTACACATCTACCCCGATGGCGGCGTTGCGCGGCTGCGTGTTTATGGCGTGCCGGAACTGTCGGCGGCGAATACCGATGGTGATATCGATCTGGCGGCGGCCTTGAATGGCGGTCGGATCCTGGGCTTTTCCGATGCCCATTACGGCGATTACACGCGGCTTCTGGCGCCGGGGCGCGGGGTCAATATGGGGGACGGTTGGGAAACACGGCGGCGGCGCGAGCCCGGCTATGATTGGATGGTGATCGCCCTTGGCGCGCGCGGTGAGATCCAGCGCGCCGTTGTCGATACGAAGTTCTTCAAGGGCAATTATCCCGACAGCGTGTCTATGCAGGCCGCCGATCTGCGCGATTTCGGCGATGGGTTAACCGATGCCCTGATCACCGATTCCATGTTCTGGCAGCGCATCCTGGATCGCCAGAAACTTGGGCCCGATGCAGAGCATCATTTCACTGATCAATTGGCCAAGCTGGGCCCGGTCACCCATGTGCGGCTGAACATCCACCCCGATGGCGGCGTCTCGCGCCTGCGTCTGTTTGGAACGACGGCGCCTTAAGACGGCGAACGGTTCAACTTCCGATTGCGTTGCGATCTTACCCCTTGGCTTTGGCCGGGGGTCGTGGCTAACCTGCGCGCCGATGGGCCGCGTTAAAGACGGCCCCCGCAATCTGGGAGGATTAGGATGAAGCATCTGACAACCACCGCCATCGGCGCGGTCCTATCGCTGAGCTTTGTGGCCGAGGCGGCCGCGACCGAATGGAACGTCTCGCTCTGGGGTCAGCGCCGTGCCTTTACGGAACATGTGGAATATCTGGCCGAGGCCTTGGCCGAACGCACGAATGGCGAATTCACGCTGAATATCAGCTACGGCGGCCTGTCGAACAATCGCGAGAACCTCGATGGCATCTCCATCGGCGCGTTCGAGATGGCGCAATTCTGCGCGGGTTATCACCGCGACAAGAACCGCGCGATCACCGTGCTGGAACTGCCCTTCCTGGGCGTCAGCAACCTGGAGGAAGAGGTCGCCGTCAGCCACGCGGTCTACGATCACCCCGCCGTCGCCGATGAGATGGCGCAGTGGAACGCACGGATGCTGATGACCTCGCCCATGCCGCAATACAACCTGGTCGGCACGGGCGATCCGCGCGACACGATCGAAGAGTTTAACGGCATGCGCGTGCGCGCCACGGGTGGTCTGGGCGAGATCTTCGCCTCCGTCGGCGGTGTGCCGACCTCCGTGACCGCGACCGAGGCCTATCAGGCGCTGGAAGGCGGCACCGTCGATACCGTGGCCTTCGCCCAACACGCGCATCTGAGCTTCCGCACCATCGACATCGCCGATTGGTGGACCGAAAACCTGAACCCCGGCACGGTGAACTGCCCCGTCGTGGTCAATATCGATGCGTATGACGCGCTGAGCGACGAAGAGCGCGCGGCGCTGGACGGCGCGGTCGAGGATTCGATTGCCCATTATCTCGCCAACTACGCCGAGTTGATCGAGCGCTGGGACAGCGTGCTTGAGGAACGCGGTGTGGAGCGTGTGAGCGTGCCCGAGGAAACCATCGCCGGGATGCAGGAAAACGCCCAAGCGATCCACGATGCCTGGATCGCGGATATGAGCGCCCAGGGCCTGCCTGCGCAGGAGCTTTACGATCTGGTGCAAACCACGCTCGCCGAAGCGCGCGGCGAATAAAGACGGATAGGGGCTCCGCCGCGCGGGGCCCCGTTTTTCATGGCGCTCAGTTCCAACGTTCTTGTCGATGATAGCGGTCCGTCGCGGTTTGACCGCGCGCTGTTGCGTGTCGAAAAGCTGCTGAACCTGCTGGGTGGGGTGACGATCATCGCGCTGGTGATCTTGGCCGTCGTCCACGTGGTGGGCCGCAAACTTTTGAACGCGCCGGTCTATGGTTATGTGGACTGGATCGAGCAATTCATGGTCGTCTTCGCGTTCTTTGGCCTTGCCTATTGTCAACGCGAGGGCGGGCATATCCGTATGGATATCATCGTGATGCGTCTGAGAGGCCGGGCATTATGGTTGGCCGAGTGGCTCTCGACGCTGTTCATGCTGATCCTGATGATCGGCCTGATCTACGGTGCCTGGCAGCATTTCGACCGGTCTTTCGACTTCTCCCGCCCGCTTTGGAGCCGCGACAGCTCCATCGATATCGCGCTGCCGATCTGGCCCGCGAAACTGATCGTGCCGGTGGCCTTTGTCCTGATGGCTGCGCGGCTTTCGATCCAATTGGTGATCTATTCGCGCGCCTTAATCAGCGGCGAGGAACGCCCCGCCGGTGTGCCGCTGCCCGAAGATCCGATGGCCGTGGCGGCCCGTGAGGCCGAAACCGTGTCGGGCCGGGCCGGGGATGGCTGATGTCGATTGAGTTTTTTTGCCAAGATGAAGGGGCAAGCGCCCGCGCTGCAGATTGTACGCGCGCATTTCTAGGCAAATGGTGTGGGCCTGAGCCCCTGGGGACGTCATGGACAATCTGATCGACATGCGCGCCCTGATGGATGGGGTGGACATTTTCAACGTATCGCTCTGGCTCTGCGGGCTGCTTCTGGTGCTGGTGCTGATCGGGGTGCGCGTGGCCTTTGCCGCGGCTTTTGTTGGCATACTGGGCCTGTGCCTTTACTTCATGGCGCGCCAGGGATTTGACCGCGGGCTGTCGACGGCCCTACTGACCGCGGGGCAGGTTCCACATTCAAAATCAAGCGGTTACGCGCTGTCCCTGATCCCGACCTTCATCCTGATTGGCTATCTGGCCTATTACGCGGGCCTGACCAATGCGCTGTTTGAGGCTGCCAAGCGCTGGGTCGGATGGCTGCCGGGGGGGCTGGCCGTGTCGACCGTGTTCGCGACGGCGGGTTTCGCCGCGGTTTCGGGCGCCTCGGTGGCGACATCAGCTGTCTTTGCCCGGATCGCGATCCCGGAAATGCTGAAGATCGGCTATGACAAGGCCTTCGCGGCGGGCGTGGTCGCCGCGGGTGGTACCTTGGCCTCGCTGATCCCGCCCTCTGCCATCCTGGTGATCTACGCGATCATCGTCGAGGAATCCGTCGGAAAGCTGTTGCTTGCGGGGTTTTTGCCCGGCTTTGTTTCGGCCTTGATCTATGCGGGCCTCGTTTCGGGCCTGGCAATCCGCAACCCAAATCTGGGCCCGCCGGTTGGCGGCTATAGCTGGATGGAGCGCATAAAGTCCTTGCCCGGCACAATCCCGATTGTCTTCGTGATCTTCATCATCATCTTCTCGATCTACTACCGGGGCGAAGATGGCGCCTGGGCCACGCCGACCGAGGCCGGGGCCCTGGGCGCCTCTGTCGTGCTGATGATCGCCATCGCACGCGGCATGAAATGGGACCAGCTCTACACCGCGCTGATGGAGGCGGCGAAGCTGACCGCGATGATCTTCGCAATGATCTGGGGCGTGCTGATCTTTGTGCGCTTCCTGGGCTATGCGGATCTGCCCGATGCCTTTGCGGCCTTCATCTCGGGGCTCGATTACTCGCCCTACCTGATCTTGCTGGCGATCCTACTGGTCTATGTGGTGTTGGGGATGTTCATGGACGCGATCGGGATGCTGATCCTGACGCTACCCGTCACCTTCCCCGCCATCATCGCGCTCAATGGCGGGCCTGATGTGACGCGCGAGGCGAGCGCCTTCGGCATGACGGCGGAGGAATGCGCGATCTGGTTCGGGATCATCGTGGTGAAGATGGCCGAGCTTTGTCTGATCACGCCGCCCATCGGGCTGAACTGTTTTGTGGTGGCGGGTGTCGCCAAGGATACCGGTCTGCCGATTACGGTTCAGGACGTGTTCAAAGGCGCGACGCCGTTCTTCGCGGCCGATGTGGCCACCGTGGCCGTTCTGATTGCCTTTCCAGGCATCGTCTTGTGGCTGCCCAGCCTGATCTGACGTTGTGTCAACGGCCCCTTCCCCTTTGCAAATCGGGCGGCTACTCTCCGCCTCACCAAGGGCGTTCAAACGTCTACCCACAGGGAGATTACATATGAAAAAGATCTTGCTCGCATCCGCTGCAACCGTCGCATTGACCGGCGGGGCCTTTGCCGATGGTCACCAGGGCGATGTCACGCTTGGCGTGATCCTGGGCTTCACGGGCCCGATTGAATCGATCACCCCCGCCATGGGCGACGGGGCCGAATTGGCGATGGCCGAAGTCACCGAGTCCGGCAATCTGTTTGACGGCGCTGCGGTAACCTCGGTCCGCGCGGATTCCACTTGCGTCGACTCGTCTGCAGCCCAGGCCGCGGCGGAACGTCTGATCACCTCTGACGGGGTGCATGGTATTGTCGGCGCGGATTGCTCGGGCGTGACCGGATCGATCCTGGCCAATGTGGCTGTGCCAAACGGCATGGTCATGATCTCGCCTTCGGCCACCTCACCGGGCTTGTCGACCGCTGAAGACAACGATCTGTTCTTCCGCACCGCCCCCTCCGATGCGCGTCAGGGCGTTGTGATGGCTGAAATCATCATGGAGCGTGGGTTTGATACCGTCGCGCTGACCTACACCAACAACGATTACGGCCAAGGCTTGGCCGATGCGTTCTCGGCCGCGTTCGAGGAAATTGGTGGCACGGTGACCCTGTCGGCAGCCCATGAAGATGGCCGCGCCGATTATTCGGCTGAAGTAGGCGCGCTGGCCTCGGCGGGCGGCGATGCGCTTGTTGTGGCGGGCTATGTGGACCAGGGCGGATCGGGTGTGATCCAGGCCGCGCTCGACACCGGGGCGTTCGACACGTTCGTCTTCCCCGACGGCATGGTCAGCCAGGCGCTGGTCGACAATTTCGGCTCGGACATCGATGGCTCGTTTGGCCAGAACCCCGGCACCGATAGCGAAGGCGCGTCGATCTACCAGGGCATGGCCGAGGAAGCCGGCTTTGATGGCACATCGCCCTTCTCGGCGGAAAGCTATGACGCGGCGGCTTTGATCCTGCTGGCCATGCAGGCCGCAGGCTCGCGCAACCCCGCCGATTATGCGGCTGAGATCATGAATGTCGCCAACGCCCCCGGCGAACAGATCCTGCCTGGCGATCTGGGCCGTGCGCTGGAACTGATCGCAGCCGGTGAAGATGTCGATTATGTCGGCGCTTCGGCGGTTGAGCTGATCGGTGGCGGCGAAAGCGCTGGCAATTACCGCGAGATCGAGATCGATGGCGGTGAACTCACGGTCGCCGGGTTCCGCTAAACCGCGACCCAAATCCCAAAGGCAGCCCGGCATGACGTCCGGGCTGCTGCATTTATAGAAAGCGCTTTGACCGATGATCGAAGTCCATGACCTGCACAAACGCTTTGGCGGCTTCCACGCTGTCGATGGTGCGAGCCTACGGATCGAAACCGGCTCCATCACCGGTTTGATTGGACCAAACGGCGCTGGAAAAACCACGCTTTTCAATGTGATCGCGGGCGTTCTTCAACCAACATCTGGTACGGTGATGATGGATGGCGAAGACATTACGGGCCTGCAGCCGCACCAATTGTTTGGCAAGGGTCTGCTTCGCACGTTTCAAATCGCCCATGAATTCAGTTCCATGTCGTGCCGCGAGAATCTGATGATGGTGCCCGCCGAGCAGACTGGCGAAAGCCTCTGGAATACCTGGTTTGGGCGCAAGCGTATCGCCGAGGAAGAACGCGCCCTGCGCGCCAAAGCCGATGAGGTGCTTGAATTTCTGACAGTAGAGCATCTGGCCGATCATCCGGCAGGCGCGATTTCCGGCGGCCAGAAAAAGCTGCTGGAGCTGGGCCGCACGATGATGGTGGATGCCAAGATCGTGTTTCTCGACGAGGTCGGCGCCGGTGTGAACCGCACCCTGCTCAATACAATCGGCGATGCGATCCTGCGTCTGAATGAAGAACGCGGCTACACGTTCTGCGTCATCGAACATGATATGGATTTCATCGGACGCCTCTGCGACCCGGTCATCTGCATGGCCGAGGGTAAGGTGCTCGCCGAAGGTACGCTCGACGAGATCAAGGCCAATGAGGCGGTGATCGAGGCCTATTTGGGCACCGGCCTGAAGAACAAGGACAAGCTGGAAGGAGAGCCTGCGTGAGCCTGCCTCGCCTCGCCCTTGCCACTTGCCTTTTTGCGGCGACGGCGGCGCAGGCTGAGATCAAAGGCGTACCCGCCGATATGCCGTGTCAAACCATTGATGACGCGTTCCAGATCTGCGGCGCGGAAACGATCTTTGCCGAGAGCCTATTCGAAGGATTGGACGCCATCGATGCGGTTTTTAACACAAGCGACGGATTGCAGGCCATCGCAATCGTCGAGCAGGCCGAGGACGGCTCGGACCTGTCGATCTCCACGCTGCAACAGGATGCGCTAGGTGTTTTGGCCGAGGCTGCTGGTGTGGATGTGACCGAGATCGCGGTGATCGAACGCAGTGCGCATCTGCTGGAAGGCGCCTCGCATCCCACCCTGGTCTATCGCAGCGTGGTTGACGACGTCTCTTACGTGTATTCGAACACCATTGTCGTCACGGATGACACGATTGCCCAGTTCATCACGGCAGAGCCCGGCGCGGCGGTTCTGTCTGCCACCCATCGGACCACACATACCCGGTTTCTGGCGCAGATAGAGCATTTGAACTGATGCTCAACGCCGCCTCGTTGCCGGATCGCACTGATTTTGGATAAGCCACTATGACCGCCACCGCCCCATCTTCCGCATCCCGGTCTGACACCGAGAAACCGTTCCTCATCGGCGAGGCGATGACCGGCGGCTACGGCAATGGCGCAGATATCCTGCACAGCTGCACCATCGCAGTGAATCCCGGTGAGATCGCTGTGATCGTGGGGCCCAACGGCGCAGGAAAATCCACCGCGATGAAAGCCGTCTTCGGGATGCTGAACCTGCGCGAAGGCCATGTTTTGCTGGATGGACAGGATATCAGCCATCTGACGCCGCAAGCCCGGGTCGCGGCGGGTATGGGATTTGTCCCGCAGACCTCGAACATCTTCACGTCAATGACGGTCGAAGAAAACCTTGAGATGGGCGCCTTCATCCGCCGCGACGATTTCCGCGCCACGATGGAGCAGGTTTACGACCTGTTCCCGATCCTGCGTGAAAAGCGGAACCAGGCCGCGGGCGAATTGTCAGGCGGGCAGCGTCAGCAGGTTGCCGTGGGCCGCGCGCTGATGACCCAGCCCAAGGTTCTGATGCTCGATGAGCCCACTGCAGGCGTCAGCCCCATCGTGATGGATGAGCTGTTTGACCGGATCATCGAGGTCAGCCGCACCGGCATTCCGATCCTGATGGTCGAACAGAATGCCCGTCAGGCCCTTGAGATCGCCGATAAAGGCTATGTGCTGGTGCAAGGCCGCAACGCCTATACCGGCACCGGGGCGGAGCTGCTGGCCGACCCGGAGGTGCGCAAATCGTTTTTGGGAGGGTGAATATGCGACGTCGCCTTTGGGCGCCATGCCTTGCAATGGTCGCAGCCGCCCCGCTGATCGATGCGGCCGCGGCCCAGAGCGCCCAAACCTGCCGCTTCGAGACCCTGTGCGAGCCCGGTCAGGCTTGTGTTCCAACGCAGGCTTTCGACGTCTTCATCGGGGGAAGCGCCGATGCGCCCATGATCGGCTATTCCGAAGCGTTGAGCCAGCCAGCGACGCCGCAGATCGCGGATGGAATCACTGAATTAGTCTATCACTACGCCAACCAGACGGAGACCTTGCGCCTTTTGGCCTCCGGCGAGGCGGAATTGCTGTTGCCTGGTCCCGACCCGCAGACCCCTCGTATGTTTCGAGGCACCTGTGCCGCGCGCGGTCAGTAAGATGCGCGCCGCTCGTCGTCGTGTCTTGGGGCTGACGGGCACCCTTTCTCTGATCATGGCCGCGCTCGCTCCGCAGGCGGGGGCCATCGAAATCGGCACCCCGGCAGAGCCCCAGGCGGAACGCGCCATCTGCGACCTGCCGCTCGCCTGTCGCATCGGTGCAGGATGCGCGCGTATGCCGACATTCGGGACATTGATCTTGGTCATTGATCAGGACGGCACCTGGATGGGTCGCAGCGATACGCAATTGGAACGGATTGATCGCGTCCCGAGCCTGGAGGATGCCGCGTCGATCCCCGAGCAGACCCATCCCCGGCGGGAATTCCTGGTCGATCTTCCGCGCCTTGATCTGACTGATCGCTACGGGCTCTACACCCAGATCCGCGACCAGGAGACCGGCGAAGTGAGGCTGCAAACGCAATACTTCGTCATGCATTGCCGTGAGGCCGCGCCGTGAGAGCCCTCGTTCTCCTGGTCTGTGCCATCGCGCCCGCTGCTTCCGCGGCCGGTTTGGATTGCACCTTCACCCAAATCTGCAGCGCGCAGACCGGCTGCCAAACCTCCGACGGTGTTCCGTTCCACTTCAACCTGTCCGACGATACAGTGACCTTCGACGGACCACAGGGGCCTGTGACGGGCCGGACGCTTCCGCATCTCGCGCCGCCGGACATCGCCATTCTGTTCGATAGCGTGCCGGGCGAAACGCTGCTGGTTACACTGACGGGATCAGGCGAGGCCGTGATGACACAGCATATTGCGGCGGCCACAGGAGGTATTGCCGCTGTGTCCTATTACGGCACCTGCGCGCCGGAATCTTAGCGCATGGCTTTACGCAACCTGAAGACATTGCTGGCCTTTATTGCCGGGCTCGCCCCCCCGGCCCAGGCTGAACCCTGGCGCTGCCATTTCACCGCCGCCTGCCCGGCTGGCCTGGCCTGCACCG
The DNA here is from genome assembly GCF_037544085.1 of Gymnodinialimonas mytili. Classification (NCBI taxonomy): domain Bacteria; kingdom Pseudomonadati; phylum Pseudomonadota; class Alphaproteobacteria; order Rhodobacterales; family Paracoccaceae; genus Gymnodinialimonas; species Gymnodinialimonas mytili. The sequence continues at coordinate 85,237 of NZ_JBBIFW010000003.1, forward strand.
GCGCCGATCACCGCGCCCAGATCATCGCCGCCGATCACGAGGGCCAGCTTTTCCTGACACTCGACGGCGCCGATCACTTGGCGCGACGCTTGGACGAGACCCATCGCTACAGCGCCCATACCCGCGCGGCCGCCCTTCTGTTGACCATCGCGCCGGACGGAACCGCGCGGCTCAGCCGCCATGACGGTGCGATTAGCGTCCTTTTCGGCAGTTGCGAGGCCGATGGAAGCTGATAAACAAGGCGAAATGCCCACATCAGAGGGGCGAGTGACAACAGGGACCGGCCTCTGCCTATGGATTTCTTGAACGCCCTCGTGGCTTTGACGAATTTCGTCATTATCCCCGCAACCGCCTATGGCGCGCAACTGGCGCTCGGCGCGCTTGGTGTGACGCTGATTTACGGGATCCTGCGCTTTTCCAACTTCGCCCATGGCGACACGATGGCGTTTGGCACGATGGTGACGATCTTCGGCACCTGGGGGTTGCAATCGGCGGGCGTCAGCTTTGGCCCCTTGCCCACCGCGCTGTTGGCGCTTCCACTGGGGATCGCTGTCACGGCGCTGCTGATGATCGGCACGGACCGGACCGTTTACCGGTTCTACCGCGAGGCCAAGGCCAAGCCGGTGATCTTCGTGATCGCCTCCTTGGGTGTGATGTTCATCATGAATGGCATCGTGCGCTTTTTTATCGGCGTCGATGATCAGCGGTTTGCCGATGGCGAGCGCTTTATCATCCGCGCCCGCGATTTCCGCGACATGACCGGCCTGGATGAAGGGCTCGCTTTCCGCACCACGCAGGGTATCACCATCGTTGTCGCCTTGATTGCTGTTGTGGCGCTGTTTTGGTTCCTGAACCGCACGCGCACCGGGAAAAGCATGCGCGCCTTTTCCGATAACGAGGATCTGGCGTTGCTATCGGGCATTAACCCCGAACGCGTGGTTCTGATCACCTGGATCATCGTCGCGGCCTTGGCGACGACCGCGGGCGTGCTGTACGGGCTCGACAAAAGCTTCAAGCCTTTCACCTATTTCCAGCTGCTGCTACCGATCTTCGCCTCGGCGATTGTCGGGGGGCTGGGCAATCCGCTCGGCGCGATCCTGGGTGGGTTCCTGATCGCGTTTTCCGAGGTCGGCGTCACCTACGCCTTCCGCAAGGTTGTGGGGTACCTGGGGCCAGAGGATTGGCAGCCCGAAGGCCTGCTGCAACTGCTCAGCACAGACTACAAATTTGCAGTCTCGTTCGGGATCTTGCTGATCGTGCTGCTGTTCAAACCCACCGGGATCATGAAGGGGAAATCGGTATGAGCGGGGCCACCAGCACCAATCCTGCCCCGGCGATGAACACCAAGAATATCCTGCTATTCGCGCTGGTGGCGACGCTGTTCCTGGGCACCGGTTTCGTGCAAAGCTGGAACACCGCGCTGACCATTTTCAACATGGGTCTGATCAGCTGCATCATGGCGCTTGGCGTGAACATGCAATGGGGCTATGCGGGCCTGTTCAACGTGGGTGTGATGGGCTTTGTGGCGCTTGGCGGCCTGGCGGCGGTATTGGTGTCGAGCGACCCGGTGCCCGAGGCCTGGGGCGCTGGCGGACCGCGCATTTTGCTGGGTCTGGTTGTGGGCGCTGCAACAATCCTGGCGGCGATCCTGGCCTATGCGCGCCTGCCCAAAGGGCGTTTGCGCGGCCTTGCGGTGCTCGCCATCCTTGTGGGTGGCTACGCGATCTACCGGACGGTGATTGACCCTGGCGTTGCGGCCGTCGAGGCGGTGAACCCGGCCTCCACCGGCTATCTCGGCGGGTTGGGCCTGCCCGTTTTGATCGCCTGGCCCGTCGGCGGATTGCTGGCCGCTGGGGCTGCGTGGATCATCGGCAAAACCGCCCTCGGCTTGCGGTCCGACTACTTGGCCATCGCAACGCTTGGCATTGCCGAGATCATCATCGCCATCCTCAAGAACGAGGATTGGCTGGCACGCGGCGTGAAGAATGTCACCGGCATCCCCCGCCCTGTGCCCTACGAGGTCAATCTGCAAGCCAATGAGGGCTTCGTGGCCTTTGCCGCAAATATCGGCGCGGATCCGGTCACCGCCTCCACCGTCACCGTCAAACTGCTCTATGCGCTGCTGTTTGCGATCGTTTTGGGCCTGTTGATTTGGCTCAGCGAGAAAGCGTGGAATTCGCCGTGGGGCCGTATGATGCGTGCGATCCGCGACAACGAGGTCTCGGCCGCCGCGATGGGCAAAGACGTGAAAGCGCGGCATTTGCAGATCTTCATCCTCGGTTCCGCCATTTGCGGCATTGCGGGCGCGATGATGACAACGCTCGACAGCCAGCTTGTGCCCGGCACCTATCAACCGCTTCGCTTCACCTTCCTGATCTGGGTGATGGTGATTGTCGGCGGGTCCGGTAACAATTGGGGCGCGGTCCTGGGCGGGTTCCTGATATGGTGGCTCTGGGTCCAGGTGGAGCCGATGGGTCTGTTGCTGATGCAGGGCATCACCTTCTTCCTTGAGGATGGCTCCGCGCTTTCGGAGCATCTGCTGGACAGCGCGGCGCATATGCGGCTGCTGACGATGGGGATGATCCTGCTGCTGGTGCTGCGGTTCAGTCCGCGCGGCTTGATCCCGGAGCGCTAGATCGGTCCAGGTATCTCGCGGATTATCCGGTCCGCAGGAATTCCGGTCTGGGGAAGGTGCGGGGTCCGGCGGTCTAGTGTGCGAGCGCCCGACCGACGGATATCAGCGCATAGGCTATGAGGCTGAGCGGACCCGGAATTCGCACGTTTTCCGGGGGCGCCGGGTCAGCGTCCCTCGAAAGCGGGCGCGCGTTTTTCAAGGAAGGATAGGACACCCTCTTTGAAGTCGCGCGTATGGCCGCATTCGCCCTGCAATTGTCCTTCCAAGATCAATTGATCCTCAAGTGAATTGCCGGAGCTGGCCCGCATCACTTGCTTGATGCGCTTGAATGCCTCCGTCGGACCTTTGGCCAGATGGCGCGCACGGCCCATCCAGACCTCTGCAAACGTGTCATCGGCGGCCATTTCCCAGATCATACCCCAATCGGCGGCCTGAGCCGCACTGATCTTGTCGGCAAACAAGGCCGCCCCCATGGCCCGTTGCAGGCCGATCGTGCGGGGCAAGGCCCAGGTGCCACCAGCATCCGGGATCAGACCGATCCGGCTGAACGCCTGAATAAAGCTGGCGGATTCTGTCGCAATCACCACATCACAGACCAGCGCCAGGTTGGCCCCAGCGCCTGCTGCCGTACCATTCACCGCCGCGATTACCGGCACCGGGCAGTCCACAATCGCCATCAGCATCGGCAGGTATTCGTCGCGCAAGGTGCGTTCGAGATTGATGTTCGAGACGTTGGCGCGGTCGCCCAAATCCTGCCCCGAGCAGAACGCCCGACCCGTTCCGGTCAGCACGACAACACGCGCCTGCTGTCCGGCCTCGGTCACCGCATGGGTGATCTCGGCGCGCATCTGCGTATTCAGCGCGTTCATCACATCGGGGCGGTTGAGGGTCAGGATCGCGATGCCGTCTTGGTCGTCGCGGGTGATGGTCTGGTATTGCATGGCACGGAGCTCCCTTCACGTGGGGCGACCATAGGCAAACCGTTCGGTTCAGAAAAGCACAAACGCCGCGTCAGTCTTTGGCGCCGGTTCCCAGGATCTCATCCAGACGCGCCTGTTCCTGCGCATCCAGCCCGGCCTCTGTCGGGGCAGGCGCGCGGGACCGGCCACGGATGTAAGCTGCGGACAGGCCAAGGCCCACTGCAAGCAAAACCAACGGCAAAACCCAGAGCACCCGGTTGGCCCCGTTGAAATTCGGCTGCAGCAGCACAAACTCCCCATATCGCGCGACGACATAATCGACCACTTCCCTGTCACTGTCGCCCGCAATCAGACGCTCGCGCACCAACAGGCGCAGATCACGGGAGATCTCAGCCGAAGATTCGTCGATGCTTTCGTTTTGACAGACCGGGCAACGCAGCCCGGCGGAAATATCGCGGGCGCGGTCTTCCAGCACCGGGTCATCGAGCACCTCATCGGGTTGCACGGCCCAGACGGGGCTCGCCAACAGGATCAGGATGAGCAACAGGCGCTTCATTCTGCGGGCACCCCGGCGCTGGGGCGTGGCGGCGCGGATGGCGGCGTTTTCGAGGCACCGGCGGCCACGCGATATCGGCGGTCGCTGAGGCTAAGGAATCCGCCAAAGGCCATGATGATCGTGCCACCCCAGATCCAATTGGCAAAGGGTTTGATCCAGACGCGCAGCGCCCAGCCACCGCCGACCTGAGGATCGCCAATCGTCACATAGACGTCTCGCGTGAAGCCGTTATTGATCCCGGCTTCGGTCGTCGGCATGCCCGCAACCGGATAGATCCGCCGCTCGGAGGTCAGGACATCCAATTCCCGACCCGTTTCGCCATCACGGACAATCACGAAGGCCATGGTGCTCAGGTAGTTCGGCCCGCGCACATTCTCCTGAACTTCGCGCAGCTCGATCTCATAGGCACCCACCGCATAGGGCTCTCCCTCACGCGCAACGCGAATGTCTTCGACCTGATAGCCGGTCAGGCAGACCACGCCGAACATGGTGATGCCGACACCCGCATGGGCAACGGTCTTGCCCCAATCCGCGCGCGGCAGACGGGTCAAACGGCCAAGCCGGTTGCTGATCGTGCCGCGCCCGGTCCGGCTCCATAGATCTGTCACCGCGCCCGCAACCAGCCAAACCGACAGGCCCACACCCAGCGGGCCAATGGCCGTGCGACCGGTAAACATCGCCCAAGTCAGCAGGCCCAGTGCCAAAGCCAGAACCGCCGCCGGGACCAAAGCGCGCAATGCGCGCCCGACCTTGGCGCGTTTCCACGGCAACATCGCGGCAATGGGCAATACGGCGGATAGGGCAAATACAAAGGGTGTGAAAGCGGCGTCAAAGAAGGGCGGACCAACCGATAGGTTGCGATCGAAGAACATGTCCGCGATCAGCGGCCAGATGGTTCCGATAAAGACCACAAAAGTCGAAACGGCCAGGATCAGATTGTTATAGACCAGCCCGCTTTCACGGCTGACCAGCGCAAAGACACCTTTCGCCTCCATCGTGCCGGCGCGTAGAGCGAACAGCAGAAGCGCGCCGCCCATGAACAGACAGAGGATCATCAGGATGAACATGCCGCGCTCAGGATCATTGGCGAAGGCATGGACCGAGGTCAAAACGCCAGAGCGGACGATGAAGGTGCCGATCAGTGAGAAGCCGAATGCCAGGATTGCCAGCAGGATCGTCCAGCTTTTCAACGCCTCGCGCTTTTCCACGACGATGGCCGAATGCAGCAGCGCCGCCGAGATCAGCCAGGGCATGAAGCTGGCATTTTCCACCGGATCCCAGAACCAGAAACCGCCCCAACCCAACTCGTAATAGGCCCACCAGGACCCGATGCCGATGCCGATCGTCAGGAACACCCAGGCCGCCAGCGTCCAGGGGCGCACCCATCGCGCCCAGGCCGCATCCACACGCCCTTCGATCAGGGCGGCGACGGCGAAAGAGAACGCCATGCTCAGCCCGACATAGCCCAAATACAAAAATGGCGGGTGAAAGGCGAGACCGGGATCTTGCAGCAACGGGTTCAGGTCCTGCCCGTCAAAGGGCGGACTGGCCAGGCGCAGGAACGGGTTGGAGGTGAACAGAATAAAGGCGAAAAACGCAACCGCGACCGAGCTTTGCACCGCCAAGACCCGCGCGCGCAGCGTCGGCGGCAGGCCTTTACCAAACCACGCCGCGCAGGCGCCGAACAGCGTCAGGATCAAGACCCAAAGCAGGAGCGAGCCTTCGTGATTGCCCCAAACACCAGTGATTTTGTAGAGCATCGGCTTGGCGGTGTGGCTGTTGGCCACAACCAGGTTCAACGAGAAGTCCGATGTCACAAACGCATAGGTCAGCGCCGCGAAGCTGACCGCGGTTAACCAGAATTGCGCGGTTGCGGCCGGATCGGCCACCGCCATCCAGGCGCCATTTCCACGCGCGGCCCCCACCATGGGAACGATCATCTGGAATATCGCCACAGCGAAGGCGAGGATGAGGGCGAAATGTCCGAGTTCTACGATCATCGGCTTAGTCTAGGCACATGGCGGGGCGCTGACCATAGGATGCGACACCCTGTGCCAGGCAAATGACGAAAACGTCAGCCCGTCGCGGCCAATCCTATGGCCGGTTTGGGCAAAACCTCTCAGCCGGCAGGTTGCATTTCGGCGCGCAGGGCGGCCGCCATCTGATCGAGCTCAATGCGGGTCGGCGCAGGGACCGCAGATTCGGTGACTTGATACGCCGCGCCACCGTCCACCACGACGTAACGGGCTGAGATAATGTCAAATGTATCATGCTGCGGCACGACATTCAGATGGGCATGGGGCACGCCAAATCCGTGCACCACATAGCCGATGCGCTTGGCCGGGGTCAGATCCAGAAGCCGCCGCCCATAGCGCTGCGCCACGCTCAGCAGATGACCGGCCAGATCGTCGGGCAGATCCGTAAAATGGTCGATATGCACCTTGGGGATCACTAAAAAGGCACCGGAACGGATCGGGCGCAGCGTCATAAACGCCAGACAATGCTCATCCTCATGGACCACACTTGCGGGCGATTGACCCGCCAGGATGCTGCAGAAGATGCATGGATCCGCCATGGTTAACGCCCCCGGAACAAGCCACCCAGCACGCCGCGCACAACAGCGCGACCGGTGCGGGTGCCCAATTGACGCGCGAAGCTTTTCGCGAATGTCGTGCCGATACTGTCGGAGCGGGAGGATCGGCGGCGGGTCGCGGCGGGTTTCGAAGAGGATCGACTGACCCCGCCGCCGGAATAGCGGCGCCCGGCCCGATATTCACGTTCCGCCGGGGGGGCTTCTTCCTCTGCCGCTTCGGCGGCCTCGGCCTCTTGCGCTGCTGCCGCGGCGCGGGCTTGCAGAATTTCGAACGCACTTTCGCGGTCTTGAGCGGTCTCATATTTGCCCGCCAGGGGCGAGGCACCCATCACAGCGGCCCGTGTCGCGACATCGATTGGACCAAGCTGGGACGATGGCGGGCGGATCAAGGTCCGCTGCGCCATGCCTGGAATGCCTTTGCGCTCCAGAAACGAGGTGACAGCTTCGCCAACGCCCACCTCACGGATGGCATCCTCGATGTCAAAATCGGGGTTTTCGCGATAGTTTTCCGCCGCCTGCCGCAGGGCGCGCTGATCCTTCGCCGTAAACGCGCGCAACGCATGCTGAACCCGATTGCCCAACTGGCCCAGGATATCTTCGGGCACGTCCGCAGGGTTCTGCGTGATGAAGTAAACGCCCACCCCCTTGGATCGGATCAGACGTGCCACCTGCTCGACCTTGTCGACCAGCGCCTTGGGTGCATCCTCGAACAGCAGATGCGCCTCATCGAAGAAAAAGACCAGTTTGGGCTTATCGGGATCACCCACTTCGGGCAGTGTTTCGAACAATTCCGACAGCAGCCAGAGCAGGAAAGTCGCATAAAGGCGCGGCGATTGCATGAGTTGATCGGCGGCAAGAATGTTGATCCGTCCCGCGCCGCTCTCATCCGTCAGGAACAGGTCATCCAACGCCAAAGCGGGCTCGCCGAAGAATTGCGACGCCCCCTGCCCCTCCAGCACCAATAACCGGCGTTGGATGGCCCCAATGGACGCGGTCGAGACGTTGCCATAGCGCAGCGATAGGTCTTTGCGGTTCTGACCCAGCCAAACCAGCAACGCCTGCAAATCCTTCAGATCCAGCAGCGCCCATCCCTCTTCATCGGCCACACGGAAGGCAATGTTCAGCACCCCTTCCTGCGCCTCGGACAGTTCCAGCAGACGCGCGAGCAGCAAGGGCCCCATCTCGGCCAGGGTCGTGCGCACCGGGTGGCCTTTTTCCCCGAACAGATCCCAAAAGGTCACTGGAAACGCGCGATAGGCGTAATCGCCGAAGCCAATCGTCGCCGCGCGGTCCATAAAGGCTTGGTGCAGCTTGAAGCCATCCGATCCCGACTGTGCCAGCCCCGACAGGTCGCCCTTCACATCCGACAACACCACGGGCACGCCCATCGCGGAAAAGCTTTCGGCCAGGATCTGCAGCGTCACCGTCTTACCGGTGCCCGTGGCCCCTGCGATCAATCCGTGCCGATTGGCATAGTCGGGCCGCAGCATCTGCGCCGCGCCGTAGTCACTTCCGCCGCCACCCACAAAAATGCCGCTGTTTTCAGCCTCAGACATCGTGTTTCTCCTGCCCCAATCGGTTTTTTCGCCAATACCAATACATTTTTAACCTTTCTACGCCAATGTGATGAGGCATTGGGCAGGTTGCCCGATGTTGACTTCCTCCCTGTCAACTGGCCGCGCCCGTCGGGTGCGGCTTTTTTTTGCTATTTGGTCAAGAAACATTGGGTGTTCATCACAACTTGTTTTTGATGCAAAAGCCCTGTTGACGGCTGCTGACCCATCGCATAGCGTCCCCGCCATAAGTCGGCCAGTCCGACAGGGAGAGAAGAAACGCAAAGGGTCCGTCCGCGGACCCTTTCGCATTTTATGGCTCCCGCACGCCCATGCGTGGCGCTGCAGATTTTGCCCCTGACATCTCCACTCACTCCGTGTTAGCCACGCCACAATGGCCGACCGCGCCGCAGTGTGCCCTCGCAATACGGCCTCCGACAGACAGAGATTGAAGGACGAGCTTTATGAGAGTTTTCATGCCACTCGCCGCGGCCCTGGTGTTGCTTCTGCCGCACATGGTCAGCGCCCAGGACGAATCCACCGCACTACCCGGCCGCGCCGACGTCGAACCCGGCGAACCCTATGTCGATGAAACCTTTCGCGATTGGCAGATCCGCTGCATCCGGTCACAGGAAGACGATATCCCCGAGCGCTGCGAGATGTTCCAACTTCTCGAAGAGGAAAACGGCAACCCTGTTGCCGAGTTTCGTATTTCGGTCGCGATCGAACCCAGTGAAGACGTCGTCGCCAACGCGACCATCGTGACGCCGCTGGACACGCTTTTGTCGCCCGGCCTGCAATTGCAGATCGATGATGGCCAGCCCGCAGTTGTACCCTATGCCTTCTGCCAGCAGATCGGCTGTTTCGTGCAGTTGAGCCTGTCCGCCGATGACATCAACGCCTTCCAGAACGGTGGCGATGCCCCGGTGACGCTGGTCGCCCTGGTGCGTGGCCCCAATGGCCAGATGGGCGGCGCGCCAGTGCCCACGAATGCCAGCCTGCGCGGTTTCACCGCCGCCTATGAAAATCTGGAAGGTCGGATCGGTGGCATTCGCGAGTTCATCGCCGAACAGGAGGCCGCCGCGGCCGCCGAGGGTGACGCTGAAGGCGAAACCGAAGGTGCGGCGACCGAGTAAACGGACCTGCGAAAGATCAGCAGGCCCGCCCATCCCGGCGGGCCTTTTTTTGCGCAAGGCTTAGGGCGCGCGGCGCAGGGCCAGCACCGCATTCAAGCCGCCAAAGGCGAAGGCGTTGGACAACACCGCGCTGACATCGGCCTCGCGCGCTTCATTCGGCACCACGTCCAACGCGCATTCTGGGTCGGGTTCATCATAACCAATCGTCGGCGCAATGACCCCGTCCCTCAGCGCCATGATGCAGGCCAGCAATTCCACCGCGCCGGTTCCCCCGATCAGATGACCATGCATCGACTTGGTGGACGAGATCATCAGATCATCGGCGTGGTGGCCAAAGGCGTGGGCGACGGCAGCGCATTCCACCTTGTCATTGGCCGCTGTCCCAGTTCCGTGTGCGTTGATGTAACAGACGTCTTCGGGGTTCAGCCGTGCATCGTTCAGCGCCCCGGTAATCGCGCGTGCCGCCCCCTGTTGCGAGGGCATGACGATATCGGCCGCATCCGAGGTCATCGTGAACCCGACCACCTCGGCCAGGATATCCGCGCCGCGGGCTTTGGCTTGCTTATATTCCTCGAAGACGAATACGGCCGCGCCCTCGCCCTGGACCATCCCGTTGCGATTGGCCGAAAACGGGCGGCAGGCATCCTTGGACATCACACGCAGGCCCTCCCAGGCCTTCACGCCGCCAAAGGACAGCATCGCCTCGGATCCGCCGGTCACCATCACATCCGCCCCGCCATAGCGGATCAGGTTAAACGCCTGGCCCATCGCGTGATTGGACGAGGCGCAGGCTGTCGCCACCGAGAAACTGGGACCTTTCAGATTCCATTCCATGCTGACATGGCTGGTGGCGGCATTGTTCATCAATTTCGGCACGACAAAGGGGTGAACGCGGTTCTTCCCTTCCTCGTAGACCGAGCGGTAATTCTCATCCCAGGTGTTCACGCCACCGCCCGCGGTGCCCAGAACCACGCCGGCCCGGGTGGCCAATTCGCCCGAGAAGTTCAGACCCGATTGGTCCAGCGCCTCGCGTGCGGCGATCAAGGTGAACTGCGTGAACCGATCGTAGAGCGCAATCTGCTGGCGATTGAACAACGCCTCGGGGTCGTATTCCTTGACCTGTCCGCCGATCTTCACGCTCAGCCGTTCGACATCGCGCAATTCCAGTGGGCCGATGCCGCAACGTCCTTCGCGAAACGCCGCAAGCGTATTGGCGACATCGGTGCCAAGCGCGTTGATCGTGCCCTGTCCGGTAATAACAACGCGGCGCATCGGCGTCAGGCGCCTTGCTGGTCGGCAACCAAGCCTTCGACCGCGCGGATAATGGCGGCGACCGATGAAATATCGAATTCGCTGGCCTCGGGCTCATTGGCGTTGAAAGGCACTTGGATATCGAAGGCCTCTTCGATGGCAAAAATCGACTCGACCAGGCCCAGACTGTCGATTCCCAACTCCTCAAGCGAGGCATCCGTGGTCACGTCACTCGGTTCCAACACCGCCTGTTCCGCGATGATTGTAATGATCTTGTCGTGAACACTGTCGCCCATGTCGTGATCCCTTCCCATCTTGAGGGATCATCTAAGGTGTCTTGTCGGGCTTGGAAACGGCTTTCTGTAGCTCCGCGACGGCACGGGCAAGCCGCGGCAGGCGACGCAGCGCTTTGTACATCTCAACATGCAGATCCATTTTGACCGCTGGATGGCCCATGATCATGCGGCCCGACGGCACATTGGTGAACAATTTCGACGATCCCGCCGCCACAACATCCGAGCCAATGGTGATATTGTCGCTGACCCCACATTTGCCGCCGAGCACCACGCGGTCGCCCATCTGGACCGAGCCCGCAAAGCCCGTTTGCCCGCAGATCAGACAATCGCGCCCGATACGGCAATTGTGCCCGATATGAACGAGGTTATCGATCTTCGTGCCATTCCCGATTTCGGTATTGGCGATGGTGCCGCGGTCGATGGCGGCGTTGCTGCCGACCTCCACATCGTCGCCGATGATCAGCGAGCCGAGTGAATGAATGCGAGTCCAGCTTTGGTCGGTGCTCGCATTCTGCGCCGTCCCAAGGCTTTCGCGCGCCGCCTCGACCTGCGATTTTTCCGGGGTCACAAAGCTGAACCCATCGCCGCCCAGCACGGCGCCGGGTTGCGCGATAAACCGATCACCGATGCGGACGTGATGGCAGATCCGCACGCCCTCATGGATCAATGCATCCGCTCCGATCACCGTGCCCACGCCGATGCTACTATGGCTCGCGATGCGCGCATTGGCGCCAATCCGAGCGCCGGGGCCGATGGTGACGAACGGGCCGATCTGCGCATGCGGGCCAATCACAGCGCTTGGATCGATCACCGCGCTGCCATGGATGCCCTCAGGCAAGGCGGGGCCCGGATCCATCGCGGCCGTGACACCGGCCATGGCATAGCGCGGGCGTGGCGCGATGATCGCGGCCTGTAATCCCAGCGCCTGCCAATCCATATCCGCCCCGATCACCGCCGCGCGCGCCCGCCCCATCGCCAATCCATCGGCGAATTCAGAGCGCATCGCCAGCGCCAGATCATCGGGGCCCGCAGCGGCGGGCTCGGCCACGCCACTGACCAAAAGATCAGCGGCGCCCAGAGCCTCTGCCCCAAGCGCCGCTGCAATGTCTTTTATCGTATAGGCAGCCATGCCATCCCCGCGATTTGAGGGTTGACTTAGCTGTTCACCCCGCGAATTTCCACCCCCAGGTTCTGGATCGCACGCTGCAGCTGCGCGTTCCGACCATAAAGGTCATTGCGGAAATTCAAGCGCCCATCGGTGTCGACCCAGGATGTCCAATACACGATATGGACCGGAATTGGATCAACCAGGTTCACCTGGGTTTCGCGACCGCTATCCAGGACACGGTGGAAGAAATCGACCGGGTCCTCTTCCTGGGCGGCCAGCAGGTGGTAGGCGAAGTCGAACGGATCATCGAGACGCACGCAACCGGCGGAATAGGCGCGGACTTCATGCGTCATCAGGTGTTGATCGGGGCTGTCATGCAGGTAGATGTTCCACTGGTTGGGGAACATGAACTTCACCAGACCCAATGCGTTGCGCGGCCCGGGGGGCTGACGCAAATCAAACGGGAAGTTGCCCGCCGATACGCGGCTCCAATCCACATTGGCGCGGCTGACCGGGCGGCCGTTGGCCATAAGCTGCAGGTGGTTCGCGCCACCGGCCAGGATCGACGGAATGTAACCGCGCGCGATGGAGCGCGGCACATACCACGACGGGTTGATCACCATATGCTCCATCGTATCGGAGAACTCCGGCGTGCGGCGATCGCTTTCGCGCGACCCGATGACGGAGCGGGTGATGAACGTCACCTCACCATTGTCGATGACACGTGTGTGGAAATCGGGCAGGTTCACGAAGACATGGCGCGCGCCACGGTCAAAGTTCAGCCAGCGCTGACGTTCCATCGACAAGATCACCTCGGACAGGTGGTCGGACGCGCTGCGGTTGATCGCTGTCATTGTGGCGCCACCGGCAACACCGTCGGGCTGAATACCATTGGCGATCTGGAATTGGGTCACGGCCTGCTGCAAACGCGCATCGAAGGTCGCCGTGGAGGACCGATCGAGGAAACCCATCGCCATCAGGCGGTTGCGCAATTGGACCACCGCAGGGCCCGTATCCCCCGGACGCAGCGCGCCCACCTGAACCGTCGGGCCATAGCCACCCTGGTCGATCAGGTTTTCAAGATGCAGCTTCGCGCGCATCAGGCGCGTGTATTCCGGGTGCTGCGGCGGCAACGTCCCGATATAATCGTAGGGGTTCGCGTCAACGAATTCGGTGAACAATTCCAGCGGATCGCGGCGTGGCAAGGTGTGGACGATGTCACCCACAATATCGCCCGGCTCAAGGAAGCCGGAATGGATGTCTTGCGCATATTGCAGGAATAGGAGCGAGGCCTGCACATCGACCTGACCCATCATGTAAGGGTTGGTTGCGCCTTCAAACGCAGCACGAAGCGCGTCTGCGTCATACCGTTGCGTCGGCAACCCGTGATCGGATGCGCGGGATAGTGCTGTAAACAACGCATTACGGCGATCAGCCGCCTCGGCGGTGGTCCAGATCGGCTGAAAATCGCGCTCGCGGTAGAATGCGGCCAGTTGTTCCTCGGTTGAAGATGCCTCAGCGATCGCTTGGCGCAGCGACGAAAATGCCTGAGCTTCGGCCTGAACAGGTACAAACATCGTTGCAATCACAGGTGTCGTGGCAAGGGCCAGTGACAAAAGTGAGAGCTTTGCGAATTTCATCATATCAAGACATCCCATTGAAAAAGCGCGGCGTGCACAACAGCGATCATCCTTGCGTGAACAAGTGGTTAAGTCCATTCACATTTTATCAAGTTTTTCGATTTAGTTTGGTTCCCGCAACGGTGGTTTCCCTGACTGTTGCGGCCAGGACGGCCTTTCGTGATTTGTGTGAATCATCCGCCCTGGATAGCGAAATTTCGCCAAACCGGCAGAATTTCGCCGAAATCGGGGATTGTGACGGGAGATTTGCGGAATGACTCTTTCAGAAAAGTTTCGTTTGTGTCATTCAAATCACACGACGCCTGGGGAGGCACACGATTTAGTGATGACCGCATGGACAAGTGGTCGCGGTGCTTATGGAACGGGCAGGACAAAGGGGCAGACGACCCATGACGAACACGACTTTTTCGCGTCGCGCGCTTTTGCGTGCGTTCGCGGTCACCACGGTTGCGGCCGCACCCGTGATGGCAAATGCGACGGGATTTTTGCGGGGGGCCGGTGATGTTCGGCGCCTTCGGATGTATAACGGTCGCGCAGGTGAAAGCCTGAACATGATCTACTGGGTTGAGGGTGAGTATATCGCGCCCGCGCTTGAGGAAGTGAACTATTTCATGCGCGATTGGCGGACCGATGGCGTCACCAATATCAACCTGCGCACTGTGGACATCATGTCCGCGGCGCACAACCTGATGGAAACGACCGAGCCGTATACGCTCCTGTCGGGCTATCGCTCTCCAGAGACCAACGCGATGCTGCGCAGTCGGTCGTCGGGCGTGGCACGCAACTCGCGCCATATGGTTGGCGAGGCCGCTGACTTGCAGATGCAATCGCGCAGCGTCAGCCAAATGTTCAACGCCGCCCGTGCCTGCAATGCTGGCGGTGTCGGTCGGTATTCGCGATCCAACTTCGTGCACATGGATTGTGGCCCGGTGCGCAGCTGGGGCGGCTGACGCCTTACTGGCCCGTCGTTTTCCACGCCCCGCCCATTGGCCGGGGCGTTTTCTATGCGGCCAAAAGTTGGACATCCTGCCATCGACCGCCCATATCTTGGCAAAGGACCAAGACGTGGAGGCCATAAGATGCGCACCTACACCAAAGACCCAGACGTCATCGCGACGCTGACGCCCGAGCAATACCGCGTCACTCAGCAAAACGGCACCGAGCGCCCGGGCACCGGCGAATTGCTCGATAACAAAGAGCCGGGGATCTATGTCGACATCGTATCGGGCGAGCCGCTCTTTGCGTCGTCTGACAAATACGAGTCCGGCTGTGGTTGGCCATCCTTCACCAAACCCATCGACAACGTGACCGAACATCGTGACAGCTCCCACGGTATGATCCGCACCGAAGTGCGCTCAACCCATGGCGACAGCCATCTGGGTCACGTCTTTCCCGATGGACCGCGCGACCGGGGCGGCTTGCGCTACTGCATCAATTCCGCCTCGCTGCGCTTTGTGCATCGCGATGACATGGAGGCCGAGGGCTACGCGTCATATATCGACCAAGTGGAGGACCTGACATGAGCGATCAACTTGACCGCGCCGTCCTGGCGGGCGGCTGTTTCTGGGGCATGCAGGATCTGATCCGCAAAATGCCCGGCGTCGCCAAAACGCGCGTGGGATATACCGGCGGCGATGTCCCCAACGCCACCTATCGCAACCACGGCACCCATGCCGAAGGGATCGAGATTATCTACGATCCTGCTCAGATCAGCTACCGTCAATTGCTGGAGTTCTTCTTCCAGATCCACGATCCGACCACGCTGAACCGGCAAGGCAATGACCGCGGCCTCAGCTACCGGTCAGCCATCTACTATGTCGACGATGCACAAAAAGCGATCGCGGAAGATACGATTGCCGATGTGAACGCGTCGGGCCTATGGCCCGGAACGGTCGTCACGGAACTTGAGCCCGTCGGTGATTTTTGGGAGGCCGAGCCGGAGCATCAGGACTACCTCGAACGCATCCCCAACGGATATACATGCCACTTTGTGCGCCCCGATTGGGTACTTCCGAAACGAACCGACACAGCCGCGGAGTAACGCAATGGCCATACGATTGATCGCGACTGCCATCTTGATGAGTGCAGCCTATTTCGCAGGCCGCGCCGCCGCCAAACAAGAGGCCGAGGCCAAGGACGCCCCGGTCTCGGAAGCCGCGGCTGATACTTAGGGCGAACGGTCGGCGTCGAGTTCTATGGCGCGTTCCGCGCCAGCGCGCTTACCGTCGCCCAAAGGGCATCGGGCACATTGACCGGGTCCAGATGAGGGCGTTCCGCGCCTGGAATACGACCTGTACCGCCATCTTCGGCAATGGCATCGGAGACACGCGCCAGACGCTCGGCCATCACATCCGAGCCCGAATGCGCGCTGGGGTCAATCAAGATATAGCTCTGCCCCAATCCGTGCGGCGCTCCGTCAGGAAGCTTTAAACCCTTTACGTCCAGAGAGTTAACGGACGACGTTAAACCTGCCGCCATTATCTCGACCAACAATCCAAACGCCCACCCTTTGGGTCCAGCGGCGCTGAGTAACGCCCCGTTTAGCGCAGCATCGGGATCGGTCGTGGGCTGCCCTTCGGCATCGACGGCCCAGCCCAGTGGGATCGGCTCGCCCGCGGCCTTGGCCATGGTGATTTTGCCAAGCGCCACGGCAGAGGTCGAAAAATCGGCATGCATCAAGGGTTTGTCAGGCCCGGGAATGGTCATCGCGATGGGGTTGGTGCCCAAAACCGGAGCTTTGCCGCCGGGGGCCGCAACAATCGCGGAGGCATTGGTGAAGCCCAACCCGATCAACCCATGGTCGGCGATTTGTTCGGTAAAGAACCCCAGCGAGGTGCAGGTATGCGCATGTGCCACGCTCAGCATCGCAACACCGCAATCCCGCGCCGCCGACACAGCGGCGTCCAGCCCACGGGCAAAGGCGGGCTGGGCGAAGCCGAACCGTGCATCCACTTTGACCACGCCTGGTTTGTCTTGCGAGACGACGGGGTCTACATGGCCATCGACGCGGCCCGAGACCAGTTGTGTGCAATAGCTTTCCAGATAGTAGAGCCCACAGATAATATTGCCGGTTTCTTCCGCCCGAGCAACGGCGCGCGCAACTTCAGCGGCTTGGAACGCGCCAGCCCCGTGGGCCAAAAGCGCTGCTTCCGATGTGCTGCGGATCTCTGCAACGGATATATCCATGGCGCCCCCCTTCTATCGCCCAACAGCACCGCAATTGCACCGAAAAGGGAAGTCGGAATTTGTCCTCGTGAGCGAAGGGCTCGGATGCGGGCTCGCGCAACGCAGTCTGATACCGCTTTTGTAGCGCATCGATCCGCGCCCGTACGCACCGCTTAACGGATCGCCATTGGCCCGGACAAGATCGTTCTGGGTCACCAGATCGTCTGATCATCCCCAAGATCGCGCCGCAGACAGATGAGACCACGCGCCTGTGCCAGCGGATGCGCCAAGATCCGAATGGAATGCATATAGCTTGAGGATGGGTCTGACGTGTCGACTAACGGGTTGGATGGCATGGAGGATGAGCTGGTTCTAGGGCACTTAGCGCGACACGCAATCGCTGCGTTCCCTGCATAGGGCAATGGATCATAGCGCAATGTCAGATGAAGAAATCCTTGTTATGAAGACGCGCAAGAATGCCCCTGGAAGATCGTCAGAACGTCTCCACTTTCTGATTAACCTCGCCCATCACGTGCTATCTTCGGCGTCTGAGGATACCGGTGCGCGGCGATCAAAAACCAACTCTTTGACATCCACCAATTGATATTTGTATCGCAGTTACACGCCCCTTAGGCTGCCGCATCCGAGGGCGAGGCCGGGGTCAGGCTTTTCCAAGCATCATATTGCGACAAGAACACTTGCCCGTTCAAATCACGGATCAGGTGCGAGCTGTTCAGCCGGTCCATCACCGGCCCCTTCACTTCGGATAGATGCAAACCGACATCCATATCCCTGAGCCGCCGATTGATCGCCTCCAGGCTTTCCAGCGCCGAGAAATCAACTTCGTTCACTGCGGAAAACATCAAAACCACATGGCGGATGGCACAGCCTTCGGTGACGCGCTTTTGGATCAGATCCTCCAAGAAGCGCGCGTTTACGAAATAGAGGCTTTCATCGACACGCAGGGTGACCAGACCCGGATCGGTGATGACCGCATGGCGGTGGATATTGCGAAAATGCTGGGTGCCCGGCACCAACCCCACCTCCGCCACATGGGGGTGCGAGGTCTTGTAAAGGTGTAGCAGAACCGAAATCGCCACGCCTGCCCCCACCCCGATCTCAACGCCCAGGCCAAGGGTCAGAACAATGGTTGTGGCGACAGCTACGAAATCCGCGCGCGCATAGGTCCAGGTTTTTTGCAGGATCGACAGATCCACCAGACTCAGCACCGCAACGATGATCGTCGCGGCAAGTGTGGCATTGGGCAGGTAGTAGACCAGCGGGGTCAACGCGACAGCCGCAATGGCCAGACCGATGGCCGTATAGGCCCCCGCGGCGGGTGTCTGCGCACCAGCATCGAAGTTCACGACGGATCGCGAAAACCCTCCCGTCACTGGAAACCCGCCCGAAAAGGCCGCGCCCATATTGGCGGCGCCCAGCCCGATCAATTCCTGATCCGGATCGATACGTTGGCGTTTCTTCGCAGCCAAGGTTTGTGCCACCGAGACGCTTTCGACAAATCCGATGATCGAGATCAGGATCGCCGGCACGATCAGCAGACGTATCAGATCCGCATCGAGGCTGGGTGTCGTGAAAGGCGGCAGGCTTTGCGGCACGGCGCCGACGATGCTCACGCCGCGACCGGCAAGATCAAAGGCCCACACCGCCAGGGTCGTTGCGACCACTGCCGCAACGGGCCCAGCCTTGGTCAGGATATCGGCGAAAACATCCGGCAAGCTGAGCCGTTTCAGTGTGGGTTTCAGGTAGGTGCGGGTCCAGAACAGAAAGGCGGTGGCTGAGACGCCGATGAGGATGGTCAGTCCGTGGATCTCGGGCAGATGCGCGAAGAGCGAGCCCAACATCTGCGGCAGCGTATGGCCGTGGGCCTCGACGCCGAGGATATGCTTCAGCTGGCTCGTGGCGATCAGAAGACCAGAGGCCGCGATAAAGCCCGCAATGACGGGATGACTGAGGAAGTTGGCCAAGAAACCCAGCCGTAGCACCCCCATCGCCAGCAGCAGCGCGCCCGACAGGAAGGCCAGCGTAAGCGCGGCGACCGCATAGCCGGTGCTGCCTTGGTCGGCCACCTGCCCCAGTGCCGAGGCTGTCAGCAGCGACACAACCGCCACCGGACCAACCGCCAAGGCGCGGCTGGTGCCAAAGATCGCATAGAGGATGATCGGCGCGATGGAGGCATATATCCCGGCCTCAGGCGGCAGACCGGCCAGCATCGCATAGGCCAGCGATTGCGGGATCAGCATGATCGTGACGATAAGCGCGGCGATCAGATCATTGGACAGCGCGGTGCGGTTATAGCGGCGGCCCCAATCCAGCACGGGGATGTGGCGCCGCAGGTGGTCAATCATGGCATCGTCCAGCACGCAGGCGGCAGACAGCGCCCAATGCGCCGCCTGCGAGTTTGAGGATCATCGCGCCGGACTACTCGGCAGCGACCTTCAGTTTTTCGGGCTTGGCCAGCCATTCCTTGCCGCGCAGCATCGCCTTCCAATAGATCGGTGGCAGCAGGGTTTCCTTCAGGAACCAGGCGGCGCGGCTGGGCTTCGTGCCATCCAGCAGAAAGGTCGGAAAGCTGGGTTTCAACGCGCCGCCATACCCAAACTCGGCCAGCACGATCTTGCCCCGCTCCACCGTCAATGGGCAGGAGCCGTAGCCATCATATTGCGACACGGCCGAACGACCGCGGATATCGGCAACGATGTTGTCGGCCACCGTCGGCGCCTGTTTGCGCGCCGCGGCGGCGGTTTTGGCATTGGGCGCATTCATCACATCGCCGAGCGACCAGATATTGTCGTGGCTTTTGTGGCGCAGCGTCGCTTGATCAACATCGACCCAGCCCGCCGCATCGGCCAGCGGCGAGACACGGATGAAATCCGGCGCGGTTTGCGGCGGGCAGACATGCATCATGTCGAATTCAACCGTCACCTCGGCTGGCTCAGTGTCGGGTTTGGCGACCTTGAACGTGGCGGTTTTCGCGGGCCCATCGACGGCAATCAGGTTGTGAAAGAAATTCAGCGAGGCGCCGTATTTCTCGACATATTGCTCCAGGGCGGGCACGTAATCCTTCACGCCGAACAACACGCCGCCGGCGTTCATGAACTGGATGTCGATATGTTTCAGCGCGCCGTTTCGGTGCCAAGCATCGCCCGAGAGATACATCGCCTTTTGCGGCGCCCCGGCGCATTTGATCGGCATGGGCGGCTGGGTGAACAGCGCACGCCCCTCTTTTAGGCCGCGCACCAGCTCCCACGTATAGGGCGCCAGATCGTAACGGTAATTCGATGTCACGCCGTTGCGGCCCAACGTGTCTTCCAGACCCTCGACCGCGCCCCAATCGAGTTTGAGGCCGGGACACACGACCAGACGGTCGTATTTCACCACGCGACACCCATCGAGGATGACAGCGTTGTTCTCGGGTTCGAACGCAGCCACGGCGGATTTGAGCCAGTGAACGCCCTTCGGGATCAAGCTGCCCATGGTCTTGGCGGTGGTCTGGGCCTCGAAAATGCCACCGCCCACCATGGTCCAGCCGGGCTGATAATAGTGAATATCGGCCGGATCGATCACCGCGATATTCAGGCCGGGCTTGCGCGATTTCAGGCTAGCCGCAACCGCGATGCCCCCGGCCCCGGCGCCGACAATCACGACATCGAACTGCGCGTCACCGGTATCGGTCGGCGTCTTGCCGCCATTCGCGATCCGCCGCGCGACACCGTTCATATCATAGCCAGCGGCCTTGGTTGCGGCGAGGATGTCGGGCATCGGACGCGTCTTCGCCTCATGCAGCGACCAAAGCGTGGCCGAGCGGGTGCCCGTGCGGCAATAGGCGACCAGCGGGCGTTGCAGATCGTCCAATGCTGCGCCGAAAGCCGCGACATCGTCATCCCCGACGATACCGCTTTTCACGGGCAGGTAGCGCACATCGATCCCCGCGACCTTCGCGGCGGCCTCGATCTCTTCGAAAGAGGGCTGATCGACACCCTCTCCGTCGGGCCTGTTGCAGATGATCGCGCGGTAGCCTTCAGCCGCGATGGCCGGAATGTCCTCGGCTGTGATCTGCGGGCTGACCGCGATTTTGGCGGATATCTTTCTGAGTTCCATAGGCCTCTCCTCCCGACCCGATTACAGCGCGTTGACCGGCACCTTCAGCACCGGATTGCCGTCGTCATCTTTGGGCACCTCGCCCGCGCGCATATTCACCTGCAATGACGGGATGATCAGCTTGGGCATGGCCAGTTGCGCATCCCGCTCGGTGCGGAATTTCACGAACTCCTCCTTCGTCTTGCCGCCGCCGACATGGATATTGTGGGCCTTTTCCTCACCCACACTTGTCTCCCAGGCGATATCGCGCCCGTTGGGGCCGTAATCGTGGCACATGAACAGGCGCATCGCGTCGGGCAGAGCCAGCACCTTTTGGATCGAGTCATACAGAACACCGGCATCGCCGCCCGGGAAATCAGCGCGGGCCGAACCGCCATCGGGCATGAACAGCGTATCGCCCACAAAGGCCGCGTCGCCCATCACATGGACCATACAGGCGGGCGTATGACCGGGCGTATACATGGCAAAGGCCTGCATATTGCCGATCATGTAAGTATCGCCATCCTCGAACAGCGCATCGAATTGGCTACCATCACGCTGGAACTCGGTGCCCTCGTTGAACACCTTTCCAAACGTGTCTTGCACGATCATGATCTTCGAGCCGATGCCGATTTTGCCGCCCAGCTTGCTTTGGATATACGGCGCTGCCGACAGGTGATCGGCGTGGACATGGGTTTCGATGATCCACTCAAGGCGCAAGCCCTGGGCCTCGATCTGGCGGATCAGTGCATCGGCAGGATCATAGGTGATGCGCCCGGCAGCATAGTCGATATCCATCACGCTATCGACAATCGCACAGGCGTCGGATGTGGGATCTTTGACGATATAACTGATCGTGTTGGTGGCCTCGTCAAAGAAGGCCTGCACCGCTGGCTTAACGTCCATTTGGACCGGATAGGTGGTCATGTCGTTTCCTCCTCCAGAAACTGTTTAACCCGTCGCCTGTGGCCGCTGCGCGGCGACGGATTGTATGAGTTTTGCGAGTACGATCCCGGCGATCAGGGCGGCGACGAAGGCAAAGACCTCCCACCGACCGGTGCCAAGGGCAGGCAATGCGCCGCCCGGGCAGAACCCGGCAATGCCCCAGCCCAGCCCGAAAATCGCCGCGCCGCCGATCAGCTTGGCATCGATCAGGCGCGATGTGGGCAAGGCAAAGCTATCGGCCAGCACAGGCGCCTCGCGTCCGAAGGCAAGCTTATAGCCGATAAAAGTTGTGATCAGCGCACCGCCCATCACGAAGATCAGCGACGGATCCCAATGGCCGAACAGATCGAAGAAGTTCAGCACCTTGGCCGGGTTTGCCATGCCCGAGATCGAAATGCCCAGGCCAAAGATCAAACCGATCACATAGGTTGCAAGTAGCCGCATCCCCTACCCTCCGATCACGTGGCGAATGACGAAGACGGTGGCAAAGGTTACCGGCATGAAGATCAGCGTCGCCACGATGGAACGCGGGCTGAGCCGCGCCATGCCGCAGACCCCGTGACCGGACGTGCAGCCCGCGCCGAAGGTCACGCCCACGCCTACGATCAAACCGCCGGCGACCAGCGCACCGGTCGAGACGGGCACTTGGACCGCAGGCATCTCACCAAAGAGCAACCAGACGATGGCCGGTCCGGTGACCATGCCCGCCAGCAGACTCGCGCGCCAGGCGAAGTCCTGGCGCGAGGCCGGGTACAACAGGCCCGCCAGGATACCGGTCGCGCCCATGACGCGGCCAAAGATCAGCATCAGCAGCGTCGCAGCAAGGCCAATCAGAACACCGCCAGACAGCGACAGCCACGGGGTAAAGACCGTCTCGAACATCAGCACTCCTGACAGGTTTTAAGGCCGATGATCCGATAAAGCGGGCATGTGCCGACAAAGGCCGTGACGGTGAACACCGCGGCAATGATCAACGCCACCCAGAACAGAATACCGGACCCGGCAAAGGTGGTTACGAAAGCCGCAAAGAGCAGTCCGGCAGCAACGACAAGGCGCAGGGCGCGGTCGAGTTTTCCCATATTCGTGGTCATGGCTTCCTCCATCAAGAATCGATGGACAGACCATGGCACGGCACAAAGCACAACTTTGGTGACTAGGTCACCAATGGCGATTTCGGGGGATCAGGATTGCGCGCCAGAGGACCGCACCAGACGGTCCAAAGCGGCGCGCCCGGTCAATCGCACCTCACCGCGGGATTGCTCGACCCAGCCGCGGCGTTGAAACTCGGACAATGTGCGCGAGATCACCTCGCGCGCCGTCCCCAGCTCGGTCGCCAGCACGGCATGGGTGGCATGTACCGCGCCGTCGTCATCGGACAGTTCCAAAAGGCGAGAGGCCAGCCGCACATCCATCCGCTTGAACACGATGTCATCGATCAGTGTGAACAGATCGGTGATCCGCCGCGAATAGGCAGTAAACACAAATTCGCGGAAGACCGGCGATTTCGCCACAAGATCGTCAAAGGTCGTGCGCGGGATTGCCACGGCTGAAACATCCGTCTCGGCAATCCCGTCGGCGGAGTAATCTTCGAAGGCCAGCATACACGCCGTTGTCAAAACGCAGCTTTCGCCCGCATGGACGCGGTAGAGAAACACCTCGCGCCCGGTCTCGGATTTCTGCTGCACCCGGACCGTCCCGTCGAGCAGCAGCAGCAGGTTGTCCGCAGACTGGCCCGGCGCGAAAACCTGGGTGCCAGCGGGTACCGATACGATCTGGCTGCCCGCCTCAAGATCGGCGCGGATGTCTTCCGGCAAGCGGCTTAACCCGTTGAACTTATCGATCCACGAGGCGTCCATTGCGATATGTCCCGGTCTTGTGCCTTGGTTCGCGGCCCATCACGCCGCAGCGTTGGAGTGTATTGAGTGATCGTATCCGGTCTCGAACAGATTTGGAACGTGAAGCACTGAACCAGCCTGCAAAGAGGATCGCGAAAATCGCCGATCCAATATTCGCGTTCGAAGGTGAGCGTTTGCACGCTGTCCGAATAGGCGCGACCATTGGTTGCTTTCGCTCGCCCCCAACGGATGCCTGCTCAGCCTGTGACGCTCGTGCCCACCCAATAGAATTGGGTTGATCTTGCTTTGAAGGATCGACGCACCCAATCCGAGCCAGAGCGCTTCGTGTCGGAACAAGCCGTTAGTCAGCAGCTTGAAAAGCCTGAAGACCAGTATCGCAAGGGCCAAGACACGCACCCAACTCGGCCCATTGCGGATCGGACGAGATCGCCCGCGCCAGATCAGCGGGTGCGCATGTGTCATCCGCCAGACGATGCGGTTCGCCACATTGATGTAGATCACACTCACCTCCGCCAGACTGAGCATAGTCGCATTGATCGTCGCGCTAGGCCCGTATGGATCGACTGGGCCACGAACCCCGGGGTCAGCGACGCGACGAAGAAACACCCGCCAGACGCAAAGGGATTTTCGAAGCATATCCGGCTTGGACCAAAGCGGCTGACTGGATGTCATCCGCGCTTAGTTAATAAATCCACCTCTGCCGCCCCCCGGGCGCAATTTTGTCAGTTTGCGTTCGTCTAAGCGGTGGAGCGAGCCCATGAAAGGCTCCTATGCCGTCGCATCACGCAGTGTTGGGGGATCAGAGGCACGAAGCGCTCTACTCACGGCGTTGCGCGAAGCTGTATGAATTTCACATAGAAAACAGGAAATGGCGCACCCATGAGGATTCGAACCTCAGACCTCTGCCTTCGGAGGATCTACTACGACCTTTCCGAAACATGCGATAGAGCACGTCTTTATACGATAAGGCGTTGAAACACATTGTTTTTCTAAAGCGCTCCGCCGAAGTCTCTATCCAAACGCAGGTCGCGATTTCCGCCCTACTGCTTACGCAGTGCTTACGCGGGACCGACCGGAAAGGTGCGACTTCTCATGCCAAAACTCACCAAGCGCGTCGTGGACGCGGCCGAGGTCCGAGAAAAAGACTACGTCATCTGGGATGACGAACTGCCCGGCTTCGGACTGCGCGTCTTCATGTCAGGAAAGCGCAGCTACGTTCTCCAATACCGGGCTGCCGGTCGATCGCGCCGCTACAGCATCGGTCTTCACGGCATCTGGACGCCGGACACGGCACGGAAGGAAGCAAGAGTTCAACTCGGCAAGATCGCACAAGGCGAGAACCCAGCCGAAGCCAGGCAGGCGGACCGCAACGCGATGACAGTCAGTGAGCTTGCCGACCGCTATATCGAAGCAATGGACGCTGGCCTCATCATGGGCAAAGGCGGTCGACCTAAGCGACCATCCACGATCTACGTGAACAAAGGCCAGCTGCGTGGCCACATTATACCGCTGATAGGACAGCGCCGCGTTCAGGACCTCACTAAGGCCGATGTGACGAAAATGATGAACGACGTTGTCGCCGGGAAGACGAAGGCGGTGAAGAAAACGAAGAAGCGCGGTAAATCTATTTTGCGCGGCGGCCGAGGCACGGCAAGCAAATGTGTAGGCCTCACCGGCTCGATGCTCACTTATGCCATCAGTATGGGGATCATCGAACACAATGTCGCTCACGGGATTAGGAAGCCCAAGGATCAAGTGAGAGATCGCAGGCTGAGCGAGGATGAATTTCGCGAGCTTGGACGTATGCTGAAGATAGCGGAGGAAGACGCCGACCTGGCATGGACTGTCGGCATCACCCGCCTCTTGGCCTTAACCGGCTGTCGCCGTGGCGAAGTCATCTCGCTGGAATGGAGCGAAGTGGATTTCGAGAACAGCTGTCTGCGCTTGGAGGACTCAAAAGAAGGAGCTTCGATCCGACCGATTGGGTTGCCAGCCATCGAGTTGCTGGAGGCGCTTCGCGAGACGGCGACGAGCGAATTCGTCTTTCCGGGCAAGCGCGGCGCTGACACCTATGGCGGTCTGCCCAGGCAATGGCGAAAAGTGTTCGGTGACTCCGAGCTTTCAGACCTCACCGCACACGTTCTGAGACACAGCTTCGCCAGCATCGCGAACGATCTAGGATTCACCGAGAGCACGATCGCCACGCTTCTCGGTCATGCGACCCACTCAATCACGAGCAAATATATCCACTCACTCGATAGCGTACTCGTCATGGCGGCCGATACCGTGGCCGGATACATAAGCGCACTGCTTGAAGGCGCGGAACTGACGCAGAACACTTATGCTCTGGATCGGCAAAAAAGACAGAGCGCTATAAACGATATGCTGCGGCAAGCAGACCCAGGTTAGTAGTCACTGCCGATCACAGATTTTGTCGATTGTGACTGAATAGACTGACAGCGTCGTTAAAGGAAAGCCGACAGATAGGGCACACGCTTGCTTTCGGAGCCTCTATTTCGGCTATCTCGTGCGCCTACGGATAAGCTCAAATCTTGGCTTCTGGGTCAGGGGTCAGTATCGGCCAAGGGCGTCCCGACGCAAGATCCGGATGGCGTGGTTCCGATTCTGGAGCACCGTATTCGTCCCGGAGCTTATCTATGACGTTGAGACAGCGCGCGGCGGGATCATCCTTACCGCCGCTGCTTGTAATCGCCAGCAGCTTCCGACGAAGTTCGGCCGCTGAGACGGGTACGACATTGTAAGCGCCCTCCCAGTCCTCTGCCGGGACGTGCTCCGTTACAGCGCTTTGTATCGACTGCCGCGTCATGAACGAGCGTCCAGATTTCATCTCGAAATCTATCAGCATCAATACACCGTCTATGTCAGGATCTTCGGCGACTGCGCTAGCTAGCAAGGCAAGCTGCTTCGTTGTCGGTCCATCCTCTAATAGGCCGTAGACATAGGTGCGGACCTCGAAGAACTCCGAAATCAATCCACCCAATTCGCGTTGCCAATGCCATCCATCGTATGACTTGCCGTCGAGCGCGCCGCTAACGGTCAAGTCAATAAGGCGGCGGGCGGCGGATATGGTGCCGAAGCTCAGCGCGGTCGCGCGCCACGCATGGTTCTGGTAGAGACGCGGGTCATCTTCGGCGAGCGTGAAAGCCACGTCTTCTGCGTCGTCCGAGGGTGAACTGCCGAGTCCGCGGACCATCTCTTCGAGCATTTGTGGATGGCGCTGCTCGTCCGGCATGCCGCGCGCGATGGCGGGCAGATCAGTGACAGGCGTGGCGAACGGCAAAAGGCGCAACCAATCGCGTAGTTGATACGCGTCGCTCTGTGTCAGAATCCAGGTCTCCTTCTTGGCCGCCTCAAAGGTCTCAGCGATGCCGTCGGCCACGAGCTTGATGTCAATGTCCTCGCCAGCGAGGACCAGCGACAGCAATAAGGCTGCGCGCGCCTGCCTCGGCGCGAGAGAAATGAGCTTCCGGATCGTCGCGTCACGCTGGCCGTGGGGCAACCGTGATCCCACAATGCCAAGCGCGACCGCCAGCCTCAATTGCGCATCCGACGAACCATCGACAATTAGGGTGTCGATTGCACCGAAGATCGCCTCCGCCTCGCTCGATGTCGCGGCGGGATCGGCGGCGCGGGCTTCCCGGCGCGTTTCCACGCGCGAGAAGTCTAAGCTGATCAGGAACTTCTTGTCGTTTTTGGGTTCATTTGCCTCAGACCACTGGGCGGCCAGCACACGCGCCGCAAGCTCGCCAAAATGCTCATCCGTCAGGTATTCATGCATCAACGCTGCGGTCTCCGGCGCTTTGATTGCCAAGAACGCCCGTTGGTACTCGTGCATATGAGGAGTTTGAGCTTCGTGCACAGCGTCGCGATCCTTCCAGCCGCTCGCGGTAGCTTTTTCGCGGAATGCCCCGTAGCGATGTAAATTGTCGTCAAGCATTCTCTTCAAGAGTGGAAGATGCGCGACGGACGGTGCGCGGCTCATCATGGTTGCAATGGTAGCTACGCGCCAGCGCTTTTCATCCTCATCGGCGAGCATGCGCTCAGCCCATTCGCACGCCAGCGCACCGATTACAGCCAAGGCTTCTTCACTAAAGGGTCTCGCCCGTTCTTCGTCGCCGTTGGTCTCGCGGGAAAAAAGCCCGGCCAGCTGGACGATTTCCTCATTATCGGCATCTGCCGCCCTCGCCTGAACAGCGGCCACCAAACTCGCACCCGGCGTGTGGCCGATACGGTCTCGCAGACTGTGATAGCGATCACCCGCAGCCTGATCGTATTTGCCGCTCGCGTCGCGCACGACTTTCCCAGCGGCTAGATAAGCGTCAATCAGCCGGCCAACAGCGTTTGGTCCGAGCACTGAAGCAGCGGCCTCAGCGCGATCGTCGTGGCGGCTTGTTTCTTCCAGGGCGATCCCGAGCAGTGCGTCGTCCTCAAGGGCAAACCCGGCGGCCGCAAGAATATTGTCGGCACCGTAGAAAAGATCGCGGCGTTCGTGCAAGCGACGCAGCAAGCCGTCAGCGAGCGCCTCCGGATAGCGTCTTCGCACTTCGTACAGTAGTTGTAGTTCGCCATCGCGCTTACGGTCGATTTCCATCTCACCAACGATCCCAACAACCTGGGTCTCGCAGTCATCTCCGCCCGGCGAATAAACAAGCCTACGCAGTCGTTCTGTGTGTGATGTTCCAGCGGCCCTGCGCCGTTCACGCGCTCGCTGGAGTGCCTGCCGAACAGCATCAACTGCAATGTCGTCGAGATGACCCTTTTGGGCGAGGATATCATAGGTCGCGTCGCCTGCGTCCTTTAGTAAGTCAGCGACATGACGGTCCGCCCGTCGAAATGAGAGTGCATCGACAACCGTCGCCTTCACTTCCGGCTCGCTGTCACTCTTCGCGATTGCGGTCGCAAGATCGAGGCCGTCAATTCCGCTGTTCGATGCGATTTCATGCAATACATGCTTGCGGATTTCCGATGGCAAAGATGCAATTCGCGTCGGCGCGTCGCCCCCAAGCACAGAAGGGCGAAATTGCTTCGCCGCTCGGAGCGCGCGCAGATGCACCTGATCGTCCACATGCGTGACAAGTGGCCAAACAAGATCGCTGAATTCCGGCCTGCCGGATGCGATCATGAAACGCACCGCACGGTCTGCCTTTCCTGGCGCGTGCCACTGCTCGACGAGGCTCCTCATTTCAGAGCTGATCGGTGCCCATACCTCGTCGGTGGCGCGGAAGATCATCTCGCCAGCTAGCATGGGATCGACTTCAAAAGCTGCGCGTATGGCGGCACTGGATGCGGCCTTATGGACGACGTCGCCGCGTGCGCATCGTTCTACTGCGAACAGGACCGCTTCTTCCCACGGGCGCTGATCGAGCACGTCGGCCTTCAGTTTCTCGCGTGCTGCTGGATCGCCGACGGCCTGTAGCATCAGTCGTTCGACGTAATGCGAAGCATACCATTCTTGAAACTGCTGGTGCTGAAACGAGTAACCCGGTGTATCGCCGGAGCGCGTCAGAACATGGTTGCTAACAAGCGTGTCGAGCAACAGGTCGGGCTGTGCGGAGATGGTGATTTGTCCGTCGTTAACCAGGACCCGAGCTGTGTCAGCGACCGATGTGCGCGCATTGCTGTCCGTGATTGCCGTGTTGGCCGCTGTTGTGGCGAATACGGCGAGGCCATCCAAATATTCCTGTTGGAAGCCGACTGCTACGGCTTGAAGCGCCGCCGCGCAGCGGGCTTCCTGCTCATGCGCAGCAATAAAGCGCCGCAGCACTTCTTCCTTTGTTGTCGGAAAAGGCGCGCCCTCTGGCAGCGAAAGAAGTGCCGTGAGGTAGAGTGGGATGGTTACAAGATCCCGGACACCCGCTGTCCGCCACGCTTGATCGACGAGCTGTGCGCCAACCTCGCCCCGCAAGCCGCGCGCGATCTCCATTTGCTGCTCGTCATCAAGCGGCAGTAAGTCAACGCGCGTCCCGCCGAACGGAATGTCGAGCGCCTGCTTGCGCGTGGAAATGACAAGACCGAGTTCCGGCAATTCAGCCTTGAGAGCTTTGATTTGCACGCGTGCGCGTTCGCGTGCGGCGGCATCCAGTTCATTCCAGCCGTCAAGAAGCAGAACGACACCGGGGTTCGCCGCGACGGCGCGAAAATCCTGCTCGGAAATTCCGTTGAACGCGGGGCGTTTCAGCAAGGATGCGAGCAACGCGCCGCCTTCGGTGGCCCAATCTCCCAACGGCGCGATAAGCGGCGTTCCATTGCCGATTTCCAATAAACCATCGGCGACCTGAAAGAGAGTTGTCGTCTTTCCCATTCCGGGTGCCGCAATAAGGATTAGGTCATCCAATGTGGTCACCGCATTCGCAAGCGCACGCGTACTAAGCGCCTCGTCCACATGCTTCACCTTTAATGTCAGCGTAAGCGCCACGTTTGTGCCAGGCCATTTGGCTGTTCGACGGAACACGGCGAGGTCCGCCGCAGCAGCTGCTCGAAGTCGGCCTAGCAATTCGTCTGGCGCCGGCATTTGCATTTCAGGCCCGTACGGCACGTTGTGCATCACGCTGCGCCACGAATCCTCGTTCGTCTGCCTTTTCCAGTCGCGCAATTCCGCAACGGTGAATTTCGAGTCCGGAGCATCGACAGCGCGCCCGTGTACGTCGCAGAGCCAGATACCGTTTTCGGCGGCCCGACGCTCTTCAGGGGTCATGTTCGGGTCATACCGGGGGCCGCCCGGCGCGGCGGCGCAAATATGTGAGGCTTGACCGATATTGATTTCACCGGCGCCGTCAGAGGTGGCCGCGTGGGTCAAACGGCGGCATGCCGGATTAGAGCAATGACCGCGGGCTTGTCGCTCAATGGCCCGCTTGGTCGCAGGCGTGAAATCATCTCTGTTCTTGTTCTTAGCCATCGCCAGCTTGCTCGGATGAGGTCGCTTGGGCATGTCCGGACGATTGCCCTTCGACCGAAATGCTGTCGATTTCAGCGGACATTAAAAGCAGGGACAAATACCCCGCTGTCTCAGCGCTATTGCTTGAAGCTCCGCCAATCGCAGCTTGCGCTTCTGCGGCAAAATCAATGTCCCCAGTTCGCAGACGGTCGATCAATTCGAACACGTCCGAGTTCAAGGCTGTGTCAGAGGCAGGGAGCCGTCTGGTCAATTCTTCGGCCTTTCCTGCGAAGGCGGTCTCGAGGCTTCTACGGGCAAGGACTTCACCTTCGGGACGACCCTCAGCCCCAAGGTGATTTTGATCCATTGCCCCGAGTTCGCTGGCAAGGCTCAGCAGCTCCCCGAACGTCCTGGCCATAGCAGATGGAGCTTGTGGCAATCCGAGTTGCTCGACCCAAAGGGCAGCGCTTTCCATGTCAGGAAAGAGGGTCTGGTGGCCCGCCTTTGCGAGCGCCGGGAACGCGACATCCTCAATGGTAGGTAGTATTGTAAGGTGGATCGATGAGTCCACCAAGGACCGCACGAGTTCGGCTTGTTCGGCGAGTGCGACCACCGCATCAGCAATGTCGGGTGCGGGCAACAGCGCGAGAACGTCTGCCGGTGGCCACGGTAGAATACCCTTGGCGTTAACGCGAAGATGGAACTGTGCAACGATCCCGGCGTCCTCTGCCAAGCGCTCAATTTCTGTCTTTCGCTGAGCTAGTCGTGTTTCCCCGGCAGCTTTGGCAGTGAGGGAAACGAGCCGAACAGAGTTGCCTATTCGCGCGCCTTTGCCGCGCGCCGCCCAAGTAGCCACCGGCGGCTCCTGTCTCTCATGTGCTTCGCCGGCGAGCAGCCGAATTGTCTCTAAGAGGGTCTTGAGCCGTTGGAGTGTTGCCGGAGGCGCATCGCCGATGAGCTGCCAAGGCTCTTCGGCGACGGCCGTATCGATATCGGAGATAAGTTCGTTCAGCCACGCAATGTAGGCGCCTGCCCGATCTGGCAATAGTGCGAACCTCTTGACGAGATTCACGCTGACGCTGTGCAGGATGTTCTGGAATTTGGTGACCGCGGTGTTCGCCTCTCGGCTCCCATCGCCTGATGCGTCAAAAGACGAAAGTGCCGGTGGCGTCAGCGCTTCAGTATCCGCACTGAGTGAATTCAGCTTGTCGGCGAGGTTGCCGAGTGCATCCTTTCCTCGAAAATGCGCGTCGAAGACCTTCTCCATAGTCGGCACAAGGGCATCGAGAATTGCCACGCCTCTGGCAAGATAGTCGCTGTAGCTCGGAGCGGCGACGCGGCGGGAAACCAGGTCACCCCACCGCCGGTTCCACTGAGGAACTGACGGTGGGGGAAGATTTTCTCGGGGAATCCGCTTTGTTGCGAGCGGCAACTGGGCAAGGCCAGCCAATTCGCCACTTGCGGTAATAGCGTTAGACACCGCAATGTCAGCCGACGGGCACAGCGCCAGTATCCGCTCACACAGGCTTACAACCGCGTCGTGCGGATTGTTCTGCACAGAGCCGGCAACGTACCAAAGATCGCAACGGACGATCACTCCATCATCGGCATCTTCGATTGTTAAGGGCCCGGCCCAAGCTGTCTCTGCCTGAACGCGTGCGAACAGCGCCTCTTGTCCGGCCTCGGCGACCCAATCACTAGCGATCTCACGATCCAGGGCAGACAAGGTGCCCATTAGAGACACCAAGAGATCGAGATTGGCATTCAAGAGGTCTTCTGGAGCCTGCATGAGACTGGTCCGCACCGCGGCTGGCAATGGCATTCCGACCAACGCTGCGAGAATCTCATCTAAGCTCGCCAAATCCGCTGTCTCGATCAGAACTGACAAAACGGAGGGTGACATACGCTCCATCAACAGTCGGCGAGGGTCATCTTCCGGCGAACCTTTGATCTGCGAAAGTCGATCCGCTGCAGCCTGGACCTCCGTGATGATGCTGAGACCACTCAGATCAATATCCGCAATCCCGAACATTGCCGCGCTGCCGACTTGCGTTCGTGGCAACGCACGCGCTTCAGGCGTGTTTAGCCATTCGTCGACACCCGCAGAAACGCGGCCCGAACCCAGCCCCCGGAGGGCTGAAGCCAACGCCCGCGCATCCGGTTCGCCCTCCAAGCGGGCAGTTAAGCCATCGAGCACTGCCGGAACAGGTAAACGCCGCTCTGATAGCGCGTCCGAGACCAAGGGCGCGAGATCGGTGGCGGGCACACTTACAACCGTCCGCTCGAAGCTCGTTTCGAGGGTCGGCAATGTTGTCTGGTGTGTGAGCTGCAGCAATTCTTCAGATCGAAGCCTGTGTAGGCCAGTGATCGCGCCTGGTGCAGGCGAGCGGATCAGATGCTCTTGGATGAGGCGCTGTAGGGCGCGTGACAGATCAGCCTCACTGACTGAGAGCGCGCGCGCCAATCGAGATGCATCAACTTCAGCATTCGCTGCGCCTGCCCAGGCACCAGATCGCAAAATATCAAGTTCGAGGGAACGCTTCGGATCTGAAATCCTGGCCGCAACCTGGTCAGCGAGAAGTTCGTGCATTCGCTGTCCGCGCGTCAGGATATGAACATATTCTAAAAGAAGGCCATCGCTCATCTTCCACGGCTCGCGCCAACCCGCCCAGTTCGTCATTTCAGCTTCGCGCAGTTCTCGCCAGAGTCGTTCTGCGAGTTCATCGTCGGGATCGGCGCGTATTTCGGCTGCACGGGCGCGCTCGGCAATCAGCGTGATATCTTCTTCCCGGACCGAACCGAGCAGGACGACGCCAGGTACAGACATCGCTTCTTTGAGCAAGGCGCCCCAGCTTTCCGGCCCGTTCCGGCCAACATCATCCATGACAAAACCCAGGGGACTGTCTTCTGACGCGCGAAACGTCCGGATCAACTGGCGCAGAGATGGAATATCCTCAGCGCTCAGACGACGGATACGAAACCACCGCACCGTATGGCGCAACGTGTTGGCGGCTTCCCACATTAAAGCGGATTTTCCGGCCCCTGACGGTCCGACGATCAACGCGGCCCGGCGTTGTTCAATACCTTGCACCAAAGCCGACCTGTTTCGGGGGCGTTCGGCCACCAAACCTGCCGCGATGTGACCGGGTTCGACGTCGACCCCGAGATAGAAGTTCGGATCGTTGAGAGGCGTAAGGAAATCTACCGGTTCGCAGACGCCATCCCTGAGGGCGCGATCGATCGCGTCGATGTCGATAGCAGCCAAGACGTCGCGGATTGACGTGTCGGTGTCGGAGATCGAAAAGCCACGATAGTTCTCCGGCGCCAACCGGCCATTGGCGTCTGCCAAGGCACCCACGCGGACCAGCAGATCGGCAAAGCACATCTGCGCTGCGATCGGGGCGCAGTCCAACCGATCTACGATCAGGCTGATCGCCAATTCCTGCGGTGAGGTCGTGACGATGATCGAAGTTCTTGGGAGAAGATCAGAGGGTCCACTGAACTTTGCAAGCTTGGTGCGGATCGGACCTTCGATCAAACGAGCTGCAGGGTGGCCGTCGAGGGGAACCAGGCCCGCCACTTCGCGCTCAAGAACGAGCTCCAGTCGCTGCGGCTGCGGTGCGGAGCCAAGCGACCGCTTCCACAGGTCCTCAATGTGTCCAACCGTTTCGCCTTCCGTATGGTCCCCGAGGTGTTCCCGTCGGCTCTTGACCTGGACAAAGCTTGTTTCTTCCCCACGCAGCTCAATGTCGTCACCACCTTCCGGGATCACGATGGCGGGCGCTCGCTGACCAGCCCATATTTCTATCGCCAACCAAGCGGACACGGCATCCTGGTAACGAAAACCCCGGCCTGCATTGGATCCAGCTCTGGATGCAGCCTTGGTCGGTTTGGACGATGACTTAGGATCACGGCGTGGCTTCGGGCCTTTTGTCTTCTTAGCCATGTTTCTGGCCGTCGCTTTCTTCAGCTCCTTCCGCCGCAACATTCAGAGTCGTCTCAAGTGCAA
Organism: Gymnodinialimonas mytili; assembly: GCF_037544085.1. NCBI lineage: Bacteria > Pseudomonadati > Pseudomonadota > Alphaproteobacteria > Rhodobacterales > Paracoccaceae > Gymnodinialimonas > Gymnodinialimonas mytili. Next base: position 119,893 of record NZ_JBBIFW010000003.1, read on the forward strand.
TGATATCGGCGATAATCCCTTCAAAGTCCGGAGCGTCTCCGAAGATCATGCCCGACATGGCGCGATAATCACGGCTTAGGTCGTCGAGCATCTTGCCTTCGGGGCGAAGCGAGAATGTGGGGGGCGTTGCCGTCGCAAGATCGAAGGCTGGGCGATTGAAGAACATCCGGGCATGGGCCACGCAGTCGGCACCCAGTTCGCGATATTTCAACGCCCTTCGACCGGTATCCGAAGCCAACAGTTGGTGTAGATCGTAGTAGTGGCGCGAGACCCGTTGGCCGTTTCCTTTGAGTTCTCCGCGATTGTCGAACCAACGCCGCAGCCCATGCAGGATCACGACCTTGTCCCAAAAGGTCCGTTCCGGATCGACCGTTGTGACGTTACCGACGCCCAAGTCGATATCTGGGATGTCGCTTTCTAGATACGGTCGGATGACGCGATCCGAATTGGGATCGAGAGCGGACTTCGCGCCGGACTCGATCTTTACGGCTTTGCCGACATAAGCATCCTCCGGCGTTGCGGTCGGATAACGCACATAGAGCGCCTGACTGTCTTCGGGGTCAGGCTCAATGCGGAGCTTTTCCGTGCTGACCTGATTGCGTTTGGCCGTTTCGCCTATGATCTCGGACAGGTCCGCCAGGCATGAGCCATTGATGTAAGTCTCGCACGCCGCCTTGATCGCATCGAGAGCTTTGCCGCGTTTCTTACCGCTGAGAGCTTCCAGTTCCGCGATAGAAGCTGCTTCTCCCAGATCGTCACGGAAGACAGTGACATCGATATCTTCCGAGAAGCGCTTGATCAGGCCAAACCCTTTGGAGAGCGATGTTCCGCCTTTGAACAGCAAGCGTGGCCGGTCTGCCAATCCGTTAAAGAGTGCATCAAGGGTCCAGCAAACCCAGAAGTCCTTTTCGACGTTCTGGGGTGTCGTACCGAGCCGTTGGGCAGTCGTCGTATATAGACCCAGACGTGTCTCATCGTCTGCTGCGATGACCTGATCGAATGCAGAGTTCATCATGTGTCGGCCTGTTCTTTCAACATCGGCCGCAAGAAGGTCTGCATCCAGCTTGGCAAGGTCGACAATCCCGCCTGCAGATCTTCCCGGATCGCCTGTCCATTCTCTGGGTGCTGAAGAATTGCGGCCAGCCGCCGCTTAAGAACTGCATCCTCATCTACGTGACCCATCGTGTCCCGTAGCCAATGCAATGCCTGGACGACGCGCATGGCCGGCCGACCGGCCCAGTACAGCTTGCTCGCAGCGGTCGGCTTGAACGTGATTCCAAGTTGGCCGAGCGAGACCGACTTGAGCCGCGTGTCCGCGTGCACGACGATTTTTGCAGGAACCGCATTCGTAAGTCCGAGATCGTTGGCGGCAGTCATGCCGTCAACGAGTACGCGGATCTGGTCCCGACGAGCGATGGCCTCAATAACCTGTCTTGGGTCGGGAGGATTGCTTTTCTGCGTCAGAATGTTGAATGACGGTTTGTCGTACAGCCCCCGATCCACCCGTCGCAGACTTCCAGCGCGTGTCAGCCGCTGCAGTGTCTTGTCCACTGCGTCGCGCGCGCCAAGATCAAGGAAATCTCGCGGCGTCCAAACCCCTCTTGTCGCACCCTTGTCGATGCGCTTCAGGATCGCGGTTTTCAAGTCTGATACGATGGCTGTCATGTCCGAAATATGTAGTACTATTTCGGACGGATTGCAAGAATCGTGTCCGAAATCTGTATACGCGCTTCGGACAGGGCCTGAAGTGATACGAAACCTCAAACTCCAACGCCCAGGCTGAGAGGTTTAGTATCATCGAAGGAGGTAGACAGGCGTCCCCTGCGGGCCAGGCTGTCGGCGAAGCGGAAGCCCCATCGGGTCTTCCCCCTGACGGGCGTCCATCCCTGACGCAGGGTGCTGCGCATCGGTACAGAGTCAGGCCGCCATGTCATGCAGCGGCCAGAGTGAGAGGCCTGCGGCTGTCGCCGTGACGGGTTTGGAGGTCGAGAGAGAGGCTCTCGGACCGCCCGTCATGGAGATCAGCCATGACAGCGATTGAGATCATGAACGGCCGCCCCGAGAGCGGAGGCTACAAGGTGGATGTATCCCGCGGCGGACACGACGGGCGGGTATCGTCCGAATGGTTTTCCCGGCCCGACGACGAGAAGTATCTCTCCCTCTCGGACCTCTTCGCTTCGGTGAAGGGCCGCGCCGAACGGAGCACAACACGAACAATGGAGAGCGCGGCGATCCGCGTCGAGGCCCATCGCGATGATCCGGAAAAGCTGGCGCTCGTCCTGCCCGACACCGAAACGCCAGTTGCGCCCACACATTGGAGCTTCGGGCAGCTCGCGTCCCTTGTCGGCGCTCCGGCGGCCTATCTGCGCCAGCTCCCTGCGCCGCTCGCCGGGATCAATTTGCAATACGGCCTCACCAACCACCGCGCCGAGCAGGTGAAGACGATGGAGGTCGCGAATGGGTGCACGGAACTGCGCGCCGTCACCGGCCCGGACTATGGCCGCATCTACGATCATGAACTCGTCTCCGCCGTGCAGCGCATCGCCGGCGACGGCGTCGGTGACACGCGCTGGAAGGTGCCGGGCGTGCTCGACTGGTCGACCGGCGTCTACAACCCGATGGTCGACGTGACCAAGGACACGACCACGCTCTACGCCTCCGACCGCGACGTCTTCCTGTTCCTGGTCGACGACAGGAACCCGATCGAGGCAGGCACGTTGCCCGACGGGTCGCCCGATTTCTTCTTCCGTGGATTCTACTGCTGGAACTCGGAAGTCGGCGCCAAGACACTCGGCATCGCGAGCTTCTATCTGCGCGCCGTCTGCCAGAACCGCAATCTCTGGGGCGTCGAGGACTTCCAGGAGATCACGATCCGGCATTCCAAATATGCTGCGGGCCGGTTCGCGCACGAGGCGGCACCGGCACTGGTCAACTTTGCCGACTCCTCACCACAGCCCTTCATCCAGGGCATTCGGGCCGCACGTGAACGGATCGTCGCGCGCAGCGATGAGGATCGCACCGACTTCCTGCGCAAACGCGGATTTTCGAAAGCCGAGACCGGCAAGATTGTCGAGACCGTCCTAGCCGAGGAAGGCCGTCCACCCGAGAGCGTCTTCGACTTCGTCCAGGGCATCACCGCCGTCGCCCGCTCGAAGCCGCAACAGGATGCGAGGCTCACCATGGAGACTCGCGCAAAGAAGCTTCTGGAGGCCGCACGCTAGCACTCGTGGAAAGCTGGCGGCTCAGGCCGCTGGCATCTCACCGACTGGCGTTTCCGTCTTCGCTTCGATCCTCGCTAGCTTCGCATTTAAGGCTTGTTCCATTGCCTCAAGCGTGGATCGGCGTTCTTCCAACTTCACCAATTGCTCACGTAGAATGCTCGCCTGGGCATAAGTGTCCATATCTGCCGAACGATATCGCTCAGCCAGATGCTTGATCTCGTTCAAGGAAAACCCCAGCGATTTCGCCATAGTAATCATCTGCGCGGCCTCGACCTGGTCTTCGTCGAAATCGCGATAGCTGTTCGTGGCCGACCCATTGCCTGCCGGTTCGATCAATCCCAGACGCACATAGAAATTGACGGTATCGCGCGTCAGCCCCGTCGCTTCGCAAAATGCCTTCATCCGCATCGTCGTGGCCTCCGGACGGTTAAATCAAGTATCATCAAAAATACTATTGACCATGGACCATACTCCACAGTCAATAATGTTATCTCCATCACATCCAGACACGGAGACCCCTATGGCAAAACTTCATCCATCCTCGGCATCGCCCGTCGTCCTCGTCACCGGTACGTCCTCCGGTATCGGCGAGGCGACCGTCCATCGCTTCGCCCGGAAGGGCTGGCGCGTCGTCGCCACGACCCGGCGCAATGAAGAACCCTTCGCCGACCTGCCCAATGTTCGTTCGGTCTATCTGGAGCAGGCCGATCCCGCATCCATCAAACGCGCCGTGGCCGAGGCCACGGAGGCGTTCGGACGGATCGACGTCCTGGTGAACAATGCGGGCTACTGCCTGATGGGCCCGATGGAAGCCGTCAGCATGGAGCAGATCCGCGCCCAGTATGAAGTCAATGTCTTCGGACTGATTGCCGTGACGCAGGCGGCGTTGCCGCATCTCAAGCGTGCCGCTACGGACCGACCAGGCAAGGCCGGCATTATCAACATCGCCTCGATCTCGGCCGACAATGGCTATCCCTTCAACGCGGTCTACTCGTCTTCGAAAGGCGCCGTTATGTCTTTGACCGAGGGCTTGAATGTGGAGCTCGAGGTCGTCGGCCTCTATGCCAAGGCGGTGCTGCCCGGCTTTATCGCGACCGACATCTTTAGCAAGCTCGACGCGCCGGAGACGATGCCTGACTCCTACCATCCGCTCTGGGAGCAGTTCAGCGACCTGCAGTCCGAGGTGAAAGGGTTCACGCCCGAACAGGTCGCCAAGACGATCTTCAAAGCGGCCACGGACGGAAAAGCAGACAAGGTTCGTTACTATCCGACGCCTGACGCATCGAGCGTGCCGCGCGCCAAGAGATTGATGGGCCAGGACGGCTATTGGCGCACGTTCAGGCGCGCTCTTCTGGAAGGACCGACCTGGTTGCAACGAAAGCTCGCGCCCTCCGGCAACCGCGACGTGACGATCGTCCTGCCCCGCATTGGGCGGCCTTAGCGCTGATGGTCTGCAGCTGAGGTAGCGGGTTCCGAAGTCGCTTTGCCCGGTCCCCTTTGGTCAAGCCGATCGATGAAGGAGAGTGAGAGGTGGGCCGTGGTTTTCGTGACGGGTCTGGAGGTCAGAGAGAGTCTCGTGACCGCCCGTCGCGGAGAAATCCCATGACGAAGTCCAAGAAAATCACCCTCAGCGCCTCGCGCGACATCCCCTTCAACAAGCTGGTTCTGAGTCAGGCGAACGTCCGGCACGTCAAGGCCGGCGTTTCGATCGAGGAGCTCGCCGAGGATATCGGGCGGCGGACGCTGCTCGCGAGCCTGACCGTTCGCCCCGTCCTCGACGATGAAGGCGCGGAGACCGGCATGTTCGAGATCCCGGCCGGCGGGCGCCGATATCGCGCGCTCGAACGGCTCGTGAAGCAGCGCCGGCTCAACAAGACCGCACCGGTGCCCTGCATTGTGCGCACCGACGGCTTGGCGGAAGAGGACAGCCTTGCAGAGAACATCCAGCGCGCGCCCCTGCATCCGCTCGACCAGTTTCGCGCCTTCCAGACGATGCGCGAGAAGGGCAAGTCCGAGGAGGAGATTGCCGCGGCCTTCTTCGTCTCGGTCAATGTCGTTAAACAGCGTCTCAAGCTGGCCGCCGTCTCGGCGACACTGCTCGACGCCTATGCCGAAGAGGAGATGACCCTCGACCAGCTCATGGCCTTCACGGTCAATCCCGACCACGAGCGCCAGGAACAGGTCTGGGACGCGATCAAGCAGCACTACAACAAGCAACCATACGAAATCCGTCGCATGCTGACCGAAGGCGCCGTGCGTGCGTCCGACCGGCGGGCGCAGTTCGTGGGTCTCGACAACTACGTCGAAGCGGGCGGCGAAGTGCTGCGCGATCTCTTCCAGACTGACGATGGTGGCTGGTTGCAAGACGCGACCCTGCTCGAGACCATGGTCACCGAGAAGCTGAACGAAGAAGTGGAGGCGATCCGCGCCGAAGGCTGGCACTGGATCGAGGTCGGCACCGACTTTCCTTACGGCCACACCTATGACCTGCGGCGCATTCGCGGTGAAGCCCAGCCGATGAGCGAGGAAGAAGAGAAGACCTACGAGGCACTCAAGACCGAGTACGACAAGCTAGAAGACGACTATGCCGAAGAGGATGAGCTTCCTGAGGAGATTGATGAGCGGCTCGGCGAGATCGAGACGGCGATGGAGGCGCTCCAGAACCGTCCCATCCGCTTCGAGGCGGACGACTACGCTATCGCGGGCGCATTCGTCAGCATCGACGGCTCTGGCGGATTGCGGGTCGAACGCGGCTACGTCCGGCCTGAGGACGAACCGGCAGTCGAAGCCGAGGACGATCCGGAGGGCACGACCGTCGACCCCGATACGGACGATGCAACCACTGACGCACCCGATCCGGTGACGGATCAAGATGAGGACGAGGATGACGACGGCACCAAGCCGCTGTCGGACCGCCTCGTCTGTGAGCTGACGGTCCATCGCACGATGGCGCTGCGCGACGCGCTCGCCAACGATCCGCAGCTGGCGATGCTCGCCTTTCTGCACGCGATGGTCCTGCAGCTCTTCTACCATTACGGCCAGGACAGCTGTGTCGAGATCAGCCCGCGCTCAACGCAGTTCGGATCGCAAGCACCGAACCTTGGCGAAGCTGCCTATGTCCAGTCGATCGATCTTGGCATCGAGACCTGGGCGGGCAATCTTCCGAAAGCGCCAGAAGACCTGTGGAATGCGCTGACCGAATGGGACAGCGACAGCCGCGACGCGCTCTTCGCCCATTGCGTGGCCATGACCGTCAACGCCGTCCAAGAGCCGCATCACCGCAAGCCGCGCCAGATCGCGCATGCCGACATCCTGGCATCGACGCTGGGCCTCGACATGGTGAAGGCGGGCTGGACGCCGACGGCGGACAGCTATCTCGGCCGCGTGACCAAGGCGCAGATCCTCGCCGCGGTGCGCGAGGCCAAGGGTGACAAGGACGCCGACCGCATCGCCGGGCTCAAGAAGCCCGACATGGTCGAAGCCGCAGAAGAACTGCTGGCGGGCACGGGCTGGCTCCCGCAACCGCTGCGCACGGTTCCACTCGCGGCAGACCCGTACGAGCCGGAGTTCGAGATCGTCGATGATGGCGGTGTCGCGCCGGACGAAGCCTCCGTCGAGGACGAAGAAGCCGCTCTCCAGGCCGCGGAATAAGTCCGCCCACCCATCACCCCCTCAATGGCCCGGCCCTCGCGCCGGGCCTTCTTCGTTTCAAGGAGATGTCCGATGACGGATACGACCGACACGGCGGCCCAAGTCGCACCCACCCCGACCTTCGACTTCGCAAAATGGGAGGCAGAGCAACAGGCGCGCAACGCGCTGCTCGACACCATCCGTCCCAAGAACAAGGCGGCGATCTTCGCCGTTCTCGCCGAGGCCAGCATCGCCAATGTGACCGTCGAGTTCGACGGCTATGGCGACAGCGGCGGCATCGAGAGCGTCCATGCCGAAGCCGATGGCAGTGAGATCGCTCTGCCAGACGGCTCAATCACGTTTCTCACGCTCCGCTGGCGCGAGACCGAACCCACCGAGAAGACCATACCGCTCTGTGAAGCCATCGAAAACATGGTCTACGAGCTGCTCGGTCAGACCCATGCCGGTTGGGAAAACAATGCCGGGGCCTATGGAAATTTCGTCTTCGACGTGGCCGCTGAGACCATCACCCTCGAATTCAACATGCGCTTCGAAGACTCCGAGTTCTTCGAGCACATATTTTGAGGGAGGCGGAGATGGGACATTGCTACCACCATGCGCTCTCGTCGGCGCGCAAGTTCGGCGGCACGGCAGACGACTATATCGCCCTGCATAACTGGTTCGACGAGTCCAAGTGCATCACCGCCGACTTCCGGCATCGGGCGCTGCGTCACCATGCGGAGGGCATCTTCATGCTCGAACGCATTTTCGGGACCGTCATCACGGTTTCGACCGGGCGCGAGGTCCCCGTGCGCCAAATCGGCGAGCAGCATGTGATCGAGGATCTCGGCTTCATCCCCAGCTTCGCCGATTGGGTGCGTTGCATCCGGCCCGAACCCTGGATGCAGCGGGCGCAAGCCATCCACCAGATCCTCGATCCGTTCGCGGCCGAGGCCGAACCTCGCAGGGGCGTAGCGCGAAGACAGGTCGACGGCGGCTGACGGTCCATCGCCGCACATCGCCTCATCAGCGAAGATGGGCCTGTCGCCACCGCCTTCGCCCACCATCGAGCAGTTGGCGACCACCAACCGAGGGAGACGCTCCCCCACTCCCTCACCCTGGGACCTGTCGGACGCGGCAGGCCCTTTTTTCTGCGCATCATTCAGGAGAAAGACATGGACAGTCCCGCAACGGACCTATCGCAAAAGCTCAGCCGCGAAGCCGAGGCTGTATGCCGCCAGTACCTCTCGAATGGACGCAAGCACGGCAACTACTGGGTCGTCGGCGATGTCGACAATTCGCCCGGTCGCAGTCTCTATGTCCGGCTCACCGGGCCGACCCGCGGGAAGGGTGCGGCAGGCAAATGGACCGACGCCGCCACGGGCGAGCATGGCGATCTGCTTGATCTCATCGCGGCCAATCTCAATCTCTCGACGCTGCGCGACACACTCGACGAGGCGCGTCGCTTTCTCAGTCTTCCGAAACTGGAACCTCCTGAAAAGCAGCCGCAGACGCCGGCAATGCGTGGATCGCCCGAAGCGGCCCGACGCCTTTGGGCGATGGGTCGACCCATCCCGGGCACGCTGGCGGAACGCTATCTTTCCGGACGCGGATTGACGGACCTTCGATCCGTGAGAGCGCTTCGGTTTCATCCGAACTGCTACTATTGGCGAGAGGATGCGGACGACGATGATGTACCCGACGCCTGGCCCTCCTTGCTCGCGAAAGTCACCGACACTGCCGGAACGCTGACCGGCGTCCATCGGACCTGGCTTGATCCCGAGACGGCCGAAAAGGCTCCACTCGATCCCAACCGCAAGGCGATGGGCAACCTGCTCGGCCACGCCGTCAGGATCGGATCGCCGACCGACATTCTCGCTGTGGGTGAAGGCCTGGAGACGATGCTCTCGCTGAGACTGGCACTTGCTGGTCTGCCGATTGCTGCAGCGCTGTCTGGCAATCATCTCGCCGCCTTCGATCCGCCAGCCGGTCTTCAAAGACTCTATGTTGCCATCGACAATGACGAGGCCGGACGGACGGCGTTCGCTGCGCTGACAGACCGTTTCGAGGGCAGTGATCTCCAACTTCTGCCGCTCCGTCCGATGCTGGACGACTTCAACGGCGATCTCCGGAATCACGGCATCGACGAGATGCGCAGCCATTTGCGTCCCCAGCTCTTGCCGGTAGATGGTCCAACCTTGCTCGCGGTGGAGACCGACTGAAACGGAGAACCGGTCTTGTCAGCTGGACAAGCGGAATGAACCTCACGCCGTAGAGCCGCGCCCGACGGCCTTCTCGAGAGGGGCGAGCCGGAGCGGAACCCGCCCGGTCCGGCAATGGCTGCGGCGACACCGTTTTCCGCCGCCGAGGGCGAGCCTCGGCTTTGCATCGCGATCCAAAACGGCGCCGCCTCCGCCATCCTCCGCTGACGCTCCGGTCCCTCTGGCGAGGGATGCAGGCCCGGTCGCGTCCCGCTTTCCGTCGCCCATGAAGGCCGCGCGAGGCGCGGTCAGCGACAAGGAGGCCATCGCCCATGACCCAGCACGAACCCGACACCCGATCCGCCACAGCGCTCGTTCTTGACGAATTGCAGCTCTTCGGACATCGACCCTTCGCCGACGAACCCGATCCGCGGCCGCTGCCGGACGCCCACAGCGTCGAAGGTGCGATCGCCGACATCTTCGACGCGCTTGTCGTCGCTCTCGGCGACACCCGGCTCGAACCCGATCTCGAAGACCTGCTCTGGTCGACCACCAATGTCTTCCACCGCATGGCAACCCGGATCGACCGCGAGCTCGACGATAACGAACAGGCACAGCGACGCGCGCAGCGCAGCCAGGACGGCTCCGAAGTCCGTTCGGTCGAACTGGAACGCCTCATCGCCGAAGGGCTGACGCTCACCGAACAGCGCAACGCCTATGACAGCATGCGCGACCTCGCCGCCGAGCGTTTCGAGGCGCATCTCGGCCAGACCTGGCATCCACGCTCGGGCAGCCACGTCAATCGCAAGCATATGACCGCCGCGATGATCGACAGCCGCGACTATCTCGACGCGAAGCGGAAGACCGAACTCGAACCGCTGCTTCCGACAGGCACCAAGATCGCCTTCACCGGCGGGCAGGACGTGGCCGACACCGGTGCCATCTGGGCGGCCCTCGACAAGGTACGCGCCAAGCACGACGACATGGTGCTCCTGCATGGCGGTTCGCCCAAGGGCGCGGAACGCATCGCGGCCTGCTGGGCCGACAATCGCAAATGCCAACAGATCGTCTTCAAGCCGGACTGGACCCGCCACGGGAAGGCCGCGCCGTTCAAGCGCAACGACCTACTGCTTGAGACGCTACCGATCGGTCTGATTGTCTTCCCAGGCTCCGGCATCACCGACAATCTCGCCGACAAGGCCAAGGTGCTCGGCATCCCGCTCTACGATTTCCGCGCAGCGAAAGGCGGGTCGTCATGACCAGTGATGCGCATATCGCATCGCGATGCGCTCAGCGGGAATATTCCGGGAACACCGCCGATGTGCTATATTTCGTTAGCGCCGTGGCGGTGGTGGAGGCGCATCCCATGAGAGGAGACCGCCCATGTTTTTGTCCGCATTTCTGAGCGTCATCGGCCTCGGCTGCCTCGTCTGGGTGCTCTTCGCACTGGCCGTCTACGCGCTACCCGCATTCGTCGGGGTAAGCGTTGGCATGTATGTCTATGACACCGAAGCAGGCCTGATCGCGGCATTGGTGGCTGGCATGTTTACCGCCGTTTTCACTTATCTCATCGGGCAGATCATCTTCGCCAAGGTCCAGTCCGTGCCGGTCCGCCTCGCCATCGGCGCGCTCTTCGCCGCCCCTGCCGGCGTCGCCGGTTTCTCCGCGATCAAGGGCCTGTCGCAGATCGGCGGCGCTTCCGAAGGCTGGACGCTCGCCTTTGCGATCATCGGCGGAATCGTCACCGCCGGAACCGCCTGGGTACGGATCGGAAGCCTCGCCGGTCCGATAGGTGATGACGATGTGGAGAGCATAGACGCGATGAAGGCGAGCCCATTCGCAAATGACCGGTAAGCGGACTTTTCTGCCGTTCACTACTGCGAGCTGAAGGTCGGCTTTTGCAGGTGATCGACGAAACCCGCTTTAACCAAAACTTCGAACGCTTTCCAAGTTATGTCCGGAATGTCGACTGCCGTTTGATACCCAAGCTGGGCGTAAGAATTCATTCGTTCCAAATCGCCAACCATTTCGCAAATCAAAGCTCGTTCATTGTGATGTGCCAAAGGCTGATCGATAAACTTCGTATGTGGTGCTGTCACAATGGCCTTCACATCGCTCCATTGCTTCTCAGCCGTGGCTTTGCATCTACGCTGGGTCTGAGGTTTGGTTACAAAAATAGCGCTTTTCGCATTTGGAACTATGGCAGCGCTCAATTGTACGTTCTCACCGATGTTAGTTGCATTCGGCTCCAATAGGATCGCTTCTTTGGGCACCTCATGCTCTACCGCCTTTTCCTTGAAAGCAACAGCCTCGCCTTGAGGGAACAAATCTCTTGTCCAATTGCCCGAGGAACCAGTGAAGATGATAAGGTCTGAAAAGCCCTCAACGAAAAGTTTGGCGCAATGTTCAGCGACCCTGATGTCGTAAGAGCCCAATCCGATGATGACATCCGATTTGGAAAGCTCATCATATACGCAGTGGAAGTCCCATAGGACACGCGCAGCATCTTCAACTTTCATCATTGCGGTTCTCCAATTTCCACCACGTGCCTATCCGGATCGAAGAACCGGAAGACGCGCTGTCCCCACGGCTCCCTACGAATGGGATGAATGAGTTCCACATGTTTGGAGATTTCTGCAAAAGTCCGGTCCAAATGATCATCTTCAAAGTACAGAACTAGGTTTGCACGTCCATAAGCTGAGGCGGTGTCATCATCGGTTCCAAAAACCGTTTGGAAGAGAACTGCGCCGCTGTGAATGGCGAAGCCATCTTTAAACGTCACAAAGTCTCCGTGATCCTCCAAGATTGAGATACCGAGAACCCTGGCATAGAAGTTTTTGGAGATTTCGATGTCTCGAACGAATGGGATTGGGTTTACAAACTTCAACGTCTTATGTGGCTATCTAATTGGTCTGGGTGGGTTGATTATCGACATTGCTGACATTAGCTGCATCGACAAATTTGTCCAACTTGGGCTCGCTGCTGCCATTCGCTTGCCCCACAAGCGCGGGTCGTAAGCCTCGCCGGTTCCATCGGTGAAGATTAAGTGCAGCACGCAGACGCCATTCACGTGAGCCCGTTCGCAAATGATCACTGAAACCTAACCGCCTACGACGATGCGGCATCACGGTATTGATGTTGCCAACTTGAAGCTCGAATACGAGCTTTCGGCATGGCGCGTCTGATCTCGTTCGAGCGCCCCGACCGAGCACAACACATATCGAACACCGCTAGGCCTCAGAGGGAGGGAACATTCTCGCATCGCCGGGAGAGCTTGGCGATGAACATGCTCTGCGCCGTTCTGCACGCCAGAGCCTGCCTTTCTCCGATCGACATTGCCGATGGATTGCCCGGTCCGAGGGTGGCGGTCATTTCTCATCCCATGCCCTCGTCACCCGCGTCCGTCACGGCCTCTCATTGAGCTGATCTGACCGGGATCGGCTGACTCCTCGACCGCCTCAGCCGCAACGCCGGGTTCGGACTTTCTTCCCCAGGGCTTCGCCCATTCCTCGCGGGACGACCCTGACGGGTCCAAGAAAATCCGCCCCCGGCGTCCTCCGCTCACGCTGCGGGCCAAGGGCTGCGTCGGCGGATCGTCCCGGTCCTGACGATCGCCATCGAGACCGCGACGGGCGCGGGATCGAAAGCCAAAGGAGAAATGATATGGCCACCATCGGAACCTTTAAGAAAACCGGCAACGAATACGTCGGAGAGATCGTCACCCTCAACGTGCAGGCGCAGAACGTCCGCATCGTCCCTGAGGACAGCGCCTCCGGCGAGAACGCTCCCTCCCACCGGGTCTTCGTCGGCCGCGCCGAGATCGGCGCCGCCTGGTCGAAGCGCTCGAACGAGGACCGCGACTATCTGAGCCTCAAGCTGGACGATCCGAGCTTCACCCAGCCGATCTACGCTAACCTCTTCGATGACACGGTCGTCGAAGGCGGCGAGGAGACCTTCAGCCTCATCTGGTCCCGGGCACGCCGCAAGAACGGTGAGTAAGGCGACAATCGCCCCGTCTGGGAAACCGGGCGGGGCTTACGTCTGTTCAGCGCCCTCCGAGGCGTTTTCCTTCAACAAGAGATCCGGCGGTACATCGAGCGCCAGCGCGGCGTGCCAGAGCGTGATGATCGTGACGTTCTGCTGCCCGCGCTCCATCGAGCTCACATGCGCGCGATCCACGCCCATCTTCACGGCCAGCGCCGCCTGGCTCATGTCAGCTAAAGTTCTGTAGTGCTTGAGATTGTTCCCAAAAACCTGCCGGATATCCATCCGACGACAAAAGACCTATCGCGTATTTTAGTGCGACGTATTATAATGCACGCCCCATGCCACGTCGTTCAGAGATCAGATACGGAAATGCAGCCTTTCAGCCATGCGGCAGTTGCGCGAAGCGATGTAAGTGAGGCATTAACCATATGGGCATCAACAATGCCCATGGGGGATAAGATGAGCAGTGAGATTAGTCGAAAACTTACCGATACCCCGCCAAACAGCGACCACCTGACCGACTATGACCGCGCCCAACTCAAGCTTTACGCACGCCTCCTCGACGCGGAAGTCGATGGGGCGGCGCTTTCGGAAGTCGCGCACCACCTGTTCGGGATCGACGCCGAAGACGAACCGGAGCGCGCCAAACGCGTGCATGACAATCACCTCGTGCGCGCTCACTGGGTCGCTGAGCAAGGTTACCGCGACCTCCTGACCAACGCCTGAAGCCGCAATAAGCGAGCTTGCGCGTGATGCCTTTCGCGCATCGCCCTATGCCGTCCGTCTCCCTACGCTTTCGCGTTTAACGCGAGCATATTGCTGAGTCCAAAGCGTCTGACGCTCGGCGCGTAACAGTTGGAGAGCGGATATGCCAACGAACTGGCGAAACGAAACCGATTACGCCTACATCGAAAAACTCGATGCCTCCGGCCTGGCCTGGGAGTGCCTCAGACGCAATCCCGACTACCGGGCCGCGTTTCCGAACATGACCGAGAACGAGGCGGCCGCTTGGGGGTTACGATTTCCCCGTCGATCCTGAGCTCAAGGCGACGGACGCGAAACTCTACTGGCGACCTTCTATTGCACCAGCCGTGACCTCTTTGATGACGGCCAGGAATCTCTACGAAGCAGAGCCAGCGGCTTTCGATCATGTCATCGTGGAAGCAAGGCGCGGCACCCGCGGCCGCTACTGGACCCGCATTCGTTCCGGATTGATCGTCGTTTCCGACGATGAGTTGACCGCAGAGAGGCCGCGCGCTTTCATCGTCCCATGGTCGCCCGACTGGTCGATCAGGATCGCCACCGCGGAGCGCCTTAGGCGCATCTGGGGTGGTCAGACACCGCGCGCTTTGTTCACCCTACAACGGCGCAGACGTATCGGTCATGCGCTGCGCACTGACGATGCGCGGCAATCCGGCGCGAAACTGCGAGACATCGCGATCACCTATTTCGGCGCTCGGAGGGTCGCCGCCGAACCTTGGAAGACGAGCGCGTTGAAGGCGCAGATCGCGCGTCTTGCAAACTACGGCAGACATCTGACGGAAGCGGGTTTCAAACAGCTTCTGCGTGGAAAAACGAAATAATGCCAAATGATTGCGGCATGCTATCGGGCTGATATTCTATAATCATGTCGATCGAGTCTAAACCTTCAGTCAGCCCTCCGCGCATTCTCGGTCGCACGCGCCGTCTGCCTACGAAATCGCGAACAGTCTTCGATCAGATTTTTCACAGCGGTGGCGGATACGTTCTCGATTTCTCGGACCGGACGATGGCCGAATGGTTCGAGGAGACGTTCGATCTGAATATCTTCCAAGAGCGTTTCCAGATCGAAGGGCACAGCAAGGGAAAGACGCTGCGCGGTTTCGTCGAAGTGGCGGAACCGCGCTTTGTGGCCCAAGTCATGCGCGCGCTTTGGGACTACCGATGCAGCCTGGCCGACTACCGCGAGGACGATGCAGAAGAAGAAGCGCGCCTCGCAGACTGGCTTAAACGCTTCGCAGACGAGCTCGAGGCCGCATCGACCATGAAGCTCGAAGATGCGCTGACCGACTTCTCGCGCGACACGACCCTGCCGAAGCTACGCGCCGCCATCGCAAACGATCTGGTTGCCGAGAAGCCCGACGTCGCGCTTGATCGCGTGCATACCTACTGCGTCAAACGCTTCCGTCATTTGCTCTCCGAACGCGGCCAGCCCGTCGACGCCAAGACACCGCTTCATGCGATTTTCGGCGCCTATGGGAAACTTCTTCGCGATGCAGGCGAGGTCACGCAGTTCGCGTTACCGACCCTACGTGTGCAGCATAAGCTGTTCGAAAGTCTCAACGACGCACGCAACAAGCGATCCTTCGCGCATGACAATGACCTGCTTTCGGTATCCGAAGCGCAGTTTCTGATCGACTGCGTACTCTCTTCACTGGCCTTCATCGAACGGATCGAGAGCAGCCGTTCGCAATCCGAAGACGACATTCCCTTCTAAAAATTACTGTCTGAGCATGCGCATATCCCGATTTTCAGGGGTGACGATTCCGCGCGAAAATCTTCGTCATCCCTCCCGGGCGCTCTTCTCCGCTTCTCTGGCCACGAGCCGTCCCTTGCATCCCGCGACGGACCCGCGATGACCAGAGGAGACCCCGATGCCCGATCCCAATGCCGGCCTGCCGCCGCGCTATCTCAGAACCCCCGAAGCTGCCCGTTTTCTCGGCCTGTCCGGTCGCACGTTGGAGAAACACCGCACCTACGGGACCGGGCCAAAGTATTCCAAAATCGGCGGCCGTGTCGTCTACGCGGTCGAAGATCTACAGGCCTGGGTCAGCCGCGGCGAGAAACGCTCGACCTCCGACAACACCGGCGACACCGTGCTTCCGGCCAAACGTCATGCGGCGATCTCGCCGGCCTATAGCGGCGAGAAGCGCTCATGAGCGCGCGCACGACCATCGAATTGACGTGGATCGAGGGCCGCATCGAACGCTGGTTGCGCTTCGGTCGGATCGTTCAGGAGACGATCAAAAGCCGGTCGGTCAACGTGGTCGGCGTCGGTCCTGGCGGCATCTTCGCTTTCGTCCGCTGGGCCGCGAACGACTATGGCACGGTCGAAAGTCGAATAGACATCTTGCAAGCCGCCCGCCCCGGCGAGCGCTATTCGACGGTGCCTTTTGTGACACCCGGCGGGGTGTCTCTGTTGCGGCTGTCTGGCTGGCCAAAGGTCGAGGCGGTGCTGGTCGCAATCGATCAGATCGAGGCCGAAAAGATCGCGCCGGAAGACGTCTGTCCGGATCACTGGCGCCACGTCCACAATCGCCTCAGCTGCAATGTAGAGCCGCGCCGCTACACGCCTTTTCGGCATGAGGCCTAGCTCAAAAGACGGGAGCTGGCGGCATGAAACGGGCGCGCCCATCACTCCTCATCGGCAGCGCCGGTATCGCGTTGATCGCGCTTTCCGCGATCATCCGCGCCAACCCGATCCTCGTCTGGAACGCCTCGGCCAGCGTGCCCATCGGCTTCTACGCCGTGCAGCCGCTCGACACGCCGATCGTCGGCGATCCGGTCGTTCTCGAACCGCCATCGCCGCTCGGCGATTGGCTCCTGGAGCATGGCTATCTCGGCGCCGATGTCCCGCTGATCAAGCATGTCGCCGCGCTTCCTGGACAGCGCGTCTGCCGTGTCGGCGTCACGATCAGCGTCGATGGCGTTGCAGTCGCGACCGCAAAGACACACGACCGTTTCGACCGCCCACTGCCCGTTTGGCAGGGCTGTCATCGGCTCACCGACGATCAGATCTTCTTCCTCAATCCACACACCGAGGCGAGCCTCGACGGACGGTATTTCGGGCCACTGCCGCGCGCCACGATCATAGGCCGCGCGGTGCCGATCTGGACGCGTGAGGGTTGACGCGATGGCCTTCCTTTTCCCTTCCGGCCGTCGTCTTGTCGCCGCTTCCGCGATCCTGATCGCACTTTCCGGCTGCGCAAATCCGCCCGCCGCCGACGCCCAGGATATGTTCCCGCACTCCGCCGAGACCGCCACGCCAACGTCCGATGTCGACGCTCATATTGCCGAAGCGGCGCAACGCTTCCGCATCCCCGAGCGCTGGATACGCGCCGTGATGCAGGCCGAAAGTGCGGGCAATGCGCGCGCCGTCAGCAGCGCCGGTGCTATGGGTCTGATGCAGATCATGCCCGGCACTTGGGCGGAGCTTCGCGCTGCGCATGGCTTTGGCTCGGACCCGTTCAACCGCCGCGAGAACATCCTCGCAGGCACGGCCTATCTGCGCCAGATGTATGACCAGTTCGGCGCGCCGGGGTTTCTCGCGGCCTACAATGCTGGCCCCGGACGGTATGCCGAGCACCTTCGCACCGGGCGGATATTGCCGCGTGAAACCCGTCGCTACGTTGCAGCCCTTTCGCAAGAACTGGGCTTCTCGGATGCAGCGCCGTTGCAGCCAGTCCGCACGGTTTCTGCCGACCGATGGCAAGCGGCCCCACTCTTTGCGCCTGTTTCCGCGTCGCTAGAAGCGCTGCGGAGTGCAGCCCCAGACCGCACATCGGCTACTGCTCAGAACGCCGACGAACCGAACCCGTCGCGTTCACAGAGCACCCAACCGAACCGGCTTTTTGTCTCCAGAACCGGGGAGCCAGAGCGATGAGCGCAGCGATCTGGCTCCGCCCCGTTCCGTCGTGCTGCTTCGTATGGAATGCGGCAGGCGGAGGATTGCAGCCCAAATCAACGACGGGAGGGCAAGATAAAAGGCCGGACACGCGGGGGCGCTACGGCGTTGTTGTTGTTGGGTTTTTTGCGTTCCGCACACTTGACCACAGTGCTGCGCCCACAGCTATCGCTCTGATTCTACTCAGCTTTCACCGTGCCATGCCTGATTTTGGGGAGGCACGAGCATGAGCCAGCGCGATAACGACATTCGCATCAAGCCGGGGCGTATCCGCGACAAAGGCCCGTCAGCCAAACGCGCCAAGAGCTTCGTCGGACAGGTCATGCGTGCCGCGAAGAAAGCGGGGCATACCGGCAATCATTTCAGGACGAGCGGCGGTCGTGCCGGACGGTCGACGTTCGGACGTGGACGCTTCGTGCGAGCCACAAGAGGCCTCGCGCGAACGCAGCGCCGGGTCGTCGTAAATGCGCGGATCGTCCGGCATCGCGGTCAGAAGTTCCGGTCCGCACCGCTCGCCAAGCATCTCGATTATCTGAAGCGCGAGGGCGTCACCAAGGACGGCCGAGATGCGGCAATGTTCGAAAAGGAGCACGACCAGGCCGACGATCGCGCCTTCGCCGCGAGCACCGAAGACGACCGTCATCATTTCCGCTTCATCATCTCGCCGAAGGACGCCGGTCAGATGGAAGACTTGCGCGCCTTCACCCGCGACCTGATGGCCCAGGCCGAACGCGATCTCGGCACGGAGCTAGACTGGGTCGCGGTCGATCATTGGAACACCGACAATCCGCATGTCCATGTGCTCGTGCGCGGCAAAGCCGGCGACGGCAAAGACCTCGTCATCTCGCGCGATTACATCAGCCGCGGATTGCGAGGCCGCGCAGAGGAACTCGTAGACCTCGAACTCGGACCGCGCAGCGAGAAGGAGATCGCCGCTGGTCTCGACGCAGAGGTGAAGGCCGAGCGCTGGACCGGTCTGGATCACGCGCTGCGGTCTCACGCCGATGACACCCTCGGGGTCGCTGACTTGCGGCCCGGCGCACCCGATCTCGACGACCAAGACCTCAAGCGCCGAATGATCGGGCGTGCGCAGACTCTGGAACGCTTCAGCCTTGCCGAAAAGCTGGCGCCGTCGGTCTGGCAGCTCAAACCTGGCATGGAAGAGACGCTGCGCGAGATGGCCGTGCGCGGCGACATCATCAAGACGATGCATCGGGCCCTGAGCGAACAGACACGCGGTCAGGCGCGCGCGCAGTCTGACTTCGCCATCGAGGGTCAGCCGGACAATCCCATCCTCGGAAAGCTCGTCGATCGCGGCTTGCACAACGAACTCTCGGGGGAGGCCTATGCAATCATCGATGGCGTCGATGGCCGGCTCCATCACTTTCGCTTCCGCGATCTCGATCTCACCGGCGACACACCTCTCGGCGGGATCGTCGAGACGCGGAGCTGGGCCGGGAAGGATGGAGGGGCGAAGCGCCTGTCGCTGGTCGGGCGGTCGGATATGGCGATCGACAAACAGATCGGCTCGGACGGCGCAACCTGGGTCGACCGTCTGGCGCTCGCCAAGACCCGCGCACCGCTGGCGCCAAGCGGGTTCGGAGCCGAGGTCCGCGACGCTCTGGAGAAGCGGGCCGAGCATATGGTCGGCCAGGGCCTCGCGAGACGGCAAGGTCAGCGAGTCACCTTCAACCGCGATCTACTCAAGACGTTGCGCCAACGCGATCTCGATAGAGCGGCGAGCAAGATCGCACACGAGACCGGCCTGCCATTCCGCAAGTCTGGTGAGGGCGAGACCGTGGCTGGCACGTATCGCCAACGCCTCGATCTCGCCTCGGGTCGTTTCGCCATGATCGACGACGGAATGGGCTTCGAACTCGTCCCCTGGAAGCCCCAACTCGAAAAGCATCTCGGCCAGACCGTCACCGGCACTGTTTCGGCGGGTGGTGGAATCGACTGGTCGCTCGGCCGCAAGCGCGGCCTCTCGATCTAACCCGGAGAACATTATGACCTCGAAGAAACACGCATCATCGGCCACCGCGATTCTCTGGGGCCAGATCCTCATCGTCTCGACGGTCGCGTTGCTCTTCGTCTGGGCGGCGACGCAATGGGTGGCGTTCCGGCTCGGCTTTCAATCAGAGCTCGGCCAGCCGATGACGACGATCCTCGGTCTGCCGATCTATGCGCCATGGAATGTCTTCGTCTGGTGGTACTGGTATGATGCTTATGCGCCGCGCGTCTTCATGGAAGGCGCGATCATCGCCGGCGCGGGCGGTATCGCTTCTGTCTGTGTCGCGATCTTTCTTTCCGTCCTGCGCGCCCGCGAAGCGAGCAACGTGACCACTTACGGCTCCGCCCGCTGGGGTACCGAGAAAGATATGCGCGAGGCCGGATTATTCGTCGACGACGGCGTGGTGCTCGGACGCTACCAGTCTCGCTATCTCCGCCACGACGGACCCGAGCATGTGCTCTGCTTCGCACCGACGCGCTCGGGCAAGGGTGTCGGTCTGGTTGTGCCGTCACTGCTCACTTGGCCGGGCTCCGCCATCGTCCACGACATCAAGGGTGAGAACTGGCAGCTCACGGCGAACTACCGCTCCCGGTTCAGCCGGGTGCTGCTCTTCGACCCAACCGATCCGACCTCGGCGGCCTACAACCCGCTGCTCGAAGTCCGACGCGGTGACAGTGAGGTGCGCGACGTCCAGAACGTCGCCGACATCCTGGTCGATCCCGAAGGCCTGCTCGAACGACGGAACCATTGGGAGAAGACCAGCCATTCGCTTCTCGCAGGTGCCATCCTGCATGTGCTCTATGCGGAAGCGGACAAGACGCTGGCAGGCGTCGCAGCCTTCCTGTCCGATCCGAAGCGTCCGATCGAGTCGACGCTCGCGGCTATGATGCGCACCCCGCATCTTGGCGACCACCCGCATCCCGTCGTCGCGCAGGCCGCGCGGGAACTTCTGAACAAATCGGAGAACGAACGCTCCGGTGTGCTCTCGACGGCCATGAGCTTTCTCGGGCTCTATCGCGATCCCGTTGTCGCCAACGTCACGCGGCGCTGCGACTGGCGGATCGACGATCTAGTGACCGGCGACATGCCGGTGACCCTCTATCTCGTCGTGCCGCCTTCGGACATCTCGCGGACCAAGCCGCTCATCCGTTTGGTACTCAATCAGATCGGCAGACGGCTGACAGAAGACCTGCACGCCAGACGCACCCACCGCATGCTGCTCATGCTCGACGAGTTCCCGGCGCTCGGTCGGCTCGACTTCTTCGAGAGCCAGCTGGCCTTCATGGCGGGCTATGGGATCAAGGCATTCCTGATCGCCCAGTCTCTGAACCAGATCGAGAAGGCTTACGGGCAGAACAACGCGATCCTCGACAACTGCCATGTCCGCGTCGCCTTCGCGACCAATGACGAGCGAACCGCCAAGCGGGTCTCCGATGCGCTCGGCACGGCGACCGAAATGCGGGCCATGAAGAACTATGCCGGGCATCGGCTGTCGCCTTGGCTCGGGCATTTGATGGTGTCTCGTCAGGAAACAGCGCGACCACTCCTGACACCCGGCGAGATGATGCAGCTCCCGCCAACAGACGAGATCGTTCTGGTCTCCGGTTCGCCACCGGTGCGTGCGGAGAAGGCGCGCTACTACACCGATCTGCAGTTCAAGGCCCGGATTGCGCCGCCACCGGATCGCAACGCGCAAGCTAAGGGAGTCAGCACTTCGGCAGACGATTGGAGCAAACGCGAACCGATTGTCGCGCCGCCAACGAAGAAACGAAAAGCGAAAACCGACGAGGCCGATGGCGGCATCCGTCGGCAGCCCGACCTGCCGGAACACGAGGACATCGCCCCAGAACCGATCCCGGCCCGCAGCGAGTTCGCCGATCTCGATGGCGAGCCGGAAGATGATGCGCAGCGCGCCAAGGCGATGCGCGACCGGTTCGGTACGGTCGCACGGCAGGCTTCGCTCGATCCCGATGACGGGATCGAGCTCTAAGAGATGGCCGTGAAGAAAGATCGTTTGAATGTTTATTTCGATCCGGCTTTGTCGGGCGAGTTGGAGGCACTGGCAGCGCGTCGGAAGGTCTCGAAATCGCAAATCGTGGAAGCGGCGCTCGCCGCATTCCTATCGCCCGATGGAGCCGATCAGCGGGAGGCGGCAATCGTTCGTCGCCTGGATCGTCTCACCCGGGCCGTCGAGCGTTTGGAGCGGGATATGTCGATCGGGAATGAAGCCAGCGCACTGTTCGTGAAGTTCTGGCTGACCACCACACCGCCCTTGCCGGATGAGATGCGGGAGGCCGCACAGGCATCGGGCAAGGAACGCTATGACGGGTTTGTAGAAGCGCTCGGGCGGCGACTCGCAAAGGGGAAAACGCTTACCAAGGAAGTCTCGGAGGACATCCCAGAGCAAACATCCTTTGTCTGACGTCATCGCAGCTTCACGCGAACTGCGCTTGTCCCTGCCTCTCTACGCCACCGCACTACTACGCTCTCAAACTTGTTGCGAATGATCCTTTAGCGGTCTTCTTAATCGACCCCGTAACCAGATGCGGGGCCGCGAATGACCGTCCACACTTTCAAGTCAGCAGCGATCGAGCGCGGTTCCCGCATGCTCCGCACAGCGCTTGGCGCGGATATCGCGGCCTGGCTCGACGAGGACGCCGTCGTTGAGGTGATGCTCAATCCGTGCGGTCGCCTTTGGGTCGACCGCCTCGGCGCGGGACTCTGCGATACGGGTGCTGTGCTCTCGGCAGAAGATGGCGAGCGGATCGTCCGCCTCGTCGCCCATCATGTCGGCGCGGAAGTCCATACGGATGCGCCGCGCGTTTCGGCCGAGTTGCCCGGGACGGGTGAGCGGTTCGAGGGACTTCTTCCACCCGTCGTCGCGGCCCCGACCTTCGCCATCCGCAAGCCTGCCGTCGCCGTCTTCACACTCAACGATTATGTCCGCGCCGGGATCATGGATGGTTCCGCCGCCAAGGCGCTCCGCGAGGCGGTCGCATCGCGCGCCAACATCCTCGTCGCCGGCGGCACGTCCACGGGCAAGACAACGCTCACCAACGCGCTGCTGGCCGAAGTCGCCAAGACTTCCGACCGGGTGGTCTTGATCGAAGATACCCATGAGCTGCAATGCACGACGCCCAATCTGGTCGCGCTGCGCACCAAGGACGGCGTCGCGACGCTCTCCGATCTCGTTCGCTCATCACTCCGTTTGCGCCCGGATCGTATCCCGATCGGTGAGGTGCGCGGGTCCGAAGCCCTCGATCTTCTCAAAGCCTGGTGCACCGGCCATCCCGGCGGCATCGGCACGATCCATGCGGGCTCTGCCATCGGCGCGCTGCGCCGCCTCGAACAGCTGATCCAGGAAGCCGTCGTCACCGTCCCGCGCGCGCTCATCGCGGAGACCATCGACGTGCTCGCCGTCCTGCAAGGACGCGGCAGCGACCGTCGTCTCACGGACCTCGCGCGCGTCACGGGCCTCACCGACACCGGCGACTATGCGCTCCACTCGCTTCTCAACACCCCGAAAGGAACCGCCACATGACCAGCCGAATCAATCTCCTTTATCCCCGATGGCCCGTCTATCTCGGCGCCGCTGCGCTCGGCTTCCTGCTGGCCGCCGGACAGGCCGAGGCCGCCGGCTCAGGCATGCCCTGGGAAGCGCCGCTTCAGGCGATCCTCGAATCCATCGAAGGCCCGGTCGCCAAGATCGTCGCGGTCATGATCATCATCATCACCGGCCTGACGCTCGCTTTTGGCGATACCTCGGGTGGCGCCCGTCGGCTCGTGCAGATCGTCTTCGGCCTGTCGATCGCATTCGCTGCCTCGAGCTTCTTCCTGTCCTTCTTCTCCTTCGGCGGCGGTGCCCTCATATGAGCGATCCCACCGACATTCCCGGCTTCACCGCGCCCGTGCATCGCGCACTGACCGAGCCGATCCTTTTGGGCGGCGCGCCGCGGACCATCGCGATCGCCAACGGCACCATAGCGGCCGCAGTGGGCCTCGGGCTTCGGCTCTGGCTGGTCGGGCTCGCTCTCTGGGCCATCGGTCACATGCTGGCGGTCTACGCCGCCAAGCGGGACGCCCAGATCGCCGACGTCGCGCGCCGCCACCTCCGTTACCCAACCTGGATGGGGGTGTGAGGGAATGATGCGCCTCGCCGAATATCGCTCGAAGGCCGCGCTGCTTGCCGATTTCCTGCCCTGGGCCGCGCTGATCGGCGAAGGCGTGATCCTGAACAAGGATGGGAGCTTCCAGCGCACGGCGCGGTTCCGCGGGCCCGATCTCGAGTCCGCCACGCCCGCCGAACTGGTCGCCACAGCTGCGCGGCTCAACAGCGCGCTCCGCCGCCTCAGCTCGGGATGGGCGGTGTTCGTCGAAGCGCAACGGATCCCGGCGCGCAATTATCCGCTGTCGGAGTTTCCTGATCCGATTTCCGCATTGGTCGATGCCGAGCGGCGCGCGCAATTCGAAGAGGCATCCAGTCACTATGAGAGTCGCTACTTCCTGACGCTGACCTGGGTGCCTCCGGCGGACGATACGAGCCGGGCGAGTGGCTGGCTCTTCGAGGACGCGCCGAGCAAGGGCGCCAATCCGAAAGAACATTTCGCGGCGTTCCGGTCACGCTCGGACCGCCTGCTCGATCTCTTCGAGGGATTCATGCCCGAGGCAGTCTGGCTGGATGATGAAGAGACGCTGTCTTATCTGCATTCGACGATCTCGACGCGGGCGCAGGCGGTTCGTGTGCCCGAGACACCGATGCATCTCGACGCCTATCTGGCGGACGAGCCGCTGGTTGCCGGGCTCGCGCCGAAACTCGGCGGAGCCCATCTGCGTACGCTGTCCGTTGTCGGCTTCCCGACATCGACCTGGCCCGGGCTTCTCGACGAGCTCAACGCGCAGGCGTTCGAGTATCGCTGGGCCACGCGCGCCATCTGCCTCGACAAGACCGACGCCACGAAACTCTTCACCCGCATTCGCCGCCAATGGTTCGCCAAGCGCAAATCGGTCGCCGCGATCCTCAAGGAAGTGATGACTAACGAGGCCTCGACGCTTCTGGATTCGGATGCGGACAACAAGGCGCGCGATGCCGATGAAGCCTTACAGGAACTCGGAAGCGACATCGTCGGCGCGGCCTATGTCACCGCGACGATCATCGTCTGGGACGCGGACGAACGCGCAGCTGACGCCAAGATCAAGCTCGCCGAGAAGGTCGTGCAAGGCCGTGACTTCACCTGCATCCCGGAAACGCTGAACGCCATAGAAGCCTGGCTCGGTTCGCTGCCCGGCCACCTCTACGCCAATGTCCGGCAACCGCCGATTTCGACGCTCAATCTCGCGCATATGATCCCGATCTCGGCGGTCTGGGCCGGGCCGCAGCAGAACGATCATCTGGGCGGACCGCCGCTTTTCTACGCCGAAACGCAAGGCGCGACGCCGTTCCGCTTCTCGACCCATGTGGGCGATGTCGGCCACACCCTCATGGTCGGCCCGACCGGCGCGGGCAAGTCTGTCCTGCTCGCGCTTATGGCTTTGCAGTTTCGCCGCTACGAGAACGCGCAGATCTTCGCCTTCGATTTCGGCGGCTCGATCCGCTGCGCGACGATGGCTTGCGGTGGAGACTGGGAAGATCTCGGTCTCGCTCTGTCCGAAGAAGAGGATGCGGTCCAGCTACAACCGCTCGCTCGGATCGACGATGCCGCGGAACGCAGCTGGGCGCAAGATTGGCTCGCCGGGCTGCTTGCAAGAGAAGGCGTCACAATTTACCCCGTGGCGCGTGACCATCTTTGGTCGGCGCTGACCTCGCTCGCCTCCGCGCCGGTTGAGGAACGCACGCTGACGGGCCTCTCTGTGCTCCTGCAATCGAACGATCTCAAGCGCGCACTCGCGCCGTTCTGCCTTGGCGGTCCCTTTGGACGCCTGCTCGACGCGGAGAGCGAAGCGCTTGGCGCCACTGACTTCCAAGCCTTCGAGACCGAGGGGCTGATAGGCTCCGCCGCTGCTCCCGCCGTCCTCGCCTATCTCTTCCACCGCATAGAAGCCCGCCTCGACGGGCGGCCGAGCCTCATCATCGTCGACGAAGGCTGGCTCGCGCTCGATGACGCGACCTTCGGCTCGCAGCTGCGCGAATGGCTAAAGACGCTCCGCAAGAAGAACGCCAGCGTTATCTTCGCCACCCAATCGTTGGCCGATATCGACGGCTCCGATATCGCGCCCGCCATCATCGAGAGCTGCCCGACACGCATCTTCCTGCCCAACGAGCGTGCCTTCGAGCCGCAGATCGCCGTCACCTACCGCAGTTTCGGCCTGAACGACCGGCAGATCGAGATCATCGCGAGGGCCACGCCCAAGCGCGACTACTACTGCCAGTCGCGCCGCGGCAATCGGCTTTTCGCGCTCGGTCTCGGCGAGGTCGCACTCGCCTTCACAGCGGCTTCCTCGAAATCCGATCACGCCGCCATCGACGCGATCCTCGAAGAGCATGGGCGAGACGGCTTCGCCGCCGCCTGGCTCGCCCGTCGCGATCTCGGCTGGGCCACCGAATTGCTCGGTCCTTCCGACGACGTGATCGAGGCCACGCCATCCCCCACCCCAGACCCAAACGACGACAAGGAGAAAACTGATGTTCAGAACCACGACACGTAAACTGGCAGGACGCGCCGCCGCGGCCCTGTTGCTGTCGAGCGCGGTCGCGATGACCCCGGCGATCGCACCGCCCGCCCACGCGTTTTTCGGCGGAGGGTTCGGCGGGATCGTCTACGATCCGACCAACCATGCCGAGAACCTGCTGACCGCCGCGCGGACGCTCGAACAGATCAACAACCAGATCGCCCAGCTCCAGAACGAGGCCCAGATGCTGGTCAATCAAGCCCGCAATCTCGCGAGCCTGCCTTACTCTTCGCTCTCGCGGCTACAATCTTCGGTCCAGCAAACCCAGCAGCTCTTGGGTGAAGCACAGCGCATCGCCCATGACGTGGCCACCATCGACGAGGCCTTCACGCAAGATTACGGCGCAGCGGCGGCTCGCGGCGATTTCGACGACATGATTGCTGGCGCACAGGATCGCTGGCGGACCTCGGTCGCCGGGTTCGAGGATGCGCTGAAGGTCCAGGCCGGTGTCGTCGGGAACATCGAGACCGCCCGAACCGAGATGCAGGCACTTGTCGGCCGCAGCCAGGCCGCCACCGGCGCCTTGCAGGCCACGCAGGCCGGCAATCAACTTCTCGCTCTCCAAAGCCAGCAGATCTCCGACCTGACGGCTGCGATCGCCGCGCAGAACCGGGCGCAATCGCTCGAAGCCGCGCGGGTTGCGACGGCCGAAGCGCAAGCGCGCGAGAACCTCGACCGCTTCCTCGACTACGGGTCCGGCTACGAGCCGACCACCGTCCGGATGTTCCGGTAGCCCGCGATGAAGCTCACCGCCGAGACCACGCTGAAAGGGATCGCCATTGCCTTGGGCGCCATTGCCGCGCTCATGGCGGCGATGGAACTCCAGCGCGCCCTTGAAGAAGAACGCGCGGGCGAGCCTGCGGCTGTGGTTTCGGACGATCCGCTGCGCGAGACCCTCCAGCGCTGCCGCTCGCTCACCCCGGAAGCGCTCGAAGCCGACACCGAGTGCCAAGCCGCCTGGGAAGAGAACCGCCGCCGGTTCTTCGGCATGTCCACAAACGATCCGGAGAGGGAGTAGGCCATGGACGGTGTCGGCGTCATCGATCGGTTCCTGGAGGTCTTCACGACCTATATCGACAGCGGGTTCGGTCTGCTCGGCGGCGACGTCGCCTTCCTCGCTACGACACTGATCGTCATCGACGTCACGCTCGCCGCGCTCTTCTGGGCATGGGGCGCGGATGACGACATCATCGGGCGGCTCGTCAAGAAGACGCTCTTCGTCGGCGTCTTCGCCTACATCATCAGCAACTGGAACACGCTCGCGCGCATCGTCTTCGAGAGCTTTGCGGGGCTGGGCCTTGTCGCCACAGGCGGCGCGATCGGCGCGGGCGAACTTTTGCAACCCGGGCGTATCGCTGCTGTCGGGCTCGAAGCTGGGCAGCCGATCCTGGAATCCATCTCCGACCTGATGGGTTTCGTCTCCTTCTTCGAGAATTTCATACAGATTTCGATCTTGCTCTTCGCCTGGATCGTCGTCCTGCTGTCGTTCTTCATCCTCGCGATCCAGCTCTTCGTGACCCTGATCGAGTTCAAGCTGGCGACGCTCGCGGGCTTCATCCTCGTGCCCTTCGGGCTCTTCAACAAGACCGCCTTCATGGCCGAACGCGTGCTCGGTCTTGTGATCTCCTCCGGCGTCAAAGTGCTGGTGCTCGCCGTCATCGTCGGCATCGGCTCGACGATCTTCGGCGAGTTCACCTCCGGGTTCACCGGAGAGCCGACCATCGAGGACGCGATGGCCGTCGTCCTCGCAGCGCTGTCGCTGCTCGCGCTCGGCATCTTCGGCCCCGGCATCGCCAACGGTATCGTGTCGGGCGGGCCGCAGCTCGGTGCAGGCGCGGCGGTCGGAGCCGGCCTCGCAGCGGGCGGCGTGGTCGCAGGCGGCCTCGCGGGTGCGAAGATGGCCGGAGCCGCCGGTGGTGCCGCCCTGCGCGGTGGGTCTGCCGTCGCGGGTGGCGCCGCGAGCGGCATGGCCGCAGTCGGTCAGGCTGGGATGTCGGCCGCCGTCAGCCCGCTCAAGCGCGCGGTCGGCGACAGCTATCGCTCGGGCTCGCGTGCCGCCTTCGAAGCCACCGGCGGCAAGTTCAGCAATTCCCCGTCGTCCATGCCGACGCCCGCCAATGACGGTCCGCCCGCCTGGGCGCGCCGCATGAAACGCCAGCAAAGCCTTCACCACGGCACCGCCGTCGCCGCGCACGCCATCCGCTCCGGCGATGGCGGCGGCGCGGGCACGGCCATCAGCCTTTCGGAGAGATCATGAGATTCAAGCGACCGAGCGTGCGATACGCCAAGACCCCAGAACCGGTGACGCCCTACCAAAAGGCCGCCCAAGTCTGGGACGAACGGATGGGCTCGGCCCGCGTCCAGGCCCGCAACTGGCGGCTCGTGGCCATCGGGTGTCTTGCCACTACCGCCACCTTTGGGCTCGCACTCGTTTGGCAGTCCACCCAGGGCACCATCGTCCCTTACGTGGTCGAAGTTGACCGGCTCGGCGCGGCCCAGGCCGTCGCACCCGCCACCGCCAACTACCGCCCGACCGATCCGCAGATCGCCTTCCACCTCGCGCGCTTCATCGAGAACGTCCGCCAGGTTCCCGCCGATCCGATCGTGCTCCGGGAAAACTGGCTCAGAGCCTACGATTTCACCACCGATCGCGGGTCCATCGCGCTCAACGATTTCGCGCGCGAGAACGACCCCTTCGCCCGCGTCGGCGAGGTCCAGGTCACCGCTGAAATCTCCAGCGTCATCCGCGCCTCCGATTCTAGCTTCCGCGTCGCCTGGACCGAACGCCGCTACGTGAACGGCCAACTCTCTGTCACCGAACGCTGGACCGGCATTCTGAGCGTCGTCGTCCAACCACCCCGCGACGCCGACCGCCTCCGCAAAAACCCCCTCGGCGTCTTCGTCCACGCCATCAACTGGTCAAGGGAGAACGCCCAATGACAAACTTCGTTTGTTCGACACGCCTAATCGCCACCGTCGGATGCGCAGCGATCCTGAGTGGCTGCGCGACCTTCAAACCGCCCGAGATCAGCTATGACGATCCGATCGCCGCAACGCTAGTCGCCGAACCTGCGCGGCCCGTTCGGATCGTCGAAACACCGGAACCCTTACCGCTGCCTGGTCAACTCATGCGGGTCGATGCCGATGATCGTCCAGCAGAAGCGTCCGAGCCGACCGAGCGTGTGACCAACGCCAACGCCGCCGCCCGGATCGAACCGGTCCGCGACGGCTTCATCAATGCCGTCCAGCTCTATCCCTACAGCTCCGGCGCGCTCTATCAGGTCTACACCTCGCCCGGCCAGGTCACGGACATCGCGCTACAGGCGGGTGAGAGTCTCGTGGGATCAGGGCCGATCGCGGCAGGCGATACCGCGCGCTGGATCATCGGCGACACCGAGAGCGGGTCAGGCGATAACCGTCGCATCCATGTGCTGGTGAAACCGACCCGCCCCGATCTCGTCACCAATCTCGTCATCAACACCGACCGACGGACCTACCACCTTGAACTCCGCGCCACACCGCAGGCCTATATGGCCTCGGTGTCCTGGCACTATCCGGAGGATGAACTGATCGCGCTCCGCCGTCAGAACGATCGCGCCGAGGCTGGCCTTCCCATCGGACGCAATGTCGAGCTCGACGACCTGAATTTCCGCTACCGGATCACCGGCGACCGCGCGCCCTGGCGGCCGCGGCGCGCCTTCGATGACGGGCGGCAGGTCTTCATCGAGTTCCCGCGTGGAATCGGCCAGGGCGAGATGCCGCCGCTCTTCGTGATCGGACCGGAAGGGGACGGCCAGCTCGTGAATTACCGCATCCGCCGCAACTACATGATCGTCGATCGGCTCTTCGCCGCCGCTGAGCTGCGTCTCGGAGACCGCCAGCGCGTCGTCCGTATCGTCCGCACCGATGGGGTCCGGCGTTCTGCGCTGCGTGAGGAGCGCGTGGTTTCCGCGTGGCGTCCCGATGAGGACCGCTGAGCCATGACCGGGACCGAAAACCAGCAATCGGACGACCGCTCCGAAGAGCCGCCACACACCGAGCAGGACATCGCCAAGGAACTCCGCCTGCGGCCCGATCCGCCACGGGTCATGCGGCTCTCTCGAAAAGCCATCACAGTTCTCGCCGTCGCGGGCGGGCTCGGCATCGGAGCGATCCTGATCGTCGCCTTGCAAGGTCCCGATCCAGACGATGGGCCGTCAGAACTCTTCTCAACCGAGCGCGTTCAAGAGGCCGAGGGTCTCTTAGGTCTGCCACGCGACTATGCATCGATCCCACAGCTGGGACCTCCGCTTCCAGGCGAACTCGGGCGCCCGGTTCTGTCGGCGCAGCGCCGTGGCGCACCGGTGCCTGTCATGCCTACGACCGGTCCGGCGGTCGATCCGGAAGAGCAGTTGCGTTTGCAGGAAGCTGAAGCGGCTCGGCTTGCAACGCTCTTCGCCGATGCACGGACGAGCGGCACGCGGGCTACACAGCCGCGACAGGCGCCGGCTGTTGCGCCGGGCTCAGGGCTGCAAGGGCTGTTCCCGGCCTCTGCTAGGCAGGCACGGCAACCAGACACGACGGAGCGACAGGAAGCGTTTCTGGATCGCGAGGTCGACCGAAGGACCACTGCGGCGGACCGGCTCCAATCCCCGCCGAGCCCCCATGTCCTGCAAGCGGGATCGGTCATCGAAGCGGCGCTCCTGACCGGGCTACGCTCCGACCTGCCGGGACAGATCACCGCGCAGGTCACCGCGAATGTCTATGACAGTCCGACCGGGCAATTCCTGCTGATCCCACAGGGTGCGCGCCTCCTTGGCGAATATGACAGCCGCGTGGAAACCGGTCAGCGGCGCGTCCTCTTGGCGTGGACCCGGTTGATCTTACCCGACGGACGCTCCATCGTGCTCGAACGCCAGCCCGGCACCGATCAGGCGGGCTACGCCGGTCTCGAAGACGGTGTGGACAACCATTGGGGGCAGCTGTTCCGCGCGGCCGGCCTCGCCTCGATCCTCAATATCGGCCTCGAAACCGGCGAGGATGGCGGCGATGAGATAGCCGAGGCAATCCGCGACGGCGCCCAAGACACGATCGGGCGCGCGGGTGAGGCCATTGTCCAGCGCCAGCTTCAGATCCCGCCGACACTGACGATCCGGCCCGGTTTCCCGGTGCGCGTGATGGTAACGCGCGATCTGATACTCGAACCGCAAGGAGGTGCCCGATGAGCAGATTAAAGCTCGGTGATATTCGTGACGACAAACCGGTGAAGCTCACCGTGGAGCTGCCCGCTAGAGTGCATCGCGATCTGACGGCCTATGCCGAGATCTTGGAGGCTGAGAATGGGCAGAAGTTGGAGCCTGCCAAGCTCGTTGCACCAATGCTGGAGCGGTTCATGAAAACCGATCGGGGTTTTGCTAAAGCACGAAAAGGGTTGGTTAGGTCGTCTGGATCAAAGCCGCCTGAAGGATTATCAGCTTGACCCATTGGCTACCTCTTGGGCGACAGTGCGGGCGACGCTGATGAACCGCCTGAGCGCGGGGTTATCGTTTTCCGGTACCCACGAAAGTGAAAACGGGACTCGTTCATCCGGCGCACCCACAGGCACAAACGTGACATTCGGATAGCTCACACCCCGCCAATGGTCCGCCACGAGACTAACACCTTGACCGAGCCCGACCAGAGTCATGATCCCCTCTCGCCCAAGCCTGTGACGTTCGACCTTTATGCTAAGGCCCAAGTCGCTGATGCGTCGCAGTATGTAGTCATGGATCTCGGGGCCGGGTTCTTGCGATCCAAGGACAAATGTTTCGCAATTCACTTCTGACCAAGACAGGCGCTCACGATCAGCCAATTCACTATCACTTGCGACGGCGAGATAGATTTCCTCACGATCTAGAATAAAGCCGTCGTAGATAGCTTCTATTGGTTCGCCCGCTGCGATCACAAAATCTAACTGACGATGGTTGAGTTTTGTGTAGAGCTCGCTGCGGTCCGCTTCAAAATAGCAGATCCCCACACCAACGTGTTCAGACCGAAATCTCTGAACGACAGTACGGGTTATCCCACGCGACAAGGACGCGATTATACCAGCGTTGAGGCAACCCTTCTGGACGCTGCCATCTGATCTTGCCGCGCCGACAGCAGTGTTGAGTTCATCCAGAACGATGCGCATTCTGCCAGCAAAACACGTTCCGGCGTTTGTTAAGCGGGCGCCGGTGCTGTGGCGTTCGAAAAGCGAAACTCCGAGTTCATCCTCGAGACGCCGAATTCGCCTGCTTAGGGAGGACTGTCCGACATCAATTGTCAATGCAGCCTTCCTAAAGCTTCCTGCAGCGGCAACAGTCAAAAACGATTGGATATCCGTCAATGAAACAGAGTACTTCAGATATGGAACCAAATCATTCATGGTTCAGATCGCGGTTTCCGGCAATTGTCGATCTTCGCAGGTTTTACGAAACTCAATCTTGTCGCTTTAGAATGCGACCAGTCCACCCAAGACCTTTTCCCCGCCCCGAAATCATTCGGGGCGGGAGTAGGTAGATGCGCGCCAGACGGCAATCTACCCATGTGCGCGGGGAGGAAGCGCACGTTTGTTCTCATGCGGCGATCGCACGTTCTGGATCAATGCTCGGCAAGTCGAGGCTCTCGCCAACGGCGGCATTCGTGATCTGTCCGCGGTGAACATTGAGGCCTGCTCTTAGATGAGGGTCTGCAAGGGCTTCAAGACCTTGATCCGCCAGAGCCAAACCATGTGAAAGCGTGGCGTTGCCAAGTGCGTAGGAAGACGTTCGTGGAACCGCACCAGGCATGTTGGCCACGCAGTAATGAACGATGCCGTCGACCTCGTACGTTGGATCGGCATGGGTAGTAGCTCTCGAAGTCTCAAAGCAACCGCCTTGGTCAATCGCGACGTCGACCAGAACCGCGCCTGACCGCATTCGAGAGAGCATGTCTCTTGTCACAAGTTTCGGGGCAGCCTTCCCCGGGATTAACACCGCGCCGACTACGGCGTCACTCTCCAGGACAGCGTTCTCAGTCGAGTGGTTGGTTGCATACAGCGTGCGAATGCGCCCATCGAACATTTCGTCGAGCTGTTTGAGGCGCGCAAGCGAACGATCCAGGATTGTGACCTCCGCGCCCATGCCAAGTGCGATCCGCGCGGCATTGGTGCCAACGACGCCTCCGCCGATGATGGAGACTTGAGCTGGCGCGACCCCAGGCACGCCCCCCATGAGCAACCCGCGGCCACCGTTGTGCCGCTCCAGTGACCAAGCCGTCGCTTGAGCAGAAAGGCGACCCGCGACTTCCGACATTGGAGCGAGCAGTGGTAGCCCCCCGACAGCATCTGTAACCGTCTCGTAAGCAATCGCGGTGCATCCTGACGCGATCAGACCATCGGTCTGTGGCCGATCGGGCGCGAGGTGCAGGTAGGTATACAGGATCTGGCCTTCCCGAAGCATAGCCCATTCTGCGGGTTGAGGCTCTTTGACCTTTACGATCATGTCGGAAACCTCAAAGACTTCGGCGGCAGTGTCAGAAATTTCAGCACCCGCGGAACGATAATGTTCGTCTGTGGCGCCGATGCCCAGCCCAGCCTGTGTCTCGACAATGACCTTGTGGCCGCGAGAAACATAGGCCGCGACGGCTTCTGGCGTCAGCCCGACCCGATGCTCTTGCACCTTTATTTCCTTGGGAACACCAACTTGCATGACACAGTCCTTTTCGATCGTTTCTGCAAGACCTATGACACGGCTTCATCCGCACTTTGTTCTGACGTCCGTACTCTATCGGCAGAAGGTTCCGAAATTATGGGGCCGGTGAAGGTTTCTGCGGGCCTATAGAACTTTGGCCAGGAACTTTTGGAGATGTTCGCTTTGCGGCTTCAACATGACCTCAGAGGGCGGGCCGATTTCTTCCATCACACCTTGATGAAAAAACGCGACGCGGTCGGATACATCGCGTGCAAAACCCATTTCGTGAGTCACAACAATCATCGTCATCCCGTCCGTTGCCAGCATCCTCATTGTGTCGAGCACTTCGCCAACGAGCTCCGGATCGAGCGCTGATGTTGCCTCATCGAACAGCATGTAGGCCGGCTCCATCGCCAGAGCGCGCGCAATCGCAAGGCGTTGTTGTTGGCCACCTGACAGCATCGATGGATAAGCCTGCGTTTTGTCCCCAAGGCCAACGCGTTCGAGTTGGGAAATTGCTATCTCGCGGGCGTCTTTCTTTGAGAGCTTGCGGACCACACGTGGTGCCAGAGTGACGTTTTCCAATACAGTCAGGTGCGGAAAGGAGTTCCATTGCTGAAACACCATTCCAATGCGACGGCGCAGCGCGTTCATATCTGTACCGCGGCCATGCACATCGGTTCCGTCCACGACGATCCTGCCAGTTTGGATCGGCTCAAGGCCGTTGACGCAGTAGAGAAGAGTCGATTTCCCAGACCCGGATGCGCCAATGACAGAAAGCACTTCTCCTTCGCGCACTGTTAAATCTATGCCCTTCAGCACTTCCAGTGCGCCGAACGCTTTGTGAACATTCTCTAGTTGGATCATTTCTTCCATCTCCGTTCCAGGCGATCTCCCCACCGGGAAATTGGATAAGAGATCAAGAAGTAAAACAGGCCGACCAGCAGCATGATTTTGAAGGACTCTTGCGTCTTGGTATTCAGGATTTGAGAGGCGCGCAGCAACTCTATGTACCCAATGGCCGAGACAAGGGCGCTGTCTTTCACAATCGATAGCGAAACCCCAATCCAAGACGGAAACACTGTTCGCAGGCCTATTGGCCAAACGACGTGTCGCATTGTTTGAAGGTAACTCATGCCCAGGGATCGGGAGGCACGCTGCATATCGCGCCCTACGTTCTCGATACCAGCACGCGCCACCATCGCGACTAGAGCGGCGCAGTAGACCGACAGCACAATCGTGCCAGACCAGAACGCCTGCATCGGATAGCCAGCGATCGCAACGAAGCTGTCGAAAAGGATCAGCTGGATGAGCAGGGGCACACTTCTGAAGACATCAAGTACGCCAGATGTGGAAAGGCGGACCAACCAGCCCCCTGCTGCCAGTGTCCATCCAAGCAAGACGCCTAGGAGGCTACCAACTATGATCGCTATGACCGAGATCTGAACCGTCCGAAGTGCTGCTTCCCCAAGAAAGAAGACATCCCCCCAATCGAGGGCGGTGAAGACGCTGCCGTTCATAGTGGCTGCCCCCTGAAAAGACGCCATCCGATGATGCGAGCACCCAGCATGACCAGCTTAGCGATCAGGTAGTAGATCACGGCTGCAGCGAAGAAGAATTCGAAGGTGCGGAACGTACGCGAATTGAAATACTGAGTTTCGCCGCTCAGCTCCCGCAACCCTGCGAGCATCCCCAGAGAACTCATAAGAATGACCCAGACAAACTGATTGGTCATCGGGTACCAAACGGCACGGATAACCTGTGGAACGACGATGCGCGCGTTGGCTTGAATAAAGCTCATTCCCAGTGAGCGCGCGGCCTTGAGTTGCGTCTCAGGCACTGCGGCGAAGCCGCCTCGAAACGTCTCCGCCATGTAGCCGGCGGTGTTAAACGCTAGGGCTGAAACAACAGCGACGTATGAAGACAGAAAGAGACCAAACTCGCCCAAGCCCCAGTAGAAGACGAAGATCTGAAATAGGACCGGCGTGTTGCGGGCGACTTCGACCCAAACGGATGCTGGCCAGCGTGCAAGTCGGCGGTCACTCCGACGTGCAAAGCACAGCAGAAGGCCCAGTCCCAAGCCGATGACCATCGACACAACGGACACTTCGAGCGTGACCAAGGCGGCGCGAGCGAGTTCGGGCAGCGCGTTGAAAACGGGCAGCCAAAGAAAATTGTAGTTCATGTGATGTCCCTGACGGCCGACCCAACGCACATCGCGCGTCGGGCCGGCGACTGCTCAGCGGTAGACGCCTGGGATTGTCAGGTCCGGCATATCGCCGCCAATGTGTTCTTCGTAGAACTCTTGCAAGCGGCCTGATCGGTAAGCGCGGTTGATGTAGAGATCGAGGTAGTTGAGCCAGCCAAACTCTTGGCGGACGGTCATGAACCCAACGATATCCGCACCAAATGGAGCAATCGGACCCGGACGGAGGTCGCCAAACTGACCTGACGCCACGATGTTGGCGATGGCTGTGTCAGATCCAATGGTTGCATCGACACGCCCCTGTGAAACGGCCATGAAAGACTCGTTTTCGCTTTGGAACGTCGTCAGCTGACCATCGTTGTCCGGCCAATTGGCCTCTCTGTACTCCGAGAAGTTGGACTCGTAGGTCGTTCCGATCGCTGCGCCGACATGGGCATCGCGGAGGTCCTCCCACTCCGTGATATCACTGTCCGCCGGGACCAATGCCTGGAACTGAAAGACCATGTAAGGAATGGTGAACCCAACTGTCTGGGCGCGTTCAAGCGTGTCGGAAGATGATGCGACCGCCACATCGGCGCGACCGGAGATGAGGGCGGGGATGCGTTCGGCCCATGTCACACCAAGGATCTGATAGTCGATCCCCATTTCAGCGGCGAGGTCGGCACAGATGTCGACATCCATGCCCAGGGGTTCATTGTCAGGGCCCCGATATCCCATTGGGGGAAAGTCAAGAACGACAGCGCAACGCAACTCCCCCCGTGAAAGCACGTCGTCAAGTAGATCGGCCTGTGCAGGCTGAGCGATCGCGCATGTCGCAAAGAGTGCGGCGTAAAGGCTTAGAGACGATTGCCTCATACAGTTTTCCTCCCAAGTGGTTCTTAAATCTCTGGGATCTGATGGCCCCAGTAGTCCAAGAACCCTGAGCGAATTGACGCGGTACTATCTGCTGAAGATTGGGGATGCTCACTAGAGGTCTCCCGAATGCGCTGACCGTATCGGCAAAACCTGCTGAGGAGGGGCAGCCGAAAATGCGGAAAACCCTGCCTCTTTGGCGGAACATGCTGCCCGCCCGCATGCACTCAGGATCATCGTCGGGCGAGAGGTGCGATACCAAGATCATGTCCAACTTAGATATCTTCCCGCCCGAAACTGTTGTGACCGACCCTGATATTTTGTCGGGGCGGCTGACCGACTTCCGCTCAAAATACACTGGCAAAGCCGCTGCGCTGTTGCTGCCCCGCCATACCGATGATGTGCGCGCAATTGTGACAGCAGCCAGAGCCAACAAGGTGCCCTTGGTCCCTCAAGGCGGTAACACGAGCTACTGCGGCGGTGCTACGCCGGACACCTCGGCGCGGGCTGTCTTAGTAGGCTTTGATCGCATGACGGCCATTCGAGAGATTGATGCTTCAAATCGCTCCATGACCGTCGAAGCGGGCGTAATCCTACAGGAGGCGCAAGACGCCGCAGATAGTGCAGGATTGATGCTACCTCTGTCCCTTGGAGCCCGTGGTTCTTGTCGCATCGGCGGTAACATTGGAACCAATGCAGGCGGTTTGAACGTGCTCCGCTATGGTATGACGCGATCATTGGTTCTGGGCCTGGAAGTCGTACTTGCAAACGGCAAGCTGCTGAACACGCTGTCGCCCATTCGAAAAGACAACGCGGGCCTCCGTACACAAGACCTTTTCGTAGGCACGGAAGGCACTTTGGGCATCGTAACGGCGGCGACCTTGGCACTTGCCCCACGTCCGGTACGACAGGCGACCGCGCTTTTGGCCGTGCGGGCGTTGGAAGATCTTCCTGGAATACTGGATCGATTGAGGACCGTTACGGGCGACTCTGTCTCGGCGTTTGAGTACGTTGCCGCAGAATCCTTCGACCTCGTGACCCGTCTTTGGGGCCGGTCATCGCACCCACTCGAAGCGGACTTTCGTCATGCCGCCTTGGTGGAAGTTGCGACTTCTGCGGACATGTTTGACGTGGAGGCTGCGTTGGAGAGCGGCTTCATTGAACTGATGGAGGAGGGCATCGTTATTGACGGTGCGCTTGCATCGTCCGGCGCGCAACGCGATGCACTTTGGGCCGCACGGGAAACAATTCCCGAGGCGGAGGTGCATCAGGGCGGATCCATCAAGCACGACGTTTCCGTTAGAACATCGCAAGTGCCTGACTTAGTTGCGCAGGCTCTTCGGGTCGTCACTTCATCTGGTCTTGACGCAAGGCCGTCGATCTACGGTCACGTTGGAGACGGCAACGTCCACCTCAATCTGTTGGCTGGAGAGAACACGACGCTCGCGCAGATCGAAGAGAGCATCTCACCTAAGATTTACGACATCGTGTCCGACCTGGGGGGGAGCTTCAGTGCAGAATATGGGATTGGCCAGGCAAAACATCATCTGGATGAACGCTACGGGGATCCTGTTCGTCGAGAGGTGGCACGCGCCGTAAAACACGCAATGGACCCCGATAGCATCTTCAATCCGGGGAAAGGGACGGCCCTCCTTTAGCTGGTGGGCGCTTGAGGGTCGCCAGAACGCCTCCCGCTGTCACCAGAGTTGCTGCCAAGCCGATCGTCCAGTTTGCCGACCCAATGCCTAAACTGACCATGAGGAGCGTTGAGAGGATCGGCGTTGCGTAAGCCGCAACCGCAGGGAACGAAGCATCGCCATGACGAATACCGTAGTCCCATAGAAAAAACGCGCCGCCGGCTGGTCCAAGAGCGAAGACAGCGACAATCCAAACATCGCCCCAGTTGATCAGCAGGCTATTTGCATCCGTGACGAAGGCGGCGGCAAAGCAGATTACTGCGGCCCCTAGGCAGATCCACGCTGTGGATGCAGTGCCGCCGAACGCCGATCTCCGACGAAGGTTTGAGTAAAGCGCCCACAATACGGCACCGAACAGCGCGAGGCTGTACCCCAACCATGGCTGCTCAAACGACTGCTGCGTCTCTGAGGACGATGTTGTGAGAAGCACGGCGGCCCCAAACCCAAGCATCGTTCCAATGAGGGCACCTTTTGAGGCGAAAAACCCGAAGAAAAGGTGTCCTAGGAGCACAAAAAACATGGGCCAGAGATAGTTTAGGATCGAAACCGGAACGGCCGGTCCGTGTTTGAAGGCCTCCAAGAAAGCGACATGATATCCGGCCATAAGAGCACATGTGAGACCGAATTCAAAAACGGAAAACTCAAACCTGTCGCCCCGAACAAGAGCAATCCCTCCACTCACGAGGCCAGCGGCAAGGAACGACCAGGCGAGGAGAGAAACTGGATCAAGGGCGGCTGACACAAATCCAAGCGCGCCAAGGGAGGACCACATAAGTATGGCAATGATGCCCAGACCGGTGTTTCGAGTAGCCATGTCCATACCGTTCAAAAGACCGCCGCGCCGAGCGGCACTTCTACCTCTGGCGACAGAATGATAACGTCGCCGTCCGTGTTTCGCGCTCCGAGGATCAGAACCTCCGATTGAAAACCAGCAATGTTTCGAGGTGCGAGGTTAACGACGCAAACAACTTGGCGACCGACTAGATCATCCATCGCGTAGTTTGTGATCTGCGCGCTGGATTGGCGCGTTCCCAGATCGCCCAGGTCAATGAACACCTTGTATGAAGGCTGGCGCGCGCGGGGAAACTCTTGAACATCCGTGATACGCCCCACGGCAATTTGAACGCTTGCGTAGGTTTCAAATTCGATTGTGTCAGCCATTTCTAGTCCTTTGTTTGTGGTATGAGGCCGAAGCGCGTTTCTAGCTCTCGAATGCGCCCTTCGAGCTGGCTCCGGAAATATGGAAGGTCTTGACGCCAGACGTTCTGGAAGGCCATTCCGCGAATGAGCAGCATCGTACGGGCCATCGAGTCCTTCTTCGCCTCTTCAGGGAAGCTCAGTTTTCCAAGGCATTTGACCCACAAGTCTTCCAGCTGCGTATTGAACCGACCAGCTGTCGGCTCAATCACGGCCATGACTTCTGCATCGATCCGACCGAGCGCCAGATAATCTAACGTCACGGTGAAGAGTGGTCCTTCATACTTCGACCAGATGTATCGAAGAAGATCGCCCATTGCCGCTCCATCATCAGAAATCCTACGAGAGAACTTGGACAGATCCTCAATCTCGCGCTCAAGAAGATGCGCGAAAGCCGCATTGAGGAGGTCAGTCCTTGTGGGGAAATGATGCAGCATGGCGCCGCGTGAGACACCGGCCCGTTCTGCAACATCGTGTGTCGACGAGTTCTGCAGCCCGGCGTCGGAAAAGCAGGCGACCGCGGCTTCGAGGATCTTGTTTTGCGTTTCTGCAGACCGCTCTGCTTGAGTACGTTTCTCCGGGCGCGTTCTTGTTGAAGTGTTTGCCGTCATTGTGATCGACCCGAAAGAGTTTCTGGTAGCCAGAGAGCTATATCTGGGAAGACAACCAACAAAAATGCCGCAAAGACCATCAGCAGGAAGAACGGCGTCGCATAAACCGCGACCTTTCCTATTGACCGCCCGCTAATTGACTGGATCACAAAGAGGTTGAAGCCAACCGGAGGCGTCATCAACCCAAGCTCAATCATCACGACGAGAAAAACGCCGAACCAGATCGGATCAAATCCGGCCTGCATGACCACGGGCAACGTGATCGGGAGGCTCATCACGATGATTGAGATCCCGTCAAGAAAGAACCCGAGGACAATGTAGAACAGTGCCAGACAGGCGATAAGGACATAGGGAGACATGTCCAGGCGCTCGATCGCAAGCGCGATGTCACGGGGAATATGCATGAACCCGATCGCAGAGGAGAGGAAGGCCGCGCAGGCGAGGATTGCGCAGACCATGCAGGACGTGCGCAAGGCTCCCCCAATCGACTTGACCAAAAGATCGCGGCTCAACTGTCGTGTGAGCGCTCCAAAGCTGAGCGCTGCAAGTACGCCGACGGCAGCAGCTTCCGATGGCGTGGCCCATCCTGTGTAGATCGAGCCCAGGACAACGACGATCAGTCCCAGAACCGGTGCCAGGTTCTTGATGATTTCCAGGGGCCGATCAGTTTCCGGGTCTGGCGTGACTTTGGGAGACAGGCTTGGAGAGATCGAGCACCGCAAAGCGATGTAGA
This sequence comes from Gymnodinialimonas mytili, assembly GCF_037544085.1. Taxonomy (NCBI): domain Bacteria; kingdom Pseudomonadati; phylum Pseudomonadota; class Alphaproteobacteria; order Rhodobacterales; family Paracoccaceae; genus Gymnodinialimonas; species Gymnodinialimonas mytili. The sequence goes on from NZ_JBBIFW010000003.1 coordinate 161,238, forward strand.
GACCATAAAGACCAGCGATCATCAGGCCCGGAAGGACTCCGGCTAGAAACAATGCAGAGATCGAGACTTCTGCGAGCACACCATAGATAATGAGAACAATCGATGGCGGGATCAGAAGACCGAGACTGCCAGCACCAGCGAGGGACCCAAGTGCGAGGCTTTCTGAATAACCGCGACCGAACAACTCATTGGTTGTGATCTTTCCAACAGTTGCGGTCGTTGCCGCACTTGACCCGGACACGGCGGCGAAGAGAGCCGAGCCGAAGACATTTGTATGCAGGAGCCCTCCTGGAATTCGACGTACCAGGGGGGCCAAGCCGCGGAACAGGCGGTCAGAGATATCCGTGCGGAACATGATCTCGCCCATCCAAATGAACATCGGAACGGCGGCCAATTCCCACGAACTCGCGCTGCGAACGAGGATCCTGCTCGCGATTGCTCCAATCCTGTCAGGGGAGAAATCCATTATGCCGTAGAGCGCCAAGGCGGCGGACGTGGCAATCGCCAGAAAAACCCACATCCCGGTCGTGAGCAGGGCGAGAAGCAGGAAGAGGACGGCGAGAGCCGCTGTAACGGGATCCATTTTAGTGACCTCCTGCGTCTGTCGCTTCGTCTAGCAGCTCACCCCGCGCCGCGAGGACTGTGCGCAGAAGTAGTTGCAAGGCGAGAAGAGCCGCACCGATGCAGACAATCGTTCCCGGAATCCAGAGAGGAACCTGGGCGACACTTTCACTGACAGTGCCCCGTTCCCAGTCTTTGGCGAGATTCCGAAAGAAGTACCGCAGTGCGGCGATGACAAGGAGGGCGGCGATTAGAGACGTTGCTGCATCGAGCCAACGCTGCACATTCATTGGCAGAACTGAAACCAACAGGTTCACTTTGATCATTGCGCCATCTCTCAACGTGGCGGCGAGCGAAAGGAAAGTGATGGACAGTATGGCGAAGCCTATGAACTCGTCCAATACATGAGTCGATGTTGCAAAGACGCTTCGAAGAACGATTTCGAGGAGGATGTGACAGACTGCGTAGACCAGGATCGCGCCTGCGAAAACGAACGCAATGGTAGAGAGCCCGTCGATCGCACGGCGGATTAAGGACATGGTTTTTCCTTGGAAGTTGGTCATGTCGATACCCGGCTCTCCAAGAGGAGAACCGGGCATCACTTGAGGGTTTATTGCGCCATGCGCGCCTGGAAGGCGTCGATCAGGGCCTGACCTTCGTCGCCAGTCTCCGCAAGCCACTCCTCAAGAGCGACCTGGCCTGCGGCCTGCAACGCTTCCCGGAAAGCAGGATCTGTCGAAGACACGACCTCAACCCCGTTGGTTTCAAGATCGGCATAGGTTGCGGCCAAACGATCTGGAATGGCGGCCCAGTTGGCAGCCCTGGTTTCTTCGGCGGCTGCAAGAATGGCCTGCTGCTGATCCTCGGTCAGATCGTCAAATACGGACCGGCTCATATGCACGAAGTTCAGCGGGATCGCGTAGTTGTAGATCTCGGTGAATGTATCAAAGTGCTCCCAGAAGCTGGAACTCACCCCGCCTTCAGCTGACGTCAGAACGGCGTCGATCGCACCGGTGGAAATCGACGGTACCACATCGGCCCAAGACAGACGAACGGCGGCGGCATCAAGAGCGTTCAAAGCGATTGTTCCGTTCCGATCATAGGTCCGGATCTTCACGCCAGAGAGCGCATCTGTGCTGGCGAGCGGATCACGGGCCCAGAGTCCGGACGGTGGCCATGGCGATGCGTACAGAAGGATCTGATCGTTCTCTTCGAAGATCTCTGCGAATACAGGCTCGGAGACTTCGTAGAGGATCTGCGCCTCTTCAACGGTCGTGACCAAGAAGGGCAAGGAGGGAAGCAAGAAAAGCGGATCGATACCGCCCAAAGCCCCACCAAACGTGTCCGCAATCTCAAGCGCACCTTCCCCGACAGCGTCGAAGTGATCCGCAGACTTGTAGCCAAGTGCGCCGCCAAAGTGGACGACGATCTCGACCTCGCCATTGGTCGCTTCGCTTACAGCTTCGGCAAACCGTGCGTCACCGACGCCGTGGATGGAGGTTGCCGCATATTCGTTGGACAGGTTCAGTGTGACCTCTTGGGCCTGTGCAAGACCGGCGCAAAGTGCTGCGGCGCTCGCGAAGGCAAGCATAGAGAAGTGTTTCATTGGTAGTCTCCCTGATGTTTTTGTGGTGAGTGCGTTTACGCGAGTGTCATCGCGTCCAGCGTGTCCGAAAACTCCGTGAGCTTCCGGTAACCGTCCTCGGTAATGAGAACGGTATCTGAGTGGCGATAGCCGCCTTCGCCGCGCCAGTAGATGCCCGGTTCGACACTGATCACCATGTTTTCGGCCAGAATGTCGTCGCTGCCTTCGGCAACCCAAGGGCCTTCATGGCCGCCCATACCGATCCCGTGGCCGGTGCGGTGAAGCAGGTTGTCGCCAAAGCCCTCTCTGCGAAGGAAGGTCATGACAGCATGATCGACATCATGGGCCGATACGCCCGGACGAAGCCGCTCATAGGCGATCGCGCAGGCCGCCCGCATGGTCTCGAAAACCTCCGCCTCTTCAGCAGCAGGTTTCTCGACGAAGAACGTGCGTTCGGTTTCAGCGGAGTAGCCGTTCACCCGCAAGAACGACAGACCAACAATTGGCCCGGGCCCATACATGTCTGAGGGTTCCGGAAAGCGGTGTGGTTGCGCGCTGAAAGGGGATGCCCAAGCACCAAGCCAGATAGAGCTGGTGTACTGATCTAGGCGGCCCTCGCCATCTTCAATGGCTTTCCGCAAAGCTGGTATGCAGTCATATCCGCTTTGAACTGAAGTGCCGGTCTTTGCCGCATCCATGACCATCCGCAAACCCAGGTCGGAGTAGTGCGCCGCCTTCTCAATCTGCAGAATTTCGGTCCTGGACTTCACAAGTCGAAGGCGCTCAATCAACGGAACGACCTCTGGCCCCCAATCCCCAAGTGCCGACAGGAGCTGTGCTTCCATTGTAGGCTCAACGCCAACGCGTTCGGTCTGTTTCAGGACAGACGCCAACGCATCGAGGTATGTTTCCCCGGCAGGAGCGGGGTAGTCCGTGTACTCCACGATTCGATGCTGGACCGGGATTGTCCCCATATTCTCAGCTTCGATCCGGGGCGTGACAACCTCGATTTCACCCTCTGGCCGAACCAACAGAAAGAACACGCGCTCGAAAGGCTCATAGCGCAGACCCGTGAGATAGTAGATGCTGTCAGTTGCCGTTACGAGAAATGCATCAAGCCTCGCCGTAGCGATCTGCTTCTGTAGCGCTTCAACCCGGTGCGTGTATTCTTCTATCATGTCGCCCTCTTAAAACAGTCCAGCCGGTTTGTTTTATGCTGAAGAGGTCTGGCGATTATTTCCGCTGAACATGGCTGTCTCAGCAGCAGGACTGCCTGATTTTCCATTTCACATCGGCGGATTCTGCGGCGCGGCCGAAAGCGTTTCTGCTGAGGAGGCGCTTCAGCTTGTTAGAATGCGCTGCCTATCAACCTGAGAACCGCACGAAGTTTGGTGAGACATGCTTCATCATGATCAGAGACTTGGAGGACCGCATGCAAACACCAAATTCGACCGACCTGCTGATCGAGCGTTGCCTGGTTAATGGAGACTGGCTCGGAGCGTCTTCGGGCAACGTGATCGACGTGCTTGATCCGGCAACGGGTGAAGTGATTGGAACCGTCCCTGATTTTGGTGCTGAAGATACTGAACTCACTGTCGAAGCGGCAGCGTCGGCGTTCCCTGCATGGCGCGACCTGACAGCTGCTCAGAGGGCAAAAGTCCTTCGACGTTGGTTCGATCTGCTGATTGAGCACAAATCAGCTCTCGCGGCGATCATGACCCGTGAACAGGGGAAACCCCTTTCCGAAGCCGAAGGTGAAATCGTCTACGCAGCGTCGTTCGTGGAGTGGTTCGCTGAAGAGGCAAAACGCACTTACGGGGAGACCATTCCGGCGCCCGTTCCTGGTCGTCGTATCATCGTTGAAAAAGAACCTGTCGGTGTTGTCGCCGCGATAACGCCCTGGAATTTCCCAGCCGCGATGATCACGCGAAAGGCTGCGCCTGCACTGGCTGCGGGTTGCACAGTTGTTGTGAAGCCATCTGAGCTGACCCCCTTTACCGCGCTCGCGATCGCCAAGCTGGGTATGGATGCCGGATTGCCGCCCGGGACGCTCAATGTCGTGACGGGCCAACCCAAAGCGATTGGCAGCGTTTTGACAGGCAGTAGCAAAGTCCGAAAGCTGTCGTTCACAGGCTCAACGGCGGTTGGCAAGACACTGATGGCTGAGTGCGCGCCCACTTTGAAGAAGGTGAGCCTCGAATTGGGGGGCAACGCGCCCTTCATCGTGTTCGATGACGCTGATTTGGACTCGGCGCTCGAAGGCGTGATGGCAAGCAAGTTCCGAAATGGGGGACAAACATGTGTTTGTGCCAATCGCATCTACGTGCAAGCCACGGTTCTTGACGAATTCGCAAGTCGGTTGGCCGAGAAGGTGTCAGGGCTTCAGGTTGGCCCTGGTATGGACGCGACGTCTGAGATCGGCCCGATGATCAACACGAGTGCTCTCGAAAAGATCGAAGCCCATGTCGCCGATGCTGCAAGCCTTGGTGCAGTGATCGCCACAGGTGACGGCAAGCGCCATGCGGACGGGCAGTTCATTGATCCGGTTGTGTTGACGGGTGCTACAGAAAAGATGCGCCTTGCCAGCGAAGAGACCTTTGGCCCGGTGGCAGCCCTCTTCCCGTTTGAAACAGAAGCGGAGGTAATCGAGCGGGCAAATGGAACACCCTATGGATTGGCTGCGTATCTCTACACCCGAGACTTGGGCCGATCCATGCGCGTCGGTCGCGCGCTAGAAGCGGGTATGGTGGGTTTGAACGTGGGCGCGTTCGCGACAGAAGTAGCGCCCTTCGGCGGGGTCAAAGAGTCTGGGCTAGGTCGCGAAGGCGCGCGTCAGGGCATCGATGAGTTCCTGGAAGAGAAGACCTATCACGTGGAGGGGCTGTAACGTGGAGCAACGGCCGCCCGTTGGACCTCCGCCAAATGGCGGGCCGCCGCCGAAGTGGGTAATTGTGCTATTTTGCGTGGTTACACTAGCGGCCAGCATTGCTGCAGTTGTTTGGCTACAGCATCTGCAAAACCCAAGTTAGTCGCGATCTGCGATCATCTCTAGTGGCAATGGTCGACCTGGAATGACTGACTTAATTACGACATACGAGAAATATTTTTCCAGGCCGATGTTACGGTCAAGGATTTCTTCCATGATTTCTTGGTAGTGTGCGATTGAGCGCGCGACGAATTTGACCAGATAGTCGTATCCGCCACTAATTAGGTGACACTCAATAACAGAGTCCCAGCGACGAATTTCGCGCTCGAACTTAATGAAGTCATTTCTTCGGTGATCTGAGAGCGTCATCTCTGTGAAGACCATGACGCTCTCACCAATTTTTGCCAATTCCAGAACCGCCCGGAAACTGGATATATAACCCTCTTTCTCCAATTGCTTTGTGCGTTGGAGACAAGGACTTGCAGACAATCCCACACGCGATGCGAGCTCGACATTGGTCAGCCGACCGTTCTTTTGAAGCTCGGCAAGTATTTTTACATCTATCCGGTCAAGTCTCACCATGTGGGTATGCCGCTATTTCACTCGCCGCGCAAGCTTGCCTGATGCGCCTTCGCAAGATCCGCCATGGAATTGAAACGGAACTTGTATGATGGCATCTCACCAGGATTCATCGTTGCACCGAAGCCTTCTTGTTCGTGACGGCGATAGATCCAGCAAGATGTAAGGCCATGTTTGTTCGCAGGGCCATGGTCGTGGAACATAGACTCCGCAGTGTGCAAAATCTTGTCCTTTGCAACACCCAAGCGATCAAGCTTCTCCAACATGTAATCGAAGTTACGGTCTTCAGGCTTGTAGGAACCGACATCTTCAGCCGTATATACCGCATCGAACTCAACACCCAGCTTCTTGAGGGAGTGCGAGAAGCTCTCGTTGTCGACGTTCGACAGGACCACAAGCTTGTAGTGCTGCTTCAGGTACTGCAGCGCGCCGGCACTGTCTGCAAAGGCTGGCCAATCACGGACTGATTTCCCATAGGCGATGCAGTCCGCCAGGGTTATTTCGAGACCCCATTCTTCCGCCAGTCGCTTGTAGACGATTGGAAGCAGATCACGATAGCGCATTCCCGGAGTCCACCGCTGTTGCGTGCTCTCATGGAATGCATGCGCCTCCAGGATCTGATCGCGGGTAAGGCCGCGACCGTCGGCCTCTAGAGCATCGGTCAGTGGTTTCAGGCCAGCTACCATTCCGGACTCCCAATCGATAAGTGTTCCGTAGACGTCGAAGGTGAGGGCCTCGAAATCGATCAGTTCAGGTTTTGTCATGAGAGTTCCTTTTCAACGGTATTGAGAGTGCGTGCGATGCGGTCGATCAAGATATCCACTTCATCTTCCGAAATACAGATAGGCGGAGCAAACGCCATTATTCCGTCTGCGAAAGCGCGGAATATGAGATCATTTTTGTATCCAACGGCCCCAAGAATATTGCCGATCCCACTTCGCGCGGCAAATTTTTCTTTGGTCGACTTGTCAGCCACTACTTCAATCGCGGCTAAAAGGCCTTTCGAACGAACGTGACCAACAAGCGAATGTCCTTCGAATTCACGTAGGCGCTTTCCGAAGTACTCGCCAACTTTGGTGCCGTTTTGAACAAGTGAACCCTGGTAAAGATCCAGCGCAGCGAGGCCAACTGCAGCACTGACCGGATGACCAGAGTAGGTTAGGCCGTGTCCGAGCGGCGTGCCATCAGGCACGGCATCCGCAAGCACTTGATAGACCTCATCGGACATCATCGCAGCGCCCATAGGTGCGTAACCGGAGGTTAGGCCCTTCGCCACAGTCATGAAGTCTGGCTCGATGCCCTCATGTTCGCACGCAAAGAGCGGACCTGTACGGCCGAAACCCGTGATGACTTCGTCAACAACGAACAGAATCCCGAGATCGCGGCATGCCGCCTGCATGGTTGTTGCGAACCCATCGGGCGGAACCACAACACCGCCCGATCCCATGACCAATTCGCAGAAGAAAGCAGCGACGTTTTCTTTGCCGAGAGCTTCTACCTTGGCTTGCAGGGCCGCTACAGATGCATCAATGATCGCTTGGCCATCAGGTCCGGAGGGGTGTCGATAAGGGTCCGGACAGGGGATATGGTGCTGCTGTGGAGTAGGAACGTCGAACTTGTCGTGAAAAACCGGTAGCCCGGTCAATCCAGACCCGTTTGAGCTAGACCCATGGAACCCACGTTCCAAGGCAATAATGTGCTTTCGGTTCGGTTGCCCCAGGGCGTTTGAGTGATAGCGGATCAGACGGATGACAGTGTCGATTGCGTCAGACCCACCAAGTGTAAAGAACACATGATCCAATGATGCTGGCGCAAGATCGATCAATCGCGATGCCAGCTTGATCGGAGGCTCTGAGCCATAGTGGAAGTATTGAGTCGCATATGGCAGCCGAGACATCTGCTCCGATGCAGCGTCTACCAAACTTTGCTGCCCATAACCTGCATTGACACACCAAAGACCAGCAAATCCGTCGAGTAGTGTGTTTCCTTCGATGTCGGTCACGAAACAGCCATCTGCGGAGCGTATCACTGTGGCCCCTCGGCGTTCATGATGCCGGAGAGAAACCATCGGGTGGACGACGTGATCCTTGTCTTGCTGTAACAGTGAGTTTGTCAGCATGATTAGCCTCCTTCAGTCCCTGACATTATGACCGAGACAACAAGGAAGGATCGTTTGCTTGACCGCGAGTGTTTGGTTGATCGTTTGTTGTTTTTGACTGGCGCAGCAGAATCTGCTGTAGCGCCTCCGGGAACCCCTTCACGTTTAGGGCTGACCGAAACTAGAATCTCTGTTGAAAGCGAGACAGCTCGCGAATTGCGCGACCACGCCGCCGCAAACAATGTCCTATTCGAATACGTAGAACTGGCACGTTTCAGCACGGGTCAATGATTGTTTCAGAAAGCTCGGGTAAAACGCTGGCCTATCCCAAATGGCTGCGTAAGCACCACGTAAGCAGCAAGCTCGGAAAAATGCTGATCACTGAGACATTGATATTACTGTATAAAATGGCGCACCCGAGAGGATTCGAACCTCTGGCCTCCGCCTTCGGAGGGCGGCGCTCTATCCAGCTGAGCTACGGGTGCATACCGTTCGCGAAATGCTTACGCCATGCTTACGCGAGATTTTCGGCTTGTTGAAGAGCGAACCCGACATCCGCTCAAGCCATTGTTTAGTCACTTCTTTCTTCCAGCACCTTTCGCGATCGCCAGACTTGACATCCGCCTTCGGAGGGCAGCGCTCTATCCAGCTGAGCTATGGGTGCGTCATCGCGGGGTATAGCGGCCTGCCCCAGCTCTCGCAATCGCAAATCACGCGCGACGCCCCCGCGCCGACTGGGCCGCAGGCCCGCGGCGCGCCCGGCCCAACCATGAGGCGAGGCCGTAGGCATCGACCGAATAGGCGGGAGCGCCGCGGGGCCAGGTCAGATCGGCAGATCTGACCTTTCGCTTTGCCTCACGCCGCCAGCTCGATCACGCCGGACAAAGCGCGTTCCACCACCTCGGGCCCTGCCCCATCGCGATGCGCCTCTTCCGACAACACACGCTTCCAATGGCGCGCACCGGGCCGGCCCGCGAATAATCCCAGCATATGCCGCGTGATCTGGTTCAAACGGCCTCCGGTCGACAGATGGGCCTCGATATAGGGCAGCATCGCGCGCGCCACATCTTCGGCGCCACGCTGGATCGCAACCGCCCCGAAGATCCGCTCATCGGCGCTCAGCAGAATGTCGGCTGGCATGTAATATGCCGCGCGCCCGATCATGACCCCGTCCAGCCCCGCCTCAAGCTGTGCCAGCGCCGCCTCCAATGTGGTGATACCGCCATTGATCGACAGATGAAGCTCGGGAAACCGCGCTTTCACGCGGTGGACCAAGGGGTAGTTCAAGGGCGGCACATCGCGGTTTTGCTTCGGGCTCAAGCCCTGCAACCAAGCCTTGCGCGCATGGACGGTTACACGACGGATACCCGCCTCCGCCATCGCCTCCAGAAACCGGGGCAAAGCTTCTTCCGGCTCCTGGTCATCCACGCCAATCCGGCACTTTACGGTGACTTCAACCGGGCTGGTATCCTGCATCGCCTTCACGCAATCGGCGACAAGGTCAGGATCTCGCATCAACACAGCCCCGAAACATCCCGATTGGACCCGATCCGAGGGGCATCCGACGTTCAGATTGATCTCATCATAACCATAGGGCGCAACCCGACGCACGGCCTCGGCCAAATCTGCCGGGTCCGATCCACCCAATTGCAGTGCGACCGGATGCTCCGCCGCATCATAAGCCAGCAGCCACGCCGCATTGCCATGGATCACCGCGCTTGCTGTCACCATCTCCGTGTAAAGCAGCGTCTCGCGGGTCATCATACGATGAAAGTATCGGCAATGCCGATCTGTCCAATCCATCATCGGAGCAACAGACAGTCTAGAATGCTGGTTCATGTTCATTTTAATATCTTCAAACTATCGGAGGCGGTTTCCACTACGTTGAAGCGCGCCCTAGCATGTCCGAACCTGCCCAGTACATCGCCTCTTCTCACATATGAGCTGCTCATGAAGACGGCCACCTTCACCAAGCTCTCCTCCACGGTGGCTCGGTGGCTCACTCCAAACAAACCGTCACAAGACCTTCGGCGATCTCATCAATCGCCATATAGCGGATATGTGCAGGCTAGGGAAACTGTCCTGAAGCGGAGAAAGGCCGTATGGACCTGCGCAGCCAGACCGGGTGCGGCTAGCCCACGCCCGTCGTCGTCAATACCGCGTTCGACGATTGGGCGCTAGCAGCGACGCAGGCAAAGGATCTCGGGCACACCAGCCGCCCGATCCTTCTTTACCACGCGCGATCAGTTGATCGTTGTGGGCAGGCCATGTCGTCTTGCGCGATTATCTCAGCAAATCGAGGTCTTCCATATCTATGCCCAACGGTTCGCTGAGATCTTCCATCGCATCGTAGAGCAGTTCGAGGGAATATTGCGGGTTGTGAGCGTAATTCCCGGGATCGGAGGTCACGAGCCGCCAATTGTAGGCTGTGCGCAGGCTTCGCGGGGTCCATGCATTGTAGGGGATCGGATCGCCGTCGACCATATCAACCGCCCCATCACCATTGGCATCGGCGAAAAAATAAGGCCATCGATTGGCGTCATAGATGCCCGGCGCGCCGACGACATCGTCCATATAGGTCCGAAGCATGTCCATAAGCCGCTCGGCATTGGCTTCGATATCAGAACGGATCCCGACCGATGTGTTGCCACTTCCGTCATAGCTCTGACGAGCGATGCGGATGTCCTGAAGGCTATTGGCCTCATGACAAGTCAGGCACGGCTCGAAGGCGACCTCCAGCGTGTGCGGCTCATGGCATGAATTGCAGCTTTCGACCGGCCGAGCGTGGAAGAAGCGACCGGAATATTCGTGCCCCTCATAGTGATATCCGGCGCCACCATAGCCGCCCAGCCACGTGGCAGCGGCGGTTGCGTAATGCGGGTTGATGAACCGCAATTCCTCATTCGGTTCGTCCACGGCAAGGCCGTCGGTCGCTTCAACCACATCGACGCCTGCTGTCCGGCCCTGATGGCAAGTCAGGCAGGAGGCTTCGACACCGGTGACCGGATGGACGAGCCCGCTGGGAAAGGTGATTTCAGTGATTTCGGATAGGCCCGAGTGGTGGCACGTGCCGCAATCGACGACACCGCCCACATTGATGGGGCCGTCCACGACGCCCGCCGATGTCCCGTCTAGGCCGTGAAAGTCCCGAAACCCCTCCCCCGAATGGCAGGTGGCGCAGGCGGGACGGATTTCACCATCATCGTCCCAGTGACTGAACGCGTCGGCGGCCGCGTTTGCATGGGCCGAGCGGAACCAGTCAGAGATCGCCTGATTGTTCTCGATGTCGATGTCCGCGGGTGTAAACGGCCCGGACTGAGGCAGCGCGAAGGGAATAACGCCTTCCTCCGCCTCGGTTTCGGGCGCCACTTGGGCGAAAGCGCTGACGCTGAGAAACAGGAGCCCGGACGCAGCGCATAGGATGAGCGAGCGCGCCGTCAGATGACCTTGAATACCCATATTCGCTCTCCTCTCCCGATCGCCACAATGTTCTGCACTTTACGGAGCGGCGGGCACCGAAACCTTGATCTCGATCATATTTGCCGGGCTCAGACGTTGATAGCGTCTGGTCCGACCCGCCAGGTGCGATGGCGGAGGAAGATACCGGAGGCTGAATGACGTTTTTCCGTTCCGGAGCGGGGTTAATCCCAGAATTCCCGTCTCCACATGAAAACACGGACATCTTGGACGTGGCCACGGAGGAGGCCGGCGTTCAGCCACCATTTGGCCAGGCGCTCCACGTGACACCGCTGGTGGCCGAGGGAGAGCTTGTGGCCAGGGGCGCGGCTGTTGCCTGCCTCCGGAATGCGCCCGACATCTGCCTGGTCGCGCCGATCCCCGGGCGCGTTGCCCGGATTTCGCTCTTACCTGGGCGAAAGCTCTCGGAGATCATTCTGTTTCGCGAGGAAAACGGTGGTATCGCGCGCCACGCCATCGCCGCCTCGACAACCGGCGCCGAGTTGCGGCGACTGATGCAGACCGCTGGCTTCTGGCCGCGGCTGAGGCGACGTCCCTTTGGCGGCATGCCAAAGGGGGACGAGGTGCCGGCGGCGATCTTTGTCATGGGGGTGGATACGCGCCCCTACGCGCCCGATCCGCAACAGGCCTTGGAAGGGCGCGAGGCCTCTTTTGAACGCGGCCTCGCCGCGCTCTACAGCGTGACGGATGGGCCGGTCTTTGTCTGCTGGCCCGACGGGTCCAAGGTGCCGGGCGTCCAAACCAAGGAAGGCGATCTCCGCTGGATCACTTGCGGGCCGCGCCACCCGCAGGGCAGCGCCGGCATCCGGATCCACCAGGCCTTCCCAGCCGGTCTCGATGCCACGGTCTGGGACATCCATGCAGAGGATGTCGCCGATCTGGGCGAATTGCTGGATACCGGCGCGCTGCCGGTCACGCGGCTTCTGCGGATTGCCGGTGCGGGTTTGCGCGAGGGCCTGAGCGTCCGCACGCATCCCGGCGCCGATCTGCGCCAACTGACCCGACGGATCGCCGCGCCGGGGCCTCATGTGCTGATGTCGGGCTCGCATCTGGATGGTCGCCCCGCCCGGTGGCTGGGGCACCGGCACAGGCAGGTCACCGTCCTACCGCGAGATGAGGCGCGCCCGCGTCCACATTGGCTGATCGCCGCACTGACCGAGACCGCGGCGACGCGCCCGGTGATCCCGACCGCCGCTCTGAACCAGTCGCTCGGCGCAGTACTGCATGCAACGCCATTCATCCGCGCGCTTGGGGCGGGTGACGATGAATTGGCAATGGATTTGGGTCTCCTGTCCCTGCTTGAGGAAGATGTCGCGCTTGCCGATTACGCGCTCGGCGCAGATGGCGGGATCATGCAGCAGGTGCGCGCCATGCTGGACCGCATCCGCGTGGAGTATGCACCATGACTCGAGGCCTCTGGACCCGTGAGACCGTCGCGACCTTGACACTGGCCTCGCTGCTGCCGCTGGCCGTCTTCTGGATCTGGCTTGGTGGCGGGCAGGCTCTCTCCAGATGGGCGTTCACCCTTCTGGTGATCGCGATCTGGCATCTGGTCTTCATGCTGGTGCGGGCGCAGCCGCCGTCGCTGTCGGCCCTTGTGACCGCGCTGGCCATTGCAATGCTCTCGCCAGAGGAACTCGGGCTGTTCCAACTCACGCTTGGCATCACGTTCGGCGTGGTCATGGGCGAGCTGGTCTTTGGCGGTTGGGGCCGCAACGTGGTCAGCCCGGCCACCGTGACGCTCGCGTTTTTCGGGTTCGGGTTCCCGGCAGCCCCTTGGCCGGTCTTCGACGCGCCGCTTGCCTGGGCGGCGATCCCGGCTGGCCTTCTTGGGATGATGATCGGGGTCATGCCCGCGGCCCTTCTGATCGTGGCGGCATCGCTTGGCGCCTTGGCTGCGGGCCTTGGGTTGGTCTCCAACCCTGTGCTCTACGCGGCGGGGATCGCGCTTGTTCTTCTGGTGGCCGATCCGGTGACGAGTTCGTCCACCCTGCTTGGCCGCTGTTTGCAAGGCGCGCTCTACGCGGCGCTTTTGCTGCTCTTTGCTTCGGCATGGTCGGGCGCGGCCCCGCCGCAGATCGCGGTGGCAGCGGCACTGCTGTCGTCGCTCGCCGCGCCGCTTTTTGATGACATCGCTCTTTCCCTTTGGGTGCATCGCCGCAGGAGGCGCCATGGCCGTACGTGATTACAATCCCTGGCGCCGCTTTCTGGCGCTGCCGAACAACAGCCGGACGAAAACCATCGTCATGGCCTTTCTTGTTTCGGCCTTCTCAGCGGCGCTGGTCAGTGGGGCCACCGTTGTCCTGAGGCCAATCCAATCGGCTAACCGCGCCGCTGAAGAGCAGGCGCGGATCGAAGCGCTGGTGCAAGGCATTCCCGGCATGAGTGAGCTTCTAGTGCAAGCGGGCGGAACGCTGTCGACGGTGGTTGTGGATCTTGGTTCTGGGCGGGCTGCTGACGGGGTGACGCCCGACACGCTCAATGCCGCCCTGGCCGATGCGGGGAACTGGACGGCGCTGGATCCAGGCGCCGACCTGGCCGGGCTTGGCCAGCGCCCCGACTACGCGCAGGTGTTTCTGTTGCGGAACGAGGCGGAGCGCGTCTCGCTTGTCCTGCTGCCCCTCAGCGGGCAGGGCTATGGCGGGCGGATCGATGCGATCCTCGCGCTGCAGGCCGATACCAACACCATCGCGGGTATCGCCATCACCGCGCATTCCGAAACGCCTGGGCTCGGTGGGCGGATCGACGAGGCCTCATGGCAGGCCAGTTTCCCAGGCACCCAACTGCGCGATGCGGGTGGCGAGATGCGCTTTCGCGCAGCACGCGGCAACGCGTCGGGCATGCATGAGGTCGACGGGATCACCGGCGCAACCATCACGACACGCGGTGTCACGCAGATGGTCCGGTTCTGGATGGGGCCGGACGGATATGGCCCGTTGCTTGATGCGATCCGGCGGGGTGAGTTCTAGGCGATGAGCACCCGACCCAAATATTGGCGCGCCCTGACCGAGCCGCTTATCCGGCAGAACCCCGTGACGCTGCAGATCCTCGGCATTTGCTCGGCCCTGGCGGTGACCACGACGCTGGCCACGGCGCTGACCATGTCGATCTCTCTGACCGTTGTGCTGACGCTCGCCGCCGGTTTCATCAGCGTGATCCGCAGACACATCCCCGACACGATCCGTCTGATCGTGCAGATCGTGATCGTTGCATCGCTGGTCATCGTCATAGATCAGATTCTGCAGGCCTATTTCGCTGAGATCAGCCGCGCGCTGTCGGTCTATGTCGGCTTGATCACGACGAACTGTCTCGTTCTGGGCCGGACGGAGGCCTATGCCCGCCACAACGCGCCGATGCCCGCCATGATCGACGCCTTCGGCAACGGGCTGGGATATTCACTGGTGCTGCTTGTGATCGGGGCGCTGCGAGAGCTGTTTGGCAAGGGCGAGCTTTTTGGTGTGCAGGTGCTGCCCTTGGCTGATACAGGCGGGTGGTTCACGCCGCTTAGCTTGATGCTGCTGGCTCCATCGGCCTTCTTCCTTCTGGGCCTGCTCGTCTGGGCCGTGCGCAGCTGGTGGCCCGAACAGGCCGAAGCGCGGGAGCATATCCCGCCCGGACAGGTGGAGGCAGCGGAATGAGTGGTCTCTGGGGCCTCTTCCTCGATGCGGCATTTGTCGACAACATGCCGCTGATCCTGTTCCTCGGCTTGTGCACGTTTCTCGCCTTGTCGAAACGGGCGGACGCGGCGCTTGGGCTCGGCATGGCGATGACCGGCGTTCTGACGGTTACGGTGCCGCTCAATCACCTGATCTACGAGGCGGTGCTGGCCCCCGGCGCCTGGGCATGGGCCGGGATGCCGGAGCTTGACCTGTCTTACCTGTCGCTGATCGCGTTCATCGGTGTCATTGCAGCGGCGGTGCAGGTGGTCGAGATGATCCTCGACCGGTTCTTTCCGAAGATCCATGCGAGTTTCGGTGTCTTCCTTCCACTGCTGACGGTTCAATGCGCGATCCTGGCCGGGAGCCTGTTCATGGTCGAGCGCAGCTACACGCTCGCCGAATCTGCCGTGTTCGGCCTGGGCAGCGGGTTTGGCTTTGCGTTGGCCGTCGTGATGCTTGGCGCGCTCCGCTCGCGGCTGGCCTATGCCGACTTGCCCGCAGGGCTCCGCGGTCTGGGGATCGCCTTTGTTCTGGCCGGGCTGATGTCGCTCGGCTTCGCGTCCTTCGCTCAGATGGCGGCGACGCTATGAATGAGGTGCTACTGGGCAGCGCGACGATTTTCGCTTTGGTGGTGGGACTGGCCGTCGGTCTGGTTCTGCTGCGCCGATGGCTGGTGCCTGACACGGCCTTCGATGTCTCCGTCAACGCGGCGCGGCATCTCTCGGCCGAGCGTGGGGATGCGCTTTTGTCGGTGCTGCATGATGGGGGCGTGTATATCCCGGCGGCCTGCGGTGGGTCCGGCACCTGCGGCCTCTGCCGGGTGACGGTGACCGGTGAAGGGGCTGGCGAGCCGCAGGTCACCGAGCGTGGTCTGCTTTCCCCCAGCGAACGCCGCGCCCATGTGCGATTGGCCTGCCAGACGCGGGTGCGCGGGGATTGCGCGGTTACGGTGCCCGACGACATCCTCAACGCGGGCGGTGGATTTCCCTGCAAGGTCGCGTCGGTGCGCATGCTGGCGCCACTGATCCGTGAGATCATCGTGGATCTGCCGCCGGACCGCTCATCGGAGTTCCGGGCCGGTGATTTCATGCAGATCACCGCACCGCCCTACGCGCTCGATTTCAGCGCAATCGATGTGCCACCGAATTTCACAGAGACGTGGGAGATCGCCGGATGGCGGTCTCTTCGGGCGCAATCGGAGATCGATGTCACACGCGCCTATTCCATCGCGAGCCGCCCCGATGATGTCGGACGGGCGGTGTTCAATATCCGTCTCGCCGTCCCGCCGCCGGGTCGGGAGGATGAGGTGCCGCCCGGCATCGTCTCGTCCTGGCTGTTTTCTCTCAAGCCGGGGGATGACATCTTGCTCTCAGGGCCTTTCGGCGATTTCCATATTCAGGAGACTGATCGGGAGATGATCTTTGTCGGCGGCGGGGTCGGCATGGCGCCCCTGCGCGCGATGATCCATCAGGAACTCGCAAGGGGCAGCGCGCGCCGCATCCGGTATCTCTACGGCGCGAGATCGCTCGAAGACCTCTTTTACTCAGAAGAATTTACAGAGCAGGCAGCGGCGCATCGCACCTTCAGTTGGACGCCCGCGCTCTCCGACCCTGCCCCGGGCGACCGCTGGACCGGCGCCACCGGCTTTATCCACGAAACCCTTCGGGCTGAGCTTGCCGATCATCCCGCTCCGGAGGAGTGCGAATACTACCTTTGCGGCCCGCCAGTGATGATCTCTGCTGTGCTCGCCACGCTGGATCGTCTCGGCGTGCAACCCGCAGCGATCTTCTACGATGATTTCGGAGCCTGACCCATGCAAAAGTCTACATTCCAACCGTCGCGTCGGAGCGCCCTTGGGCTACTAGGCGCGACGCTGATCCTGCCCCGCGCCGCCTTTGGCGCAGAGATTGCGACTTTGTCCGGCCATGCCTTCGGCACCACGTGGCGGCTTGTCACCGCATCGGATGTCGATATCGCGCGGCTCAGGCCGATGATCGAACACCTGTTCGGCGAGGTTGATCGCGTGTTCTCCCCCTGGCGTGCAGACAGCATCATTGCCCGTTTCAATGCCAGTTCAACCGAGGCGCCGATCAGCAACGCCGAGCTTGCCAATGTGACGGAGGCTGCGCTGACCATCGCCCGCCAAAGCGACGGCGCCTTCGATCCAACCGTTGGTCCCCTTGTCGCGCGATGGGGGTTTGGCCCGATCCACGAGGGCGGCGCGCCTGACTGGCGCGGGCTTTCTGCGGATGCCGAGATGATCCGAAAAACGCGGGATGATCTCACGCTCGACCTCTGCGGGATCGCCAAGGGGTGGGCCCTCGACCGGGCCGCAGATCGCATCGAAGAGGCAGGCGTCAGCAGTTTCCTCCTGGAGGTGGGCGGGGAGTTCATCGCCCGAGGGCAACACCCGAATGCACGTGACTGGCGCGTGGCCATCGATACGCCGGATGCCTCTGTCGGAGCCTCGCCTACGATCCGCTTGCCATCGGGCGCGGCGGTCGCGACATCGGGCCTCTGGACGCAGAGCTATCGGCTGGACGACCGACTCTACAGCCACATCATCCACACCGGCACCGCCGCTCCGGTTTCCGGCGCGCTCCGCTCGGTGACGGTGGTCGCTGAGAACGCGATGTCGGCGGATGGGTGGGCGACGGCCCTTTGCGCAGCGGGGGCGGAGGCTGGCCCCGATCTCGCCACCTCCATGAACCTTGCCGCGTTCTTCCTGATCGAAGACGGCGGCGTGCTCCGGTCCGTTGAAACGGGCCCAATCCACGAGGTCCTTTTATAAGGGAGATTACGGCATGACAGAAATCCTCTTCGCCATAGCGGTTTTTGCCCTCGCCGCAGGAGGGCTCGGCCTCGGATTGGCATTCGGACGCGGCCCTGTCCGGACGAGTTGCGGGGCGGCAGATCGCCTGGTTCACGCACGCTGCGCGGATTGCCCGCTGCGCCGGGGCAAGGTGGAAAGCGAGGCGACATGATCGCCCATTCCGTAAGCGAGATCGTCCGGAGGGACGTACCCATCCTGTCACCGGACACCCCAATCCGACGTGCTGCCGCGATGCTGGTCGACGCGGCTGCGGCTGCGGCACCTGTCATCGGTGACAATGGCGACTTGGTTGGCATCCTGTCGCAAAAGGACTGTTTTCGCACCGTCCTTCACGCCAGCTACCATCGCGAATGGAGGGGTAATGTCGCCGAACATATGAGCGATCGTGTTGTCACCATCGAGATCGACGAGGATATCGTCCATGCAGCCGAGATGTTTCTGCAGCATCCTCACCGCGTGTTTCCCGTTCTACGGGCCGGGCGCGTCGAAGGGCTCCTCTACCGCTCAAGGGTTCTCGCATTTCTGATGCAAAGCGGATGAACCGTCAGGTCACCGTTTCGGTTCGTCTTCTACAAGGGCGTCGAAGCAAACAGACAGAGCCCGAGCCATGTGAGCCATTGGTCGAGCACATTGGCGCGCGAGATCGCCCGCCTAACGCTGTCTGAGCGGGTCATTTCGCAGTTGAGTCTCGGATAATCATCGCCGTGCCTAGGCTTGGAATGGATCATACAGGTCAGGCGGATTTCGTTTCAACCCAAGCTTGGGATGAGCTTACGAACGTTCGGACTCATACGTTCTTTGCCGCTCCACTCGGGCGCATCGGTTCAACGGCGCATAAAAGACGGGTCGGGAGTTCCTGTTAGACAGGCCATCGCCCAAGGAAAGCTGTCGGTGATGTAATAGGCGTATTGGCCATCGACCGTCATGCCATTGCATTCGTCCAGATCGCCCGCGCCCGTGTAGACATAGTCGGCACGGTAGAGGCCGTCATAGGTACCGCCGGGATTGCCATTGCCTGTCGGTCGGTCGCCATCCCGCAGCTCATACCCCGAAACTGCCTGACGGACCGTGCCCGACGCATCACGGAAATAGCTGCCATAGATGGGAAACCCGTCGGCGGCAAAGCCGATAACAGGCGACCCGTCCGGGCCAGGCGCCGAGTCGAACAGCGCCATCGGATTTCCGTGATAGTGATACATGCCATCGGGCTGTGTGTGCCCATTGTGGGTATCTTCGGCAAACGGCGCATTCTCGGCCATCGGATCCAGCAGCCAGGGATGATCTGCGGGGCATCCGGCCTGCACATTGCCATTCGCATCGACACGAGGACCATCTGGATCATAGCAACCAGCCGACAAGATATGGAGCACAACCCCGTTGAGCAGAATTCCGTCAAAGCGCCCATGGGAAAGGGCTGTTGCCGTCTCGGCCTGACGCGGAGACCGAGGAATGGAGAAATCGTGGTCGATCTCGGCTGCGGGCGTTGCGAAGTTTCGCTCCGCATCACCGAAATCGTGGTTTGGAATGCCGTTGGATTGGAGCTGGCAGGCGGCGTCCCCCGCGGTGACCAACACATGGCCGGTGAAATTGCGCCGCTGCTGCAGGTCCATCACACTCGAGGCGTAGCAATCCACGTAGGCCGCACAATCAGGATCTGTCTCCGTCAGCATCAGGTTGGTGATCTCGAGCGGCAAATCGGACTGATCCTGTGCGTCTGCTGGATTGCCAAAGGTCGAGATGACCATGGCCGCGCCGGCCGAGAGCATGACGATATAGGCGATGATCTTCAGGGGTGAGATGCGCTCTGCCATTTGTAATCCTAGCCGACATGTTCTGGTTTTAGCTCCGTGTCGTATGCACGTGCCCGGTCGGCGTTTCCGTCGGTGCCTAAGCGGATTTTGCTGACCAGCAGCCGGACCCTGTCACCCGATAGGTTACATGTCGGTAGCCATGCGTCACTCAACTGCAAAGCAGTAGAACAACCCGTCGCCTCCTGTCCCACGCAACGCCTCCAATCCGCATCCCCGCGAGGCATGCGCTGAATTCCAAGAAGTTGGATGATCCCCTCCGCCCGTGCGATCGTGGCGTCCCACCATGGCCGATCCCTCGCCCCTTGATGTCCAGTCGGCGCAGGCATCGCCCATCAAGGTACCATCGGGCGCGGAACCCGTCAGAATATCGTGACGGTTCGGCTCATCCCCGCGCCCTTTGACCACCTCGCCTGTTTCCGTGAGTGCGGTTTCCTTGGTGATGGTGTTGGCATCGCCATGCAGCGTCTCGATGCTGTCGGCGACGATCACTCCGTTGGCGTTCGACCAAGGGCCGCTGCCGATCCGATCACGCGCATCTTCGGCACTGCTCGACAAATATGCGGCCCAGACCCGCCCGGTGATGCCCGCCGCCTCGGCTAAGCTGGTGCAATGAGCATCGGCACCCTCCAGCCCGCCCAGATCTGCGCCGTTTCCCGGGTTCTCGCTGGTGATGAAGAAGCCCATCTCCGCGTCCTGTGCCATGGCGGCGGTTGTAGAAAACGTGACGATAGCGGTGAGCAGTAGAAGCCGAGACGGCATGACATGTGTCCTTTCTGATCGAAATAGCATGCGCCCAGTCAGAGGTTGGCTTTACCCCTGGCGGGCGCGACCTGTGAGCATGCGGATCAGCGTGACGTCACGGTCGATTGCGTGGCGTTTCAACGCCGCACCGACATGGACGAGCACGGCGATGCACAGACTGATGCCTAGCGCTGAATGGATCCCCCCACCAAGCGCGGCGAGCCAGTCGACCTCGCTCTGCGCGGGGATGGTGAACCAACCGAAGACCTCCACCGGTCTGCCGCGAAAGACCGACGAGATGATGCCCGATAACGGCATCAGCAGAACCCCCGCCAACAAAAGCCAGTGGATCCAGCGCGACAGCCGAGCTTGCCATATGGGCAGGGTGGCGGCCTCGATTGGGAACCCCTCCACGAGGCGCCATCCCACGCGCCACAGACCCACGATCAACACCAGCACGCCAAGTGATCTGTGGATACCGATCAGCGGGCCGCGCTCCTCCCGAGGCAAATCGCTATAGCCGAGGTAGAGGCCGAAACACAGCATCCCGATCATGACAATTGCGATCAACCAGTGGTTCACGCGCGAGATCGGTCCGTAGGTCAAGGGGCGTGACATGGGGTCATCCTTTCGCAAGTCAGCTAAGGCCGCGGTCGGCGGGCAGAGGCATCACAGATGTCATCAGGGTCTTCCAGGACGCAGCCCGCCTGGGCGCTGAGGCAGCCCAGGATCGCATTCGATCCGGCGGCACCTGCATGGTAGTGATAGGGCGTGCCGTCGCTCACATGCCCATTACATTGATCAAGGTCGTCCGGCACGGTGCCATCAGCCATTTCATGGGCAAAAATCGGGTGACCATCCATCGCAATGCCGATCTGGGCGCCCTGCCCGTCCATCATTCCATCGGTGGCAGTCTCAGCGCCGTCCAGGCAATCGGTCACGGCGTGGTAGTGGTAGCCGACATGCAGGTTCACATGCCCGCCGCAATCATCAAACGGCGCAATGGTATAGGCGGCCAGGATTGCATCAACGGGTGCAGGACCGTCCAGGCGGATACCATTCCATGCCACACCCGAGCCCGACATGTTGGTGGGACTCGGACGATCGGCCGGCCACGGTTGCAAGGGGATGACATAGGTTACGCTGGCATCTTCCGGCATGTATTCGGGCAAGCATTGGACGCAGTTGTTCTGGTAATCTGGATCCACATCCGGACGCGCTGCGGCCTCGCAGGCCTCCAGCGTTCCGGTATATCGCACCTCGCCGGTTTCCGGATCGAACAATTGCCAATTCGTATCGCCGTAGAGCGTTGCAAGGTTTTCGATGAAAGCGCCGTCCACGTCATGGACCTCACCTTCATGGAACCAGATGCCACCCGCCTCGGCGGTGTTGTCTATATGGGTCGGACACCAGGGCCCGGGCGTGTAGGTCTGGGGATCTGCCACAACCGTGATACGGGCGCATCGGGCTTCGGCCCCTTGCGACAGGGTGCAATCCACGATGTCCGGCGCCGCGACCAGATCGGCATTGGCAAAGAACCGCGCAATGTCATCCAGTCGCTCCGCTTGGGACTGCGCCGCGGCTGGCGCGGCAAGGACAAGCATGGCCGCAATTGCGCGTATCTTTACATTCATGCGATTGCTGGTCTTCACCTCACGTCCCTTCATTCATTGGCGGCTTCAGCCTTTCTCATCGTTGCCTATCGCAAAACATTAATATACTAACTGTTAGCATGCAAACGCCGAAACCAAAGCTTCATATGTTGCTGCATTCTGCGGACCTCGTGGAAGAGCGGCTGCGCATTCAACTCAACCCGCTTGGGATCACACCGCGTCAGGCGCGCATACTCGAGGCGCTGGATCGGATCGGCGCGTGTTCGCAGGTCACATTGGCACGGGAATTCAACATCTCTGCAGCCAGCATGAGCACGATGACGACGCGGCTCATTTCGGCTGGCTTCATCCTGCGCGCAGCCGATCCCGATCAGGCCCGAAGCAATCTTCTGTCTTTGTCGGATACGGGTCGCGCCCTTCTTTCGGATGTCCATCGGGCGTGGCGCGAGGTCGACAAGATCATCGAAACAGCCATTGGTCCGGAAAGCGCTGCGGAACTCGCCGGGCTGGCGCGCCAATTGCGCAATGCCCTTGGCGGTCGCGCACCGGGCCATGGTGCGCGCGGATCCAAATTGACGGCAACACCTGGTATAGAAGAGCGCGAGAGGCGTGATTGACCGCTGTACTCGGCACATCGACGCGGACAGGTTGAACCCTTGCGCGGACCGTCATCGACGGTCCCGCTGACTTGAGTGACGCCGCTTCGCACGAAATCGTGTCCTGCCGGGCGGCTGGGAATTTTGGCGAAAGCGCCTAGGGTATTCTAGGTGAACAGATGGAACAGGCCCATGCTGACACGGGCCAAGCAGACAGGAGATGACCAAATGTCGAGCCTACTGTTTCAACGACGCGATCTTCTTGCCGCCGGTAGCTCTGCCCTTGCCCTTGGCATGACCGGCTTGGCACAGCCCGCCCGGGCACAAGGCCTCGCTCCCACCCCCACCATGCGCGGTGGCGCCAACAATTACCTTCCCGACGCCCCTATCGTCGAGCGGATCGGCGGCGGCGGTTTCTGGATGACGGGGACGGTGCGACGCGCTGGCGATGGCGCCCCCCTGTCCGGTCAGAGGATCCAGATCTGGGCCCATACAACCGAAGGGCACGAGCGTGACGCCCACAGCCACGGCGCCACACTGACCGATACGAATGGCGTCTTTCGGTTGGAAATGCCCCAGATCGTGCCAGCCTTTGGGCAGCCGCACGGGCATCTGGCCTATGATAGCGGCGAATTCGAGACCGTGTTTCTGCGACCGATCATGCCGAACGCCTCCGATACCAGTCTAGAGGCGCACTTCGTGTTGCAACCGGCCTGACGCCGCAATGGCCCGAGTGCTGATCTGGTTGGGTCTTGCCGCGGCAATCGCGACGCCAATCGGCCTGGCGGCGTTGAGCCCGCTTCTGGCGTGGCGGGATCCGATCTACGTCGTGGCCGGGTTCGCGGGCATCTTGGGGCTGACGCTTATGCTGATCCAGCCCCTGCTGGCAGCCGGGCTGCTGCCCGGACTGGACCGATACCGCAGCCGCCATGTGCACCGCTGGACCGGCATCGGATTGGTGCTTGCGATCATCGTCCATGTGGTCGGATTATGGATCACAAGCCCGCCTGATGTGATCGACGCCCTGACCTTCACCTCGCCAACACCGTTTGCGGCCTGGGGCGTTGTGGCGATGTGGGCCGCCTTCGGTGCCGCGACACTGGCCTTGATGCGGCGCCGCCTGCGACTTCGAACATGGCGGATCGCCCATACGACAACCGTTACAATCGTTGTTGCGGGGACAATCGTCCACGCGGTGCTGATCCAAGGGACAATGGAGCCGATCACGAAAGCAGCCTTATGCGGCTTGGTGGGGCTGACAACGCTTGCCGTGATTGCAAGGCTGAGACCTTGGAGACGCGGTCGCGCGGGACTGAACTGATCCGACACAAGCGCACCGACGATATCCTTTTGCATATGAAAGTGCGGGCCTCGACGACGGTCCGTTTGATCGTCACCGACGCAGCACGCGCCTTCGGGAAGACTAAGCTTCGCCGCCATTCGCCAGATATGCGCAATCAAAGAACCAGCCCGGATTCTGCGCCGCAACTTTCTGCGACGGAACCTCACCGCCGCCGCGTGGAACTTGGGACATCGCCCAGGAGACCCGGATGCTCACTAAAGAGAAACGATTGCCTGCATTGGCGCTTTTTGTGTTCGGCTCATTAAGCATTGTCATAGTGTTGACCTCGTCGGGATTCACGACATCGGGAGAAACGCTGTGGTCTCTTTTGGTAAATCAGATGGCATCCGATGCCTCAGGCACCTCTAACGCTATTTTTGCAGCAGATACGTTGAAGTGAAGCGGTATATGGCTTGCGAGAACTGCCCTATCGCCCCGCGAACGCGGCCCGGGTGGGTCAATGCCACAAAAAGCCCCCTGAGACGCGGTCAATACAAGCACGCAAAGGACCAGTATCATGATGATTGACGCAACAGGCGGCAAAGGCGCCTTTGTCGCTATTGGACTGGCTTTGATGGCGCACTCGGTGGCCGCGGATGCTCCGGTTGTGCAAACGCCGTCACCAGTGATTTATCTGGCCGACAATCTTGATGAGGCCGACCAGCTCGGGTGGTGCATCGACACTCTCGGGCGCGGCTTTGGCGAGACTCTGCAAGCGCATTCCTGCAAGCCGCAGGGCGGTGACGTGCAATTCGCGCTGGAGGCCGCGCCGGGGTTAATCCGCTCCGTCGCATTTCCGGATCATTGTATGGAGGTTTTGTCGGATGCCGACGCGACCTTCGGGCTGATGCCCTGCGCACCCGATGATCCGCAGCAACACTTCACCTACAACGCAACGACCCAAGCCATCTCGCCTGCCAATGATGCCGAACTCTGCGTGAGCGTTGGCGCGGATAGTCGTTCTGCCGGACCATTCATGTCACGGGATTTGTTGCTGACCCGCTGCATCGATACCGATCCAATCTACCGAAGCTGGGTCATCGCCGATGAGTGAGCCGATCCCTGCGCGACCCGATCTTGGGACAGTCGCCCCCGGAAACGGATGGCGTCTCTGCCAGTTGGTGATCGCCATGCATATGCGCCCCGACACGGCGCATCCACAACGCAAGACCCGAGAGGAGATGAGATGGGCCTGAGAAAGATGCTGCCAGCCTTAGCTGTGATGCTGGTCCCCCTACCCGTTTTCGCTGAGCCAAACATCCTGCTGATCATCGCCGACGATATGGGGATCGATGCATCATTCTGTTACGCGCTTGGCGATCAGCAAGCGCCCATGCCCAATATCGAGGCTTTGTGCGAGACCGGCCTTGTCTTCGAAAATGCTTATGCTGCGCCCACCTGCTCGCCCACCCGCGCCACGATCATGAGCGGCCTCTACGGCTTCCGCACCGGTGTCGGAGCGCCGGTTGATCCCAATGGCAGCGATCAGCTCTCGGTCGATACGCCGACGATTTTCGACGCGCTTGCGCCTTCGGGATACGCCTCCAACGTGATCGGCAAATGGCACATATCGGGCCGTAATCTCGGGTATGACGCACCCGAACAGATGGGAGTTTCCGACTATTTCGGCCTCTATGCTGGCGGCATTCAGGACTACTTCGACTGGACAGCCATCGAAGACGGGGAAGAAGTCCAGATCGAGGGTTATTCGACAACCGTTCTGACCGACCGCGCCATCGACTGGATCGCGGCGCAGGATCAGCCCTGGTTCCTCTGGCTTGCCTACAATGCGCCGCACGCGCCGTTTCATCTGCCACCCGCCGACCTGCACAGCTTCGATGACCTGCCGGATGGCGACGCCGCAATTGCCGCAAACCCGTTGCCCTATTATCAAGCGATGCTGGAAGCGCTCGACACCGAGATCGGCCGCCTGCTGGGGTCTCTGAGCGAGGAGGCCCGCGCCGATACAATTGTCATATTCATCGGAGATAACGGTACGCCCAATCAGGTCACGCGCGATCTCTTTGCCGATCACGGCGCCAAAGGGACGATCTATGACAGCGG
Organism: Gymnodinialimonas mytili; assembly: GCF_037544085.1. Taxonomy (NCBI): domain Bacteria; kingdom Pseudomonadati; phylum Pseudomonadota; class Alphaproteobacteria; order Rhodobacterales; family Paracoccaceae; genus Gymnodinialimonas; species Gymnodinialimonas mytili. Next base: position 187,123 of record NZ_JBBIFW010000003.1, read on the forward strand.
CACCCGGGTGCCCTTGATCGTTTCCGGGCCAAATATTGAAGCGGGTCGCACGGATGTGTTCGTAAACATCACCGATCTCCATGCGACCATTGCCGAGTTGGCAGGCGCAGAGGTGTCGACACCGGACTCTATCAGTTTTGCGCCTGTTCTGGCCGGTGAGCCAGGCACGCGCGACGTCGTCTATGTTGAGCATTTCACCAATCGCGAAACCCGCGGGGGTGGCATATATGGTTGGACGCTCAGGCAAGGCGATTTCAAATTGGTGGTCGCAGAGGGGCAAGACCCGGAACTCTACAACCTCGCGGAGGATCCATTCGAATTGCATGATTTGCTCGCAGATCGCGCCACTAACGAGCACATGGCGATAGCCGAAGAACTCCAAGCGCGTCAGGTGGATTTGATTGCAAGGCAAAACTAGCGCGAGCTTGGTGCCTGCAGGGGCTTCAAACAGGAGACGGTGCGCTCAAACTAGATATCGATGCACCCATGCCGTTGATGCCCCTGCACCAATGACATTGTTCGGCGCCGAACCGCCAGCCAAACGCAGCTCTCCCAGGACAAGACAGGCTATAGTCCGGGATTTGTCTGGAAGCGTCAATCAAAGCGCCTAGTCGGTAGAAAAGGCGACGTGACCATTGTCTCGACCGGCGTATCGGGTCGATAAGCGTTTTAGCCGCTTAGCTGCGCATTCGACCAAAACTCGGATCATAGGGCGACGGTGCAATGACCTCAGCAGCGACCAGATCGCCACATGAATCCAGCTCCATCACGGCACCGATATTGGCATAGGCCGGTTCCACGAAAGCATAGGCGAGGTTCATACCGACCCTATGGCCATAGCCGCCCGATGTGATTGTGCCGATCACTCTACGTGCATCCATCAGCGATGCGCCCGGATGGGCAGGTGCGCGATCGGAGTTTATCCGCAGCGTGACCCATTGCTTGCGCGGCCCATCCGACTGTCGGGCGAGCAAGGCCGCCTTACCGATGAAGTCCCCCTTATCAAGCGTCACAAAGCGCGAAAGGCCTGTCTCGAACGGGTCGAATTCGGTGATCAGGTCCGCTTTCCAGTGCAGGAACCCCTTTTCCATCCGCATCGCATCCACGGCCCGCGCCCCGAAGAGTTTCAATCCATAGTTCTCGCCCGCTCTGCGTAAGGCCAAGTAAGCCGCGTAAAGCGACGCATTGGGCACGTGGATTTCATAGGCCAGTTCGCCTGAAAAGCTAACGCCCATGATCGTTGCCGGCGCAAAGCCCACGCAGCATTCGCGCATCGACAGCCATGGGAATGCCTCACGCGACCAGTCGCCCCGGGTCGCCTCCGACAGGACGTCGCGTGCGTTCGGCCCGGCCAATACCAGAATGGTCTGATCATTGGTCAGACTGCGCAGCTGCACGTCCTCATTCGGGTCCAGATGGGCCGTCAACCAATCCATATCGTGGTATTCGGATGCCGCTGCCGACCCGTACCAAACGCGACCCGGCCCGCGATCCGAAGCGGGCAGATTTGCGATCGTCGCCTCGCCTTTGACGGTGCCTTGTGCGTTCAGGAGATAACCAAGTCCCACCCGGCCATCGCGTTTGATGACGTTTCCACAGATCATCCGGTCAAGGAAAGCATGACGGTCCGCGCCGGTGATCTCGATCCGGTTAAAGCCGTTGACCTCGGTCAATCCGACGTTTTCTGCGACGTTTCGCACCTCGGACGCGATAACTTCGAAGGTTTCGTCGAAATCGAAACTGAGCGATGGGTGAAAATCCGGCGATGGTTTGATGTAATCCACCCGTTCCCATCCGTTCACGGTTGTGAACTCGGCCCCTTCTGCAGCCAAGATCGGGGTCAGCGGGGTTGTCTTGGCGGGGCGCCCCGCGGCGCGATGTTCATGCGGGAAGTGGAAGCGGAATTCGTTCTGATAGTCCTCGATGGCCTTGAGCGCGGTCAGCTCGACATTCGCGTGGCCGGTAAAGCGACGCGGGTCAATGACCCAGGTGTCATACTGCGCCTCCCCGTGCACTATCTGTTGCGCCAATAGCCAGCCATGCCCACCGCCTTCGCCAAGGCCTGCCCTCAACCCGATGATGCAATACGCATTCCGCTTGCCGGGGATCGGACCGACCAGAGGGGCGCCGTCTATCGTATAGGTGATGGGGCCATTGACGACACGCTTGATACCCGCATCGGCCAGCACCGGCATTCGCGCAAAGGCCCCCTCCAGCACGTCCATCACGCGGTCCAGATCGTCTGGACACAGGTCATTGGAGAAGGCGGGGCTGATGCCGTCCATCCCCCAGGTTTTGCAATCCTGTTCGTAGAAGCCGACCAGCAGGCCACTCTTTTCCTGCCGGGAATAATAGTCCGAGATCGGGCAGCGCAGCAGCGGCATCCGGTGTCCGGCCTCGACAATGGCGGGGATGTCTTCGGTGATGAAGTACTGATGCTCCATCGAGGCCACGGGATGGTGCACCCCCATCATCGCGCCCACCTCGTTGACACGATAGCCGCAGGCATTCACGACCACGTCGCAATCGATGTCGCCATGTTCCGTATGCACGGTCCAACTATCGTCCTTGTGCTGCGTCAACGCCGTAACCGGTGTGTTGCGATAGACCTCGGCCCCAGCCTTGCGGGCGTGGAAGGCCAGTGTCTGGCAGAGCTGCGCCGGATCGATGTCGCCATCCTCTCCGTCCCAAAGGCCGCCGATCAGGTTTTCGGTGGAGATAAGGCGGTGGCGGCGGGCGCATTCCTCGGCGTCGATGACCTCGAACTCCACGCCCATGCCGCGCGCCATGGAGGCGAAATGGCGATAGCCCTGCATCTGCGCCTCGGTATTGGCGAGGCGGATGCCGCCGTCACCGTGATGATAGCCGACCGGGTAATCCGGATCATCTCGCAGCCTCTTGTAGAGCGCTATGGAATGGGATTTCAGACCCACCATTGTCTGCGTCATGCCAAAATTCGTGACCTGTGCGGCCGAATGCCAGGTGGTGCCCGATGTCAGCTCATCCCGTTCGACCAGAACGACATCCGTCCAGCCTTCCTGCGTCAGATGATAGAGCGTCGAGCAGCCTGCAATTCCACCGCCGATCACGACTGCCCTGGTTCTGGATTTCATCGCCTAAACTCCCGCTCAACTGTCGGTCGGCAGTCTTGCAAATAGGCTCACCTTCGAAAAATATTTTATTATGAGCTTCTAAGTCTGATAATCGGATGTATTTGACGTGACCCTATCCTTACGCGCCATGCGCTACGTTCAGGCTGCGCTTCATAAGGGCAGCATCAAGACCGCGGCTGAGGCCATGCATGTGGCGCCGTCGGCCATAGCGAATGCATTGGATCAGGCCGAGGACGCCTTTGGCCTATCCCTCGTCACCCGCGCGCGGGCAAAAGGGATCTTCCCGACCCTCGCGGGCCGCGACATCCAGCGACAGATCGATGACTTGCTCGAACGATACGACACCCTGATGACCGATGCGTCCGATCTGCGCACTGGCCTCTCGGGCGCGTTGTCGATTGCCTACAATGCCCCCATCGCGCCCGCCTTTCTTCCGGCGATCTCCGCACAGCTTCTCGCCGCGCATCCCGACATCACACTCACCTTCACCGAAGGTAACAATACGAGCGTGCGGGCCGGATTGCTGGACGGGCACTATGATGCGATCCTGTTCGTAGAAGAGTTGCCAAATCCGCAGATTTCCACCCAACCGCTGGTTTTCGTGCCCACCTATTGCCTGTGCCCGGCAGATCATCACTTCGCAAGAGACGGTGCCGTTTCTGTCACCGATATTGCCAGTGAGCCGCTTATCATTCTCGATCGCCCCGCCGCGCGCGGCTACTACATGGAGCTGCTCGAACTGAGCGGCAAACCGTTTCGCATCGTCGCCACTGCCAATTCGACGGAAATGGTTCGATCTCTTGTCAGTGAAGGCCTCGGGGTGTCTTTGTTGAACATGCGCCCAAGCGATGTACCAGCTTATGCTGGCAAAGAGGTATGTTGCCGACGGCTGACGGGAACCACCAACGGGGTGACCCTATCTCTGGGCTTCGCTCCGGGTCCGAGACGGCTGCTGTTACAATTATTCATGGATACTTGCGTCGCATTCTTCGGCGGACCCGCGGGCACCGGTTTCATTGTTCCCGATACCGCATAAGAAACTCCTAAACCATTCAACGCCTCAGTAAATCCAATAGCCCGATCTCGGCACTGAATCGAGGCAATACCCAAATTCTCGGGTTGGCTCAATCGACGCGTGCATAGCATTTATTTGCTCGCGATCAGTCCTGCATCGCGGGCTGATTTGAGATATCGACGTCCGACGGGTACGCGGCAGCCATCGGTCAAGCGCAGAAAAACGCGGCCCTTAATCCGCTCACTACGAGACACCGCTTCTGTAGCGACCCAATGCGAGCGGTGTACCTGTGCTCCATGTGTCGGAGCGGCCTCGGTTACGGCATCGCGCAACTTCATCAGCAGCAATTCTGAGCCTCGGTTGGTCACCACTTCGACGTAATGGTCTTGAGCCGACATGCGCAGCAAGGCGCCGCGATTGGCGCCATGCAGGCGTGACATAATGGGGGGCGTTTTTGCATCGTCAGAGGCAACCGGGACAGCCGCGCTGAACCAGTCGCGCGACAGCATGGTGATTGCGCATACCCCGCACATCACCGCGGCCACATAGGCATAGAGCAAAACCAAATCAGCAGGCCCGTAGGTTGACCCGAATATGGCATTGATCAGGACAACCACCAACGTCGTCGGAATTGCTGAAAGAAGCGCGCCTGCACCCAACACGATGAACGTCTTGGAGCATATCCTTGCGATCAGACGTTCCGCGACACTGCCAAACGCTGCACCGGTCGCAAATGTCACTCCAACCAACAGCCACCAATAGATTATCCGGTTGGGTAAGCTCATGTCCTGATAGGTATCGAACGGACCGGCCAATCCGGCCATAGTGGCCACAACGGCCAGTATCAGCCAAAGCCGCCAATTGCGGGCAAGGTCGGTCAGTTCTTGATAGATCGGCAGCCAAGTCATGTCGTTCACGTAGCAGATAGGTCGTTCACGGATTTAGCTTAGGCCCAGCATATCTGCATGCATGCCGCCCTGCTACCGGTTGGCTGTCGATCCCCTGCCCTATCACGATTATCCCGGTGCCGCGACATGCCCCTCAGACAAGCCGCCTTCGCAAATGCCACATATATCGTAATCGCCGTCTTGGGCCTGACGAGCGTCAGCCTGCCCTCTTCCGCACAACAAACGCACGAGGAGGAGGTATCGATAGACGAACACTTGTTGACCCCGCCGATTTCTGCGGGTCCCTTCGCCTATTGGTGGTGGCCGGGAACCGACGTGGACCCACTTCTTCTCAGCGAAGATCTGCGAACACTATCCGAGGCCGGGTTTGCGGGGGGCTACCATTTCACGTCGCTTGCCGGGGTGGGTTGGATCAGGGAAGACGCAGAGGGCGCAGCGCGCGCCAACCGGTTTGCAACGCCCGAATACTACGCGCTTCTTGCGGATGCCGTGGCAGAGGCGGGCGCCCGGGGGTTGCAGATCGATCTATTGGCGGGGTCGGGTTGGCCGCTTGGCGGGACCCATGTGGCGCCAGAGGACAGCAGCCAAACCCTGGCCATGGGCGTCCTTCCGCTGGAAGGGGGCACGCCCTTTTCCGGCGAAGTGCCGCATTGGGATCGCAATCACTTCACCCGATCCGACTGGTTCTTCGGCGACATTGCCTATGCGTTCGAACCGGATCTCGACCTGGTGGGCGTCGGAGCGGCTCGTGTCATTCAGACCCGGCCACGTGATCCACTTCCCGCCCTGTCGGCGCTGACCGAAAACCCGCAGGACCTGTTCATCGGAGAACCACCTTGGACGGCGCCAATCCTGCTTGATCCAGAGAGCGTCATCGATCTGTCAGATCAGGTTACAAGCGGCGGCCGCCTGGATTGGGATGTGCCGCCGGGCGATTGGTATCTCTTTGCCTATTACGGTGGCCCAATCGGCGAGATCCCGGTTTTTGACAGCCGTGACGGCAGCCCACGCGCTGCGCTGGTGCTCGACCATCTCGCGCGTGAACCCATCCAGGCCCATATCGACCATGTCATTGGCCGGGCCATACCGTATATCGGCGATCAGTTCGGCAACACGATCCGCTCGATAAACTCGCCCAGTGTCGAGCTGAAATCCGACTGGCTCTGGACCGAGACGTTCCTTGATGAATTTGAGGCACGCCGGGGCTACGATTTGATGCCATTTCTGATGAGCACCTATGTTCCCGGACGCGACAACTTCGTCGCCAATCTCAGGTTCGGCGACGCGCCGCCCCTGTTCGACTTCGCCGCCGATGATGTGGGCGACCGAGTCCGATATGACTACATGCACACAGTGTCCGACCTGTTCATCGAGAACTACCTCGACGGCTTTGCCGAATGGGCGGATGAACACGGCCTGCAAACGCATTCCCAAACCTTTGGGCTTCCCGTCGACACCATTCGCTCTGCAGAATATGTCGATATGCCGGATACCGAAGCGCTTTATGCCGGTGGGACAATGGATTTTCTCAGGCTCACCGGCTCGGCGGCAGCCCTTCACGGGCGTCGGATCTCGAGCGGTGAATTCCTGACCTGGATGTCACGCGACTACATGACGTCACCGCTTAAAATCAAAGTTCATGCTGATCGGTTTTTCGTGTCGGGTATCACACAGCTTCACTACCACAGCATGTATTATCAAGCCCCGGAAGCGCCTTATCCGGGCTTCAACGCCTGGTCACATCCCGATATGCCGGTCTCTTTCGCCGGGTCGATGACCCGAGCCAACCCGATCTTCGACTATGTTCCGGAGCTGAACGGCTACATCTCTCGCAATCAGGTGATCGCGCAGAGTGGGCGAAACATGGCCAATATCGGCATATTACACAACATCTGGCGCTATCCCGGCGGTGCGTTGCGCCAGGAAGAGACGGTGAACGGATATCTCGGTTCGGGCGATGTACCGCCGCCGATCGGCTTTCCACCATCCTTCGCGGACTTGTCGACCGATGAACAACATATCTATCAGCGCGTCGAAACAGGTGATGCGCTCGCGGCCGCGGGATACGATTATGTGCTGGTCAACACCGACAGCCTGATGCACGGCGAGATGCGCGATGGCGTGCTTCACATGGGCGATATCCGGATGGAGGCGCTGGTCCTCAGCAATGAAACCCACATTCCGGCTGAGCTCGCCCGTCGGCTGACGGAGCTATCGGTGAACGGGTTCGAGGTCTTTTTCGTCGGCGCGACGCCCGACCGCCATTCGGGCTTTCAAGATCACCGCACAAATGACGCGGTGGTCAGAGCCATGGTCGAAACGCTTGCGACTGGTCCACAGCGGGTGGACAATGCTCAAACGCTGCCTGCGCAGTTGAGGGAAGTGGGGATCGAACCCGGCCTGAGTTTCGAGAGTGAGGAACCAGAGATCCAATATATAAGGCGTCAGATTAACGAGGATCGCTTCTATTTCATCCGCAGCGGCGACGAAGCCCACCGCTCTTTCTCGGTCGAGCTTCCCTGTGATGACACCTGCGCGCCGCGGTATGTCGATCTCTGGACCGGCGTTCAGACTCACGCCCCGATGTATCGTCGAAGTGCTGATACCGTAACCTTGCCTTTGGCATTTGACGCATTCGGTTCGGCGATGATCCGGCTCGGTCCGCCCGCATCCGGACGGCATGTTGCAGAAGGTGACCTTGCTGTCAGGCGTATCGGCACGCATCTTGTCGTCGAAGCGGCGGAATCCGGCACCTATGATTTCACCTATGGCAACGGGGACACCGCAGAGATCGAGGTTGTATCACTTCCGCCGACCATCGAGCTTGAAGACTGGACCCTGCGCACATTGAGCAGATCGCCTGATGGGGCGACTGCACCGATCGAGCTTAGGCTCGACGCCCTGGCCGATTGGCGTGACATTCCCCAACTTCGGCACGAGGCCGGCCGCGCGGTCTACACAAGCAGCTTCGACCTCGCCGCCACCCATCTACAAAATGAACTGCGCCTGATCCTTGATCTCGGCCACGTGCACGAAGTCGCCGAGGTTACGGTCAACGGTCGCAGAACCGGGCATATGCTCATTCCACCCTACCAGATCGATGTCACCGACTTCGTCGAGCCTGGACAAAACACCATCGAAATCGCTGTGACGCCGGTTCTCTATAATCGCCTCGTCGGCTATGGCGAAACAGGCGATGCGCGCTGGCGTCACTTCCGGAACAGAAACGGTCTTGCACCAACGGGACTGATAGGGCCCGTTCGGCTAATACCATATTGGCAAGAACGGCTTTGATCGGTTGGCTTGGCGGATATACGTGCCGCAGCGTCAAAGCAGGCGGGCGCGCCAAGATCATCTTGATAGGTTCTTAGGTCGTAAAGAACGATCAGCCAGGATCACAAAAATGGACAACGCCTATCTGAACCAGCTTATCGTCATCAGGATAACGTGTTTATCTGGCAAGTGGTCAATCATAGACGCCGCACCGACCCTAGGTAAACGGCCTGCGTCAATGCGAGCTAACGCGCCGCGCGATGGTCGCCATCGCCAACAAGATCGCGGGGATCATTCCTGAGATTTCAGCAATCCGATTGCTGCGTGATCGACCAATGTCCAGTTTTGGGCGACTGCGTGGCGTTATTTCAGTCGACGAACCACACCTTTGGACTGAGAGCTGGCGCAAGCCTCAATACTCCTAGACCACGAGTTTCGATCATTTGCTGTGCCTCAGTGTCAGGTGTCATAGGAAAGCGGACCGTCTCTAGGAATCCAAGCGCAGGCCGCGCAGGGCTTTTGCCAATCTGCGGCTGAGCCCGTGTTGCACCGGCGGCAAGGCGCTTTTGGACGAGATCAAAACCCCAATTCTCAACTCCTTCAGAATTGAGGAACTCACGGGAACATACCGCAACAGTTCAGTCTCGATCTCCTTGAGAAAGCCAATCTTGGAATAGAGTCCCACACAATTGCTACCATCGATCATGGATTTCGCCAGCGGCAGAGAATTGGTGAAAATCTGGGTCGGTAGGGTAATCCCCAGGTCTGCCATGGCTTCATTCAAGATGGACCGGTGCGAGAAAGCGTCGTAGGAGCGGATCATCTGATATTGCCTCAGGTCGACAAGTTCGATCACGTCGCGCTCGGCCAGCGGATGCCCAGGTACCATAATCGCCCCGATGGGCGTGGATTTTTCAGCCTGGCTGCGCACCTGCGGGTGGAGTTCGTTGCTGAACGACAGGCCGATATCCACGGCGCCGTCGGCCACCATTTGCATGATCTCATCGGGCTGAGCGGTTTGCACGGTGAAAGTGATCTGCGGGTAATCGGCATTGAATTGCTTAAGCGCGCCGGGCAGCACGGTCAGAGCTACGGAATCGAGCGTTGCGATATTCACGTGGCCGGTACGCATATCGCGGATATCGCTGACCGCACCAAGGATTCTTTGGTAATCCATCAGCGTATTTCGGCAATGCTCCAGCACAACGGCACCCGCACTGGTGAGCTCCACACCGTCCGCATGGCGATCAAAAAGGCGCACTCCCAGCCTATTTTCTGTGCTGATGATCTTTCGGTTGAGCGATGAGGACGACATGTTCAACACGGCCGCCGCCTTACGGATCGACCCCTGCCGCGCGGTTTCATCGAAGTAATTCAGAAACTTGTCATGCATGGGCCAGGCGTGCCTTTCCGTGCGGATTGTTGTAGCGCTGCAAAAAGCGCAGCGCACTAGGCTCATATTGACCCTATATGCAGCGCCAACCCGGCGTCTACCGTCTCTGCAATTCCCAAAAACCAAAAACTTCAGGGAGCCAGGAGAGATGACGAGAGACTTCAACCGACGGTCCTTTTTGCACAGCGGCGCGGCCATTGCCGGATTGGCCGCAACCGGCACGTTTCTGTCCGTTGCGCCATCACGCGCCGATGGACATGCCTTTACCATTCGGATGCAGCTTGGGTGGCTGGCGTCGAACGGCATCACCGGCGAGGTGATGGCCGACACGTTGGGCTATTTCGAAGAAGAAGGTCTGGCGCTTGAGATTGTCCCGGGCGGACCGAATGTGGATGGTGTGGCCTCGGTGGCCTCGGGGGCGAATAACTTCGGGTCCATTTCCTCGTCACCGTCGCTGATGCTGGCCCGCGCCGCAGGCCTGCCGATCAAATGCGTGGCGGCCGGCTATCAGCGCCATCCGTTCACGTATTTCTCGCTCGATAGCAACCCAGTGCGCACACCTCAGGATCTGATCGGCAAACGGGTGGCCACCCAGGGCACGGCGCGGATCCTTCTGCGGGCTTTGCTGGCCCATAACGGGATCTCGGAAGACGATGTCGAGGTGGCTGTGATGGGTGCGGATATGGCCGCATTGATGAACGGCCAGGTCGATGTGGTAACCGGCTGGTCCACCAATACGGGCGCGTTGGCCGTGTTGGGCGATCAACGGGTGGATCTGCCGCTTTGGGATGCGGGCATTCAGCTTTATGCCAACCCTTACTACACAACCGATGAGATGCTGGCCGAGCACGGCGACAAGATCACCGGCGCCATCCGCGCGATTGCACGCGGCTGGGGCGCGGCCTATGAGAATCCCGAGGCCGCGGTGGATGCATTGGTGGCGCGGTATCCAAACCTCGACCGCGACGCGGAGATGGCCGCCTCCCCCCTGGTTCTGGATTTTTCGTTCAACGACCGCACCGCAGAGGGCGGCTGGGGCACCATGACGCCCGACAATTGGCAGGCGCAGATTGATGTATACGCCGTGCTTGACCAATTCGATAGCGACGCACCGGCTTTGGACGATGTCATGACGCTTGATATCCTGGACGCCACGGCGGATGCGCGCCCGACCTTGGGCTAGTTCGATGGACGGGAGCCACATATCACCGACAGGAGGCAACGCCATCGCCGCCTGCCTGGCGGGTGCATCGGTGAAATTCGGTAGCTTCATCGCGCTGAGCGATATCTCGTTGCAGATCGGCGCGGGAGAATTCTGGACAATTCTTGGCCCGTCGGGCTGTGGTAAATCGACAATGCTGCGCCTGGTTTCCGACCTGGTGCCGCCTGCGAGCGGGTCGGTCGAGATCCTGGGCAAAACAACCGAAGCGGCGCGACTGGCGCGCGAATTCGCCTTCGTGTTCCAAGATGCCACGCTTCTGCCGTGGCGCAGTGCACTCAAGAACGTGGAATTGCCTTTGGAAATGGGGCGCAGCCGAGGGATCACGATCCCGCGCGGCGACCGTAGCCCGCGTGAATTGCTGGAACTCGTCGGCCTGAAGGGTCGCGAAGACGCCCTGCCGCACGAGCTATCGGGGGGAATGCGGCAGCGCGTGGCGATTGCGCGGGCTCTGGTGTGCCAACCGAAGCTGCTGCTGATGGATGAACCCTTCGGTGCGCTCGATGAAATGACGCGCGACAGGCTGAACATGCAGCTTTTGGAGATTTGGCGCGAGACCGGAATAACCTGTCTCTTCGTGACCCATTCGATCCCCGAAGCAGTGCTTTTGGGCCAGAAGGTGTTGATGCTCCGCGCCCATCCGGGCGGGGTGAAAGAGGTGGTCGAGATCGACCTGCCCGAGCCACGCCACGTGGAACTGCGCGAAACCCCGGACTTCAACCGCTATTCCGCCTATCTGCGGAAATCCCTGGAGGAATGCTGATGGCCGTGACGGAGAGCGTCGCCGATGTACCAGGGCCCAAACCGCGGGCACCGTCCCTGATTGGACGGCGGTTGGCCAGCGCCGCCTTACCCGTGGGCACAGCCATCGCATTGCTGCTGCTCTGGCAGATCGGCGTCCGGGTGTTTGAGGTCCCTACCTATATCGCGCCCGCGCCGACCGATGTGCTGGCCGTATTCGGCGAGCATTTCGACCTGCTCTTGCGCAACTTCTGGCCCACTTTCACCGTCAGCGTGGTGGGGTTTTTCGCCGGTAACCTTGCGGCGATCCTGATCGCAGTGACCTTCGTGCATTCGCGGCTGGCGGAACGGGCACTTTTCCCAATCGCGGTGTTCATCAACACGATCCCGATCTTGGCGATTGCGCCGATCCTGGTGCTGATCTTTGGGCCGGGGATGACATCGAAAGTGGTGATCGCCGGGCTGATCTGTTTCTTTCCGACACTCGTCAATATGGTGCGCGGCCTGCAATCGGTAAGCCCACAAACGCTGGAACTGGCGCGTATCCTGTCGGCCTCGAAATCCGAGATCTTCTGGAAGATGCGGCTACCCAGCGCGCTGCCGTTCCTGTTTTCGGCCCTGAAAATCGCGGCCACAACCTGTGTAATCGGCGCGATTGTCAGCGAATGGATCGGGGCGGATGTGGGCCTGGGCGCTTTGATTATCGACAGCACGTTCAACTTCCGCTCACCCATGCTGTACGCGACCGTCTTCATGTCGTCGGGCCTGTCGGTGCTTCTGTTTGCCCTGGTGACGATCACCGAAAAACTTGTGGTGCGCTGGTAGATCCGCGCGCGTTGGAGGAGATGAGATATGTCTGACCGTCAGACGACATTTGTGAAGGTCAAGGGCGCCGAACTGCCCGTTGTGGCTGACTGCGACATTGTGGTCGTAGGGGCCGGGCCCGCCGGGCAAGCCGCCGCTGTATCCGCCGCGCGCAACGGCGCCTCGGTAACGCTTCTGGAACGCTACCACCATCTCGGCGGCATGGCATCGGGCGGGATGGTTCTGGTGCTCGACGACATGGTCAACGAGGGCAACGAGGTGGTCACCACCGGGATCGTGGACGAATTTGTCGACCGACTGACCCAACAGGATGCAGCGGTGTTCCCGCCCCCCCAGGATTGCCTGACCAATTGGGAGATGTGGCAGAAATGGTCGCGCTGGGGCTGCATCGATTTCCACAAGACAGGCATGCCGCAGCCGATCATCCACGCCGTGGCCTTCGACCCCGATGCCTGGAAACGGGTCGCGCTGGACATGGTGGTGGAGGCCAAGGTCAACCTGCGCACCCATAGCTGGTTCGCGGACGTGTTGATGGAGCAAGGGCGCATTGCTGGTGTGATCGCGCAAACCAAACAGGGCCGTCAGGTCATCCGGGCGAAATATGTGGTGGATGCCACCGGCGATCTGGATGTGGGTGCCGCGGCGGGGGCAGAATACATCGACGGACAATTCATTGTCACCACTGTGTTCCGCCTGGCCAATGTGGATACCGAAAAGGCCATCGCATTCGAATTCGCCAATCCCGAGGAATACAAAAAACTCGACCGCGAGGCGCGGCGCCGCATCGGCGGAGCCTGGGGCATGTGGTGGCTAAAGACGCCGATTGATGGGGTGATCTGGTGCAATTGCCCGCATATGCCAGGTTATGACGGCATCTCGGTTGCGGACATGGTCGCTGCAGAAATCGAGGGCCGCGAGCGGATGATGAACCTTTACCGCTTCGTCAAAGAGACGATGCCGGGCTTTGAAAACTGTCAGATGCTGGGCGCCGCAGAACAGATGGGGATCCGCCAGACTCGATTGTTGCGGGGCGAATACGTGGTCAACAAAGACGATGTGAAATCGCGCCGCTATTTCCAGGACACGATCTGCCGGGGTCGTGACTATTACACACCCTACCGGGCCCTGCTGCCCAAAGGGATCGACAATCTGATTGTCGCCGGCCGGCATTATTCGGTCGAGAGCGATGCTCAGAAGCTCAGCCGCGAGATCCCCCCTTGCATGGCCCAGGGCGAGGCCGCCGGTGTTGCGGCCACGCTGGCGCTGTCAGGCGACGTTGCCCTGCGCGATGTGGATTACCGGGCCATCCAGAAACAAATGCGCGCCCAAGGCGCCGATCCCGGCGACGTGTCGTCGTCCAATGCCTTGATCGAAGATCCGGTCGCGGCGGAATAAACCACAGAGGCAAATCCGATGTCAGACAATGTCATGCCACTCAGTGGCGTCCGCGTGATCGACTTCACCCAAGTGATGCTAGGCCCTTGCTGTACCCAGATGCTGGGGGATTTCGGCGCCGATGTGATCAAGATCGAGCGGCCGGGCGCGGGGGATCTGAGCCGATCCTTTTATGGCGACCTCAGCGAAGCGGCGATGAACAACGCGGTCTTTGCATCCCTTAATCGCAACAAACGCTCGGTCGCGCTGGATACGAAATCCGGTAAAGGGCGCCAGGCGGTGCTGGATCTTGTGAGGACCGCGGACGTGGTGGTCGACAATTTCCGGGCCGGTGTGATGGACCGGCTGGGCTTTGGTTATGACGCCCTGTCGCGGATCAACCCGCAGATCATCTGCGCCAGCGGCACCGGGTTCGGGCCGACGGGGCCTTATGCCCATAAGGGTGGGCAGGATGTGTTGGCCCAAGCGATGACCGGCGTCATGGAAAAGACCCAGGATCCGTCGATCCCCAAAAGCATCTACCCCACGACCCTGTGCGACTACTCCGCGGGAATGCATCTGGTGCAAGGGATTCTTGCGGCGCTTTTGATGCGCGAGAAAACCGGCAAAGGGCAGAAGGTGGGGGTATCACTCTACGACAGCATGATCGCGATGCAGATGCAGGAAGCAGCGCAATGGTCGAAGCATCGGGAGGTGCTGAACTGGGCCGCGATGCCGCTGACCGGCGTGTTCAACACGACCGACGGCGCGATTGTGATCGTCGGTGCGTTCAAGCCCAATCCGCTGCAGGATATTTGCACGGCGCTGGAGATCGAGGATCTATCGGCGGCCTACCCCACATTGGCTGACCAACGGGCCAACAAACCGTTCCTGCAGCAGACTTTCAGAGCGGCGATTGCCGCGAACAGCTCGGCCTATTGGCTGGAGCGGCTGGAGGCGGTGGATCTGCTTTGCGCGCCGGTCCGGTCCCTCGGGGAAGCGTTGGATGATGAACAGACGGCCGTAAACGGAATGCTTTGCCCCATCGCGCATCCCGTGCTGGGCGATATCACTCTGGTGGGCAGTCCCGTACATCTCAGCGACGCGCCGCTCGCGGTGCGCCACCTCCCTCCGCGTTTGGGCGAACATACCGATGCGGTGTTGCAGAACGTGGCGCAGATGCTGAAGGCGGAGGCCGCGGAATGAGCATACGGTTTGAGGTGGCAGATCATGTGGCATGGGTGACAATCGACCGCCCCAACCGCATGAACGCCATCGATAGCGCCACGCATGTCCGCCTGGCCGAGATCTGGGACGTGGTAGAGGCCGACCCTGCGATCCGCTGCGCGGCGCTGACCGGCGCGGGGGAAAAGGCGTTCTGCGCAGGCGCCGACCTGAAGGACGATACCGGCCTTTCGGGTTCAGACTATTGGCAAGGGCTGAGCGATGCGGGCTACCGGGGCATTTCGCTGCGCAGGATGACCAAACCCGTGATCGCGCGGGTCAACGGCCTGGCCCTGGGCGGCGGTTTCGAAATGGTGATGGGCTGCGACATCGTGATCGCCGCGGATCATGCACGCTTTGCTTTGCCCGAAGCCAAGGTGGGCCGCGTGCCGCTGGACGGTGGTATGGTGATGCTGCCGCGCCTGGTACCGCGCAATGTGGCGATGGGGATGATGATGACCGGACGCATGGTGGATGCCGCCGAGATGGCTCGGCATGGCTTGGTCAACGCGGTGGTGCCGATGGCCGATCTGGATGCCGAGATTGATCGCTGGATCACCGATCTGATGGCCGCCGCACCACTGAGCCTTCAGGCGATCAAGACGGTGGTGCGCAGTACAGGCCACCTGGCGCCTCACGCAGCCTATGAGGCGGACGCCCCGGCGCTGGTTACGGCGTTGACGTCTCAAGATGCCGAAGAAGGCGTTCAGGCGTTCCGCGAAAAGCGCGCACCCGTCTGGACGGGGACGTGACAACATGGCGTTGGTGATTCTGAGTGCCTGTGTCGATGTGAAGGACGGCATTTGCACAACCTCCTGCCCCGTTGATTGCATCTACGAGGGCGAACGGATGTTCTACATCCATCCGACCGAGTGCATCGAATGCGGCATGTGCGAGTCGATCTGCCCGGTCGACGCGATCCGCTATGACGATGAGGTGCCCGCGGCAGAGGTGCCCTTTGCTGAGATGAACATCTCCGTGTTTCGCGACGCCGACGGGGACATCCAAGAGCCCGGCGGTTGGTACAAGGGTATGGCGCCAGTACATGACGCACCCGACCTGGCCATGCGCCGACCGGTGCGGAAAAAGGCGAAGGATGAAGCCGAATGCAAGGTGTGATCGCAGCGGTGCCCACGCCGGTGAATACGGGCGGCATGCCGATCCGCGCGCTGTTCGAAGAGCATTGCGACTGGGCGCTGACCCATGGCTGCGATGGGCTCAATATCCTGGGCTCAACCGGAGAGGCCAATTCCCTGGACAGCGGCGCGCGGCGCGAGGTGATGAAATGGGCGGCGGCGTCCTGCCCGCGCGAGCGCTTGATGGTCGGGACAGGCACCCCCGCCCTAGCCGAAACCATCGCCCTGACCGAAGCAGCGGATGATCTGGGCTATAGCGTGGCACTGGTGCTGCCCCCCTATTACTACGCACCCATCAGTGATGCAGGGCTGGTCGCATGGTACATGGCCTTGAACGCGGGTTTGGGTGCGCGGTCGATCCAGATCTTCTTTTATAATTTCCCACAAATGACAGGCCTGACGATCCCGGTTTCGGTGATTGCAGATCTGGCCAAGGCAGCGCCGGGGCGTTTCACAGGCATAAAGGACAGTTCGGGCGATCTTGATTATTGCCGCAGGATCGTCAGATTGGGGATGGGGTTGCATGTTTTCCCAAGCTCAGAAACCGTGCTGCCGCATGCCAAGGCCGACGGTTTCGCCGGGTGCATCTCAGCCAGCGTGAACATCACCGCACCGCTCTGCGCGAAGGTTTGGGCCGGGCCTACCGCAGCCTCTGTGCCTGAAGAGATCGCGCGCCAACGGGCGGCGCTGGCTGGAGCCAATCTGATCCCCGGGGTCAAGCACATGGTGGCACACCGCACTGGCGATGAGGCTTGGCGCCGGACCTTGCCACCGTTTCTGCCTCTGCCCGCGGCGACTGCGGATGCATTGGAGCAGGCCATGTCGGCCCACTAAAATCGTAGGAAGAGCATGACACATCATATGTCCCTGATTGATGGGAAATGGGTCGATTTCGGCAATTACCAACCCGACATCAACCCGGCCAATACAGATGATATCGTTGGAGAATTCTCCTACGGAGGTGCCGATGCGGTGGCCGAAGCCGTCGCCGCGGCCAAGCGCGCACAGCCCGGATGGGCGGCGGCCACCCCACAGACCCGCCACGACGTGTTGGCCCATGTCGGCAGCAAGCTGGGTGCCCATGCCGAAGAATATGGCCGGATCCTGGCCCGCGAAGAAGGCAAAACCCTGCCTGAGGCGATGGGAGAGGTCGGCCGCGCCAGCCAGGTATTCAAATTTTTTGCCGGAGAAGCGCTGCGCTTGGGTGGGCAATTCCATCCCTCTGTCAGGCCCGATATCGATATCGAAATCACCCGAGAACCTGTTGGCGTTGTCGGCCTGATCACACCGTGGAACTTCCCCATTGCGATCCCGGCTTGGAAAACGGCACCTGCGCTTGCCTTTGGCAATTCCGTGGTGCTGAAGCCCGCCGAACTGACTCCGGCCTGCGCCCACATCATCGCCGAGGCCCTGCAGGATGCCAAATGCCCTCCGGGTGTGTTCAACCTGCTCTTCGGGCGCGGCTCGGTGGTGGGCGAAGCCCTGGTCACCCATCCCGATGTGGCAGCTTTGTCATTCACCGGTTCGGTAGCGGTCGGCAATCGCCTGGCCGAAACCTGCGGGCGCTTGCGCAAGAAAATTCAGCTGGAGATGGGCGGGAAGAACCCGATGGTGGTTCTGGACGATGCCGACCTGGATGTGGCGGTAAGCGCCTGTCTGAACGGCTCGTTTTTCTCCACCGGGCAACGGTGCACGGCCTCCTCACGCCTGATCGTGCAATCGGGTATCTACGATGCGTTTGTCGAACGATTGACAGACGCGATGATGGATCTGACGGTGGGCGACCCATTGGATACCGCAACGCATATCGGGCCAGTGGTCGATGAGCGGCAGCTGCGATCCAATCTGGATTATGTGCAGATCGCCAAATCCGAAGCCGCCGAGGTGATCGGCGGAGAGCGGTTGGAGCGGTCCAAGCCGGGATTCTACCAGGCCCCTGCCCTGTTTCTGGGCACGACAAATGACATGCGGATCAATCGCGAAGAAATCTTCGGTCCGACAGCCTCGGTCATTGAGGTGAGCGATTTTGACGAGGCTGTTGCGATCGCGAACGACACGAGTTTGGATTGTCATCGGGTATCTGCACAACCAGCCTGAAAGCCGCGCGCAATTATCGGCGCCAGGCTGAGGCAGGTATGGTGATGGTCAATCTGCCAACCGCAGGGGTCGATTATCACGTGGCCTTTGGCGGTCGCAAAGGCTCGAGCTTTGGCCCCCGCGAACAGGGGAGCTTTGCCGCCGAGTTCTATACGACAGTTAAGACATCCTATATCTTTTCCGGCTAACGCATGGCTGAGGACCACATCTGGACCAAGCGCTTTGTAGATCTCTGCGCACATATTGCGTCCTGGTCGGAAGATCATGATCGCCACGTCGGCTGCGTTATCGTCGGGCCGGATGGTCACGAGCTGCGCGCGACTGGCTACAATGGTTTGCCACGTGGTGTCTCCGACCACGATCAAAGGCGATTTGAACGGGCAAGTGGCGAGAAATTCTTCTGGGGCGAACACGCCGAACGCAATGCGATCTACAATGCTGCTCGTGTTGGTGTGCCACTTCAAGGCTGCATACTCTACGTGAACCGGTTTCCCTGCGCGGATTGCGCACGCGCGATCATCCAATGCGGCATTGTGCGTGTCGTGTGCCCTCTCATCCCGGAAAACGACGGCGCCTTGGACTACAGCTTTCAGGTTGCACGCCAGATGATGGAGGAAGCGGGTGTGAGACTAGAGCTTTCGGCGCTCGAATGAACCAACAGACCGCAACAGGGCGTATTGGAGCGATTTGATGAAGCTATCTTGGGCAAAACGGATAGCTGCCTGCCGCCGGTTTCATGGGAGGCATCCCAGGCGCAGACATTCATTTTGAACTTAGGTATCTGACCGCCCGATCATGCCTGGATCGGATCTATGCCACATCCAGCAAAATGTTGGTTTGCGAGTTCAAGATACCCGGTATCTCACGGATTTCACGCAGCAATTGGTCAAACTCTGACAAGCTGGTGGCTTCGATTTGCGCAATCAGATCCCATGCACCGTTGGTGCTATGAACGCTAACTACGCCAGACAGCGCCCGAAGCGCTGACACCAGTGAACGCGTCATATGTCCCTGAACTTCGATCAGCGTTACGGCTCTCACAATCTCCACGCCAGCCCCGGGATCGACTTCGATGGTAAACCGCTGGATCACGCCCGACGTCACCAGTTTGCTCAGGCCCGCCTGAACCGTCGCGCGCGAGACGTCCAGCTGTTGTGCCAAAGCGGTCACCGAGGCCCGCGCATTTCGGGTCAGCGCAAGGAGAAGTCTCCGTTCAGTGGATGATAGATGGTGCAATTGATCACTTTGATTAAGGATATATGCATTATGTAAGACTATTATTATCATAATGATCAATTTGCCAACTATCTAATAACCGACATGCCTTGAATACTGCCTGAAACGTTACCGATCAGGAGTATTCAAATGCGCCATTGTGTTTTGATCGGTGCGCCGATTGATCAAGGCGCCAGCCGCGCGGGGTGTCTGATGGGGCCGGATGCCATTCGGACAGCAGGATTGCAGCCCGCGCTCGAAGAGCTTGGGGTCGAGGTCACTGATCTTGGGAATCTGACGCCAAGGCCAATCTCTGTTGGCAGTCCGTCAAACCCCTGTGTTCATGATCTGGAGGACGTGGTCGGTTGGGCGCTGTCTTTGAAGGATGTTGCGTATGAGGTCGCCTTGTCAGGTCGGATGCCAATCTTTCTCGGCGGTGATCATAGCCTTTCAATCGGATCCGTGGCGGGCATGGCCCGGTTTGCAGCCGAACGTCAGACCCAACAGTTTATCCTTTGGTTGGATGCTCACCCGGACATGCACACGCTTGAAACGACCAAGAGTGGCAACCTGCATGGCACTCCGGTCGCCTACTTTACCGGCCGGACAGGCTTCGATGGGTATTACCCCAGACTGGAACATGCCATTGATCCGGCCAATGTCTGCATGATGGGCATCCGCTCGGTCGATCCTGCCGAGAAGGTCCTTATCGCGCAAACTGCAATGGAAGTTCATGACATGCGCGCCATCGACGAAAACGGCGTCGCCAAACCGCTCAGATCATTTTTGAACCGTGTAAAAGCTGAACGCGGACAGTTGCATGTCAGCCTCGACGTGGATTTCCTTGAGCCCGGCATTGCGCCTGCGGTTGGGACGACCGTTCCAGGCGGGGCAACCTTTCGCGAAGCCCACTTGATCCTTGAAATGCTGTGTGACAGCGGCCTTGTAACGTCATTGGATCTGGTCGAATTGAACCCTTTTCTGGATGAGCGCGGCCGCACCGCCAACCTCTTGGTCGATCTTTGTGCCAGTCTTATGGGGCGCACCGTCCTTGATCGCCCCACCCAGAGTCTCTGATCCCGAAACGAGTCTATTGCAATGATCACCACCGACACTTCCAAACCATCTGCACTGGCCATGGTCCCCTTTGTCAGCGTCGAGAACATGATGAAGATCGTTCACGCTATTGGTGCCCCGCGTATGATGGCAGACATTGCGTCCTATATCGAAGAGGATTTTAAGCGCTGGGAATTGTTCGACAAAACACCCCGCGTGGCGACCCATTCCAAGGAAGGCGTTATTGAGCTGATGCCAACAAGTGACGGCGAAACCTACGGCTTCAAATACGTCAATGGACACCCCAGTAACATGGCACGCGGTTTTCAGACTGTGACCGCATTTGGCGTTCTGGCGCGGGTCGACAATGGCTATCCCGCGCTTCTGTCGGAAATGACCGTCCTGACGGCACTGCGCACTGCGGCAACCTCCGCCATTGTGGCCAAACAGCTTGCGCCCGAAAAATCGAGTGTCATGGCGATGATCGGCAATGGCGCGCAATGCGAATTCCAGGCGCTTGCCTTCAAGGAGATTGTTGGGATCGACACGGTCCACCTTTACGATGTCGACCCCGCCGCCACTGAAAAGGCCGCGCGCAACTTGGGCAGTAGCGGCTTGACTGTAGTGCCTTGCACATCTGCCGAAGCCGCCGTGGCGGGGGCGCAGATCATCACGACGTGCACCGCCGACAAGCAATTTGCCACGATCCTAACCGACAACATGGTTGGCGCCGGTGTTCATATTAACGCAATCGGCGGCGACTGCCCCGGCAAGACCGAGTTGCACCGCGACATCCTGATGCGCTCGGACATTTTCGTGGAATACCCGCCACAAACCCGGGTCGAGGGTGAGATTCAACAACTTGATGATGATCATCCAGTGACGCAGATCTGGCAGGTTTTCACCGGAGCGCATCCTGGGCGCACATCCGAAAAGCAGATCACCTTGTTCGATAGCGTCGGGTTTGCCACCGAAGATTTTTCGGCACTGCGATACATTCATGACCAACTTCCCAAAGTCGGTCACTTTATTGAGCTTGATCTTCTTGCGGATCCAAACGATCCGCGCGATCTCTTTGGCATGGTGCAACGCGCTTCTCCCAGTCAGCTAGAGACCGAGATCTGACCACAAGAAGACTTCCGATTTCATTGCCAGCAGCGCGAAGCCATCCATTGTGCAAGCCACCGCGCGGATGACGTTCAATGCGGGTCGGCGCCAGATCCAAATCGATACTAATGCAGTGTGGCATCGGGCCCTGCCGAAGGGTTGCGGCGTGCTTGAGGGCGCCCTACGGCATCTTATGAAGGCAGCATGTGTTGTTGAACGGTCCCTCGGGCAAACGAGTAGCCTTGCGAAAGTCAAAACGGCTCCCGGCGACATCTGCGAGCTGACCGGTGGGAATAAGTGCCGCTTCGCTTGGCAAATTGCGATCCGCAAATATCTGCAGCCGATGATCCGATATGCTCTGCACTCCCGAGAGGTTGGTGTATGGAGGATGGCAGAGGTTCAGGATCGTGTCCGCATCGCTTTGGGCGGTCAGGTTCAAACGCAACGCCTCACCGTCGACCTCATAGGTTGCGCGCAGGAAATGTTGCCCGGATGCATATTCCGAGCATATTCGCCCCAAACTCGGCGATACGCGCCGTCAAACGACCACTTGTGATCTCATGCAGCCGTCTATCCGACACCACTACTTCATCCGAAATCCCGTGGCGTGGTCGAAGTAATGAAGGTGCCTTGCGTCGACGGACAATGGCATCTTGTCGCCTGCCGAGAACGTCCTTCGGGTACGGTCAAGGACGATCAGGGCTGACCCGCCCGTATCTGTGGTCAATGTGGTTTCGGACCCCGTCGGCTCCGACACACGGACGATGCCATCACCGAGCCCAATCTCTCCCAGGCCAAGCGTCAGATCTTCCGGACGGATGCCCAACACAATGCTTTGATCAGTTGTCACGTCGGGGGCAGATTCGGCCAAATCGATCACCAAGCCAGCATTGCTTGTGAACGTGCCATCCGGTGCCAAGGCGCCTTCGATCAAATTCATGCCAGGCGAGCCGATGAAACCCGCCACGAAAAGCGTCTGCGGCCTTTCATATAGATCCATCGGCGCGCCAATCTGCTCGATATTCCCGCCATTCATGACCACGATACGGTCGGCCATTGTCATCGCCTCCACCTGATCATGGGTCACGTAGACAGTGGTGGTCTTAAGGCGCTGGTGTAACTCCTTGATTTCGGATCGCATCTGAACGCGGAGCTTGGCATCCAGGTTCGACAGAGGTTCATCAAATAGGAAGAGTTTCGGATTGCGTACAATCGCGCGCCCCATGGCGACGCGCTGACGCTGACCGCCAGAGAGTTGCGCGGGTTTACGATCCAGCAAAGGTTCCAACGCCAAGACCTTCGCTGCCTCATCCACCTTAGCTTTGATCTCAGCCGCACCGGCGCCAGACATCTGAAGCGAAAAGGCCATGTTCTTGCGGACGGTCTTATGGGGATACAGAGCGTAGGATTGGAACACCATCGCGATGTCACGTCGCCGCGGAGGGAGCTTGTTGATGATGATATCATCAAGGGCCACTTCACCAGATGTGATCTCTTCCAGCCCTGCGATCATCCGCAGAAGCGTGGATTTGCCACAGCCAGAAGGGCCAACAAGTATCACGAACTCACCATCCGCGATATCGAGCGACACGCCGTGGACAACCTCCAATGCGCCATAGGATTTACGGACGTCTTTGATGGTCAATGTTGACATGTCGTCTTCCTAAAGAGAGCGTTTTCGGGCGCCGGTCACCTCGGCCACGGCATCGAAGAAGGCGCGTTTGTTGGGGGTATTGATGCTCCAATTCACGGGAACCGATTGATAGCCGTCGCGATAATTGTTCTCCCCCTGGTCGTAGTAACCCCAAGGGGCATAAACCTCGACGCCCGCAAAAAGATTTGTCACGCAAACACTGTCTTCGTTGATGACGACGGGCATTGGCGCGGCCTGAAAAGCGCGCCTGGCACGGGTTCGGTTCACGACCTCCCGTGTGTTGGCCATGCTCATCTCGTTTGTATGAACCAATGCGAAGTCCGAGATCTCCAGCACCTCATCCGTAGGAATGCCTTTGTCGAGCGCTGAAAGGTCGCTCATGTCGCGACGACCGTCCTTCCACAACCCCATGTGATATGCGCCGCCCGCAAAGGAGGTCGCGACAGGAATGGATCGCTCAGCGGTCATGCGGGACTTGGCCAGAGCAATCAGCTCATGAACGCGGTTGGGGCCAAGGATCGCGTGAGAATAATGGGGAATGTCGCATTCATTGTTGATTTCGATCAGCAGGTTTTCAAATCCACTTTCGAGCAGCCAGTTTGTAGCATTCACCACGCCCCGCATGACGGCTTTTTCATCCGTCAGATATTTATCCTGCCCAAAATAATAGTAGCCCACGATAACCACGATCCCGGCCTCATCTGCGGCGCGCAAAAGACGGGCGAGCCGGTCGATATAGGCCGGTTTCAATCGCCCCTCGGGATCAATCGCGGTGTTGAGCCAAGGCTGCACCGTCTCGGTCTTGGTGATCGGCATCCCGCCTTGCAGATTGATCGTAACCGCGTCGCAGCCATGGGCCTTCCAATCCGGCAGTGCGGCGCAGAACTCACCCAGATTGCGCTCCGGGTCCCAGATGCCGGTGTCAGGATACGCCCATTGACCGACAGTATCGGGGTTTTCATCATCGAACAGCGCCTGAACGACGCGATTGTTGAACAGCAATCCTTCTATAAGATATCCTTTGTAACGACGCCCCACATGGGTGGGCACGCCGTCGATCAAGAACTTTTCACCCTCGATTGAAACACGGGTCATATCGACAAACTCACGATTTCACGGCCCCGGCGGTCAGACCACCGACAAGCCACCGTTGGACAAAGAAGAAGAGAACAAGAGCCGGGATTGTGGAGGCGACACAGGCCGCCATGAAGGCGTTCTGATATTGACCCGTATCGCTTTCGCCCGCGAACAACCCGATTCCGACCTGAATGGTGCGCATATCGCCGGATGACAGGATCTGCGACGCCCAAAGAAAGTCGTTCCACGCGTGAAGAAAGCTGAACACCATCACAGCCGCAATGCCAGGCAACGAGACCGGCAAGATCACCTTGATGAAAGCACCGAAATACGTGCATCCATCCATCAAGGCGGCTTCCTCCAATTCGGGTGGGCAGGCACCTTCGAAATAGCCGCGTAGCAACAACACCACATACGGGATCAGAAACCCAGAATAGACGAAGATCAGCCCCGAATAGCTGTTGAGCAATCCCAGATCCTGAACCAGGAAGTAAACTGGTGTGATGCGGGTGATATCTGGGATCAATTGCGTCAGCAGAAGTGCCAGGAGGATGAGCGTGGCGCCTGGGAATTTAAAGCGGGCCAAAGCGTAAGCCGCCATGCAGCCGATCAAACTGGCGATGATCGCCGCCATCGTTGAGACGTAGAGCGAGTTGGCGATGTATCGCCATACCGGCATCAGGCGTCCGGCAAGCTCGTAGCCTTGCAGCGATGGATCAGCCGGCAACCAGTTCGGGGGCACCAAATTGATCTCAGCGGTGGTTTGAAATGAGCTTTTGATCATCCAAAACACAGGTGTCAGAATGAAGAACAGCATCAATATCAGGACCACCACCAACAACAGTTTGGTCAGCAACGCCGTGAGCGGCGACTCCGTTGCCTGCACGCTCATCGCTTGAGACCTCTCGTTTGCGCCCAGAGATAGAAAATCGCGACGACTGAGGTCATCATCAGAATGATGCCGCTTGCGGCCGCAGAGCGGTCATAGCGGAGGAATTGGAAGCTTTCCTGATAGGTCCAGACAGCCAAAACATTGGTCAAATTGCGCGGGCCACCGCCCGTCATAATGTAGTTCATCTCGAAGTGACCGAACCCGCCCATGAACAACAAAGCGAGCAATATCAGCAAAACCGGTCTTAGGGACGGCAACGTGATATGCCAGAACTTCGACCAGATCCCCGCACCATCGATTTCGGCGGCTTCATATTGTGATTTGTCGATGCTCTGCAGCCCCGCAAGAAGGAAGATCACGACAAAGGGGATACCGTTCCAAACGCGCACTGCGATGATCGACATCATCGGCAGGCTGAACGGCCCAACCGTATCGGTTTCGGTCAGGAACCTGATGTTGCGATTGATCCATCCCCATTCCATCAACAGGGCATTGATCGGACTGGTATTTGCGTTCAGAAACCACATCCATATCGCCGCTGCGACAACCGGGGGCACAAACCAAGGGGCGAAAATCAACGTTCGCAAGACCGCTCGCCCACGGAACTTGGCGTTGATGACATGCGATAGAAACAGGCTGATCGTCACAACAATTGCGATTGCTACGACCGTAAAGATAACCGTTTGGTAGATGGTTTGGACAAAGCGCGGATCGCCAAGGATATCGCGGTAATTCTCAAAACCCACCCAATTGGTCGTGCCATCTCGTCGGGCTAGAAGATCGTATTCCTGGAATGAGATCGCCATGGTGCGAAATAGTGGCCAGATACCGAGAACCGTTGTCATCAGAAGCGCAGGCGCCACCATCACGTAGCAGAAAAAGTTCTTTTCGTTCATCGCTGGAGAATGCCTTTATCGGTCGATGCAGGTGCACGGCGCCCCCTACCCGGCGAGCTGCTGCAAGGGCTGCCGTATCTCAGTGGCCTGGCCGTTTTACGAAGCGCGGTCCAGCTCTTCCTGCATTCGGGATTGAGCGGTTGCGATTTCTGCATCCATGTCCTCCTGCAAGACGACGACGTTGTAGATCAGATCATAAATGACACCGCCAGGTTCGGAGGTGGCGATGGACGACCAAGCGGGCGACGGATGCTGTGAAGTATGTGCGTCTTCCAACGCAACTCCCACAACCTGCTTCCAAGGTCTGTCCGACCAGAATTCCGATGCCATCACTTCAGGCATAGTGCCGACAGCGCCCGAAGCCTGGCTGAGCACCAACATGTTTTCCGGACGCGCCAAATATTCAAGCAAAGCCACGCATTGCTCGACGTAGTCGCTGCCCCGGAGCACACCCAGATATCCTGAGCCCGAGAAGCTGTCTGCATCCTCGGATCCATGCGCGGACGGCGCAAAAGCCCATGTGCCTTCGAGTTGTGGGAAATCTGCGTCCAGACGGCTGCCCCAGTTTTGCTGTCCGGATGCGATCATGGCGATTTGGCCGTTCACGAATGACGAAAACATATCGTAATTCGGTTCAAACGCATCGATGTCGGTCACCTGATGCACATGGAGCATATCATGCATGAATTGCAGCGCGTCCCGCATCGCTGCGTTGTCGATGGTGGCGGTCAGACCGTCCTCGGTCATCATCTCGCCGCCCGCCTGCCAGTAGAGCGGCAGTAGAAAGTCGACGACGTTGCCCGAGCTACCAAATGCAAAGCCCCAGCGGGTCACGTTGCCATTCTCGTCGCGCTCGGTGAGGGCAATTGCGGCTTCGACCATCTCCTCCCAAGTGGTTGGTGCGGCGTCGATGCCTGCTTCCTCAAAATGGTCAGCACGATAGAGAATGGAGCGGATGTCGCCCCGCCACGGCACACCATAGAAATCGCCTTGCCACGTCACATCGGTCAGCGCGCCTGCATAAAAAGCGTCGAGATCAAACTGATCTCGATACTCATTGATCGGCATTGGACCGAAATTCTCGCCGCCGATCGCAGAGAACGAGTGCAGCCAGTACATGTCTGCGCAATCTGGCGCTGCGCCGCCCTGAGCGATGTTGAGATAGGTTTGGAACGCAGACCCCCAAGGCACGATCTCGTGGTTCACTTCGATGCCACTTTCCGCAGTGAAGCCCTCCAACAGGCTTGCAACGGTGTCATTCCAGGCGATCTGGTCGCCATAGGGCATTGTCCAGAATTCGACTTCCTGGGCCGAAACCGCACCGGCGGCAGCCAGCGCTAACGCCGATACGGCAAGCGATTTGGTCAAGATTTTCATTGTCTTCCTCCTCGTTTCGGCCATGCGTTTCTCCTTGAAACGCACACCAGACTAACCTTCGGGATCGTCGCCTCGACCCTCGCGCAAGAGCACAATGGTCTTGCGGATGTGATTGATCATCACCCGTTCCGCGCGATCAGGATCGCGAGCCTCCAGTGCATCGATAATGGACAGATGCTCGGCATGGGTCTCGCCGGGGGATCGCAAAATCCCCTGCGACAATGACATCCGCATGATGGAATGGACGGTTTCCAGAAGCTGGCTGAAGCCCCGTTCGGACACGAGATCGGCAAGGTAGGTATGAAATTCCACATCCGCCTCTCGGTAGTTCGCTGTGTCTTCGCTGTCGACTTCATCTGCCACCGACATCATGAGAGACCGCAAATAGATCGTGTGCTTGCGTTCAATCGTTGGCGCCAAAAGACGGCAAATCAGACCTTCCAAGACAGCCCGAACTTCGAATAGGTCGGCGATCTGATCAGGCCCAAACTCGGCGACGTAAGCCTCGCTCCGCGATGTCATATGCACGAAATTCTCGTGGCTCAGCTTTGCTATCGCGCTTCTCAGCGGGGTCCGGCTGACCCCTAGCTGGGTTGCCAGATCCTCTTGTACCAGTTTCTGGCCAGACACGAGTTGACCGGTCAGGATCATCTCTCGGATCTGAAGATAGACCCGATCCTCCAACGTGTAGGTTGCCTGTTTCGTCACCATCCGCGTCACCGCCCATTCCAAGGTTGCTGGTTGTGTGCACAGTGTATGCAAAACATGCGGACAAGTACCGGATGGTTTTCGGATGCGAGTGCCATGCCGTCACAATCCCAATGTGTCGCGTGCGAAGGTAACGGATTGCGCAAGCCAAGCATGCTCAGCGGCGCGCGCGGCTGACATGTTGTCCTGCCTTGGCAACCAATGCTCTAAGATGATGGACATGTCGCAGGTCGGCAGAGCGTCGAGCACGGCTCGGCAATCTGTTCGACCTTGCCCCAAGGGACAGCCATGGATCACGAATCCCACACCGAACGGGTCTGGGACGATAACGTAATCCTTGAGATGAAGGTTGATGGTGTCGTCAGCCAAAATCTCGACCGTCTCCGACGGCCATTCGCCCGCACAAATCGAATTGGCCACGTCGAGGCAGATCCCGACCGCGTCGTCGTCGATAGCGCGCAGCAAGTCGACCAATTGCAACGAGGGGTAGTTGAAATGGTTCTCAATCGCGATCCGCAGTCCGGCCGCGTTGGCAAGCGCGACCAGAGGTCGGAATTCGACGGCGAGCCTATCAACCGGCTTGGCCGCGTCCGGGCCATCCAGCGCAACGCGCAGGATTTTGGCGTCCAGTCCGACGGCAATATCGATGTAGCGAGCGAGTTCGGATGCAATAAATGATTGTTTGCCAAGCTCAATCTTGATGCCCAGGCCATGCGCCTTGGTCTTCAAGGCGCTCAGTTCCGCGCCCGACAAGCCCGCGAGGGGCATATTGTCGGCATATTGCACGACGCCAAGCCGATGAAACGCTGCGACATCCAGCAGGTCTTCCGGTTGCATCGGGATCTCAGGAACCACCCCCCTATGCCCAATAGACCACCGAAACGTATATGATCCCAGGCCCAGGGTCACAGAAGCGCCTTGACCAAGTCGCGGTAGCCGTTGGCCGGTACAGCCTCGGCAATGATTGCGTCCAGCTTATCGTCGCCGATCTTGTCCAGCAGTTTTTCGAGATTTTCCATGATCTCGAAAGTCGCTGCAATGGCGTTGACGTTGTCTTCTGTCCGCGTAAAGACATCATAGGCAACCCAGCCGTCATAACCGATGCGGCGCATGTAATGTAGTGTTTCAAGCGTGTGCCACAGGTTGACCGAAGCCGGCAGCATATCCCAGTCCGCGCCCCGATCGTTATCGTTGAAATGTACATAGAGCAGGCGCCCGGCATCATGGGCCATCGCCATCTCGGCGGCCGGGTTCTCGCCCGCCATCAGTGCATGTCCCATATCCATCGTCACGCCCAGATTGGTCGCGCCAACCCGATCGCAGAAGTGCAGAGTTTTACCCATCGAAGGTAGGATCACATGATTGCGGGTCTCAAACGCCTTATACTCAATGGATAATTTCACATCGCCCCGATGCGCAGCGGCTTCGCCAAAACAATCAATCGCCCAAGCCCACTGCTTCTGATAATCCGCCTGAAACGCGTAATCGAACCCATCTATCAGCGGACAAACAGAGATCATGTTCGCCTCCAACTCAGCCGACAGATCCATCGCTTTCTTCATGTATTGGATCGTCTCGGCCCGAATGCCGGGATCGGCATGGGTGAATGAGCCGTCACGAAACTTGCTTTCTCCCTTGATGTTCACGTTCACCGCGGACACTGCCAAGCCTGAGGCCTTCACGGTTTCAACGGCCTCCCCGCCTCTTCCAAGGTCATGGGGAAACACCGGCTCAATCCCATCGGTGCCGGGGATCGTTTTGGCAATCTCCAACCGCTCTGAGAAGCTGCGATCAGGCTGGAATTGATGAAACCTATCCCGGTAACCACCGAGCGTCCCCATCAAGATTGAGTTCTTGTAAGCCATCATGCGTCCCGTGCAGTGCTGTGGTTTCAGCAGCATATGCACACATTGCGCTCACTGTATACATTGGATTCTTTGCGTCAGTTTTGCATGCGACTAACCCAAGAAATTTCTTCCAGGCCGTTGTTTATTATAAACTTTATTGAAGTACTCATCTCACCCAAGCGGCGGTGCAGCCGATTGGATCCGAAGGTGCAAAAGAGATGTATTGATACCAAACCAAGCTTTTTGGAGAGATTCGAGACCGCCAGCATTGAGAGATTCGGGTGGTCCGCGACCGCTTCGGCCACGGCGTCGCCAGCCTGGTGTCATTCAGTCAGCGCGAGTTCTGAATAGCTGTGACTTGCCTCACCTATATGTCCCGCGGCCATTGAGTGATTAAAAGCACTCTCTACTCGGCGCGCAGATCGGACCAGCGCCCTACCATCTACATTTTTGATAGGTTTGGCTCAAACTCCGCTCTTTCTAAGGCACTGCATATGTCCTGCCAAACCAAAATGCGATGCGATTTTTGGCCCCTCTGCCGCGTGGTGCGGAAGGCGTTCGAGAGAAAGAGAAACTGAAGACCACAGAAACGGTCGGACGATCATTCGGATCCTAAAACGTCAAGTGCTGTTCGCGCTTACTCAGCACCCCTCGCCCACACCATCGCCGATTTGGTCGATGTCTGTATTGTAGCCTTTCTGGGTTAAATACATCAGCGAGTCTGCGATTTCTCGATCGGAAGCGACCGGCACAGCATCGCCAGCCTCAATTCGTTTTCTAAATTGGCTAACCACGTAAAAGAAGAAAACATGGGGATCATAGTAGACCATTGGGTACCTTTGCCCCTTCAGACTCAGATACCATGCTTGGGCGCAAAAAGCTGCTGCTTCACCTTTCCGCGTCCTCCATGTCATCCTTCGAATGTCCTTGGCCACGTGGACGGCTTCGTGAACGGCGACTGCCTTCCCGGATATAGTGTCCAGAAATGCCTCCGACCTGACGATGATCTCATTCGCAGGCAACGAATATGCCGCGGTAAATGAGTCCACTTCCTGCGCCTTGGCCAGTCTGACTTTGACCTGACCGCATTCAATCGCGTGTATGACGGCTTGAAAGTCGTGCGGCGAAATCGTGATTTTGTCAAAGGTATAGGAAATCTTGCGCAGATCGGGATCGCGTAGAATATCTACCACCCGCTTTGCCAGGCGTGTCGGCCCCGTCGGGGCCGCGGTGGTGGCGGCGCTCCAATTCGTCGTATTCGTAAACATGACACATCCCTAAATGGCGTTAAGAGGATCGGCACCACGCGAGCGTGGCTCGAATTTGGGAAGCTAAGTCTAGTTAACTTTAGTAGAGGTCAGTCTCTTCTCACGGGTCAAGCAGGTTGCAATCGCGACACGATCACCGGCAATCCGCCGCCATGGCTACATTCCGGGTTTCGTCCTCAGCCTGCTGACCGCCCGATACTGCTGCCAGAGTAACCATTGGCTCATCCGGCATAGACGGCATAGACGGCAGCAAATTCCCGCATTGCAATCATCCAAACGCCCTACTGTCTGGGTCTGTTTAAATCACGCCCCCGAAATCCATTGTAGTGGTGCAGCGTCGGTCATCCCGAAACCCAGTTTCGCGTCTATTTCGCCTATACGGCCCATGTCTCGCTTGAATTCCAAGAGGGGACCCAGTTGGACGACCCGGACGGATTGCTGGAGGGATCGGGCAAGCACCGTCGGCACGTAAAATTGCGAACGATCGATGATATCGCGGCTTGGGTTACGCACATTTCTTTCTATTTGATTGGGAGGCTTTCGCCGGATCGCATAACCCAACGCCGCGTCACCTCGAAACGCGTCCCGTTGTTCTCACGAAGGCGCATATGCAGTGCGCTCAGAGTTGCATGCCTATGTCGACCTCCCTGTTCTCATTAACGTCCCCAAAGGCGGTCGACCCGCGCGGTCGAGGCAGCGTGCTGAAAACCGGTACTTTACCCATTCCGCCAAGCGCGCTTCATTCGATATGATCGTCTCGGCAACCGACGATCCGCATGGCTGAGAATCCGGTAGGATGTGTAGGCCTGCTTTGCATTGATACACGGCGTAGATCCGGATCTGCGCGACGGCTCCACATCCTCTAAGGCCTCCAAACAAAAAAAGGCCGCCCCGAGGGCGGCCTTGATGCGATATCTTTGCAATTAACGCTTGGAGAACTGGAAGCTCCGGCGCGCCTTGCGCTTACCGTATTTCTTCCGTTCCACCACACGGCTGTCCCGGGTCAGGAAGCCAGCGGCTTTCAGCGCGCCGCGCAGCGAGGGTTCATAGAGTTGCAGCGCCTTAGAGATACCGTGCTTGACCGCACCGGCTTGGCCCGACAGGCCACCACCTTTGACGGTTGCCATCACGTCAAACTCGCCATCGACACCGGCCACGGTGAAGGGCTGACGCAGGATCATCTGCAGCACGGGACGGGCAAAGTACTTGTCCATCTCTTTGCCATTCACGGTCACCTTGCCGGAGCCGGGCTTGATCCAGACGCGGGCCACCGCGTCCTTCCGCTTGCCGGTCGCGTAAGAGCGGCCAAGCGCATCGCGCTGGGGCTCGCGGGGGGCCGCATCGATGACGGGTGCCGCAGCCTCGGTCCCTTCGACAGAGCCGCGCAATTCGTCGAGCGAAGAAAGTGTCTCGGTCATGATCTATGCGCTCCGGGTGTTTTTCTTGTTCATCGAGGCAACGTCGAGAACTTGGGGATCTTGCGCTTCATGGGGATGCTCGGCACCCGCATAAACGCGCAGATTGGTCATTTGCTGACGGCTCAGCTTGTTGCCGGGCAGCATGCGCTTGACGGCCTGCATGACGACACGCTCAGGATGCGCGCCTTCCAGGATCTGGCCGGTGGTGCGGGATTTGATCCCACCCGGATAGCCGGTATGCCAGTAATTCGGCTTGTCGCGCTTCTTGCCGGTCACCTGCACCTTGTCGGCGTTGATGACGATGACATTGTCGCCCATATCCATGGAAGGCGTGAACGAGGCTTTGTGCTTGCCCCGGAGACGCATGGCGACGATCGAGGCAAGGCGGCCCAGAACGATGCCTTCGGCGTCGATCAGGATCCACTTCTTGTCGATATCCGCCGGCGTGGCAGAGAAGGTTTTCATGTGACGTTTCCTTTCGGGGGGCACCATCAAGCGCCCGAAAAACGAAAGAGGGGTGCATGACCCCTCCGATGGGCGTGTTCTAAGCATCTGCGCGCTCAGGTCAAGGCCCTTACTCCGGCATAATTAGCGCTTTTTCAATGTCTTACATATGGGGTTTTATTTTACCCCACCGGAAAACCGCCCCGCTAAGACGTCGTCTTCATTATATGACCGAATTTTACCCCCAAACGACGCCCATGATCCGCTTCAACCGCAGCCTCTCCCTCATCGGAAGCCTTTTTTGGCTGTGGCGCGGATGAGTATAGCTGGAATGAACGCGCCACGGTGACCGTCCAGACGCCGAATAGTATCGTCACCGGCACCTCCGTCATCGAGTTTCGCGCAACCTGGTGTGAGGATGGCTGCGGGTTCCCACCTATGAAGTATATTTGGGAGTATACCGGCGAGGGCGTTGTGGTCGAGGTCACACCGGATCGCCACCTGTTTGTGCTGCCGCAGACCTTTCTCGCAGACGCCCACCGCTACGCCCCGGGGGTGCTGGGTCACCGCCGAGATCTTGGCGAGCGTCTACACAACGCGAGCCGTCTGAGAGACCCTGTCGCGCTTCCGGTCGAGGTCTATCCGGCTATGCTGACATTCCTGGATTGGGGCGACCGAGAGAGTTTGCGATCGGTGAACCCGACAGACTTGGCAACTGCTTTCGGTGAAGGAACTCAAGTCATCTCAGTTACAATTGAGGTAACGCCAGATCCAGTAAGCACACCTAGGATCGCCAATCTGTTGGGATGGACCTGCCTAGAGTCTTGGCCAATCAGAATACCAAGCGACAGCCCGCGCGGATGGGATAACATCAGTGGCTCCGACTTCGGGCGAGATATGAATTTGTGCTACTAAAGCGGAAGAATGTGGGTGGTCGTAAAAGGCTACTTCTTTTTCGAACCTATTGACGAATTACTTCAAGAGTGGCGTTTTTGATGCGCTCAAGCTATGGCCGTGACACTACAGATTTAACCATGTCGTTCATATCTTGGTCTGCTCTGACCTTCAGAGCATATTCTGAAACTGCGCTGAGCGCATACTTGAAGCCGTCAATGCACATGGCTTCACTCCACAACACGTCAACGTCAAATTGCCCCACGACCACCCACAACCTCACTTGCGTGGCTCACCCACCAAAGCCATACCCGCCCCATGACCGACACCACGCACCTCACCCAAAAAGACGGCAAAGCTTACGCGGGTACCCACCTGATTATCGACCTGCAAAACGCTCGCCACCTCAACGACCGCGCCCATATCGAACAGGCCCTCCGCGCCGTAACCGAAGCCACCGGCGCCACACTGTTGCATATCCATACCCACCACTTCTCACCCCAAGGGGTCACAGGGATCGCAGTCCTCGCGGAATCGCACATCGCCTGCCACACATGGCCCGAAATCGGATACGCCGCTTTCGACATTTTCATGTGCGGCGAAACCACCCCCCATGCCGCCATCCCGATCCTCAGATCCGCCTTCGACACCGACGACATAACGGTTCGTGAACTCCACCGCGGACAGACCCCCTAACCTCTTCCAATGGCCCAAAATACCCGGGGCTTGGGGCAGCGCCCCAATGCCGCGCGCAAGCGCAAACCAAACACACGCGCCGCAGGCGCACCATTTTCCAGCGCTCTCAGCGTTTCGGCGGGATCGAGTAGGTCATGGAGGCGCGGGCCACAGGCTCGGCACCGCCGTCGGAAAAGATCAGACACTCGCCCACCGCCAAAACGCGGCCCAGTTTCAGCAGCCTGCACTCGCAGATAAGGTCGGCGCCGGCCATGGGTTTGCGCATGAAATCGAACGACCCGCCCGTGGTCACCGCCAGCGCCTCGCGCCCCACCATCGCCATCACGGCGATGTAGACGGACACATCGGCCAAGGCGAACATGGCCGGACCGGACACCGTGCCACCGGGTCGCAAATGGCGCTCGGCCACCGGCATCCGCACCCGCACCGCGCACTCTTCTACATGCTCGATCACAAAATCTCCGCGCACCTGCGGAAACACCTCGTCCAGGAACGCGGCCAGCTCTTCGGCTCCCATCGCCACTGCCATTGCTCTTCCCCCCAATCGCTTCGCCCGCTACCGTTCCCCAAGCCAAAGACCAGCGCAAGGGAGAGCGCCCATGTCCGAGCCCCTTCTTCTTCGGAACGATGTCGGCCCAATCAGCCATCTGACGCTGAATTCGCCGCGCAATCTCAATGCGCTCAGCGATGCGATGATCGCCGCGCTACAAGCGGAATTCGATCAACTGGCCGAGGATCGGGCGCAAAAGGTCATCATCCTGAAAGGCGCCGGGCGCGCTTTCTGCGCGGGGCACGACCTGAAGGAGATGCAAGCCGCGCGGCAATCGCCCGATAATGGTGCGACGGCTTGGGGCGATCTATTTGCGCGGTGCTCTAAGCTGATGCAAACGATCCCACGCCTGCCGCAGCCCGTGATCGCACAGGTCCATGGACTGGCCGCGGCGGCAGGCTGCCAGCTTGTGGCCTCCTGCGATCTAGCGGTCGCGGCTGACGACGCCAAATTTGGGGTAAATGGCGTGAATATCGGGCTGTTTTGCTCCACCCCCATGGTCGCGCTCAGCCGCGTCATGCCCCGTAAACAGATGTTCGAGATGCTCACGACCGGCGAATTTCTCTCCGCAGCGCGTGCGCGCGAGGTCGGGTTGATCAACCGCGTCGGCGCGCCAGACGCCCTGGCCGACGCCACCCAAGGCTTGGCCCAGAATATCGCCACGAAGCTCGGCTCTGCTGTCCGGATCGGCAAACGCGCCTTCTACCAACAGGCAGAGTTGACCCTGGCCGAAGCCTATGCGCTGACCGGCGCGGTCATGGTGGACAACATGTTGAACGCCCAAACGGATGAGGGCATCAACGCCTTTCTGGAAAAGCGTCCCCCCAACTGGCCCGACGCCTAGACGCCGAACAGCGCGCCGTATTTCGCATCCAGATAATCCAGCAGCGGCGCTTCGCTAATCTCATCCCCGGTCGCGAATTCAATCGTTTCGCGCGGCGTGCGCAATCCGCCATGGCGCTGCAAGTTCTCCCGCAACCACTTCAATGCAGGCGCCGGATCACCGGCCTCAAGCGACGCATCCAGATCCGGCACATCGCGCCGCAACGCTGCGTGCAGACACCCGGCATAGACATTGCCCAGGGAATAGGTTGGGAAATAGCCGAACAGGCCCACCGACCAATGCACATCCTGCAACAGACCATTGGAGGGTTTGTCGACCTTGAGCCCGAAATCCGCCTCGAACCGCGCGTTCCAAGCGGCCTCTAGATCGGCGACTTCCAATTGACCGCCAAACAATTGCCGCTCCAGATCAAAGCGCAGCATGATGTGCAGATTGTAATGCACTTCATCGGCTTCGGTGCGAATATAGCCGGTTTCCACGCGGTTGATCACCTGCGCGAACTCATCCGCTGACGCGCTCAGCGCCCCAAAATGCGTCGCCATCCGGCCATAGAGGTATCGCGTGAACGGCGCAGACCGCGCCAATTGGTTCTCATAGATCCGGCTTTGGCTTTCATGCACCCCCATCGACACGCCTTGACCCAGAGCAGTCAGCCGCAAATCGGACGCGATATTCTGTTCATAGGTGGCGTGGCCGACCTCGTGGATCGTGGAATAGAGGCAGCCGAGCGGCTCGGCCTCATCCACACGTGTGGTGATCCGTACATCTGCGCCAGAGCCAGAGCTGAACGGATGCACGGCCAAGTCGATACGACCGTTGTCGAAGGAATAGCCGAAGGTCTTCGCGATCTCATGGCTCAAGGCCAATTGCGCAGCCGTGTCGAATGTTCCGTCCAAAGGCGCAGGCATGTTCGCGCCTGCCAATCGGTCGCGCAGATCGACAAGCCGTGGTCGCATCCGGTCGAACAAATCGGCGATCTCCGCGCCGCTCGTGCCCGGCTCGTAATCCTGTAGCAGAGCATCATAAAGATCATCGCCATCGGCAATCGCGGCCGCTTCGTCGCGCCGTAAATCCACCACCTGTTTCAACGTGGGTAGAAAGGCCGTGACATCATCCTTCGCTCGTGCCTCCGCCCAGATGCCCTGCGCCATTGAGGTCACCCGCGCCAATTCGGCGGCCAGATCGGCTGGCACCTTCACGGCCCGTTCGTGACCGCGCTTGATCTCACGGATTTGCGCCGCCTGGACGTCATCGGCAGGTTCAACAGCACTCAGCCACTCGCCCACGCGCGGGTCGGTGCGGCGCGCATGCAAAACTGACTCCAGCGCCGCCATCTCTTCGCTGCGCTGCTCGGCGGCGCCTTTCGGCATCACCGTTTCCTGATCCCAACCCAAGCGCCCCATGACTTGTCCCAGGGCCTCGGTCTGACGTTGATGGGCCAATAGATCGTCAATTGCAGCCATCAGGCAGCTCCTCGCACGGATTGTGTCAGGGGGTAGCGCGCCAGGAAGCGGGCGCGCAGGATCAACGTGATTAGAACAACCGCGCCGAATTGGTGAAGGATTGCCAATGACCATGGCGACGAATGCATGACCGTCACAATCCCCAGAACGATCTGGCCAAACATCATCACTAGCACCCAATCGAAGGCCTGTTTCGTTGCGCCGCGTGCCGATTTGCGCGAGGCGATCCAGGCGCCTATGCCGAAGAGAAACAGGACATAACCGGTGATCCGGTGAAAGAACTGTACCGTGCCGTCATTTTCAAACAGGTTGCGATACCAAGGCTCCAACACCCACATATCGGGTGGCGTGAAGGCGCCTGCCATCAACGGCCAGTCGATATAGTTGCGTCCCGCATCGATCCCCGCGACCAACGCTCCGATCAGGATCTGCACAAGGCTTAGATGGAGAAGGCCCGTCGCCATGCCATGCAATTTTCGGTCGCCGTCGCGCCGCGCGGCCATCAACTCCGCCTCCGGTCGCCCAAGCGTAAAGACGTACCACGCCATCAAAGCCAGGATCACAAACGCCAATCCCAGATGGACGGCCAACCGATAAGAGGCGACGTCGAACATCCCCGGGGCCAGCCCGGAATGCACCATCCACCATCCGGCGAGCCCTTGCAGCCCACCAAGCGCGCCCAGCAGCAGCAACCGACCATTCCAGCCGGTTGGCACAGATTTTGTGGCCAAGAGGCCAACGAAGCCCACCGCCCAGACCAGCCCAAGCAAGCGCGCCCATTGCCGGTGCCCCCATTCCCACCAATAGATGAACTGGAACTCCGACATCGACATGCCGCGGTTTTGTTCCTGATATTCTGTGGTCGCGCGATAGGCCTCCAATTCGGCTTGCCAATCCGCATCGCTCAAAGGTGGGATAGCGCCCGAGATCGGCGCCCATTCGGTGATCGACAACCCCGAATCCGTCAGACGGGTCAAACCACCCACCGCGATTTGCACCACCACCATCACAAACAGAACGATAACGAAGGTCCGGGTCCGGCGCCGCGCGCGGCCGCGATCTCGGCTGACCCCACCGGGCGTGGCCGCCGGTTTTTGTGCCTCGCCGACCTCTTCGAAAATACTGCGCTGGCCCGCCATGCTCGCCCCTCATATCTCTCGGATCAGACCTATCGCGGCACCCGTCAGCCTTCAAGCGCCCGCGACATTTGGGCCCCAAAGCACAAAGGCGCATCTTTCATCTTGGCAAAAAACTCAAATCCAACAGATTGACCATAGACTGAGCCAACCCCACTGGCGGCTCAGACGTCAGATGCGACGCTCCCGAACGCAGTGAGGGCGCCCCCGGGCGACGCGCCGAAGGCGCGGCGCAAACCCTGTCAAAGCCCTACTCCACGCGTCCATCCTTGTCGCGGCGACGTTCGGCCCATCGCACCATCTGTCGCAATACACCATGCAAGGTCTGCACATCAGCCCGTGTCAGCGGCAGCCGCCCCCATAGATTGCGCAGGGTCAGTTTCATGGACGGCGCTTTGTCCGGTGGCCAGAAGAACCCTGCCTCCTCCAGCCGCTCTTCATAATGTGTCCCCAGCGCCTCGATCTCCACGCCACTGGCAAAATCAGTTCCGGCCAGTTCCATCACCTCCGGCACGACATCCTCTCCCTGACGCCGCCATTCATAGGCGCAAAGCAGCACGCATTGCGCCAGATTCAGCGACGGGAAATCCGGGTTCACCGGCACCGAAATAATCGCATCGGCCCGCGCCACATCGGCATTTTCCAGGCCTGCACGTTCCGGCCCGAACAAAACCGCCACCTTGCCCCCCGATGCCGCCATAGCCCGCGCCTGCTCCATTGCGCGCTCCGGCGTGACCACCGGCTTGGTCAGCCCCCGCCCACGGGCCGTCGTGGCAAAGACATAGGTGCAATCGGCCAATGCCTCGGGCAGATCCGCATAAGGCCCCGCATTCTCCAACAACCGCCCCGCCCCGCTGGCCAAGGCAACCGCGCGTTCATTCGGCCAGTCATCGCGCGGATCCACAACGCGCAGCCGGTCCAGCCCGAAATTCCACATCGCCCGCGCCGCGGCACCGATATTCTCGCCCATCTGCGGGCGGACCAAGACGAAGGCGGGTTGGCGGGGGGGCTGGGCGTTGGACATGGCCGCGCGATAAAGCCCGGCGCGCAGCGATGCAACCATGCCATTGCCCGGAGCGCGCCCAACCGCTATCAGCCCAGGGCAAAACGACGCCCAAAGGCACCGATATCATGGCTCAACCCGATCCCGATCACCCGCAAATCTATCTGATCAGCCCCACCGCTTTCGATCCGATGACCTTCGCGCCAAGCCTTGCGAGCCTGCTGGATGCGGTCGAAATCGCCTGCCTGCGCCTTGCGATTGCCGAAAGCGATGAGGATGCGGTGGCCCGCGCGGCCGATATGTGTCGTGAGGTTGCCCATGCCCGCGACGTGCCCCTGGTCATCGACCGGCATGTGCAGTTGGTGGAGCGATTGGGCCTCGACGGTGTGCATTTGACCGATGGCGCACGTTCTGTTCGGGCGACGCGCAAAACCTTGGGCGCCGATGCGATCCTGGGCAGCTATTGCGCCGCCTCTCGCCATGATGGGATGACGGCCGGTGAAACCGGGGCGGATTACATCAGCTTCGGCCCGGTCGGCAGCACCGATCTGGGGGATGGTACGCGTGCCGAGGCCGATCTGTTCGCCTGGTGGTCTCAGATGATTGAACTCCCCGTCGTCGCTGAAGGCGCGCTGGATGTCGCGCTGATCGAAGCTTTGGCGCCTGTCACAGATTTCTTCGCCATCGGCCCCGAAATCTGGCGCCATGAGGATCCGCTCAGGGCTCTCACCGAACTGACCGCACCGCTGCGCTAATCTTCGGTCAGACCGGCGCGCACCGCCTCCTCGGCGGCCGCGGCCAATGCCTTGCGCCCGCCCGATGCCGCGACATCGATCGGCGCGTGATAGACAACCTCGACATTCCCCCGGCCCGGGGTCGCCAAAACCTGCAACAGCGACCCGCCGAACTCCATAGACCCCCACCAGCCATAATGGCGCGGATGGGTGCCGGGCGGCGCCGTGTAGCGCAGTGTTACCGGCTGGATCGCAATGTCATCGGGCAAATGATCCGAGAAAAAGGCCGCAAACAACGTCGTTTTGAACGGTAAAACCCGCTTGCCGTCGGTTGAGGTGCCCTCAGGGAAGAACAACAGATGATGCCCGGCGCTCAGCCGATCCTCGAACAACCGGGTCTGCGCGGCGGCCTCTGCCCGGTCGCGGCGGATGAACAACGTGCCCGTTCCCCGTGCCAGCCAACCGATCCCCGCCCAGCCCGACACCTCGGCCTTGGCCACGAAATACATCCGCAGACCCGCATTCAGCACAAAGACATCCAGCCAGCTGACATGGTTCGCCACAAACGCGCCTGGCCGGACCATGGGGCGGCCGGACGTTCTTCGGCGCAGACCCACCAAGCGGCACGCCCAAATGCATACGAATTGGGTGATGAACGGAGTGAAGGGGCGGCGCAAACCCCAAATCATCCGCTCAGGCGGGCGCAGCAGCAAGAGCAGCGGAAAACAGATGCCCAGCAACAAAAGCAGAGGGGCCCCGCGTAAGATGATGCGCAGCCAATCGCTCAGACCTAGTTGCCGCATCTCCGGCTCAGGCGCTCCGCGCCAAGTGGTGCTCATGGGGCGGGCGCGCGTTGATAGATCGCGCGGTGGCTATCCGATATCCGGGCCACATCCATGACCAGGCACACATCGATGCAATTGAACGGACGGTCGATAAAGGCACCCTCCCCCACAAAACCACCCAGACGCAGATAGGCTTTGATCAGGGCCGGGATTTCGCGCACAGCACTCCGGCGATCCAGTTCCGCCGCCGGGATCAGATCCATCGGATACGCGCCGGGCGCCTTGGCCTTTGGGCGAATATCCTCAGGCGCCAGATGGCGATGATGCAGCAGCGATAGCGGCGCCGACAAGGGCTGCGGGTCAGTGCCATGGAATGAGGCGACACCGAACATCACCTCGATGCCATGTTCGGCGATGTAATCCGCCAAACCGTTCCACATCAGCATCATTGCAGGTCCGCCACGATATTCGGCATGGACGCAGGACCGGCCAAGCTCAAGCAATTGTCGACCCGATGCGCGGAGTGGCGTGATGTCGTACTCATCCTCCGAATAGAATTGCCCAGCCGCGCGCGCACCATCCAGGCGCATGACACGGTAGACCGCGACCACTTGGGCCTCTGCCGGACGGCGATGATCGAGAAGCATAAGATGGTCGAAAAACGGGTCGAACCGGTCGGCTTCCAACCGGGTGTCGTGGTCGACCAGCGCCCCGTCACCCCCCAATTCTTCTACAAAAACCTCGTAGCGCAGCCGTTGGGCCGCCCGGCGATCTGCATCGCTTCGGGCCAGGCGAAGCTCAAAATAAGGCGCGTCGATCTGCATCGGGTAGACCCATTCCTGTCCGCAGCCCTCTTAGCAGCCCCTTGCCCATATGCAAGGCGCAGCCCGAGTATGGTAGACGTAAGGGAATGCCGAGCGTTAAACGCTGGTTAACCAGTTTGGGCTAGTGTCACCTGCAACTATCAGGAGGGTGCGTCGATGATCAAAGCCACACGATTGCCGTCTAGCACGACTTTGCCCTCATGTTCGAAGTTCACTGTCACCTTGCCACCGATATTGGATTGCACCTGTCCAAGCCCCCATTCAGGGGCTGTGGGGTGGCGCACAAACATGCCAGGTTCCAGGATTGCGGTGATATCACCGGCAGCGGGATCGTCGCTGGCCATTGAAAAAGGATCCTTTCACGATGCGGGATGAGCATATCGATGCAGATGCGCGGTTGGCCGACCTTGTGGCGTCGCGGCTATGTCATGATTTAGTTAATCCGTTGGGTGCGATCGGCAATGGTGTTGAGCTGCTGGAAATGACCGGCAAGGCCGACGGCCCCGAGGTCGATTTGATCCGCGATGCCGTCCGCGCGGCAGAGGCGCGGATCCGCCTGTTTCGCCTCGCCTTCGGGGGCGCCGCGCCGGGTCAGGTCACCAGCGCGCGCGAAGCCCGCGCTGCGGCAGAGGG
The DNA here is from genome assembly GCF_037544085.1 of Gymnodinialimonas mytili. Classification (NCBI taxonomy): domain Bacteria; kingdom Pseudomonadati; phylum Pseudomonadota; class Alphaproteobacteria; order Rhodobacterales; family Paracoccaceae; genus Gymnodinialimonas; species Gymnodinialimonas mytili. Next base: position 229,962 of record NZ_JBBIFW010000003.1, read on the forward strand.
ATATTTCAACCAAAGTCGCGTGGATCTGACCTGGATGAACGAGGCCGACGCGCCCCGTGCCGCAGTCAAGAACGCCTTCCTGATGCTGCTTTGCGCGGAAACGGCCCTGCCGCTGGGTGGGACGATCCGTATTTCGGTGGGTGAAAACTGGAATTGGCAGTTGGAGGCGACGGGTTCGCGGCTGAATATCGACGAAGATATCTGGTCGCTGCTGCGGTTCGGCACCCCCGGCGAAGGCCGCGCGCTTCGCCCCGCGGATGCTCAATTCCCCGTGCTGCAATTCGTTTGTGAGAAAACCGAGCGCAGCGTGAATTACGTGGTCGAAGACGACACGTTGCGCATGTCGCTATCCTGACGCCGCTTAAAGCGCGACCAGACCGGCGCGGAACCGGCGCATATTCTGTCGGTAATGCTCGGCTGACATCAGAAGCGCCTGCTTTGCGGCATCGTCAAGCTCTCGAACGACCCTGCCAGGCATGCCCATCACCAGCGATCCGTCCGGGATAACCTTGCCCTCAGGGATCAGAGCACCCGCTCCGATCAGGCAACCTGCGCCGATCACTGCACCGTTCAGCACCGTTGCGCCCATTCCGATCAGCGACCCGTCACCGATCGTGCAGCCATGGAGCATTGCCTTATGCCCGATCGTGCAATCCGCGCCGATCACCAGCGGAGAGCCGGGATCGGTGTGACAGACAACGTTTTCTTGCACATTAGATCCCGCGCCGACGCGGATTTCTTCATTGTCGCCGCGCAACGTGCATCCGAACCAGACCGAGGCGCCGGGTTCCAGCACCACATTGCCGATGACATGCGCATCCGGGGCGATCCAACTATCCTCGGCCACCTGCGGCGCGACCCCGTCCAAGGCATAGATCATAGCATATCCTCAAATTCCGATTGCAGCGCCCGCACCTGCCCCATCAAGGCAGGTTGTTGGGCGGCCTTCATGCGTTCGGCCGCGATGATGGTTTTCAGCTTCGCCTCGGTCGCATCGAGATCGTCGTTGATCAGGACGTAATCATACCCGTCCCAATGGCTGATTTCATCCCAGCTTTTCTGCATGCGCTTGGAAATCACGTCGGCCCCATCCTGACCGCGCGTTTCAAGACGCCGCCGCAACTCGCGAATCGAGGGGGGCAGGATGAAGATCGACAGCACATGGGGCGCCAAAGTTGATTTCTGGATTTGCTGCGCACCTTGCCAATCGATGTCGAACAGCACATCGCGCCCGGCCTCGATCGACGCCTGCACAGGCTCCAGGGGCGAGCCATAGAAATTCCCGAAGACGAATGCATGCTCCAGCATCGCACCGTCCTTGACCAAAGCTTTGAACCCCACCTCGTCCATGAACCGGTAATGCACGCCGTCTTCCTCGCCGGGACGCGGCGGGCGCGTCGTGGCCGAAACCGAGAAACTCAACGACGGATCCCAAGCCATCAACCGGCGGGCCAAGGTAGATTTCCCTGCCCCCGAAGGCGAGGACAGGATGATCAATAAACCGCGGCGATCGGGGCTGTCTTGCATGCTCATTCCACGTTTTGAACCTGTTCGCGCATCTGATCGATGGTCAGTTTCAGGTCAAGGCCAATGGCGGTCAGCGCGGCATCCTGCGCCTTGGAGCATAGCGTGTTGGCCTCGCGGTTGAACTCCTGCATCAGGAAATCCAGCTTGCGCCCGACCGGCCCGCCCCCAGCGATCAGATCGCGCGCGGCCTGGATATGGGCGCGGAGCCGGTCCAATTCTTCGGTGATGTCGGCTTTCACGGCGATCAGCGCCAATTCCTGCGCCAGGCGTGCCTCCTCAACCGCCTCGGTCGTTTCCAACACGGCCGCAATCTGGCTGCGTAATCGGGCGCCCTGGCCCGCCGCGCGCGCCTCTGCGGTGGTGGCGGCCTGTTCGGTCAGTTCTGCCATGCGCTCCAACTGGCCCAGCATCACCGTTTCCAGCGCCGCGCCCTCACTGCAGCGCATCGCCACGAAGGCCGCAATCAACGCGTCTGCTTCAGTCATCAGCGCCCCAACCTCGGGCAGAGCGCCGGTATCGGCGCCATCCATGACGCCGCGCAGGCCGAGAACATCCGCGGCGCGAGAGGGCGCCAGATCAACACCGGCTGCCCGCGCCCGCGCCTCGACCTCCGAAAGAGCGGCCAAGGCCTTGTTCAACGCGGAATCGTCCAAGGCCAATGCGCCGTCAGTTCCGGCGCGGCTCAGCCGCAGGCCAAGTTGGACATTGCCCCGCGTCAATGCGGTTTGCAGCGCCTTGCGCAGCGGCGCCTCCAATGCGCCCAACCCGTCAGGCAGACGCAGGCGCAGATCCAGACCGCGGCCATTGACACCGCGCATCTCCCAACTCCAGGTAAAGGCGCCCGCGCCACCTTCCGCCGAGGCATACGCCGTCATCGAGGCCAAGCCGGACTTACCCAAAATCTGATCCTAAGAAATTAACCATTTGCTCAGACTCCCCCTGCCCAGAAAATTTTATTCAGTGTATTTAAAAAAGGGACAGGAAGTGTCGGGCCGCGTCAAGATGGGCCGTTCAGTGCACACCCTGCCAGGGGGCCAGTTATAGTCGACCGAATAACCGGCGGAGTACGAATGATGACGATTGATACACAGATGAACGCTTCCGGCGGTAAGATCGATGCACGCCTGACGGCTCTGATCCGGTATTGGGACACGCTGCGCGGTGACCGTTTGGTGCCCGGCCGATTGGATGTGCAACCTGCCGAAATCGCGCGGCACCTGTCGCGGGTCTCGATCCTGGAACGCCCGCGCGCTGGCACGGTGCGGATGCGCTTGTCGGGCGCCAATCTGTCGAACCGGATGGGCCACGAATTACGCGGGATGCCGTTCCGCTCCCTGTTTGAAGCCAATGATCGCGAGCACGCCATGATTGCCGCTGAAACCGCCATGGCGACGCCTGCGATCACCGTTCTCGCCCTTGGGAACGCAAGCACTGGCGCGCTGTTGGATGGCCATCTGGCGATCCTGCCGCTGCTGGATACGCGCGGCCAATTGACCCGCGCCATGGCTGTCTATTCCGAACGGCCTGCCACCGCGGCCTTCCCGGCGATCGCATCCGGCCGGTTCACGGTGCTGAACACCTGGCAGATCGACATCCCCGAACATGGCCCGGTTCTGACCGAGTCAGGCCAACCCAAAGCGGTCTCTCGCCCGGTTCTGACATCTGGCAACCGCCAGATCGCGTTCGAAGCCGCGCCCTTGCCACAGGCGTCACTGCCGGTCGCAGCGCTTGCGGAAGGCCGCCCAGTCTTTCGAGTTATCCAGGGCGGACGCGCCTGATCGAGGCGACGCGCCGACAAAGAAAGGGCCCGAACCGCAACCGGTCGGGCCCTTTTTGGTATCTGATACGTCGGCTTTAGGCCGTGGCCCGCAACCCTTCGCGGCTATCGGACAATTCTTGCGCGACGAGGAAAGCCAGTTCCAGCGATTGCGATGCATTCAGGCGCGGATCGCAGGCGGTGTGGTACCGGCTGGCCAGGTCCTCCTCCATCACCGCGCGGACACCGCCGGTGCATTCGGTCACATCTTGGCCGGTCATCTCGAAATGCACGCCGCCGGGGATCGTGCCCTCGGCCCGGTGCACCGCGAAAAACTCCTGCACCTCTTCCAACACGCGCTGGAAGGGCCGGGTTTTGTAGCCGGTATTGGATTTGATCGTGTTGCCGTGCATCGGATCGCAGGTCCAGACCACAGGATGGGCCTCTTCCTCGACCGCGCGGATCAGCTTGGGCATGTGTTCGCCCACCGCGCCCGCCCCGAACCGGTTGATCAAAACGATCCGGCCCGCTTCGCGGGTTGGGTTCAGCAGATCCAGCAATTCTTTGAGATCCGAGCGTGTCAAAGACGGGCCGCATTTAATGCCGATCGGGTTCTGCACGCCACGGCAGAACTCCACATGGGCGCCATCGGGCTGCCGCGTGCGGTCGCCGATCCAGATCATATGACCCGAGCCCGCGAGCCATTTGCCCGAGGTCGAATCAAGCCGGCACAGCGCCTCTTCATATTCCAGCAGCAGCGCTTCGTGGCTGGTGTAGAATTCGACTTGGCTCAGTTCGTGATTGGTCTCACTGGTCAATCCGGCAGCCGTCATGAAATCCAACGCATCTTGGATCTGCCGCGCCATATCGGCATATTTCTCAGCCCCCTGCCCCTGGGTGAAACCCAGGGTCCAGGAATGGACATGATGAATATTGGCAAAGCCGCCGGTCGAAAACGCCCGCACCAGATTCAGCGACGCCGCCGCCTGGGTGTAGGCTTGCAGCATCTTCTCGGGGTTCGGAATGCGCGCCTCGGGTGTGAAGTCGAGTTCATTGATGATGTCGCCGCGATAGCTAGGCAACTCCACGCCGTCCTTCACCTCCATCGGCGCCGAGCGTGGCTTGGCGAATTGCCCGGCCATACGACCGATCTTCACCACAGGCACCTTGGCGCCATAGGTCAGCACCATCGCCATCTGCAACATCACCTTGAACGTGTCGCGAATGTTGTCGGCAGAGAATTCCGCGAAGCTTTCGGCACAATCGCCGCCTTGCAACAGAAAACCCTCTCCCCGCGCAACGGCCGCCAATTCGCGTTTCAGACGCCGCGCCTCACCGGCAAAGACCAGTGGCGGATACTTGGCCAACTGCGCCTCGACGGCGCCGAGAGCAGCTTGGTCGGGGTAATCGGGCATCTGGATCCGGGGCTTGCTGCGCCAGTCAGATTTTTCCCAATTTTGGGCAGTGGTCATAGTCATCTCCATCGATAAACGAGCCTCTCCTTACACAAGGCCCGCCTGGCTTCCAATCCCGCAAATTGTCAGCGTGGCATTGTCCCGATTGCCCGTGGCATTCTGGCCCGGTCTGATGGCCGGTCGACGCAGCCGCAATTGGCATCGATCTGGTGGTTTTTTCGCAGTTCTATCGCGGGGAAACCGGCTTTTGCATCTTCTGGGATTGCGCGAGTGAATAATTAGTGGTTTCGCTTAAAACGTGTGCAAGAAGCGCTGTGTCGAAGCAGTGCCGCCCGGTTGGAGAATGCGATGTCTGACGCATCCAGATCTGCGCGCCCCGGTGAGGGTCCGAAGCGGTTTATCTTCGTATTGCTGGACCAGTTTACGCTGCTGTGTTTTTCCTCGGCCGTTGAAGCGCTGCGTATTGCCAATCGCATGTCGGGGCGTGACCTGTATTCCTGGACCCTGGCGGGCGAAGGCGGCGATTATGCGCAAAGCTCATCCGGCATCTGGTTTCGCCTCGATACCGATCTGGACGAGGTGATGCGCGACGATACCGTTCTGATCTGCGGCGGCATCGATGTGGCCAAGGCCACCAGCAAGCGCATGCTCAGCTGGATCCGGCGCGAGGCTCGCAAGGGCCCGATGATCGGCGGGTTGTGCACGGCGGGCTACACGCTGGCCAAGGCCGGGCTGCTCGATGGCAAACGCGCCACGATCCATTGGGAAAACCAGGACAGTTTCACCGAGGAATTCGAAGAGGTCACCCTGACCAAATCGGTCTTCGTGATCGATGGCAACCGTATCACGACAGCGGGCGGCACGGCCTCGATCGATTTGATGCTCAAGATCATCGCCCAGGACCAGGGTGAGGAATTGGCCAATCTGGTGGCCGATCAGCTGATCTACACCTCGATCCGCACCGACCAAGACACGCAACGCCTGTCGATCCCGACACGGATCGGCGTGCGCCACCCCAAATTGGGCCAGGTCATCCGCATGATGGAGACCAATATCGAAGATCCGATCAGCCCGGCGCAACTGGCCCAGGAGGTCGGCATGTCGACGCGGCAATTGGAGCGGCTGTTCCGCCGCTATCTGAACCGCTCACCCAAGCGGTATTATATGGAATTGCGTCTGGCCAAGGCGCGAAACCTGCTGATGCAGACGGATATGAGCGTAATCAATGTGGCGCTGGCCTGTGGCTTTGCCTCACCTTCGCATTTCTCAAAATGCTACCGCGCGCATTACAGCACCACCCCCTATCGTGAGCGCGGCACCCACGCGGCCCGCACCAGCGCATGATCACCAAGCGGGCCTTGCTGGTTGTGGCCGCACCGATTGCAGCCGCGGCCCTTGGCTATTTTGCGATCCTGCTGCCGGTCAGCCAATGGCTTCGCGGGCATGATATCGAAGAGGCGATGGCGCAATTGCCCTCGCGCCTGATCGCACCGATGATCCTGGCCGAAGAAACCACACCCGATTTGGTTGTGTTCCAGGATGGCGATGACGGCTGGTTTGAATTGGATGTGTCCGCCCTGTCGCCGGAGCTTGAGATTGGCTTTTACGGCCCGCGCCTGTTCGACGCGATGATCGGAAATGACCATCTGCCGCTTTATTGCGGCGGCGAACGCGCGCAAGCGGGCAAGATCATCTGGGCCGTCTCCGACCGGCAGATCGCGCGCGATTATGCCTTTTGCAATCCCGGTCGCATGGATCTGGCCGCGCTCAGGCCGCTTGCCGCCCCGGTTGAGATGATCACCAGCGATTTCAACCGCGCTGAGCTTGATGCCGTCGGCGCCGAAATCAGCTCTGACCCTGATCGCGCGTGGGTGTCGTGGCCGCAAAGCTTCAGCCCACAAACCCATCGGCGTATTCTGTCCCTGCCGATGCTGTGGTTCGCCCCCGACAGTGATCGGTCGCGCCTCGATGTTCAGTTTCGTGTCGAAGAGGCCCTGTTGGAGGCGTTGGACCAGGATGGGACCGTCACGTTCAATCGACGCCCCAACACGCAGATGGTGGTCAGCATCGACCAGACGGATCAGGGCCCGGTTTCTGGCATGGCCGTGCGCCAAGGCGACGATTTGGTCGTTCTGAACGGCTTTTGGGCAGAGGCGCCGTTGGTGTCGGTCGATTGCATGCCAGACCGATGCGGTCGCCTGGATCAGGTGGACCTGGCACCGCTGATTGCGCCGGGCCGCGATATGGTCGCCCTGGAAAACGGCCTGCGCGATGGCGCCGTCTCGGAGGTCGAAATCGGGCCCGCCAGCAACGTCCCGAGCCTTGAGGCCCTGCGCCAAGACCGGATCTCCTGGACCTCTGCCACGCCGATCACCTACCAGATCCGCTATATCCAGCGGCCCTAGCCGTTGGTCTTCAAGCGGGCATTCCGCCCGCCCCGGCGTTTGGCGGCTGGCGCTTGGGCCAGTCCTTCGGTCAAGACAGCGCGCATCGGGTGGGTCTCGGGCTCGTGGCCGTGGCGGTCCAATAGCGCGCGGATCGCGGGGCTCGGATCGGGCGCGGTCTGGCTCAACGCCCAATCCACGAAGATCGAGCGGCATTCGGGCGCGCTGATCCCGTCAATCCGAAACGCTTCACGGATCAGGCCCTTGGGATCGATCGGATCATCCTGGCGCATGGTCTTTGGCTCCGGCATGGGGTGAAAGGGCTGCGTCGATGCTAAAGGCAGCATCTGCCCGCCACCTGTCAAGTTGCGCCACAAGGGCGGCCGTATCCGGCATATCCGTCAAGCGACACAGAAAATCGCGCCCGCCCGCCCCGATCACGTCCGGATCCAGGGGACCCTCGGCCATCAGGCGCCCGGCCTGGTTAACCTGCGCCTGGCCCGCATAGGCAGCGGCCAGCGCGTCGTCGTCCAATTGATCCACCACCGACCGCGCCGGGCTGCCCGCAATCAAGGCACGCGCCTGGGCCAGCAGCGCGATGTCCTGCATCCCGCCGGGGCCATCTTTCACCGCCCAAGTGCCGCCACGCCGCCCCGCCTCGGCCAGCCGGGCGCGCATCTGGGCGGCATCGTCCAACACTTCTTGCGCCTGACCCTGTCGCGCCGCAATGACGTCGCAACGCACCGCCTCCACATCGCGGGCCAGGCTCGCATCGCCAGCCACGGCACGCGCGCGGGTCAGGGCCATGTGCTCCCAGGTCCAGGCTTCATCCCGCTGATAACGTTCGAAAGCGGCCAGGGAAGTCGCCACAGGCCCCTGCCCACCGGACGGCCGCAAACGCATATCGACATCATAGAGCTTGCCCTCTGCCGTGGGTGCGGACAAAGCCGTGATCAGCGCCTTGGTCGCTTTGGCAAACCAATTGCGCGGATCGAGCGGCCTTGGGCCGTCGGTCATATCCACATCCCCCGCATCGAAGATCACGATCAGGTCCAGATCCGAGGCCGCATTCATTTCCTGCGCGCCCAGACTACCCATGGCCAGAACCACTCCGCCGCGCCCCGGCGCGGGCCCGTGGCGTTGCGCGATCTGTGCGCAAACCGCAGGCCAAAGAGCCGCCACCACCGCCTCACCAAGATCGCTGTAATGCCGCGCCGCATCTTCAGCCGAGATCAACCCGCGCAGCAAATGCACTCCGACACGGAAATGCCATTCCCGCCGCCATCGCCGCGCCATGTCCAGCTGAGCCTCGTAATCCAGCGGCGCCAATTCTTGCATAAGATCATCGCGCAATTCCTGGGCCCCAGGCCAAGGTGCAAAGAATTGACCATCCAGCACCGCATCCAACACCGCCGAATGGCGCGACAGATATTGCGCAAGGCCCGGCGCCGTCGCGCAGATATCGCAGATCAGATCCACCAGGCTTGGATTGGCCTCGAACAGGGAAAATAGCTGCACCCCGGCGGGCAATCCGCGCAGGAAGCCATCAAAATTCGCCAGCGCCTCATCGGGCTTGGCGGCCAGCGCAAAGCGGGCCAGCAGGTCGGGTTTCAGACGGTCGAAAATCTCCTGCCCGCGGGTGGACCGCAACGCGGGATAGCCCGGCCACCGCGCCATGATATCCTGCGCGCCCGCACTAACCTCGGGGGCCTCTTGAATGCGGGTCTTGGAGGCGTAGAGATCGCCGGTGATCTCTTCCACCGCCGCCAACCGATCCTCAAGATCCGCGCGATACCGGTCCACATCGTCCACGCCGCTCAGGCAGGCCAAACGCGCAAATCCGGCCGCGCTGCCCGGCAGATCATGGGTCTGGGCGTCGTCGATCATCTGAACGCGGTGTTCAGCCTCGCGCAGCGCCGTGTAGTGATCGGCCAGCGCCCCGGCCTGATCGCGACTGATCCAATCCGCGCGCGCCAGCGCCGCCAGCGCCTTGACGGTGCGCGGCTGGCGCAGCGCCGGATCGCGGCCACCGGCCACCAGCTGCCGTGTCTGGGCGAAAAACTCGATCTCGCGGATCCCGCCCGGACCCAGCTTCAGATTGCGCCCCTCTAAGGCCCGGGAATGCAGGCCCTTATGGTCACGGATACGCTGGCGCATGTCCATCGTCTCGGCCACAGCGGCAAAATCCAGATGGCGACGCCAGACAAAGGGCACCAGCGCCTCCAGAAACCGTGCGCCCGCCGCGACATTGCCCGCCGCGGGGCGCGCCTTGATATAGGCGGAACGCTCCCAGGTGCGCCCCTCGGCCTCGTAATAGCGCTCCGCCGCCGCCATCGAAATGCAGACCGGCGTGACCGACGCATCGGGCCGCAGCCGCAGATCGGTCCGGAACACATATCCGTCGGCCGTGATATCGCCGAGGCTCGCGGCCATGGCGCGGGTCGCTTTGATGAACCCGGCGCGCGCCTCCATCTCTTCGGCGGGGCCGTGAAACCGGGTTTCATCAAACAGGCAGATCAGGTCGATATCGGACGAATAATTCAGCTCTCCGGCGCCCATCTTGCCCATGGCCAGCGCCACCATGCCCGCCCCGTCGCGCAGCGCGTCTTCTTCGGTCTGGCCGGGGATCTTTCCGCGTTTCGCTTGCGTTTTGACATGAACGGCCAGCGCCGCCGAGACACACGCATCTGCAAAATCGCTCCAGGCCTGCGTCACGGTCGGCAAGGCCCACACACCACCCAGATCCGCCAGTGCCACAATTAATGCCGCGCGCCGTTTCAGGCCCCGCAGGCCCACATTTAACGTCTCAGCGGTCAAATCCCCGGTGGCCGCAATCAATTCCGCAATCACATCCTCGGGCGGCTGATCCAAGGCATGGCTCAGCCAATGCCCTTCCTTGCCAATCAACCCCGTCAGATAGGGCGAGGATCCCGCGCTGCCCCGGATCAGCTCGGCCATTTCCGGCCCCAAATGGGGCATCTTCGCCAACGCCTCGGCCCCGCGATCGGGCATATGGGCGATGGGGCAGCGGGTCAGACGGGCGGCAAAGGACATCGGGGGGCTTTTTTTCCGGGGTCAGATGACAATAGTGGCGCGGTACCGGAATGGCAGGGGAGAGGCAGCGTGTCAAAGTCACTGAAACGGGTCAAACGCGCCTTGGAAGAGGCTGGGCTGGCCATCGAGGTGGTCGAGATGGCCGAAGGCACCAAAACCGCTGCTGCCGCCGCACAAGCCGCCGGATGTGAGATCGACCAGATCGCGAAATCCATCATCTTCCGCGATGAGGCGACGGGCGCGGCGGTTCTGTTCGTGACGGCGGGCGGAAACCAAGTCGATGCGGCAAAGGCCAGCGCGTTGGCAGGGGCACCTTTGGGCAAGGCCGACGCCGCGCTGATCCGCGCCCAGACTGGCTTTGCCATTGGCGGCGTGTCCCCCGTGGGCCATCTGAACCCGATCCGCGCGTGGTATGATCCGCGCTTGCTGGAATTTGACGTGGTCTATGCCGCGGCGGGCACGCCAAATCACATCTTCGCCGCAGCGCCCGAGGATTTGCGCGTGCTGGCAGGGGCCGACACCGCCGATTTTACCGGCTAAGCGCGTTCAGCACCGATTGCGCCGCCCGCAGACCGGGCGGCGTGCCACCCGCCCCCAGACGCTCCATCGTCAGCTCCATAGCCGCCTGCTGCGCCACGCCCTGCCCGGTTAGAAGCCCGTCAAGCGCCCCGCGGATGGCATCCGGCTTGCAGTTTTCGGCCAGGAATTCCGGGATCGTGCGGGTTTCGGACACCAGATTGACCAAGGTCACGGTGTCGATCAGGATCGCGCGCTTCATGATGCGGCGCGTCAGCCAGTTCATGTCATAGGCAATCACCATCGGCACATGATTGGCGGCAAGCTCCAGCGACACCGTGCCCGACGCCGCCAAGGCCACATCCGCCGCCGCAAAGGCCGCACGTTTCTGGGCCGCGTCAGATGCGGGAAGAATCAGGGGCGTAGGCGCCCAATCCGCGGTCAGCTCTCGGACCGCATCGATGACATTCGGCGGTGCAGGGAGAACCAAATGCGCCTTGATACCCCGCAACGCGGTGCCAAAGATCGGCGCAAGCCGCGTCACCTCGGACCGTCGAGATCCCGGCAGAACCAGAACCATGGGGCCGTCGATCCCATGGGCCGCCCGGAAGGCTTGCGCCTCATCCGCATCCGCCACGGGCTCGGTCACCACCGGATGACCCACAAAATCGCAGCTCATCCCAGCCGCTTCCATATAGGGCGGCTCAAAAGGCAACAGCGCCAGCACATGGTCGATGACCTTGGCCATCTTATCCGCGCGCCCGGGCCGCCACGCCCAGACCGACGGCGCCACGTAATGAATGGTCTTCAGGCTCGGATTGGCCTGTTTCGCCAATTTCGCCACGCGCAGACAGAAATCCGGGCTGTCGATGGTGATCAACGCCTCCGCCCCGCTTTCGGCCACGGCCTGCGCCGTCTGCGCAATGCGGCGTTTGAGGTGAAAATACTTCGGCAGCACCTCTGCAATGCCCATCACCGCGAGTTCGTCATACGGAAAAAGCGAGCGAAGCCCCTGATCCGCCATCAGCGGCCCGCCGACACCATGGGCCTCGATCTCGCCCCCCGCCTCGCGCAGCCCCGCCATCAACGCCCCGCCCAATCGGTCGCCAGACGGCTCTCCGGCGACGAAGAACAGCCGTGTCACGGACCGGCCCATAGGTTGATGCCGGTCTCCGTACAGGCAGCCTCGATCCCGTCGCGATCCAACATCAGCACACCGCCCGCCGCGATCTCGATCCCGGCAAGCCCGGCGGCGGCGGCGGCGCGGATCGTCTCGGGTCCGATCGCGGGCATGTCGACACGCAGATCCTGACCGGGCTTGGGCCGCTTGACGAACACGCCGCCAGAGCCCGGCGCAGAGCTTGCCACAAACGCCAGCATCGAATCGGTGCCTTGCAGGGTTTCGATCCCGATCACCTGGCCGCCCGCAGCCACGGCGCCCTGCCCCACATCCAGCGGCCCGAGCGCGTCCAGAACGGCGCGGGCCCGGGCGGCATCCGCATCGCCCATCTGTTCACCGTAGAGAACACCCGCGGGCGCGATCAGGTCGGGCCGGATCTCATGGGCGGCAACAACGCGGAACCCATCCGCTTCGATCACCGCAATCACCGCGCGCAGCAGGGCATCATCGCCCTGCGACATCGCCGCCATCAGGGCGGGCATCTGCCGCGCGGTGAAGGGATCGAAGGCCACCGGATCCAGAGGCGGACGCGACATCGCACCTGCGAGGCAGATCTCTTCCACCTCAAGCTCCCTTAGCTTGTCGAACAATGCACCCAATTGCTCGAACCGCGCCTCAAGGGTTGGAACGACGCTGTCGATCTCGACCCCGCGGAACTGCACGATATGGGCCGGTTCGACCGCCGATAGCAGCCCCGGCAGTGCGCCCTGCCCCGCGAGGATCGCCAACATCACACTACTCCGGCGTCAGGAACGAGCGGTCGGAATCGCCCAGAACAAAATCAACGATATCGCGCACATAATCGCTGTCGATATCCTCATTGTCAGCCAGCCGCCGCGCGCGATCCTGGAACGAATTGCCCTCGCCCTGTTTCAGCGCCTGCAGGGCGGCGCGCAGAGCGGTGATATCGGATTTGGCAACACCGCGGCGCTTCAATCCAACCAGATTCAACCCGTCTAGCCGCCCGCGCGGCCCCTGCACTAGACCGTAGGGGATCACATCGTTGGTCACCATCGTCACAGCACCAATGATCACGCCTGACCCGATCCGTACCCGTTGCAAGACCCCCGACAGACCGCCGATGATGACGTCATCCCCGACGATGCAATGACCCGCCAGAGCCGAACAGTTCACCATCACCACCCGGTCGCCCACATGGCAATCATGCGCCACATGGGAATTGGCCAGAAACAACCCGTCATCGCCCACCTGCGTGACGCCGCCACCGCCCTCGGTACCGGTATTCATGGTCACCCCTTCGCGGATACGATTGCGCTTGCCCACGATCAGACGCGTTCGCTCGCCGCCGAATTTCTTGTCCTGGGGGATCTCGCCGATGGAGGTGAAGGGAAAGATCTCGGTTCCTTCGCCGATATCGGTCCAGCCGGTGACAATGGCATGCGATTTCAGTGTGACATTCGCCCCAAGCGTCACCTCGGGACCGACCATAGAAAACGGCCCGATGTAACATCCCGGCCCGATCACTGCGCCATCGTCGACAATGGCGGAGGCGTGAATCTCCGCGCTGGGATCAATCGCCATCAGCCAGCCTCCTTCGGCAGATCCATCATCGCGGTGAAGGCGCATTCGCAGGCCAATTCGCCCTCGACCAGGCCCTGCCCCTCGAATTTCCAGACCTTGGCGCCCGGCTTGCCGCGAGTCGCGTTCACATGCAGCTCCAGCACATCGCCCGGCCCCACCTTGCGGCGGAACTTGCAGGCATCGATCCCCATGAAATAGACGAGGAAATTCTTGTCGGCGAGGTCAGCCGACACCCCGACCATAACGGCCGCGGTTTGCGCCATCGCCTCGACAATCGTGACGCCGGGCATGATCGGCACGCCTGGAAAATGGCCTTGGAAATGCGGCTCGTTCACGGTGACGTTCTTAAGACCGATCGCCGAGGTGAAGGGCACGATATCCTTGACCCGGTCAACCAACAAAAACGGGTAGCGGTGGGGCAGAATGCGCTGGATCAGATCGATATCGGCGATGTCGGGCGTTTCGGCCGTCATGGGCTGCCTCCGGTATTGATCGGGATGGGTGTGGCCCTCCCGCTGCGTAAAACATGGGCGCTTCGCCCGGTTCGGCGACGGTTAGCAACTCCGCCCCGCCACGGCAAGGCGCGTGGGATTACTCCGGGTCGGTCAATCCGGGCAAATCGATGATCGGATCCGGCCCGCCATCGCCCAAGGTCTCGTCGATCTCGGCAATGGCTTCCTCGGTGATGTCGATGGAATCCGCGGAAAGCAGCACCGAGCGGGAATCGAGCAGCACAGCCGCGCCGCGATCTTCGATCAGTTGCAGCAAGACCGGCACCGATTCCTCGAAGAACCGCTGCTGCGCCGCATCGGCCTGCGCTTGCAAATCGCGGGTCTTGGCGTCTTGCGCGGCACGGATCGCGGTGACACGGATGTCAAACTCATCGGCCAGACCGCGAAATTCATCGGGCGGCATCGTTTCGCGCCGCTCGGTCAGGGCCAGTTCCTCTTCGGTCAAAAGCGACTCGATTTGGCGGTTCTCGTTCGCCAAAGCGGCAGAGGCCGCCTCAAGCTCACGCTGAAGGCGCATACCGTATTGCGTCAATTGCAGAAGACGTTCCTGGTTCAATACCAAAACCGCTGTGCCCTGATCCGGCGCATCCTGCTGCGCCAAGATCGGCGCAACAGGCAAGCAGAATGCAACACATAGGGCCAGAGCCAGGCGCATCGGGATCAGAAGCGCGCCTCGACGGTGAAGTCAAAGTTGCGCGTTTCGTCGTAATCCTCGACATCCACCGGATGCGTGAAGTTGAAGCGCAGTGGCCCCAGCGCGGTATCCCAGAAGATCGACACACCGACGACCGAGCGCAGGCGGAAGGAATCATCCACCTCCGTCCCGCCGAAACCCGCCGTATCATCCAGACCCCAGACCGACCCGACATCGGCGAACACGCCGCCGGAGATGCCGTATTCCTCGGGCAGACCAAGGGGGAACGCCGCTTCGAACCGCGCCACGGCGAAGTAGTTGCCGCCCAGGGGGTTTTCATTGGGCGCGGCAGTGTCGCGCGGCCCAAGGCCGAAGGGTTCAAAACCACGGATCTGGCGCGAGTTCAGCCGGAAGCGGTTGGACAAGCGCGTCCCATCATCCAGGGCGCTGACGGCACCGCCTTCAAGTGTCGCCCGCAAAGTGACCTCTTCACGGGCCACGCGGGTCTCGCCGATACCGGTGAAGCGGGTCCGAATGAATTCCGTATCGCCACCCAGGCCCGCATATTCGGCGGATACATTGAAGGCGACGCCTGCATTTGGGTTCAGGCCGGTTTCACGATTGTCGAAGGAATAGGCAAAGCCGACCGAAGAGGTATAGGCCTCGGTCTCTTCCCGCACCAAGATGGGGGAATCTTCTGTCGCATCCAGGCCGTCGATCTCATCGTAGTCGAACGAATAGAACAATCTCAGGCGGCCATTCTCGCTGATCGGGAATGCGATGGAGCTTCCGATACCATAATTGATCGTATCGAATTCCTGGTTCTGCGACTGTGTTTGGCCGTAGAAAGCCGTCAGCCCCAGCGCAAGATCCCGGCGTAAGAAGGCGGGCTCGGTGAACGAGAAGTTCAACGATTGGCCACCGGATACCGTGCTGAAGCTCAATGCGACGGCCTGGCCACGGCCCAGGAAATTCTGTTCCGAGAAATTCACCGCAATACCGGCGCCGCTATCGGTCGAATAGCTCGCCGAGAAGCCCAAGGCCCCCGTCGGTTGTTCTTCGACATCGACATCGACAATGACCTGCCCTTCGGAGGTGCCGGGGCGTCCATCCACGGCCACATCCGAGAAAAAGCCCGTGGCGCGGATGCGTTCGGCTGCGGCACGGATCTGGCGCGGATCTAGCGGGTCGCCTTCGACCACGTCGAATTGCCGGCGGATCACGCGATCCAAGGTCGTCTGGTTGCCCTCGATATCGATACGCTCAACAAAGACACGCTCACCGGGCGAGATGACGAATTCCACATCCACGGTCAGCGCCGCATCGTTGCGCACCAGCCGCGGTTCGATCCGCACAAACCGCAGACCCTGACTTGAGGCGAGGTTTTCCATCCGTGTGATCGTCGCATCGACGATGCGCGGCGAGTACCGAACGCCGGGACGGATGCGGATGACGTCCTGAAAATCAGCGGCATTGGCGCCGGGGAATTCAGAGACAACCGACAGGTTGCCGATCCGATAGCTCTGCCCTTCGCGAATGTTGAACGTCACGAAGTAAGCGCCACGGTCACGGCTAAGCTCCGGCGTCACGGACAGGATTTCGAAATCGATATAGCCACGGTCCTGGTAGAAATCGATCAGCAACTGGCGATCCAGCGCGATGCGATCCTCGATGAAGGTATCTGACCGGATCAAAGCGCGGAACAGGCCCGCCTGGGTCGATTCCAGCACCTGGCGCAGCCGACGGTCGGAATAATCACGGTTGCCGACAAAGGCGATGCGCTGGGTTTCCACGACCGAGCCTTCGGACACTTCGAAGACCAGATCGACGCGGTTGTTGTCGCGGCGAATGATCTGCGGCGTCGCAACAGCGGTCAGGCGCCCTGTAACGCGATACGCCTCCGCGATGGCGGCGGCATCACGCTCGGCGGTGACCGGCGAATAAACGCGGCGCGGGGTCGAACTGATCACCGCAAACAAATCATCATCGTCCAGGCGGCGATTGCCCTCAATCGCGATGCGATTGATCGTCGGAAATTCCACCACGCTGATGACCAGCGTATTTCCGCGCGGCGCGACCTCGACCGTCTCGAACAGGCCGGAATTCTGC
This sequence comes from Gymnodinialimonas mytili, assembly GCF_037544085.1. NCBI lineage: Bacteria > Pseudomonadati > Pseudomonadota > Alphaproteobacteria > Rhodobacterales > Paracoccaceae > Gymnodinialimonas > Gymnodinialimonas mytili. Next base: position 246,591 of record NZ_JBBIFW010000003.1, read on the forward strand.
AACCGCTGCAGGGCGTCATTGACCTGCCCCGCCGTCACCGTGGTGCCGGGCTCAAGCCCCGCCACCTCAAGGACAGACGCGTCATTGGTGCGTTCGTTGCCCTGAACATCGAAATTGTTGAACCGGAAGGCTTGAGCATGCGCCGGAGCTGCGAGCACCAAAACCAATAAAATAGCACTGACCAGACCGAACAGCAGACCTGCTCGTTCAGACTGGATTTGCGGAACCAAGTGCATGCGCGCACGACGGGCCATAGAATCCCACCTTCTTCGTCACTTTGCAGACAGCCTACGGGTATCCTGCGCCCGCGGGATCGTCAAACAGATGTGGCACATAAGTTGTGGGGCCACATGGGTTTGTCACAACCTGTGGCGAATCCAGCACGGGGCCACAGCATAGCTGCAGCCCTGAAAAGACTCGGAAATTTTGGGAATGCGATCGCTTAGAACGGTGCGATCAAACGCACGACCCAGCCCGCCAATGTCAGCGCGGCCATGATCAGAAGCGGCGCCAGAAAACGATCCATGTTCCACAGGACAAGGGCGCTCATACCGCGGTAGCTGTCTGCAAGAATACGCATCTCTTCGGGCTCCATCTCTCTCGGATGATGCGAAGATGCCCGCAGAATGTGGCACAAATCTGGCCACGATTGGGTCACTTTGCGCCGCTGCCCCTAAATCTAGGGGCAGAAGATATCGTTGGTCAGCGCAAACAGCATCAGCGACAGCAGCAATACCAGGCCCGTGGTCATGAAGGCATTCAGCACACGCGCGCTCGGCGGCTTGCCCGCCACCGCCTCATAGGCGTGGAAAACCAGATGGCCGCCATCCAGAACCGGAATGGGGAACAGGTTCAACAGGCCGACCGCCGTCGACAAAACCGCGATGAACCAGATGAAATTATCGATGCCCTGCGACGCCGCCGCGCCCGATGTCTCGGCAATGCCGATGGGCCCTTGCAGATTACAGGTCGAAATCTCGCCGACGATGATATGCCAAAGGCCCGACAGAGAGCTTTCCACCACAAACAGCGTCTGTTCCGCCCCAAATCCGATGGCCGCCAATGGCCCGACATTCTCGGTCAAAGGCTCGAAGATTAAACCGCCTGTGATGCCGATCAGCCAGCGTGTTTCAAATCCCCCATCCCGGTCGGGCAGCGCGGTTGACCGGGGGCTGAGTTCCTTTTCCAAGATCTCGCCATCACGCCAGAGCGTCAGCGCCAGAGGCGCCCCTTCCGAGGCATCGACAGCGGCCCGCAATTGGCTGAACGCATGGATCGGGGTGCCGTCCACGGCGGTCAGCACGTCCCCTTCCTGAATCCCGGCCGCGATGGCCGCCGATTGTGGCGTTACCGATTGCACGATGGGCAGGAGCGGGAATGCGGCCTCGACCGTGATCGCCTGTCCGTCGCGCACCACATCGTAGCTCACGGTCTGCGCGGGCTCCATATCACGGCTGATCGTGTAGACATCCGCCAAGGATTCCACGGGTTCGCCCGCGATGGCGGTGATCAAATCGCCCTCCTGCAGGATCGTCACATCGGCCGGAAGCGCCGCGGGGGGGCCGACGCGCGGCTCATCCACCGCGCGCCCCGATACCAGCACAACCGCGCCGAAAATCAGGATCGAGAGGATGAAGTTGAAGATCGGGCCTGCCGCCACCGTCGCCGCACGCGCCCATAGGGGCGCACCCGGCATGGTGCGCCGCCGCTCCGCCGGATCAAGCGCGTCGACGACCTCGGCATCCGCACCGGCAGAGGCCGCATTGGCATCGCCCAGGAATTTCACATATCCGCCAAAGGGCAATGCCGCCACCTGCCATCGCGTGCCACGTTTATCGACGCGGCTGAACAAGACCGGGCCGAAGCCGATGGAAAACACCTCGGCATGGATGCCCGACCAGCGCCCCACGATGTAGTGACCATATTCGTGGATCGCCACGATGATCGACAATGCGACGACGAAGGCGATCAGCGTGAAGCCGATATTGCCAAAGTTCGGAAGAAATTCCATTCCGCGTGCCTCTTAATTACTGCGCGTTCTGCCGTCGCTCTATCTGAGACCAAGCCGCCTGTCGTGCCATGTGGTCGGTCTGCATCACGTCCTCAAGGGTTTTGGGGGCAATTGAAAGGCTGGTTTGCGACGACATCGCGTCAAGACTTTCCTCAACAATGGTTGACATATCCATAAAACCAAGGCGCCCGGCAAGGAAACCGTCAAGTGCGACCTCTTTGGCCGCGTTGAAGATGGCGCCCGAAATGCCGCCCGTTTCCATGACCGCCCGCGCGATGCGCAGGGCCGGGTAGCGGGTGTCACAGGGCGCGCGGAATTCCAGCGTGGCGATCTGCGCCAGATCGATCCGCGCCACCGGCAGGTCGCGCCGATCCGGATAATGCAGCGCATAGCCGATGGCGTGGCGCATATCCGGCGCCCCCAGATGCGCCATCAACGCGCCATCGGTAAATCCGACCAGCGCATGGACGATGCTTTGCGGATGCACCACCGCTTCGATCCGGTCAGGCCCGACGCCAAAGAACTCTTTTGTTTCAATGAGTTCCATGGCTTTGTTGAACATGGAGGCGCTGTCGATGGTGATCCGCTGCCCCATATCCCAATTCGGATGGGCGCCCGCATCTTCGGGCGTGGCGCTGGCCAAGGCCTCAATCGGCCAATCGCGCAGGCCGCCACCCGAGGCGGTGATGATGATCCGCTCAACCGCCGCGATCTCTTCGCCCACCAGGGCCTGGAATACCGCCGAATGCTCACTATCGACGGGCAGGATCCGCGCGCCATGGGCGACCGCCTCGGCCAACAGGATCGGCCCCGCCGTCACCAGGCTTTCCTTGTTGGCCAGGGCCAGCGTGGTGCCATGGCGCAGGGCACGCAGCCCGGGCGCCAGGCCCGCCGCGCCGACAATGGCCGACATGATCCAATCGGCGGGGCGGTCCGCAGCCTCGATCAAGGCCGCCTCACCCGCCGCGGCCTCCACCCCAGAGCCCGCCAGCGCGCCGCGCAACTCATCCAACCGGGTCTCATCCGCGGTCACGGCGACATCGGCCCCCAGCCGGATCGCGTCGGCGGCAAGCTGTGCCACATTCCCCGCCCCCGTCAGCGCCACCACCTCATAGGCCTCAGGGTCCCGCGCGATCAGATCGAGCGTGTTTTGCCCGATCGAGCCCGTGGCCCCAAAGACGCTGACCCTGCGCGGCGCCCGCATCATGGCACCATCGCGTAGCCGACCAGCACAAAGGTCAGCCCCGCCACCAGAAATCCACCCATCATGCCGTCGAACCGGTCCAGCACGCCGCCATGGCCCGGCAACAGGTTGGAGCTGTCTTTCACCCCGGCCCGCCGCTTCAACGCCGATTCCGCGATATCCGACATCTGCGCGGCAAAGGACACGACCATCAGGAACAGCACGCCCACGATCACCGTCCCAAACGGAGAGCTCCAGCCAACCGCAACCGCGATCAGCGCAGCGCAGAGCCAGCCCGACACCGTGCCCGCCCAGGTCTTGTTGGGGCTGAGCGTGGGCCAGAATTTCGGCCCGCCGATCAGCTTGCCGAAGAAATAGCCCGCCACATCAGTGGCGATGACCGTGGCCACAACCAGCCACATCGCCGCCGGAACGCTTTGATGCAGATAGAAGAACAGGAAGGTTGCGGCAGGGATCATCGCGCCAAATGCGGTTTCCAGCCACGATTTGCGCACCACCGCCATCACCGCCAGCATCGCCAGCGCCATGACGATCAAAGCCACAGGCGCCGGGGCCAGAACCTGCGGCAGCGCGCTGTCCGTGGCCTCGGCAGTGACGGCAAATCGGTCCTCCAATATCAACGACACCGCTAACAACGCCGCCGTGATCACCGTGGCGCCCATTGCAAAAGGTTTTGTCAGCCGCACGATCAGACGAAAATACTCCCATAGCATCACAGCGCCCAAAACCGACAGAAGCAGCGCCAGAACCGGGCCGCCCAGCCACAGGCCCAGGCCCGCAACCCCTAACAGGACAAAGGCTGACACAAGGCGCGGCACCAGATCGGCAAATTTCGGACCCGACGCCATGGGAATTTAGGCCACGACCGCGCCGAACCGCCGTTCCCGCGCGCCAAACCGCCCCACCACCTCGGCAAAGATCTCGTCCGTGAAATCCGGCCAGAGCGTGTCGATGAACTCATATTCCGCGTAGGCCGATTGCCAGAGCAGGAAGTTCGAAATCCGTGCCTCGCCGGAGGTGCGGATCACCAGATCGGGATCGGGCAGCACATGGGTGTCGAGATATTTCGGAAAGGTCTCGTCATTGATCGATTTCGGATCCAGCTTGCCCAGTTGCACATCATAGGCCAAGCGCCGCGCCGCGCGCGCCACCTCGTCCCGACCGCCGTAATTCAGCGCAACCGTCAGATGCACCAGATCGTTATCGGCGGTCAGCAATTCCAGATTGTCCATCATATCGACCAGGGTCGGCTCCAGCCGCGTGCGATCGCCGATGAACCGCACCCGAACGCCATTGTTCAGCAGGTTCTGCGCCTCGCGCCGCAGATAGCGCTTGAACAGCTTCATCAGCCCCGCAACCTCGGTCTGGGTGCGCTTCCAATTCTCGGTCGAGAACGCGAAAATGGTCAGATATTTGACCGACAGGCCCGGACAGGCCTCGACAATCTCTTTCACGCGCTTGGCGCCGGCATGATGGCCGATCAGCCTTGGGCGATTGCGCATCTGCGCCCACCGTCCATTGCCGTCCATAATAATCGCCACATGATTGGGCGAAGTCGTCGATCGTGACATTGTCATGTCCTTTCGCGGCATCCAGGGCCGCTGCGTTTGGCGCGGTTATCTAGGGGCATAAACGATATTGCGAATGAAAGAACCGTTAGGTCTAAAAACAAGCGGGCCCGACGTGCCGCGAAGGTAACACTTGGCGGCGGGAACACGCCGATCCGCAGCAGACCCTTAGACCTGCATGATCTCTTCTTGTTTGGCATCCAACGCATCATCAACACGTTTGATATAGGTATCGGTCAACTCTTGTACCGCCCCTTCCCAGAATTTCTGGTCGTCTTCGCTGATCCCGTCGGCCTTGGCCTTCTTGATCTGGTCCATTCCATCGCGGCGGATATTGCGGATCGCAACGCGGCCATTTTCGGCATAGGTGCCCGCCACCTTGGTCAATTCGCGACGGCGTTCTTCGTTCAATTCGGGGATCGGCAGCATGATGATTGTGCCGTTCAGCTGCGGATTGATGCCCAGCCCGCTTTCACGGATCGCCTTTTCGACCTTGCCCACCAGGCCCTTGTCCCAGACATTCACCGTCACCATCCGCGGCTCGGGCACATTCACCGTGCCGACCTGATTGATCGGGGTCATGGCCCCATAGGCATCCACCATCACCGGCTCCAACATCGACGCGCTGGCCCGCCCGGTCCTGAGCGAGGCGAATTCGGTGCGCAGCGCCCCAATCGCGCCATCCATCCGCCGTTCCAGATCATCGGTATCGAGCATAAAATCGTCTGACATGGGTGCCTCGGAGCCTTCTTTTTGATCAGCACGTGAATAGGACAGCGAAGCGCTATTGTATAGACCGGCAAACCTGACCCCAGCCGCCACCGACCAAAGCGACCCTTTTCGCAGCGGTTTTAAGGCGGCTGCCGCTGCGTCAGCGCCATCTTGCGGGGGGCTGAGCCTACCAAAGATGTAATATTTGTGACATAGCCAACGCCACCGGTCTCTCCCGACATTGATATCTTGTAGAAGTCGTAATGAACAAGAGTCCCACCCCATCGCCTCAGGACAAGCCGAAACAGAAAGTGGAGGCGCCGATGGCGACGTCGCGCCGCCCAAAATGGTTGCGGCTCAGCTCGATCACCAAGATTTGTCTCGGCGTCTTTGGGATCGAGTTTTTAATCGGTGGCTCGGCGGAATTGTTCGGCATACCGGTGCGAGAATTGGTGCGCGACCCTGCCGCGGAATACGGATTTCCGGTCTATGGCGGCGCGTTTTCGACCATCGGCCTCGTCATTCTGGGCGCGGCCAGCATCTTGCTGATCGTCGGCTCTTTTGGGATCAGCTCGCCGTTGAAACGGGTTATGCAGCTAGGAGGCGTTCTCTCGGCCTGCATGACGATTGATGACGCGTTTATGCTACATGAACAGGTGCTGCCGGGCGTTTTCGGCATCTCCGAATATGCGGTTTATCTCATGTATTTTTGCGGCGCGCTTTATCTTTACGTCGAAACCTGGCGCATCGCGGATGCCTATCTGTTATCCGCGGCGCACGCTGCGGCGTTTTTCCTATGTGTGTCCGTTACGGCCGATGTCAGCGGGCTTTATGGCGGCTTCGCGTTCTGGTTTGAGGATTTTGCGAAGCTGTCAGGCTATGTCGCCATCCTGGCCTTCGCCATCCATGCCGCACGGCGCAACCTTCAGACCGCGCCGCCTGCCGAAAACTAGGCGGTGATGTCGTCGGCCCGTGGCATAGCACCGTCGCGCTCAGCCTCTCTTGGCGGGGTCAATCCGTCACTTTCGTGAACGTGCCCTCGCCCGACAGGATCGAGCGGAAGCCGCCCGGCGCGTCCAGGCTGAACACGATGATCGGCAGGTCGTTCTCGCGCGCCAGGGCGATGGCCGAGGCGTCCATGACCCCCAGATGCTGGGCCAGCACCTCATCATAGGTGACCGTCTCGAACCGTTTGGCATCTGCATGTTTGGCCGGGTCCTTGTCATAGACCCCGTCCACCTTGGTGCCCTTGAAGATCGCCTCACAATCCATCTCATTGGCGCGCAGGGTCGCGGCGGTGTCGGTGGTGAAATACGGATTGCCGGTGCCCGCCGCGAAGATCACGACGCGCTTTTTCTCAAGGTGGCGGATCGCGCGGCGGCGAATATACGGCTCAGCCACTTCGTTCATCGTGATCGCCGAGATCACCCGCGTGAACACACCGCTGCTTTCCAAGGCACTTTGCATGGCCAGCGCGTTCATCACCGTCGCCAGCATCCCCATGTAATCGGCCGTCGTCCGCTCCATCCCTTGGGCCGAGCCTTGGAGGCCGCGAAAAATGTTGCCGCCGCCGATCACCAGACAGATCTCCACCCCCAGATCGTGGACCGATTTGATCTCTGCCGCGATCCGTTCAACGGTGGGCGGGTGCAATCCAAATCCCTGGTCGCCCATCAACGCCTCGCCTGAGATTTTCAGCATGACACGGGAATATCGGGCGGCGGGGTTGGCGTCGGTGGACATGGGCGCTTCCTCGGTTTGAAATTTGGCGGCACCATGATCTAAAAGCGCATCCGGTTCAACGCCTTGCCACGCGGCAGGGGCACGCACCCGGATCGCAACATGAAGAACGGCGCGCATTGCATTGATAGACATCGACAATATCGATCCCGGAAAGCCGGTTTTAATCGCCGGTCCAACCGCATCGGGCAAGTCCGCCCTGGCCATGCGCATCGCCGAGACCCAGGGCCGGACCATCGTGAATGCCGATGCGCTGCAGGTCTATGAGGGCTGGCGCGTGCTGACCGCGCGCCCGTCACCCGCCGATGAGGCCGCCCTGCCCCATGCGCTTTACGGACATGTCCCGTTCGAGGCCAGCTACAGCGCCGGCCATTGGCTGCGTGACGCCACACAATATTTGACCGCTAACCCGGTCATCGTCGGCGGCACCGGGCTCTATTTCAAGGCCCTGACCGAGGGGCTGGCCGATATCCCCGCGACCCCGCCCGAGATCCGGGCCGAAGCCGACGCCCTGCCCTTTGCCCAACTCCTCGCCGATCTTGATGCCCACGACCCGACCCTCTCCGCGCGGATAGACCGGCAGAACCGCGCCCGCGTGCAGCGCGGCTGGGAGGTCTGGCGCGCCACCGGCACGCCGCTCTCCATCTGGCAGGCGCAGACCGCGCCGCCCGCCCTGCCCCTCAGCCGCGCCCATCCGATTGTGCTCAACGCCGACCGCGACTGGCTGGCCGAGCGCATCGCGCGCCGCTTCGACCTGATGATCGCGGACGGCGCCTTGGACGAGGCGCGCGCCAACCTGCCGCGCTGGCCCCAAGCGGGCGGAGCCGCCAAGGCCATCGGCGCGCCGGAACTGATCGCCCATCTCAACGGCGATCTGTCGCTGGACGACGCCCGCACAGCCGCCATCACCGCGACGCTGCAATATGCCAAGCGACAACGCACCTGGTTCCGCTCCAATATGGGGGCCTGGACCGCCCTCGACCTGCCGCGTTAACACTTCACCCTTGCGCGCGCCCTCCGCACCGCTACGCTACCCAAATGTTCGAACACTCTCGCCGCCCCATCGCCCATTCGGTCGCCTCTTTGGGCAAGCTCAGGATGCAAAATGCCTGGCGGGTCGAGATGCTGCACGCCTCGCCGAAGAACCGGCTTTACTGGATCACCCGCGGTCAGGGGCGCGTGACGATAAACTGCATCACCCGCGGCTATGGCCCCAATACGGCGGTCTTCGTGCCCGCGCGGGTGCCCATGGCGCTGGAGCTGGCCTCACAAACCCAGGGGCTCGAACTGTGCCTGCCGCCCGATAGCAGCCTGCGCCTGCCCGAGGCGCCGTTTCACCTGCGCGTCTCCAACATCGAAAGCCAATCCGCCCTGACCTCGCATATCGAAAAGATCGAGGCGGAACTGGCAGGCCGCGCGCCCGCGCTGGATCTGACCCTGATGGCCTATTCGCTGTTGATCTCGGCCTGGATGACGCGGGAATTGGCCAAACAGGAAGGCAGCATTCTGCGCGAACGCGCCCACCGCCTGGCCGAATTGTTCGCCGACCGGATGGAGGCGCAGTTCCGCAGCGGCAAAGGGGTCGCCGATTATGCCAAGGAATTGCAGGTCACGCCCACCCATCTCAGCCGCGTCTGCCGCGAGGCGGCGGGGCGTCCGGCCCATGCGCTGCTGACAGAGCGCATCATGTATGAGGCACGTCGCCTGCTGCTGGAAACCGATCTGGCGGCGCGCGAGGTGGCCGAACAGCTTGGCTTTTCCTCTGCTGCCTACTTCACCCGGGCCTTCAGCCAGGCCACCGGGCGCACCCCGACCGAGTTCCGCAAACCGCGCATTCGCGCATAGCCTGACGCTACGGAAGCTGGATCGCGACTCGCCTCACGCAGCGGTATACAGGTATATCTTCTACTGTCATTTCACCGGCGCAGGTCGGTTTTTGGCAAGTCTGATGTCGCAAATCATCACTTTCGCGGCGTTTCTGCCTGTTGACGCAAGTGTCCAATGCGGGCGCTAATATGATTGACACTGGCAGAGCCACCCCACCCATCACTCGGTCGTGGCGGCAAAAACACAAAAAAGAACGAAACGTTCATCAGGGAGATAAAAGAATGACAGATCGGACTCATATCACGCAAACGGGCGGGCTCGACACGCATCCCGTCGCCGAGATGTATGCAAGCGAACATCAGCGTGGCGAGCTGAGCCGCCGCGAATTCATGGTGCGCGCCACCGCCTTGGGGCTAAGCGCCGCCGCCGCCTATTCGCTGATCGGGGTTAACCCGGCCCAGGCCGATGGCCACCGCGTCACACCCGCCGCGGGCGGAACGCTGCGTATCCAGCAAGAGGTCCGCGCGCTGAAAGATCCGCGCACCTTCGATTGGTCGCAAATGGCCAATGTGACCCGCGGATTTCTGGAATACCTGATCGAATACAATGCCGATGGCTCGTTCTCCGGCATCCTGCTCGATTCTTGGGAGGCCAATGAAGACGCGACCGTCTACACGCTGAATGTGCGCCAGGGGATCACCTGGAACAACGGCGATCCGTTCACCGCCGAAGACGTCGCCGCCAATTTCGTTGGCTGGTGCGATGGCACGGTGGAAGGCAATTCCATGGCCACGCGGATGGGCGGCCTGGTCGATCCCGAAACCAACCAGGTGCGCGACGGCGCCATCGAGGTGGTCGATGAATATACGGTGCGTGTGACCTACCCCTCGCCCGATATCACTCTGGTGCCCGGCATCGCCGATTACCCGTCGGCCGTGCAGCACCGTGACCTGATCGGCACCAATCCTGCAGATCACGGCGTCGGCACGGGCGCCTACCGCATCACCTCTTACGAAGTGGGCGTCTCCGCGCGACTCGAACGCAACCCCGACCACACCTATTGGGGCGAGACCTATCTGGACGAGATCGTGTTCGTCGATCTGGGCCAGGACCCCGCCGCCTGGTTTGCGGGCGCCGAGGCCGACGAATTCGACATGACCTACGAGACCGTGGGCGAATTCGTGGATCTGTTTGCCGCCATCGGCTGGACCCAATCCGAGGTCACGACAGCCGCCACCGTGGTGATCCGCCCCAACCAGGGCAATGCGCCCTATGACGATGTGCGCGTGCGCCGCGCCATCGCAATGGCCGTCGATCCGCAGGTCTGCCTGGATCTGGGTATCAACGGCCAGGGCGTGACGGCAGAAAACCACCATGTCTGCCCGATCCATCCCGAATATGCCGAGCTTGACCCGCTGGTCCATGATCCTGCCGGCGCCCAGGCGCTGTTGGAAGAGGCCGGCCATGCCGAGACCGAGTTCGAGCTGATCTCGATCGATGACGATTACCGCAAGAACACCACCGATGCCGTGGCCGCCCAGCTGCGCGATGCGGGCTTCAATGTAACGCGGACAATCATCCCCGGCTCCACCTTCTGGAACGATTGGACGTCGTATCCGTTCAGCTCGACCAATTGGAACCACCGCGAATTGGGGGTGCAGATCCTCAACCTCGCCTACCGCACCGGTGTGCCATGGAACGAATCCGGCTTCTCCAATGCCGAGTTCGATGAGCTCCTGACACAGGCCAACGGAATCCAGGATGCCGATGCACGGCGCGAAGTCATGGCGCGGCTGCAAACGATCATGCAGGATGAGGGCGTGACGCTGCAGCCCTATTGGCGTTCGCTCTTCAGGCATTACCGTGACGGGATCGTGAATGCCGATATGCACCCAAAATTCGAAATCAACGTGCACTACCTTGGTTTCGCGGCGTGATGGGTTAGACTACTGACATCGGCGCCCGAAAACGGGCGTCGGTGAAGCCAGGCGGGGCAAAAGCAAAAATCCAATTTCCCGCACAGACTGAACCGGCCCCACGCCTTGCCTGCGTATCCTTGAGGGCCGGACAGTTGACCCAGGTGGCGCGTCGCCAAAACACCCCGCGCGCCGCCCAGACAACAGGGGATATCATCATATGGGGATGTTCATCTTGCGCCGGACCGGCGTGATGATCTTGACGGCCTTGTGCCTGACCTTCGTGGTCTTCTTTCTGACAAACCTGTTTCCGAACCTTGAGAAGCTCGCCAAAACCCAGGGCAATGCAAGGATGAGCGATGCCGAGGTTGTCAGCTGGCTCGACCGCAACGGCTATGGCGGACCGCTGGTGGTGCGCTACGGCGAATGGCTGGGCGTGGTCCCGGGATGGACCCGGACCAATGACGATACCGGCGCGGTGACAGGCCGCTGTATCGATTTCGGCATGGACGCCGAAGACGCGCCCACGCGCTGCGGTTTGCTGCAAGGCGATCTGGGCTTTTCCACCGTCTCCGATGACGAGGTCGGCAACATCATCGGCGGGCGGCTGATCCTGACAGGCAAGCTGATGTTCTGGGCCTTTGCCCTCATGGTGCCCGCCGCTTTGCTGGTCGGTGTGCTCGCCGGAATGCGCGAGGGCTCGCGGCTGGATCGAAGTCTCTCCACCTTCTCCATCGCCTCGACCGCCACACCGGAATATGTCTCGGGCGTGATCTTCATCGTGGTCTTCGCCTCCACCACGGCGGGCATCTCGGGCACGTTGACGGAATGGGGCTGGCTCGGCAGCGAGGGCTGGCTCGGCGACCGCCGCACGCTGTTTCTCGGCTCGGCCCGCTCGGCCATGGAAGACGGCATCACCTTCTGGAACTTCTTCCTGCCGGTCTTCACCATCGCGCTTTACGGCATGGGCTATATCGCCCGCATGACCCGCGCCTCCATGGCCGAGGTGATGACGGCACAATATATCCGCACCGCCCGCCTCAAAGGCGTCAGCTTCCGCAACATCGTCCTGAAACACGCGCTCCGCAACGCGCTGATCGCCCCTTTCACCGTCATCATGCTGCAATTCCCCTGGCTGCTGACCGGCGTGGTGATCGTGGAGACGCTGTTCAACTATAACGGCTTCGGCTGGACCATGGTGCAGGCCGCCTCCAACAACGATATCGAACTGCTCCTGGCCTGTTCCATCGTGGCGGTCTTCGTCGTCCTCGTGACCCAGCTGATCTCGGATATCGGCTACGTCTTCCTGAACCCCCGTATTCGGATCGCGTGAAGGAGCGCTCGGCATGGAACAACTCACCTGGACCGGCAGCTTCGGCGCCTTTCTCAACCCGCTCCTGCTGGCCGCCCTGGTCATCTTCCTTCTGGGCTTTGTCGCCAACACGATCCTGGCGCTAGCGGGCCTGCGCGCCGGTGATATGGAGGTCAATGCCGACGGCACGCTGGTCTTCAAACGCACCCCTGTCGACTATGCGCTGATGACGATGAAATACGCCGTGCTGCTGTTTCTGGCCTGCTGCGTGGTCTTTGTTCTGGGCGGCATCTTCCAGCCCGATATCCAGGCCAAAGGCATCTTGGGCGCGATGGCCGCGCGGCTGGTGCCGGTCTGGATCGCGCTGATCGTGATCTTTGCGGTCTCTGTCACCTTCAAGCGCAAGCTGGGCCTCTATGGCAAACTCTTCGACAGCCCGATCGGCATGGCCGGGTTTGGCCTGGTGATGTTCTGGATCTTTGCGGCGGTCTTTTCGGGGCTGATCGCGACCCATGGGGCACTCGACGTGATCTCCGGCCTGCGCAACGATCTGCCCGGCACGCCGCTGCCGAACCCGGCTGAGGGCCAATATCCCTATTACCTGCTGGGCGGCGACAATCTGGGCCGCGATGTGTTTTCCCGCGTGGTCTTCGGCGCGGCGGATGTACTGCAGATCGCACCGGTCGCGACGCTGTTTGCCTTCATGGTCGGCATCACACTGGGCCTGCCCGCGGGCTATTTCAGCGGATCCGCGTTCGAGATGCGGTCCCCCGGCTTCTACATCACCTGCGCCCTGGCCGGACTTGCCGCCGTGATCGGCGCAATCAGTGGCGGCCTGTCGGTGGGCCTCTGGACCCTGGTCGCGGCGGCGGTGGCGATCGGGCTGTTCCTGACCGTAAAACTCGACACGATCCTGACCTTCATCGCCAATCTCGCCCTGGCCTTTCCGGTCATCCTGCTGTTCTTCCTGCTGGTGACACCGGAAATCGTCGCCGCGGGCGTGCCGCAATATATGTCGATGGTGCTGTTCCTGTTCCCGATCATCTTCCTGGTGGTTCTGTTCAACTCGCGCTTCCACACACAGCCGATGACGCGCAATATCCTGGTCGCGGCGGCGGCGATTGTGGGCTTCACCGCCTATTTCTCGCTGATCTCGAACCGATCCGATGCCGATGCGCCGATCCGCTTCTGGCCAGAGGCGCTGGATTTCTTCGACATCCCCGGCAATCTCTTGATCGTCTTCGTGGCGGTGGTCTTCGTGAACTCACCCACCGTCTTCCGCATCGTGCGTGGCATCGTGCTGGATGTGAAAACCCGCGACTACGTGGCCGCGGCGCAAACCCGCGGCGAGGGCCCCTGGTACATCATGTTGTGGGAGATCCTGCCCAATGCGCGCGGGCCGCTGATCGTCGATTTCTGCCTGCGCATCGGCTATACCACGATCCTTCTGGGGACCTTGGGCTTCTTCGGTCTGGGGGTCAGCCCCGAAAGCCCCGATTGGGGCAGCACGATCAACGAAGGCCGCCGCCTTCTGACCGTCTATCCCCACCCGGCCCTGCCGCCCGCCTTGGCGCTGATGAGCCTGGTGCTGGGCCTCAACCTGCTGGCCGACGGCCTCCGCGAAGAAAGCCTGAGGGATTGATGCGCGGAGTGGTCCTTTCCCTCGCGGTGCTACAGGTTCCTGGCGCGCCAGCGGCGGCGCAAGATGTTCCGATTTGGCTGACCTGCAGCGGCATGGCCGAATACACCTATTGGGCCTACGACCAAATCCAGCAGGCCGAGGGTCACACCGACCATGCAGAGCGTATTCGCCTCCTGCGCATTTCATCCGGCGTCTTCGTGCAGACCCATGTCGAAGAGGTCGGCTGTACCGTAGACCGGCAGGATATTCGCGCCACGATCCAGGCTGAGGCGAACCTCGCATCCGACTACTTCGGCATCCGGCGTCAGGACGGAGACACTGCGCAGGACATACTGACCGAATATGACGGTATCCTGGATACCTGCATCGCCGATGTGGGAGCGGACCGTTTCACCCGCCTGATGGCTGATTTCGCCGAAAACGGCCCGCCCTGCGGGTGGACGGAATGAGCCCGCTGCATGCCCCCCGCCCTGGCCCTGATGCCGATGTTCTTGGGCCGCAACCTGCTGGCCGACGGCCTGCGCGCAGTCAGCCTGCCGGGTTAAAGATGGAGCGCCAAGATGATCTTCCCTCCGTCGAGCCGACCACCGCATACTCGCCGTGGGGCCTGGGGCTTTGTGGCGGTGATCGGCATCTTAGCGATTGTTGGGGCCATCGCCGTTGCCATCGAAATGCGCCGCGCACCCGCAAACGAACCCGGAGTGGCGCTGGCCTGGGGGCGCTACGGCCCAACCCACTCCATCGCCGAACGCGGCGAGACGGATGGCGCATGGGTTCTCTATTGCAGACGCACCGCAACCGAATGCCTGCCCCGGGCCGCTCGGCTCTGCGGTGGCCCGTTCGAAGCGACCGCGCTGCCGCAACCGGAATCGGGATGGCACGCCGTGGCACACCGCCGCAGCTTTGGCGCGCCAAACGATCAGGCGCAGCCTGTTCCCACGATAACGGAATGGTCCGAGAACCTGGACTTGCGCATGAGGCGAACCGGATTGATTGGCTTCCGGAACGGAAACCGCATCACCTGCCTCTCGCAATCATGAGCAAACCGATCATCGCCGAAGCGAGGGCAGAAATGTGTAGTTACGGAAAAACGACAGATTCACTACGCAAAAACTACGTCGCCTTTTGGCCCGCCAGTTAAGGAAAACTTGATATGGTCGATACGATCCCAGAGGATGTGACACCGGCGCCCGCGCACTATGACGGCCCGATCCTGGAAATCGATAACCTCTCGATTTCCTTTTTCACGCGGCTGCGCGAAATCCCCGCGGTGATGGATTTCTCCTGCACTGTGATGCCTGGGGAGGCGATGGGGCTTGTCGGTGAATCGGGCTGCGGAAAATCCACCGTGGCGCTTGGCGTAATGCAGGATCTGGGCGTGAACGGGCGCATTGTCGGCGGCTCGATCAAGTTCAAGGGCCGCGATCTGAACCAGATGTCGCCCGAGGAATTGCGGGATCTGCGCGGCTCGGAAATCGCGATGATCTATCAGGAACCGATGGCCTCGCTGAACCCTGCGATGAAGATCGGCAAGCAGCTCATGGAAGTGCCGATGATCCATGAGGGCAAGTCCGAGGCCGAGGCCTATAAGCTGGCTCTGGAGGCCGTCACCGATGTGCGCCTGCCCGATCCTGAGCGGATGCTGAAAAGCTATCCCCATCAGCTTTCGGGCGGTCAGCAGCAGCGCATCG
Organism: Gymnodinialimonas mytili; assembly: GCF_037544085.1. NCBI lineage: Bacteria > Pseudomonadati > Pseudomonadota > Alphaproteobacteria > Rhodobacterales > Paracoccaceae > Gymnodinialimonas > Gymnodinialimonas mytili. The sequence continues at coordinate 262,213 of NZ_JBBIFW010000003.1, forward strand.
TGATCGCTATGGCCTTGATGTCAAAGCCGTCTTTGCTGATCCTCGATGAGCCCACGACGGCTCTGGATGTGACGGTCGAGGCCGGGATCGTCGATCTGGTGAAGGGTCTGGGTGAGAAATACGGCACCTCGATGCTGTTCATTTCGCATAATCTGGGCCTTGTGCTGGAAACCTGCGATCGGCTCTGCGTGATGTATTCCGGCGAGGCGGTCGAGACGGGCTCGATTGCCGATGTGTTCGACAAGATGCAGCACCCCTATACGCAGGCCCTGTTCCGCTCGATCCCGCTGCCCGGCGCCGACAAGAATGCGCGGCCCCTGATCGCCATTCCGGGGAACTTTCCCCTGCCCCATGAACGCCCGCCCGGCTGCAATTTCGGGCCGCGCTGCACGTATTTTGAAGCGGGACGCTGCGACGGCGGCGAGATTGCGATGCAAGAGGTCGCGGGCGACGACCGCCACGCGACCCGCTGCCTGAAATTCCAGGAAATCGACTGGAACGCCCCGCCCGAACTGGCCGCCACAACCGAAAAAGCGCCCATCGGCGATACGGTCCTGAAGGTGGATAACCTCAAGAAATATTACGAGGTCGCCGCAAACGCGCTCTTCGGCGGCGGCGACACCAAAGTCGTCAAAGCCAACGAGACCCTCAGCTTTGAAGCCCGCGAGTCGGAAACCCTTGCAATCGTTGGAGAATCCGGTTGCGGCAAGTCCACGCTCGCGAAGGTTTTAATGGGGTTGGAGACCGCAACCGATGGCGAAATCCTGTTGGGCAATCAAGACATCCAGAATACCGCAATCGAAGATCGCGACACCGGCATGGTGTCTTCGGTGCAGATGGTGTTCCAGAACCCGTTCGACACGCTGAACCCCTCCATGAGCGTCGGGCGCCAGATCATCCGTGCGCTTGAAGTGTTCAAGATCGGCGCCAATGATGCTGAACGGCGCACGCGGATGCTGGAGCTTTTGGACCTGGTGAAACTGCCCCGCGCCTTTGCCGACCGGATGCCGCGGCAATTGTCCGGCGGCCAAAAGCAGCGGGTGGGCATCGCCCGCGCCTTTGCCGGTGATGCGCAGATCGTAGTGGCAGACGAGCCGGTCTCAGCCCTGGACGTGTCGGTGCAAGCGGCGGTCACCGATCTGTTGATGGAGATCCAGCGCCGCGAGAAGACGACGCTTCTGTTCATCTCCCACGATCTGAGCATCGTGCGCTATCTCAGCGACCGCGTGATGGTGATGTATCTGGGCCATGTGGTGGAGATTGGGGATACGGAACAAGTCTTTAGCCCACCCTACCATCCCTATACAGAAGCGCTTTTGTCGGCTGTGCCCATCGCCGATACCTCAATCGAAAAACAGAACATCGTTCTGGAAGGTGATATTCCGTCGGCGATGAACCCGCCGACAGGCTGCCCGTTCCAGACACGCTGCCGCTGGAAATCCGAGGTGCCTGGCGGGCTCTGCGAAAAAGAGGTTCCGCCGATGCGGACCTTGGCCACCGGACATGAAATCAAATGTCATCTGGCCGAGGACATCCTGGCGCGGATGGATCCGGTGATCAAAATCGCCGCGGAATGATCAACGTCGGAGGGGGCGCTGCCCCCGCTGCTGCGCAGCCCCCCGGAGTTTTTGGCCAAGATGAAAGAGCGGCGCCGGAACGGCGTGAAATAGCCTCAGGCGCCTGAAACATTGGCCGCGGCGACGGCGACAGATTTGATGACAGCGTAGCCGCGCCAGCCATCCTCCAGCGCCATGGCCTGGGCGGAGCGTCGGGTGACGCGCGACAGCAGCCTATCGCCACCGGCATCCAATTGCACCATGACGCCCGGTCCTGCCCCTTCGCGTATCGCGGTGATTTGAACCGGCAAGACATTCAACGCCGAAATCCCGCGCGGGCGATGGGCGGCGAGCATGATGTCTTGCGCTTCGATCCGAATGCGCACCACCGCGCCGATGGGCTGGTCGAGGGCCGGCAGCAGCAACGCACCCGCCTGGCAGGACAGTTCGGTCAATCCATCCGAGTGGTGATCGGTGATACGCGCCTGCAAGACAGCGCCGGCCTCTCGCACGCCCAGGCTCGGCGCCAGATCCGGGTCTGACAGCAAATCCGCCGCGGGCCCGAAGCGGATCACGCGGCCGTTTTCCAAGGCGACAAGCGTTGTGGCCAGCCGCGCTACCTCCGCCACAGAATGGGACACGTAGAGCATGGGAATGCCCGCCTGATCGCGCAGCCGTTCAAGATAAGGCAGGATCTCGGCCTTGCGGGCCTCGTCGAGGGCCGCGAGCGGTTCGTCCAGCAGCAGAAGGCGGGGCTCGGTCAGCAGCGCCCGGCCGATGGCGACGCGCTGCGCCTCACCGCCGGACAGCGCGGCAGGGCGACGGTCGAGAAGATCGCCGATGCCCAGCATGTCGACAATCGGCGCCATATCCGGGCTGCGCTGGCCGTAACGTAGATTTCCGCGGACGCTCATATGGGGAAACAGGCGCGGTTCCTGGAAGACATATCCGATGCGCCGCGCGGGAATGGGCAGATCCTGCAGGTCTGAATCGCCAATGCGGATCCGCGCCTCATCAACATGAAGAACGCCCGCCACGGCATTGACAATACTTGTCTTTCCCGCACCGGACCGACCAAACAGAGCGGTTACGCCTCCGGGCGCCTCAAAGGCGACGTCCAGGTCGAAACCGGGAAATCGATGACGCAAGGCGATCTCAAGCATCGCGGCCTCGCACTCGATCCGTCACCCGCCGCGCCAAGCCCTCGGAAACCAGCAAGGCGCCCATCGCGACCACAATCGACACAATCACCAATCGCCAGGCCGAGGCCTCGCCCCCCGGCACCTGCAGGAAAGCGTAGATGGCCGATGGCAGCGTCCGCGTCTCGCCCGGGATGTTCGACACGAAAGTGATCGTCGCGCCGAACTCGCCCATCGCCTTGGCGAAGGCCAGGATCGCGCCGGTCAGCACGCCGGGCGCGATCAGTGGCAGGGTGATGGTCAGGAACACGCGCAGGCGCGACGCGCCCAATGTGGCGGCGGCCTCTTCCAATTTGGGATCCACCGCCTCGATCGACAGGCGGATCGCGCGGACCATGAGCGGAAAGGCCATGATCGCCGCCGCCAGGGCCGCGCCTGTCCAGCGGAACGCCACGCCCAGACCCAGCCCTTCCAGCATGGCACCGACCGGGGCTTGGGGGCCGAACGTGATCAGCAGCAGATAGCCCGTGACCACCGGTGGGAGGATCAGCGGCAAATGCACCAATCCATTCAGCAGACCATGGCCCGGAAAGCGTCGCCGCGCGAGGACAAACGCAACGAGGATGCCGAGGGGCAAGCTGACCAAAGTGGCCACGAAAGCGACCCGCAGCGACAGCGCCAAGGCCTGCCATTCCGCCGGGCCTAACCAATCGCTCATTCGATCAATCCAAACCCGGCGCCGCTGAACGTCGCGCGCGCCAAAGGCTCATCGAGAAATTCCAGGAACGCATTGCCTGCCGCCCCGGCCCGGGCCGTCAAGGCCACTGGGTAGCGGATCGGCGGATGCGCGTCTTGGGGGATCTCGGCCAGGATGGTAACGCGACGCTCATGCACAGCGTCGGTCGCGTAGACGATCCCATAGCGCGCGGCCCCGATGGCCACCAACAGCTGCGCGGCGCGGACATTGTCGGCCTCGATCACGCGGGAGGCGACCGCGTCCCACAGGCCCAGATCCTCCAACGCGGCGCGCGCATAGAGCCCCGCAGGCACGGCCTGGGTCAGCGCCAAGGCGAGCCGCCCATCATCCAGCAACGCAGGCAGATCAGCCAGATCCACCGGATCGCGTTGCTGCCAGGAGCCGATCAGAACCAGCCGATTGCTCAACAGATCACGCCGCGTCGCGGGAGCAATCGCCGCGGCGGCCTGCAAATGGTCCATCCAGTCGGTATGGGCGAGCAAGACCAGATCGGCAGGCGCCCCGGCCTCCACCTGTCGGGCCAAGGCAGACGATCCGGCATAAGACAGGACGACCTCGTGCCCGGTTTCGCGCGTGAAGGCCTCGGCAATCTCGTCGAGCGGCCCGGCCAGCGAGGCCGCGGCGAAGATCGTCACTTGCTCGGCCCGAGCGGGCACGACGAAGGTCAGGCAGGTAAGAAGGGCAGCCAGAATGCGCATGACGTGACTATCACCCGCCGCGCGATGGGCGGCAAGCCAAGACGGTTGGACCCGCGTTTAGCCTTCAAAAAGAAGAATAGGGCTTCTGAACGACCCACAGCTTTGCTGATCGAAGTCGCGTTCCCAACGGGAACTTTGGCCCCCTCTCCGCTGTCCGGTCGGTCTCCAAACAGAAAAATGGGGGGCACTGAGGCCCCCCGAGGTTCGCTGATCAGGCTCTGATATTTACTGCCCGAGATGTTCTGCCTGCGGCCTGATCCGCGTCAGAGGCGAGCGCACCCGCCTCGGATATCGCGGGTCTCCATGGGAGACCCTTGAGTGGGATGGAGCGAAACCTGGTGCTTTCGCGTGTCCCATCCCGGTTACTCAGATGCGCGCACAGTGGGGCGCGCGCACCCGATCTCTTGCTCAGTCGAGATTGTTGCGTTTGGACCCATCGGGGTTCGACGCAACATATTCCACTCGACCGTTGTGCCTCGTGTGGTAGCCGGGGTGTTGACCCTGTTTGACTTCCTTCACGAGCTTTGATCTTGAAACTTCACATCCCCGACCCGCCACTTTGAAGCGAGTATTGAGGCCTGTTGGTCCCTCTTTCGTCACTGAGATTCTGCGTGTTCTTGCCATTTCAATTTCCTTTGGCAGCTATCCACAGACACTCACAGGGTGAAATGATCTGTGGACGTTTCTCAGCACGCTATTGATCGCATCGTTCGACTCTGTAGTTCTCCATGCATCGACCCGTGAGGGCCGAACTTGCTTCTCCTGCAGCGTGCTAGGCGTTTGCAGGATGAGCGGGGGCAGGTGTTGGCGCACCTGCCCCCAACCCTCAATCTCTCAGCTACACCCGCTCGTCGCGCCGCAGGTGTTGCACTTCATGCAGGTGCCGTTGCGCACCAGCGTGTAGTTGCCGCATTCGCCGCAGGCCTCGCCCTCATAGCCTTGCATCTTGGCCTTGGTCCGCGCGTCGATGGCGACGGTGCCGGTGGTGACAGCCGTTGTGTCGGCCGCCGCAGCGATGGTGCCGCCCGACTTCGTCTCAGGGACCAGCGTTTCAAGCACGGCGACCGGATCCTGGCCGCCTTGGAGCACGACCAATTCCTGGGGCGCCCGCTTGCGCAGATAACCGGTGGAGGCAACTTGCTTGAGCACTTCCAGGGGGTCGGAGCCCCGGCTTTCCGGCACTTCCTCGAAGTTGCGAACGCCTTCCTCGGCACCGCGCCCGATGCTGTCGAAGGTCTCCCCTTCCGGCTGCACATGGGCCAGATCGGTGCGATCCAGATAGCTGACCGCCAATTCCCGGAAGATGTAATCGAGGATCGACGTCGCGTTCTTGATCGCCTCATTGCCCTGCACCATGCCCGAGGGTTCGAACTTGGTGAAGGTGAAGGCGTCCACGAATTCCTCCAGCGGCACGCCATACTGAAGGCCCACCGACACCGCGATGGCGAAATTGTTCATCATCGCGCGGAAGCCTGCGCCTTCCTTGTGCATGTCGATGAAGATCTCACCCAGCGAACCATCAGAATATTCGCCGGTCCGCAGATAGACCTTGTGGCCTCCGACCATGGCCTTTTGGGTATAGCCCTTGCGGCGATCCGGCATCTTTTCGCGACCCCGGGCAATCTCCTTGACGATGATCTTTTCGACCACCTTCTCGGCCAGAACAGCGGCCTTTTCCTGGGGTGTGCCGGTTTCCAGCACTTCGGCAGCCTCATCGTCATCCTCGACCAACGCGGCAGCCAGGGGCTGAGACAGCTTAGACCCGTCGCGGTAGAGCGCATTGGCCTTCACGCCGAGGCTCCAGGACAATTCATAGGCCTTCTGACAATCTTCGATCGTGGCCGAGTTCGGCATGTTGATCGTCTTGGAGATTGCGCCCGAGATGAAGGATTGAGCGGCGGCCATCATGTGGATGTGAGAGTCCACACTCAGGAACCGCTTGCCCTTCTTCCCGCAGGGGTTCGCGCAGTCAAAGACGCCCAGATGTTCGTCCTTGAGGAACGGCGCACCCTCCAAGGTCATGGTCCCACAGACATGGTCGTTGGCGGCCTCGATATCGGCTTTCGAAAAGCCCAGATGGCGCAGCATGTCAAAGGTGGGATCGTTCAGCTTCTCCGCCGGGATGCCCAGGGTCTGGGTGCAGAATTCCGCGCCCAGGGTCCATTGGTTAAAGACGAAGCGAATGTCGAAGGCTTGCGGCAGGGCGGCTTCGATCTTCTCGATCTCAGCGGGGCCGAAACCGTGGCCGATCAGGCCGGTATGGTTGATGCCCGGGGCCTGACCCAACGTGCCGTGGCCGACCGCATAGGCGATGATCTCCTCGATCTGGCTGGAGCTGTAGCCCAACCCGTCCAGCGCGCCGGGAACCGAGCGGTTGATGATCTTGAAGTAACCGCCGCCGGCGAGCTTTTTGAACTTGACCAGGGCGAAGTCGGGCTCGATCCCGGTCGTGTCGCAATCCATCACCAGGCCAATCGTGCCTGTCGGCGCGATCACCGTTGCCTGCGCATTGCGATAGCCGTGCTGTTCGCCGAGCGTCAGCGCCTCGTCCCAAGCCTGCTTGGCCAGCTCGACCAGCTTGTTATCGGGGCAGTTCACCTGATCGAGCGGGACCGGATTGACGTTGACGTCCTCATAGCCGTCAATCTTGCCATAGGCCGCGTTGCGGTGGTTGCGCATGACGCGCAGCATGTGCTCACGGTTGCGGTCATAACCCGAAAAGGCGCCCAATTCACTGGCCACCTCAGCCGAGGTCGCATAGGCCACACCGGTCATGATCGCGGTCAGGGCGCCGCACATGGCACGACCCTCTGCACTGTCATAGCCGTAGCCCATATTCATCAGGAGCCCGCCGATATTGGCGTAGCCCAGACCAAGCGTGCGGAAATCGTAGCTGAGCTGCGCGATCTCCTTTGAGGGGAACTGCGCCATCATCACGCTGATTTCCAGCGTCAGAGTCCAAAGCCGCGTCGCATGCATGTAGCTTTCCGCATCGAACGTGCCGCCGGAATAGAAGGTCAGCAGGTTCATCGAGGCCAAATTGCACGCGGTGTCGTCCAGGAACATGTATTCCGAGCACGGGTTCGAGCCGCGGATCGGGCCGTCTTCCGGGCAGGTGTGCCAGGCATTGACCGTATCGTGGTACTGGATGCCCGGATCGGCGCAGGCCCAGGCGGCATGGCCCACCTTTTCCCACAGATCGCGGGCTTTGATTTCTTTCGAGACCGACCCATCCTTACGGTTCACCAATTCCCACATCTCGTCGTTTTCAACGGCCTTAAGGAAGGCATCGGTCACGCGGATGGAGTTGTTCGAGTTCTGGCCGGAAACGCTGTTATAGGCCTCCGAGTCCCAATCGGTGTCGTAGGTCGGGAATTCGATGCTGGTATGGCCCTGCTTGGCATAATCCAGCACGCGCTTGATGTACGTCTCTGGGATGGCGACCTTTTTGGCCTCACGGATTGCGGTTTTCAGGCCCGGGTTCTTGATCGGATCCACCGCATCGTCCAACGCCCCGTCCCATTCACGGATTGCGGCGAAGATACCGTTCAGCATCTTCTCGTGCATCTTGGAGCCCGCGACGATGCTCGCCACTTTCTGCTCTTCCAGCACCTTCCACTCGATGAAATCCTCGATATCGGGGTGATCCGCATCGACGATCACCATCTTGGCCGCGCGCCGCGTTGTCCCGCCCGACTTGATCGCGCCTGCTGCACGGTCGCCGATCTTCAGGAACCCCATTAGGCCAGACGACTTGCCGCCGCCCGACAGTTTCTCGCCCTCGCCGCGCAGATGGCTAAAGTTGGTGCCCGTGCCCGAGCCATATTTGAACAGCCGCGCCTCACGCACCCAGAGATCCATGATGCCACCATCATTCACCAAATCGTCGGCAACCGACTGGATGAAGCAGGCATGGGGCTGCGGGTGTTCGTAAGCGCTGCTCGACTTGGTCAGCTTGCCGGTCTTGTAGTCAACGTAGTGATGCCCCTGGGACGGTCCATCGATGCCATAGGCCCAATGCAGACCGGTATTGAACCATTGGGGTGAGTTCGGTGCCGCCATCTGGCGCGCCAGCATGATCTGCATTTCGTCAAAATAGGCGCGCGCATCGGTCTCGTCGCTGAAATAGCCGCCTTTCCAGCCCCAATAGCACCAGGCCCCTGCAAGGCGCCGGAAGACCTGCTTGGCGCTTGTTTCGCCACCATAGCGCTGGTCCTCCGGCATAGCCTCCAGCGCCGTTTCGTCGGCCACGTGACGCTGGAGGAATGCGGGCACCCCTTTTTCCCGAACCGGTTTCGTCGCGGCGGGAACACCGGCTTTGCGGAAATACTTCTGGGCGATCACATCCGACGCGACCTGGCTCCACCCTTGGGGGATTTCCACGTCGTCGAGTTTGAACACCACGGTGCCGTCCGGGTTGCGGATCTCGGACGTTGTCGTGGTGAATTCAAGATCCGCGTAAACATCTGCGCCGTCGCGTGTGAACCGCCGTTCGATCTTCATTGCGTCTGCCCCTAGCATCGTGGCCGTGCTGGCCGTTTGTCCTTTGCCGCGGTCTGCCAGGGTCTTGCGCCCTCTGACCGTCGAATTCCGTGTGAGGCGTCGCGCCCCAGACAGACAAAGCTCCGCCATCGACCAAAATGCATTTGGCCGCCTGTCTGCGTTGCGTTTGTCGTCGTCTGGTTGAGGTGACTCTCTGCCCCTGCCGGAGTGGCGCTATATGTGGTGGCGTCTGACCCGGCCCACACAAACTGACGTAGAGAGACCAACTGGGTCAATCATTTTTTTGTCACATTCATCTGGTTTTCAGACTTGCAATCGAACCTCACCGCGATGGTTCATCCGATAGTTGCGATTCCCAGATTTTGCTGGCTGGCCGGTAGGATCGCGGTTTCGCGAGCAAAAACAAGCGGACCGGCGATATAGCTGCGATGCAGCATCAACGCGTTCGCGAGCCCGATACAACCTGACCGGGTGCGAAAAAGAATCTGCGCTCGCCGCACAAGATCTAGCGCGATCGGCCAAATATGGCCTGACAGCCACACCATATGCCGGGATCTTAACCAAGGTTAATACTAAATGTAGTGATTTTGGAGATGGTCGGGGCGGCGAGATTCGAACTCACGACCCCCTGTACCCAAAACAGGTGCGCTACCAGACTGCGCCACGCCCCGACCGTGCGCTGCTCTTATCGGGTCAACGGGCGCCCTGGCAAGCCCCCAGACGTCACTCAGCGCAACTCCATGCAGCAAGATCGGCGTCAATTGCCGGATGGCGCAGTTCCGTGCCGGGCGCGATCCCGAAACCCGCGGCCACGCCGCCATTGACCTCCAGCACATATTGAATGTCGTCGCTACCGCCCGGGATCGGCGTGCGATCAAGCGGGATTGCATTGGCATGGACGTTCACCACCGTGCCAGTCGCATCGAGAAACACCATATCCAGGGGGATCAGCGTGTTTTCCATCCAGAAGCTGACCCGTTGCGGGCCGTCATAGACAAACAACATGCCCGACATGCGGGCCATCTCTTCGACATGCATCAGCCCCTGCGCGCGTTCGGCGGCGTCATCGGCCACCGAAACGCGAAACCGTGCGGTGCCCCAATCACCACGCAGCTCAACCCGATCATCGCGACACGCCGCGATTGCGGGCGCGGCTGTGACCGCCATCGAAACCATGATCGCTGCAAAAATGCTCTGCCGCATCGTTCGCGCCTTTCGTCACCCAATGGGCGCTATACTGCGAAGATGCCTTACAAGGTCAAGGCGCCGCCTATCACGGGGCTGTGTGACCGGAGCAGTGTGTCGCCGCAAAGCGAGAAAAGTCAGCCGAGATCCCAGGTCCGCACCTCAGCGGCCATCTTGCCGCGCGGACCGTCGATCACCTTGATGGCAATCGCTTCGCCCGGCTGCAGCTCGGTAAAGCCGGACCGGCGCAGCACTTCTATATGCACGAAGACATCGCCAGGCTCCCCAAAGATATTGGCGAACCCAAAGCCCTTGGCCTTGTCAAACCACTTAACCCGGGCCGCCAAAAGCGGGTGGTCAGACACGTCGGGTATGTCGAACCCCTCGGCATTTTGGGTCGGCTCCGCCGGTTCGGGGAGGTCAATCGACAGGATCTCTGTCGCCTGCAATCCGCGATTGGTCTGTTGGGCGCGCAAGGACACAAACGCCCCCTCCGCTACCGACGAGCGGCCGAAATTGCGCAGCACATTGGCATGCAAAAGAACGTCCGGACCACCAGCGGCATCCAAAACAAAGCCGAAGCCTTTGGCTGCGTCGAACCACTTAATGTGCCCTTCAACCAGGGCGGTTACTACTTGCTGCACTGGGAGGCCCACGCCGATATCCTTCAGCCGTTAACCTTACGGGTTATAAAGCGCTTTTCCAGACTGACCTTGTAAAAATATGCAGTGAAATCAACGCGAATTCACGAAACACTGTACAAACTAGCAAATCCGCAACACCTTTCGTCAGGTTACGTTCGCGTCAAGCTATGGATTTAGGCGTTGAACCTGCCAGCTGTCCGAAGCCTGTGCGCGCGACCAACGGAACCGGTCATGGAGCCGAAAGGCACCATCGGCCCAGAACTCGATCTCCAGCGGCGTGATCCGGATACCGCCCCAGAATGGCGGGCGCTTGGGATTCGGGCCATGGGTCGCCGTGATCTTGGCCACCTTCGCCATCAGTGAGGCGCGCCCTTCCAAGGGTTGCGACTGATCCGAGGCCCAAGCGCCCAGGCGGCTTTTGAGCGACCGGCTGGCATAATAGGCATCGGCCTGCGGCCCCTCCTCGCGCTCGGTCAGGCCACGGACGCGGATCTGTCGACGAAGGCTTTTCCAATGCATCACGAACGCAGCTTTACCGGCGCTTTCGATCTCCTGCGCTTTGACCGAACCGTAATTGGTGTAGAACACAAAGCCGCCATGCCCCGCGCCAGTCACCTCGATCTCTTTCAGCAGAACCATCCGCGCATTGGGCAAGCCGTCGGCATCGACCGTCGACAGCGCAATCGCATTGGCATCGTTGGGCTCCGTCCGCTCCGCCTCGCTTAACCAGGCTTGCGCCAAAGCGATTGGGTCATCCCCGGCAAATATATCGCTGCGATCCGACATTGCGTCCCCCGTTTTCATCTTTACCGACCAGCTAGCGGGCGACATCGCAGGCGGCAAGGGTCAGCTTATCTTGAAGCCATCGGGGCGATGCCCTACGACGGGCCAAAGTGATAGACCAAGACGGCGGAGAATAAGTCGATGGGAATGATGGACGGAAAACGCGGGCTGATCATGGGGCTCGCCAACGACAAATCCATCGCTTGGGGTATCGCAAAGGCACTGGCCACCGAGGGCGCGGACCTGGCGTTTTCGTATCAAGGCGACGCCTTGCTGAAACGCGTGCAGCCGCTGGCCGCGCAACTGGGGTCGGATCTTGTCGTGCCCTGCGATGTGGGCGACGAGGCGTCACTGGATACGCTTTTTGAAACACTCGAAAAGGAATGGGGCAGTCTGGATTTCGTTGTCCACGCCATAGGCTTCTCGGATAAGAACGAACTCCGCGGTCGCTATGTGGAGACTTCGCCCGCGAATTTCGAGATGACGATGAACATCTCGGTCTATTCCTTCACCGCCGTGTGCCAGCGCGCCGAAAAGATGATGCCCAATGGTGGCTCTCTGCTGACGCTGACTTATTACGGCTCCGAAAAGGTCATGCCTCATTACAATGTCATGGGGGTCGCGAAGGCCGCACTGGAAGCCTCGGTCATGTATCTGGCCGAAGATCTGGGCCGCGATGGGATCCGCGTGAATGCGATCAGCGCGGGCACGATCAAAACGCTTGCCGCCAGCGGCATTGGCGATTTTCGCTACATCCTGAAATGGAACGAGAACAACGCCCCCCTGCGGCGGACCGTGTCACAGGATGAGGTCGGCAAATCGGCCTTGTATCTTCTCAGCGATCTGGGCAGCGCTGTGACCGGCGAGGTCCACCATGTCGATGCCGGCTATCACGTGATCGGAATGAAAAACCCCGAAGCGCCGGATATGAGCCTGGATAAGAAGGACGCGCAGTGACCATCGACTGGGTTCATTTGGTCGCGTTTAATGCAACGTTGCTCGCGGCGATTGCATCCCCTGGCCCGTCTTTGCTGTTCTTGATCCGCACGGCGATGGCGGATGGGCGGGGCGCCGGGATCGCCGCGGCCATGGGCTTGGGCCTGATGGCATCGCTGTGGACATTGGCGGCGCTTCTAGGCCTCGACGCGCTCTTCACCCTGTTTCCGTGGGCCTATACCGCCGTGAAAATCGGTGGCGCGGCCTATCTGATCTGGATCGCCGTCCAGACTTGGCGCCATGCGCGCGCGCCGGTGGCCGCGGCCAGTGCGGCAAGCCATGGTCGCGCGTTCCGTCAGGGCATGTTGGTGAACCTGGCCAACCCGAAATCGGTGCTCTTCTCGGCGGCGGTGATTGTTGTGATCTTTCCCGCCGGGCTGACCAGCGCCGACAAGGCGCTGATCTACGTGAACCATCTGGGTGTCGAGATGGTGGTGCAACCGGCCTTGGCCGTTGCCCTCTCGACGGGTTGGGTGCGCAGGCGCTATCTGGGGGCGAAACAGATTTTCGACAGGATCGCAGCGGGCGTTTTGGGCGCGCTTGGCGTGCGATTGCTATTGGACCGAGGCTAAGACATGACCACACAACTTCCCCATGAAAAAGGCTTCCACGTGAGCTGGGATCAGATCCATCGCGACGCACGCGCATTGGCCTGGCGGCTCGACAAACGTGGGCCGGGTGAGGATGGCGCCTGGCGGGCCGTGGTCGCGATCACGCGCGGCGGCATGGCGCCTGCGATGATTGTCAGCCGGGAATTGGACATCCGAACTGTCGATACGATCTCTGTGAAATCCTACCATGCGGGCGGTGGCAAAGCCGATCAGCAACGCGATGCGGAGGTACTGAAACACCCTGACGCCGAGTTGATGGGCGACGGGACCGGCGTGTTGGTGATCGACGATCTGGTCGATAGCGGCAAGACGCTGGAATTGGTTCGTGAGCTGTACCCCAACGCCCATTTCGCCACCGTCTATGCCAAGCCCAAGGGGGAACCGATGGTGGATACCTTCATCACCGGGGTCAGCCAGGATACCTGGATCTTCTTTCCCTGGGACATGGCGCTGCAATATGTGGAGCCCTATCGCGGCAAGGACTGAGCGAGGCCGGAAAACGCACGTTCTGCGGGACGGAATGCGTGAGAATTCCGCACCGCTGAGTGGCCCGGTCGTCACAATCGGCGAATCTTGAGCTTCGTCAAGCGGTTGGCCTCGCGCTCTGCCACTTCGAAACGGAAGCCGTGGAACGCGAAGCATTGCCCCGGAACCGGGATCGTCTGTGCTTCATGGATGACCAAGCCCGCCACCGTATTCGCCTCTTCGTCGGGAAGCGCCCAATCGGCGGCGCGGTTCAGATCGCGGATCGTCATGCCGCCATCAATCAGGTAGTTTCCAGCGCCGTCTGGGCGCAGAACCTGCGCGTCTTCAACATCGAATTCATCCGTGATCTCGCCCACGATCTCTTCCAAGATATCTTCCAGCGTGATCAGACCGCGCAGGGCGCCATATTCGTCCACGACCAGCGCAAAATGCGTGTGACGGCGCAGAAACTGCCGCATCTGATCGTCCAGCGTTGTCGTTTCCGGCACGAAATACGGTTTCATCGCCACATCGGCGATGTCGAAGCCCGCCAGTCCGGGCGCATCTTCGCCGCGGGTCAGCCGGTCGATGACGCGCAGCAGGTCCTTGGCGTGGACCACGCCCATGATGTTTTCCTGATCGTCCTTGAACACCGGCAGGCGCGTATGGGGCGATTGCAAAGCCTGGCTCAAAATCTGTTCGGGAGCGGCATCTGCATCGATCATCTCGATGCCGGAGCGGTGCAACATGATCTCTTCCACCGTCCGTTCATGCAGGTCGAGCGCGCCCAGAAGCCGGTCGCGATGCTCTTTCTCGACCGAGCCTTCCTGATGGCCAATGGACAAGGCGCCGATGATCTCTTCCTGAACCGACAGCATGTTGGCGCCCGCTTCGATGCGCAGACCAAACAGCCGCAGCACGCCGCGCACCAATACCCGCACCACGGCAACAACCGGCGCCATGATCGCGATGATCAGCCCGATGGGCCGGGCGATCCGCGCCGCGGCGGTTTCGGCATTGTTGATCGCATAGGTCTTGGGCAGGACCTCGGCAAAGATCAGTACCAGCGCGGTCATCACCAGGGTGGCCAGCGCCACGCCGCCCTCGCCCAATATCGCCGTAAACAAGGCCGTGGCCAGCGAGGTCGCCAGGATATTCACCAGGTTGTTGCCCAGCAGAATGCCGCCAATCAGGCGTTCATTGTCTTCCTTCAGGTCCAGTGCCCGTTGCGCACCGCGCGATCCCCAATCGCCCTTATCGGCCATCGAGCGCAGTTTCCCGCGCGAGGCCGCGGTCAGCGCCGTTTCAGAGCCTGAGAAAAAGCCGGAGCAGACCAGCAGCAACGCAATGACGCCTGCAATGATCCAGGTGGTCGGGTCGGCGAGTGCGCTGGGTTCGGGAAGCGGAAGATCGTTGTCCATGGGCGGGTTATGGGGGCGGCGCAGGCGTGGTTCAAGGGCACAGACGGTTAGTCGTCGCGCGCCAGGGGGTGGTTTTGCAGAACCAGATCGCGCAACCGCTCATCCAGGATATGAGTGTAGATCTCGGTCGTGGCGATGTCGGCATGGCCCAAAAGCGTCTGGATCGCGCGCAGATCGGCGCCGTTTTGCAGCAGATGCGTTGCAAATGCGTGGCGTAAGGTATGTGGTGTCACGCTGGCCGGATCGATGCCGGCCGACAGGCTCAGATCCTTGATTAGGGTGAAAAACCGCACCCGGGTCAGGTGCCCGGATTTCCCGCGCGAGGGGAAGGCGAAGCTGGAAGGCTTGGTGCCTGTTTCGGCTTGGGCAACCTCCTCGGCCTTATCGCGATGGCTTAGCCAGGCGGCGATCGCGTCCCGGGCGGGCGGCGACAGCGGCACGATGCGTTCCTTGCCGCCCTTCCCCTTCACCAACAGCATCTGCGGATCGCCGCGCAACGCCGCCACAGGCAGCGAGACCAACTCGGTCACCCGCAAGCCCGTCGCATAGAGGATCTGCATCAGGCAATGGTTGCGCAGGCGCTCGCCGGGATTGCGCCCGTGATGCGCGGCAGCAATCAGCAACGCATCCACTTGCTCAAGGCTTAGCGTCTTGGGCAAACGGCGCGCCCGGCCCGGCCCGGTGATCTGAAGAACCGGATTGTCGCCGCGCCAGCCTTCTTCAAAGGCAAACCGATAAAGCTGTTTCAGCGAGGACAGGCGCCGCGCGCGGGTGGCTTTGGCCAATCCTTCCGCCTCAAGCCCCGCCAGATAATCCTCGAATGCAGCGCGATCCGCAGTGGCAAAGCGGCGCCCCTTGCGCCCTAGCCACGCCATCGCATCCTTCAAATCGCGTCCATAGGCCAACAGGGTATTCGTCGCAGCGCCTTGTTCGGCGGCGGCCGCATCCAGATACAGCGAGATCCAGGCGCTATCCGTGCTGGGACCGGCCATGCGCTAGGCCTCGAGCAACAGCAGTTGCAAAGCGGAGCGGCGCGCCACATCTTCCAGCCCCACCGCGCGCAGCAAGATAAGCGCATCGGCCAGATCGTCGCCATCCCCGCGCCCCTCAGCCAAGACCAGCGCGGCGCGCAACAGCGCTTCGCCCAGGCGATTCTCCTCAAGATACAAGCTGTAGCGATGGGCTGGCGGATCGGAGGAAAACGCGCTGGCAATGGCGTTTTGCAGCAGATCGGCCCCCGCCGGGGGCGTGGCGGGCACACCTCGGGCAATGTCAAAGGCAAAGGCCTCCGCCGGATCCTGCGCAATCGCGGATTGCGCCACCTCTTCGTAGATCGGCGACAAGAGCCCCACACGCCGCGCCAAGATCCCGGCACGCCCTGTCAACGGCAGGCGCAGCAGGCGGTCTGCATAGATCTCGGCAAATGCCACCTCCAGCCCCGCTTCCTCCATCGCGGTCCAGGCGGGGCCCAGTCGCGCACTGGTTTCAGCCGGATCGCCGGCCAGCAACGCGGCGTCAAAGGCCTGCAACGCCCCAACGCGATCCCATACCGCGCCCGAGGCCGAAGGGGTCTGCGCCGTGTAGATCGCCAGCCATTGCTGAGGCGCGATGGCGCCCGACCGGGTCAACCGTTCCGCGGCATCCAATTGCGCCCGCCACCCGGCCAGGACGTTTAGATCGGCGTGCACAAAAGCCAATGGCAGGCCGGACGCATCGGGCCGTTCGGCAATCGCCATCCGCATCTGGAATTCCAGCGGCGTGAGGTTGGTATCGGGGGGCAAAGGCGGCTCGCCTTCAAACAATTCGGGGTCGAGGAACCGCGCGATCAGATCGGCCTCGTCCTCGGTGATGCGCCCAAGAACTTCGCCGGTATCCAGCGACAATGCCGCCGCCGACCAATCGCCGCCGCGTGCAAGACAAAAGATCCGCGCCGGGAAGGTCGGGGCGATATCGGGGTTGGCATTCATCACCGCACAGGCCCGCTGCCCATGGCCCGTCAGCAGCGAGACATCGAAAAAGCGCCGGAACACCGACGGCTCGGTCGGGCCGGCACGCTCCATCAACGCCTGGGCCGGATCCAGCGCCCCGCGATCCAGAAGCATGTCCAATCGCGCCAAAAACAGCTCGGACCCTTCCGGCGGCGCATCCCTCGGCGGGTCAAGCTCCGCCAAGGCCAAACGCTGGGTAAAGCTCTGCATCGCAGGCAGGCCCACGATTGGTTGCGCGCGCATCAACCGCGCCAGATCCTCGGTCCGCGACGTCCCCCAAAGGCCCGCCGGAAGACCCGTGATCGTGTTGGGCAGCAGGCCAACCGCATCCAATTGCACCGCATCCAGGGGCAGCACCGTGATTTCGGGAACGGACGCATCGGTCGCCACATTGGCATGGGGGCGTGTGATCGTATCCGACAGCCAGGCAGGCTCGCCCAAGGGTGGCAAGTCCGCCACGCCATTCTGAGCCCAGACGGGTCCCGCGGCGATCAGCACGCATCCAATCAGGCAAGGGATCCGCGCAAACATACCCTAGTCCAGATCCAGGTCGATCGGCTGCGTCACATTCTGTACCTCCGGCTGCAAAAAGCCCGAATAGGCATAGCCCAAAAGCGCGACAAAACCCAGAAAGGCCAGAAAGACCAAAATGATAAGGATGCGCCCCATGCCCGTGTCCCGCTTACCCGTTTCCAGTGTCCGGCGCCCCAGCGCTGCCCCGGTTACGTCACGGTGTTCGGCGTTTGCCGCCGCGACCAATTGCATATAAGCCATGGTCGGCGAGATGTCGCCAGCCAGGGGGATAATTTTTCAAAGATGGGCGAAAGCGCGCCACAGCTTTCCGAGACCTTGACCCGCAGCGTTGTGCTGATCGGGATGATGGGCGCCGGAAAAACCGCGATCGGCAAATCGCTGGCCACCACGCTTGACGTGCCGATCCGCGATTCCGATGCCGAAATCGTGCAATCCTCGCAATTGACCGTCGCCGAGATTTTCGAACGCTATGGCGAGCCGTTCTTTCGCGAGAAAGAGGGGCAAGTGATCGCGCGCCTGTTGGATGGACCACCCTGCATTCTGTCGACCGGCGGCGGGGCCTGGATGACCGAGGCCAACCGTGACCTGCTGACGGCGCGTGCAGCGGTGGTTTGGCTGGAGGCGGATCTTGAGCTACTTTGGAACCGCGTGCGCCATAAATCTCACCGCCCGCTTCTGCGCACCGACGACCCGAAAGCGACCTTGGCCGCACTTCTGGACCAACGCGGGCCGGTCTACGCACTGGCCCCCGAAAAGGTCCATGTCGCCCCAGATTGGTCGATTGATCAGACAGCTGCGGCCGTGTTGGAGATCTTACGCAAAACCGGCACCATCCGCCCGAAAGTAAGCCAGACATGACAGATATCGTTCACGTTCCCCTGGGCGACCGCGCCTATGACGTTGTGATCGGCCCCGGCCTCGTGAAAGCGGCAGATCGCCATGTGCAGCCCTTTCTGGCACGGCCAAAGGTCTGGATCGTGACCGAGCGGAACGTGGCCGCCCTGCATCTCGACACGTTACAGGGCGCGCTGTCCGGCGGCGGTATCGCCTCGGAGGCTTTGGTGTTGGAGCCCGGCGAGGCCACCAAGAACTGGGACAATCTACAACACGTAGCCGATTGGTTGCTGTCCGAGAAAGTCGAACGGCGCGATATCGTGATCGCGTTTGGCGGCGGTGTGATCGGTGATCTGGTGGGCTTTGCCGCCGCGATCCATCGCCGTGGCATCCGGTTCGTGCAGATCCCAACCTCTCTGCTGGCGCAGGTCGACAGTTCGGTGGGCGGCAAGACCGGGATCAACACCGCCCATGGCAAGAACCTGATCGGGGCCTTTCATCAACCCG
The DNA here is from genome assembly GCF_037544085.1 of Gymnodinialimonas mytili. Lineage (NCBI taxonomy): Bacteria > Pseudomonadati > Pseudomonadota > Alphaproteobacteria > Rhodobacterales > Paracoccaceae > Gymnodinialimonas > Gymnodinialimonas mytili. Next base: position 280,834 of record NZ_JBBIFW010000003.1, read on the forward strand.
CATTGGTGCTGGCCGATATCGCGGTTCTGGGCACGCTGACCCCGCGCGATTTCCGCGCAGGATATGGTGAGGTCGCGAAATACGGGCTGTTAGGGGATGCGGATTTCTTCGCCTGGCTCGAAGCCAACGGCCCTGCCCTGGCGGCGGGCGATCTGGACCTGAGGCAAGAGGCCGTGCGCCGCTCGGTCCAGATGAAGGCCGATATTGTCGTGCGGGATGAGACCGAGCAAGGCGACCGGGCGCTTTTGAACCTTGGCCATACCTTTTGCCATGCGCTGGAGGCGGCGACTGGCTATTCCGACCGCCTGCTGCATGGCGAGGGCGTGGCCATCGGTTGTGCGCTGGCCTTTGAGTTGTCCGCGCGGCTGGGCCTGTGCCCGCAAGAAGATCCAAGCCGCGTCCGCGCGCACCTGGCTGACATGCAGATGTTGCGCGATCTCAGAGACATAAAGGGCGATCTTCCCGACGCGCACACGCTTCTGGATCTCATGGGGCAGGACAAGAAGGTCATCGATGGCCAGTTGCGGTTTATTCTGGCACGCGGCATCGGCGCGGCCTTCGTGACCTCAGACGTCCCGCGCGATCAGGTCCGCAACCTCCTGTCCGAGCAACTCGCCGACCGCTGACGCTTCGCGCGCAGAAAACCGCGTTTTTCGTCTCGGATTTCGTGCGAAATCCGGGTCCGCGCCGACCTGATATGTCGCATTCGGACTTGCCGCACACAAAACCCCATCGTCACATGGCGCAAAACGACAGGAGTTGCCCCATGACGACCCAGACCCGCGTATGTATCATTGGTGGCGGCGTGGTGGGCTGCTCGGTTGCCTACCACCTCACCAAGCTTGGCTGGTCCGATGTGCTGCTGCTGGAACGCTCCGAACTCACTTCGGGCTCCACCTGGCACGCCGCGGGCGGGTTTCACACCCTGAACGGCGATACGAATATGGCCGCTTTGCAGGGCTACACGATCCGGCTTTACGAGGAATTGGAAGAGCTTACGGGCATGTCTTGCGGTCTGCATCATGTGGGCGGCGTCACCCTGGCCGATACACCCGAACGGCTGGATATGCTGAAAGCCGAACGCGCCAAGCACCGGTTCATGGGCCTTGAGACAGAGATCATTGGCCCCGATGATATCAAGGCGCTCTCACCGATCACCAATACCGAGAATGTGTTGGGCGCGCTTTACGATCCGCTCGACGGTCACCTTGACCCATCGGGCACAACCCATGCCTATGCCAAGGCTGCGCGGATGGGTGGCGCCGATATTCGCACTCATACCAAAGTGTTGGAGACCAACCCTCAACCCGATGGAAGTTGGGAGATTGTCACCGATCAAGGCACAATCCATGCCGAACATGTGGTGAATGCCGCGGGTCTTTGGGCCCGCGAAGTGGCGGCGATGGCAGGCTATTATCTGCCGCTTCACCCGATGGAGCACCAATACCTCGTCACGGAAGAAACACCCGAAATCTACGAACGCGAGAGCGAGCATCCGCATATCGTGGACCCGGCAGGCGAAAGCTATCTGCGACAGGAAGGTCGCGGGCTATGTATCGGATTTTACGAGAAAACTTGCCGCCCCTGGGCCGTTGACGGCACGCCTTGGGAGTTTGGGCACGAGCTGCTGCCCGACGATTTCGACAAGATCGAGGACAGCATCGCATTTGCCTATCGCCGTTTCCCGGTTCTGGAACGCGCGGGGATCAAATCGGTGATCCACGGGCCCTTCACCTTCGCGCCGGACGGCAACCCCTTGGTCGGCCCGGTGCCCGGCCTACGCAACTACTGGTCGGCCTGTGGCGTGATGGCCGGGTTCAGCCAAGGCGGCGGCGTCGGTTTGAGCCTGGCGCAATGGATGATCCATGGCGAGGCCGAGCGCGATGTCATGGCGATGGATGTCGCGCGGTTCGGGCGCATCATCACGCCCGCCTATACCCTGCCCAAGGTCATCGAAAACTATCAGACGCGGTTTTCCGTAGTGTACCCGAACGAAGAACTGCCCGCCGCCCGCCCGTTTCGCACCACAGCAATGTATGACGTCTTTGACCAGATGGGCGCCGTCTGGGGACAGCAATACGGGTTGGAAGTGCCAAATTACTTCGCTGCACCCGGCGAGGCGCGATATGAGACGCCATCCTTCCGCCGCTCAAACGCGTTCGAGGCCACCGCACGCGAGGTTGCGGCGGTGCGCGGCGCCGTCGGCATCAACGAGGTCCAGAACTTCGGGAAGTATAACGTGCGCGGCGCTGGCGCGCGGGCTTGGCTGGACAGGTTGATGGCGGGCCGCATTCCACCGCCAGGCCGCCTGTCGCTTAGCCCGATGCTATCCCCCAGCGGTAAGATTATCGGCGACTTTACGATCACGTGCTTAAAGGATGACCATTTTCAGCTGACTGGATCCTATGGCGCCCAAGACTACCACAAGCGTTGGTTCCAGCAGAATTTGGATGATGGTGTTGTGCTCGACAACGTCTCTGACCGACGCACCGGATTTCAGATCGCCGGACCAAAGGCGCGCGCGGTGCTCCAAGCGGTCACGCGCGAGGATGTCAGCGACTTGGCGTTCCTGCAGGTCCGACAACTGACAATCGGACACTCCACCGCCATCGTGCAACGTGTCAGCTATACCGGCGATCTCGGATACGAGATCTACGTGGATGCGATGGAGCAACGCGCGCTTTGGGATGTGCTTTGGGCCGCCGGTCAACCTCAGGGAATGAAGCCCTTTGGAATGCGTGCGATGATGTCGCTGCGCCTGGACAAGTTTTTCGGCTCTTGGATGCGGGAATACTCACCGGATTATACACCCGCCGAAACTGGGCTCGACCGCTTTATCGCTTGGAAAAAGAACATGGATTTCATTGGCCGCGCAGCCGTCGAAGCGGAGCGTAGTGCGCCGCCCGAACGGCTATTGGCCGCCTTTGAGGTCGATGCCCATGATGCCGATGTGGTGGCTTATGAGCCGATCTGGATCGATGGTGCTGTGCAGGGCTTTTGCACCTCGGGCGGCTATTCGCACCATGCGCAGAAAAGTGTCGCCTTGGGGTTTGTCCCGCGTGATCAGGCCGTCGACGGGCGCGCGGTTCAAATCGAGATCCTGGGGCAGATGCGCGATGCCACGTTGATCACCACGCCTTTATTCGATGCAGACAATACACGAATGCGCGGTTAATCAATGGCTTATCAAGCGACATTGATCTTGCTGGCGGCCGGCGAGTCGACCCGGATGCGCGGCGCAGACAAATTGCTGGAACACGTGGACGGCCTGCCGCTGCTTCGGCTGATGGCGCAACGCTGCGCCAAGGCCGGATCCACGCGCGTTGTGCTTGGGCCGGATCAGAGCAAGCGTCTGGCGGCGCTGGATGATCTGGATGTCGAGGTGATCACGGCCACAGATGATGACGGTATGGCAGCCTCTATCAGGGCCGGTATCGCAGGGCTTAAAAATCAGGCCGTGATGATCGTGCTCGCCGATATGCCTGACATCCGCGCGGCCGATTTGCATCTGCTGCTCGGGCTACACAGCCAAGGCGTAGCGCCGATTGTACAAGCCGCGAGCGCCGATGGCGAACCGGGACAACCCGTTGTCTTCGGGTCAAAATACCTGAAACAGCTTGCGACGCTGCACGGCGATCACGGAGCGAAGTCGATCCTAAAAGCCCATGCGCGGCAGGTGGCGTTGATCCCTCTGGACGGAGCGCGCGCACGCGTCGATTTGGACACGCCGGAGGATTGGGCGGCGTGGCGCCAATCACGCGCAGGGCAGTCAAACTGAAATCCACAGACCTCACACCTCGTACATCGCCTTTTCGACATGGGTGAAGCGGCTGCAATCGGACGACCCCACCCCCAATTCGGCCACAAAGTGACCGGGGATCGCCCGAAAGCTGAGGGCGGCGCGGTGACACGAACCGCGCGACGCGTCCTCAGAGTTGCAGCAATGCCGCTTTATGACGCTCCGCGATCGATGCCGTAGGGACGCCGAGCCGAGCTGGCTGAACCATCGAATCGCATCATATGGCGCCTATGGAATACATGTATACCGAAGTAGGCTTAAAACACATCACCTGAATTCACCATCCCCGTGAAACCTAGGCGGCTAATTGATTGCTCACGCGAGTCACCCCAAGAACATGTCGCGCAATGACCCACGAGCTCATGACCCGCAGGCGCCACCCTGATAGCCACTGCGCGTCTCTATTCGGTGAGATTATATCGATTGGGCTGGTACCCGAGGTCGGACTCGAACCGACAAGCCTTGCGGCGGGGGATTTTGAATCCCCTGCGTCTACCAATTCCGCCACTCGGGCCCAGGCGTGTGAGATAGCGAAGGCGCCACATCTCGTCCAGCCCAAATATATCGACCGACCGAATGGTGACACCGCTGCCGGTGCCGATCCGCCGCATGCTGGTGAGCGTGCTTCGGATTTGCTAGGCGGGGCCGGTGATTCAGGTGCAACAACCGGGTCCAGAACGCATAGGAGGCACGGGTATGACGGCACACCCCAACGAGGCAATGGCGATTTCGCACAGGCTTTCCCAATTGGCGGAAGACGCCGATGGGGATGCGGTCTCACTGGACTGGATTTTGACGCAGCTCCATGAACGGGCGTTCGGCTTGTTTCTTCTGGTGCTTGCGCTGCCCTGCTGCATCCCGTTTCTGTACGGTGTCCCGCAGATCGTCGCCCTGCCGCTGATGTTCGTGTCGGGGCAGATCCTGTTGGGGCGCAAAGCGCCGTGGCTGCCGAAAAAACTGGGCGCGCGAACGGTATCAAAGGAGGGGTTGGAGAACCTTGCGCGGCGCGCGAGACCGTGGCTGCGCCGGATCGAAGCGGTCAGCCGCCCGCGACTTGTGGCCTTGACGCGCGCGCCTTTGGATCAGGTTATGGGCGCCGCATTGGTGTTGTTCAGCGCATCGATTTTGGTGCCCCTGCCCGGCACAAATACGGTCCCGGGTTTCGCGGTCGTCATCGTGTCGATGGGCCTGTTGCAACGGGATGGCATTCTTGTCGTTGTCGGTGCGATGCTTGGCACGGCGTGGATCGCATCGCTGATCTTTGCCGGAGCGACATTGGCGAGCTTGATCAAGACGTGGCTTGGGTTGTGAGGAACATATGAAACGGAGCCATCTGATTGGCCTGGCGGGTCTTGGATCCCTGGCATTGTTCCTGGCGGCGCTGGCCTTCGAGTATATCGGCGAATTGCTGCCCTGCGCGCTGTGCCTGTGGCAGCGCTGGCCGCACCGGGTAGCGATTGTACTTGCGCTGATCGGCGTTGTGTTTCCGCGGGCGGTGATTGCGTGGCTTGGGGCTGCATCAATGCTGGTCAATGCCGGGATATCGCTGATGCATACGGGCGTGGAGCGCGCCTGGTGGGATGGTCCACAGGTCTGTGGCGCATCGGCGGCGCAAGATCTGGGTAGCCTGTCAGTGGAAGACCTGTTCGACACGACCAGTGGGCCGCAACTGATCCTCTGCAACGAGGCGGCATGGCATTTCCTGGGGCTCAGCATGGCGAGCTGGAACGGCCTCGCCTGCCTTGTGCTGGCGGCGATCTGGATTGCCGCCGCGCGCCGACCTGCCTGACAAGCGCCCAAGCTCAGCCGGGGCCGTAAAACCACGTTTTCCGTGACGGAATTCGTGAGAATGTCGCGCCCCGCCCGGTGGCTAGTGCAGTGAAAACTCACCCGTCACATTGCGCCATTCACCCGGCGTGATCTCTTGTCGGTGGGTAAAACGAACGCTGTGCAGAGGTCCATCGATCTTATCTCGCCAAAACTCGATGAACTCAAACAGCTTGGGATAATCCGGCGCCAGATCGTAATCCTGCCAGACGAACGTATTCAAAACACTCCGATAATCGGGCATCCGGTAGATCATCTCTGCGGTCGTCAGCCCGTATCCTTTTAACATCAGCTCGGTCTCAGTCATGTGCGGCACCTTCTTTAAGGGTTGCCTCCCGTCCGCTATCATCTTGCCGCAAAAATCTTAACATACAACAAAAACAGTGTGTTAGCAGTCGCATCGGACCGGTGCCACTGAGATGCGCATAGGCATTGAACCCAATATCCCGTGGCGGTATAGTTGTGACAAACAAAATATAGCGTTGTACACAGCGAACAGGCGGACACGTGACGGACACCCCAGAACCCCCTGAAATGACTGGAGAAACCCCTCCTGAGCGGCCAGAATATTCCGGCCCCTCGATCGACATTTCTGCAGAGATGAAGACCAGCTTCATCGACTATGCCATGTCGGTCATCATTTCCCGCGCGATCCCGGATCTGCGCGACGGCTTGAAGCCTGTGCACCGACGCATCCTGTTCGCCATGCACGAGACGGGCAATACCCACGAAAAATCCTACCGCAAATCGGCGCGGCCGGTGGGCGACGTGATGGGCCAATACCACCCCCATGGCGATTCCGCGATTTACGACGCGCTGGTGCGGATGGCGCAGGACTTTTCGATGAGCCTGCCGCTTCTGGATGGGCAAGGCAATTTCGGCTCCATGGATGGCGATAATCCCGCCGCAATGCGCTACACGGAAGTGCGCATGGACGCCCCGGCCGCCTTTCTTCTGGCGGATATCGACAAGGACACCGTCGATTTCGTCGACAATTACGACGGCAAACAGCAAGAGCCTTCGGTTTTGCCCGCCCGCTTTCCCAATATGCTGGTCAACGGCGCGGGCGGCATCGCGGTTGGGATGGCGACCAATATCCCACCGCACAATCTGGGCGAGGTGATCGACGCATGTCAGGCCTTGATCACAAATCCGGACCTGTCATCTGAGGAACTGATCGATTACGTCCCTGCCCCCGATTTCCCGACTGGCGGGATCATCCTGGGCCGGTCTGGCGCGCGGAAAGCCTATTTGGAGGGCCGCGGCAGCGTCATCATCCGCGCCAAGACCCATACCGAAGAAATCCGCAAAGATCGCTACGCCATCGTCATCGACGAGATCCCTTATCAGGTGAACAAGGCCACCATGATCGAGCGGATCGCCGAATTGGTCCGCGAGAAGAAAGTCGACGGGATCAGTGGCGTCGCCGACGAATCCGACCGGATCGGAGTGCGGGTGGTCATTGAGCTGAAACGCGATGCGACGCCGGAAGTGGTCTTGAACCAACTCTTCCGCTTCACCCAGATGCAGACAAGCTTTGGCTGCAACATGCTGGCCCTGAATGGAGGCCGGCCCGAGCAATTGACGCTGCGTGGTTTCCTGACCGCCTTCCTGGATTTCCGTGAAGAGGTCGTGGCCCGCCGCACCGCGTTCGAGCTGCGCAAGGCCCGTGACCGCGCCCATGTGCTCTGCGGTCTGGCTGTGGCTGTTAGCAACGTGGATGAAGTTGTCCGCACCATCCGGGCCTCCGCCGATGCCGCAGAGGCCCGCGCGAAATTGATGGAGCGACGCTGGCCCGCCGCAGAAATCCTGCCCTTCATCGCCCTGATCGATGATCCGACCCATACCGCCAACGACGATGGCACCTACAACCTGTCCGAGATCCAGGCCCGCGCGATCCTGGAATTGCGCCTGCAACGCTTGACGCAGATCGGTGTCAAAGAGGTCACGGACGAGTTGGAAGAACTCGCGGGCAAGATCAAGGAATACCTGGCCATCCTCGCTTCGCGCGAGCGCATCCTTCAGATTATCTCTGACGAATTGGCAGAGGTCCGCGAGAAATTCGCCATCGACCGGCGCACCGAGATTGTCGATTGGTCCGGTGATATGGAAGACGAGGACCTGATCGAGCGCGAAGATATGGTCGTGACGATCACCCAAGGCGGTTACATCAAGCGCACGCCCTTGGCCGATTTCCGCGCCCAGAAGCGTGGCGGCAAGGGCCTAAGCGGCGGCTCTATGAAAGACGACGACGTCGTCACGTCGCTCTTCGTGGCCAACACCCATACGCCGCTTTTGTTCTTCACCACTTCGGGCATGGTCTACAAGCTGAAGACCTGGCGCCTGCCGCAAGGCAGCCGCTCCAGCCGTGGCAAGGCCATCGTAAACATCCTGCCCATCGAGATCGGCACCGGGATTGCGGCGATCATGCCCGTGGATCGCGACGAAGACGATTGGGGAGACCTGCAGGTGGTGTTCTGCACCGATCACGGCACCGTTCGCCGCAATGCGCTGAGCGATTTTGCCAATGTCATGCGCAACGGCAAGATTGCCATGAAGTTCGAGGGCGAAAGCGAAGGCTGGAAGATGATCAATGCCCGCATCGCGTCAAATAATGACGATGTGATGCTGGTTACGAAGCTGGGTCGGGCGATCCGGTTCCCGGCCACCGATGTGCGCGTGTTCAACAGCCGCGCCTCCACCGGTGTGCGCGGCGTGAGGCTCGCCAATGGCGATGAGGTCGTTTCGATGTCGATCATCCGGCATTTCGAGGCCGACCCGCAGGAGCGCGCCGCCTATCTCAAACAGCGCCGTCTGATGGCCGGTGTCACCGAAGAGCCCGAGGCCGAAGAAGATGACGTGCCCGCAGGTGACCTGTCGCCCGAACGCTACGCCGAGATGTCGGCTGCGGAGGATCTGATCCTGACGATCACCTCGGGCGGGTCGGGCAAGCTGTCTTCGTCCCACGACTACCCCGTGCGCGGCCGCGGCGGTCAGGGTGTGATGGCCATCGACAAGGCGATGCGCGGCGGCAATCTGGTGGCCTCGTTCCCCGTGGATCTCGATGACCAGATCATGCTGGCCACGTCGACAGGCCAATCGATCCGCGTGCCGATCGATGGCATTTCCTTCCGGTCCCGATCCGCCGGCGGCGTGCGCGTCTTTAATACCGGCAAGGGCGAAGAGGTCGTCTCCGTCGCCTATATTGCCGATCAGGCCGAGGAGGATGGCGAGGACTGACGATCACTTTAGTTATTTGAGAAGGACAGCCGATGGATACGTCGAATATCATAACGATCTTTTCAGTCGGACTGCTCGTGTATTTTGTCATTCACGTGTTCCAATCCCGACGCGCCAATACAACCATGGATCGCGCGAGCGCGGCCCAAGAAAAGCAGGCTGAGGACGCTCGCGCTATGCAAGTAGAGCATCTTACCTTGATGAAGGCCTCAATAGCGTCGCATAAGCAACAAGCCGAAGCGCTGGAACGGATCGCGACCGCGTTGGAGCGCCGTGGCTGATCTATTGGCGCTGGCGGGGCGGCTGCTGCTCGCGGCGCTCCTGCTGGCAGGCACGGCGCAGAAACTGGCCTCCCCGGAAGAGGCGCAGGCGCTTCTCTCACTGGCCGCCCTGCCCGGCTGGCTGATCTGGCCCGCCGCTCTGTTCACCCTGATCGCCGGTCTCGGCCTGACGCTTGGGATCGCCACCCGCCCCCTGGCGCTTCTGGCCGCCGCCTATTGCGCGATCACCAGCATTTTCCACGTCTTGCTGGATGATCCCTGGCAAATGAGTATCGCATTCAAGAACTGGACCATCGCAGGCGGCTATTTGATGCTGGCCGCCCATGGCCCGGGCCGCTTCGCCGTGTGAGTCGGGGCGCCGGGTCAAGGATCGTAGACCGCCATTGGCGGCGCCGCAGGCATCCTTGAGGCGGCGCACGACTCGCCGATCCACACTCGACCTGGCCTGTTTGCAGGCACACGCCACAGCAAACGGCCTCCCCAACACAAACCCACCTCCAAAACCCACCAGCCACCCGATCAAACGGGCTCACAGTTCCGCCGCCGCCAGAAAACGCGTAAAGCGAATGCTTTTCCTTTGGATCGGAAGTCTCTACATCCCCTTCCATGACCAAACTCACAATCATTGGCGGCGGGATGGCCGGGTCCGAGGCCGCGTGGCAGGCCGCGCAAGCGGGACAGCCCGTGCGCCTGATCGAAATGCGGCCCCAGGTGGAAACCTTCGCCCATCGCACCGGCCACCTGGCTGAGATGGTGTGCTCAAACTCTTTCCGATCCGACGATGACGAACAAAACGCCGTCGGTCTGCTCCATTGGGAAATGCGCGCGGCGAGCTCCCTGATCATGGAAATGGCGGATGCGCACAAACTGCCCGCGGGTGGCGCGCTGGCCGTCGACCGCGACGCCTTCGCCGAAGCGGTAACCGCGCGCCTCACAGCCCATCCGTTGATCGAGATCGAAGCGGGCGAAATCACCGCCCTGCCCGAAAGCGGCCCCACGATCATCGCGACAGGCCCGCTGACCGGCGGTGCCCTCGCCCGGGCCATCGCCGAGGAAGCGGGCCAAGACAGCCTCGCCTTTTTCGACGCCATCGCCCCCATCGTCTATGCCGACAGCATCGATATGGACGTCGCCTGGCGCCAATCACGATACGACAAGGGCGACACGCTTGAAGAACGTGAGGCCTATATCAACTGTCCGATGACGAAGGACCAGTACGAGGCCTTCATCGACGCGCTGCTGGCCGCCGACAAGACGGAGTTCAAAGAAGGCGAGACCGCGACCTATTTCGACGGCTGCCTGCCCATCGAAGTGATGGCCGAACGGGGCCGCGAGACACTACGCCACGGCCCGATGAAACCTGTCGGCCTGACCAATCCGCACGATCCGCAGACCAAGGCCTGGGCGGTCGTTCAATTGCGCCGCGACAACGCACTCGGCACGCTCTACAATATCGTCGGGTTCCAGACAAAGATGAAGTACGGTGCACAAACCTCTGTTTTTAAAAAGATTCCTGGCTTGGAGAACGCCTCTTTCGCACGGCTTGGCGGGATACATCGCAACACATTCATCAATTCGCCGACGCTTCTGGACGACCAAATGCGTCTGCGCTCCAAACCCCATATCCGCTTCGCAGGACAAATCACGGGCGTTGAGGGCTACGTGGAATCCGCTGCCATGGGTCTGCTGGCCGGTCGCTTGGCCAGCGCAGAACTGCGTGGAGAGGCTCTGCCCGAAATCCCTCACGTCACTGCCATGGGCGCGCTTGTCACCCACATCACCGGCGGCGCCGAGGCCAAGACCTTCCAGCCGATGAACGTGAATTTCGGCCTCTTCCCTCCGGTCGAGGGTCTAAAAGGCGGGCGTCGTGGCCGCAAAGACCGCTACAAAGCTTATACCGACCGCGCCAAGGCCGCCTGGTCGGACTGGATCGCGCCGGGTTTGAAAGCAGCGCAATAGCGATGATGCGCCCGACCGCCAGCCGCCCGAGGTGATTACCCGCTTCGCCCCATCTCCGACCGGCCCCCTGCATCTGGGCCATGCCTATTCGGCGCTGCTGGCCCATGACATGGCGCGCGAGGCCAACGGCACCTTTCTCCTGCGGATCGAAGATATCGATCGCCAGCGGTCGAAACCCCACTGGGAGGCGCAGATTTGCAACGATCTGGCCTGGCTCGGCATCACCTGGGATGCAGCGCCGATGCGCCAATCCGATCGCCTGCCCGCCTACCGCGCGGCGTTGGAGCAGCTTTGGCGAGACGACCTGCTGTTCCCCTGCACCTGCAACCGCCGCGATATCCTCGTCGCCTCCGCCGCCCCCCATGAAGGCGAGCCTCCAATGGGACCCGACGGCGTCATCTATCCCGGCACTTGCCGCCGCCAATATCCAAGCGCGGGGCGCAGCCCAGCCAACGATCCGCTTCCTGACGCAACCATTCTACGCCTCGATATGGAGCGGGCGGCACATTCGGCCAAGGATGGGCGGATCACACAAGCCGGTCTAGAACGCTTTGCCGGTTTCACTGAAACAGCCGCCCCGATGCGGGGCCTCATCGAGTTTACCGACCGCCAGATCAGAGATGGCATCGGCGACATCGTATTATCCCGCCGCGACTTTCTGGGCTCGTATCATCTCAGCGTCGTGCTCGACGACGCCGCCCAAGGCATCACCCACGTGATCCGCGGCGAAGACCTGTTCGAAGCGACCAAGATCCACGTTATCCTGCAACGTCTGCTGGACCTGCCCACGCCCATCTACCACCACCATCGCCTGATCCGTGACGAACATGGCAAGCGTCTGGCCAAACGCGACGATGCGCGCGCGCTTGCCACTTACCGTGCCGAGGGCGCCACACCTCACGAGATCCGAAACCTGGTCGGGCTCTAGCGGCCTCTTCCAATGGCCGCAAATACCCCGGGGGCGTCCGAAGGACGGGGGCAGAGCCCCCAAATACACAAAAGACTCACTCCGGCGCCATCAACTCCACTTCCTTACCTTGCGTCACCGATGTGTAAAAACACACCCGCCGATTGGTATGGCAGGCCGGGCCGGTCTGCCGCACGATTGCCAGCAAGCAATCCCGGTCGCAATCCACCCTCAAGTCCACCAGATCCTGGGTATGGCCCGAAGTTTCGCCTTTGATCCAAAACGCCTGTCGCGACCGGCTCCAATAAGTGACCCGCCGCGTCTCCAACGTGCGCTCGACAGCCTCTCGGGTCATCCAGGCCATCATCAAAACCTCGCCCGTCCCCTCCTGCTGCGCGATGCAGGGGATCAAACCATTGGCATCATAGCGAAGACTGGCGGCGTCAAAGGCAGTCATGGGCATCCCCCTTTGCAAATTCGAAACTGCCCGCTACCTATGGGAGGTGCGTGAGAAAGGCAAAGCGATGGCAAGCGATACTGATCTGATCAAGCTTTATTCCGGACGCATCCTGGCGTTGGCGGCAGATATTCCCCATCGCGGGCGGCTGGAAAATCCACAGGCCAGTGTCAAGAAACGCGCGCCGCTTTGCGGATCCACGGTGACGGTCGATCTGGATGTCGAAGACGGTGTGATCACGCGGTTTGGGCAGGATGTGAAAGCCTGCGCCCTGGGTCAGGCCTCAGCGGCTCTCATGGGCGCGCATATCATCGGGCGCAGCCGGGCCGAGATTGAAACCGCCCGAGACGCCTTGCGCGCGATGCTGAAAGAGGGCGGCGACGCCCCCGGGGCTCCGTTCATGGGTTATGAAGTGCTGAGCCCCGCGCGCGATTATCGCAACCGCCACGCCTCGATCCTTTTGTCGCTAGAAGCCACCGCGGAAGCCCTGGCGGAGGCCGAGCGCGCAACAGCCTGCGCATAGTCCCGCCATCTGATTCCCAGTAGCATGGAAAACGCATGTTTTCCGTCCCTTTTTCGTGGCGAACAATGCCACCGCCCAAGAAAAAAACCGCCGCGCATCCGGGGCAGGATGGCGGCGGGAGGTATGCGTATCCGGGGCCAGATATCCCCGAGGCAGGGATCACATTGGCGGGACAGGGTTCGCGCGAGGACAAGACGCGGGAACGGCCAACATCTGGCGGACCGCAGGCAGAAACTCAGACTCGAGGCGTCAAAGCGCCCCGGGAACGTACAAAATGGCCAGCGTCATGGCCGCCAAAGCAGCCAGACCCAGAAGGTCACTCATCAATGTCGCGCGGGAGCGGGTCAGGATTTCAGTGGTCTGGCGGATCATGGTGGCGCTCCCTCGATTGTCGCTGTGTTAGCGTTTTGTTCTCACTTTTCGAAATAATTGTCCAGAACTTTTTAAGAACATTCGCGAACAAAACGCGTTTTGGCTGTGTTTACCCAACGTTCAATAGACGTATGGCTTTGTCTTGTTCCATCAGCCAAAGCAAGGTTTTTGCCGCCAGGCCGCGCTCGAAGGTCAGGTCTGGATCAAGCGCCAGCAGCGCACGGGCATCGCTCTGCGCCAGGGCCAATAGGCCCGATTGCGCCTCGAGATCCGCGATGCGGAACCGGGGCAGACCAGATTGCGCGGTTCCGATCACATCGCCCGCGCCCCGGATGGCGAGATCCTCTTCGGCGATGCGAAACCCGTCCTCGGTCTGACGCAGCACTTCAAGCCGCCGCTTCGCCGTCTCTCCCAGCGGTGCGCGGTAAAGCAGCAGGCACGTGGACTCAGCCGATCCCCGCCCCACCCGTCCGCGCAATTGATGCAAGGTCGACAGCCCGAAAATCTCAGCCTGTTCGATTACCATGATCGACGCGTTGGGCACATCCACCCCCACCTCGATCACCGTCGTCGCGACCAGAACACGGGTCTCACCCGCCTTGAACCGCGCCATGATGGCGTTTTTCTCAGCAGGCGGCATCTGGCCGTGAACCAGCGCCACATGTTCGTCGCCAAGCGCCGCGCGCAGCATTTTGAACCGCTCTTCAGCGGCGGTCGCGTCATAGACCTCGGATTCCTCCACCAGCGGGCAGACCCAATAGACCTGCCGCCCCTCGTCCAGAGCGGTCCGAAGCCGCGCGACGACCTCATCAATGCGGGCGGTCGAAATCATCGCCGTCTTGACCGGCGTCCGACCGGGCGGTTTTTCGTCCAGGATGCTCAGATCCATATCGCCATATTGCGCCAGGCTAAGCGTGCGCGGAATCGGAGTGGCGGTCATCACCAGGACATCCGCAGCCGCCCCCTTGTCGCTCAGCCGCACTCGTTCCCGCACACCAAAGCGATGCTGTTCATCCACCACCGCCAGGCGCAGATCCGCAAAGGCGACGTCGTCTTGAAACACCGCATGGGTGCCCACCAGAATGTGGATATCGCCCCGCGCCAGCGCCGCCAGCTTGTCTCGTCGCTCGGCGCCCTTATCTGCACCCGTCAGGATGTCACATACGACACCCGCCGCCTCGGCCAATGGACGCAAGTTGAGCAAGTGTTGACCGGCGAGGATCGAGGTCGGCGCCATCATCACGCCTTGGCCGCCCGCCTCAACCGCCGCGAGCAATGCCATCAACGCGACCAGCGTCTTGCCCGCGCCCACATCGCCCTGCAACAAGCGGTTCATCCGGTGCGGTTCCGCCATGTCGTCTGTGATCTCGGCAATTGCGCGGATCTGAGCATTCGTCGGCGTATAAGGCAGGCTTTTCAAAACCTTATCGCGGAGCGCAACGGTTCCTTTGCTGACCAACCCAGGCTTGCGACGACGCTGTGATCGAGCGAGGGACAGGGTCAGCTGATGGGCAAAAAGCTCATCATAGGCAAGCCGCTCACGCGCGGGGTGGGCACGGCTGATATCGGCATGCCCCGTTGGCGTATGGGTCTTGCGGATCGCGTCGGAAAAGCTTGGCCAATTTCTTTCTTTGATAAGATTGGGATCGGCCCATTCCGCGAGATCCGGCACGCGGCTGAGGGCGGATTGCATCGCCTTGAACACGCCGCGCTGCGTCAGACCCTGGGAGAGTGGATAGACCGGTTCGAACACCGGAATGCTCCCCGCATCCTCCGTCGCCACCATGTGATCGGGATGGGCCATCTGCGCAATGCCGTCATAAAGCTCCACCTTGCCCGACACGACACGATGGGCGCCGGGGGGCAGCTGTTTTTCCAGGTAATCGCCGCGGGCGTGAAAAAATACCAGATGAAACGCGGTCTGCGCATCCTCGACCTCCACCCGATAGGGCCCGCGCCCTTTGGGTTTGCGATGCGCACCGATGGTGACCTCAACGGTGGCTGGACCCGGCAATGGGACCTCACGGATCGAGTCGCGCCGGGTGCGGTCGAGCCCTCCCACGGGCAGGGTCAGGATCAGATCCTTCGGCGTTTCGACCCCAATTCCGGCATAATGCTTTGCCGTTTTCGGGCCGATCCCCTCCAGCGTTTCCAGCTCAGCGAAAAGCGGGAACAGCGCCGGT
The DNA here is from genome assembly GCF_037544085.1 of Gymnodinialimonas mytili. Classification (NCBI taxonomy): domain Bacteria; kingdom Pseudomonadati; phylum Pseudomonadota; class Alphaproteobacteria; order Rhodobacterales; family Paracoccaceae; genus Gymnodinialimonas; species Gymnodinialimonas mytili. Next base: position 296,382 of record NZ_JBBIFW010000003.1, read on the forward strand.
GGGCGGCCTCTGGTCGGTGCATCAGGCATCGCCGATCAGCTCAAGCCAGCCATCTTCATCGAGTGTCTCAATGCCCAGATCTGCGGCCTTCTTGGCTTTTGACCCCGCCCCTGGCCCGGCCACGACCAAATCGGTTTTCGAGGACACGCTGCCCGAAACCTTGGCACCAAGCGCCTCTGCGCGCGCCTTGGCCTCGGCCCGGGTCATCTTTTCCAGACTGCCGGTGAAGACCACAATCTTGCCCGCCACCGGGCTTTCGGTTGCGCGTGCTTCAGGGGCCTGGATTGTGAGATGATCGATCAACGCGTTGATGGAACTGCGTTCCGTGTCCTGCTGGAACGTGGTCACCAGCGACACGGCCACGGTGGTGCCGATCCCGTCGATCCCGGTCAGATCATCCCAGGCCGCCTTGGCCCCCGGCACCGTCTCGGCCCAGGCCGCTTCACGCGCTTTGATCAGATTGGCGCGTCGGCCTTCATCGCTCGCCTTTGCGCGTTCGGCAGTCTCGGCCTCTTCCGCCGCGCGATGGGCAGCCGCCGCATCGGCCGCGGCATCGACGGTGGTGGCAAGCGCCTCCCAAGTGCCGAAATGACGTGCGAGATCTGCGGCAGCAACCTCACCTACATGGCGAATGCCGAGCGCAAAGATCAAGCGCGCGAGAGGGATATCGTGTTTGTCTTCAATGGCTTGAAACAGGTTATTGGCAGATCTCTCACCCCAGCTTTTTGTCTCGGCGAGAGGTTTCTTCGACAAAACCGATAAGGCCGTCTCAAAATCCTGAAGCGGGTCGACACCCAACACCGTGAGCATTTCGCGCCGTTCCGATAGGCGCGCCGCGTTGTCCTCCGCGTCGCCAGAGGTCCAGCTTGCCGCAATATCTGCGGCGGGAAGAAGCGCCTTCGCCAAAGCCGCATCTCGCGCGGGAAGGGTGAAGATATCCGCCGGCGCTCGCACCCAACCCAAATGATAAAATGCTTCGACTTGCTTGGCGCCAAGACCCTCGATGTCAAACGCAGCGCGGGACACGAAGTGTTTCAGTTTTTCGACGGCCTGCGCCGGGCAGATCAAGCCGCCCGTGCATCGGCGCACGGCGTCCCCTTCTTCGCGAATGGCGAGGCTGCCGCATTTCGGGCAAGTCTCGGGAAAGATGTAGGGCTGCGTACTGTCGGGCCGTTTGCTCAGATCCACATCGGCCACTTTTGGGATGACGTCGCCGGCGCGATAGACTTGAACCGTATCGCCGGCGCGAATGTCTTTGCCGTCCCGGATCAAGGCGCCGTTGGCATCGCGGCCGGCTATGTAATCCTCATTGTGGAGGGTCGCATTCGACACCACGACGCCGCCAACCGTCACCGGGGTCAGCCGCGCAACGGGACTTAGCGCCCCAGTCCGGCCCACCTGAATTTCAATCGCCTCCAAGGTCGTCCAGGCCAGCTCCGCAGGAAATTTATGGGCGATGGCCCAACGCGGCGTGGTCGACCGCAGACCCAGCCGCGCCTGATAGGCAAGGTCATCAACTTTGTAGACCACCCCGTCGATATCGTAGCCGAGCGACGCACGATCCGTTTCGATACGATGATAATGGGCAATCATCTCAGCCACATCCAAGCAGGTTTCCGTCCTGTCATTGATCTGGAACCCAAGAGATTTCAGGCGGTGAAGTGCGCCAGCCTGTGTCTCTGCCAGAGGCTCGCTCAGCGTGCCCCAAGCATAGGCAAAAAAGCGCAACGGGCGCGATCGGGTAATCACCGGGTCGAGCTGCCGCAGCGATCCGGCGGCGGCATTGCGTGGATTGGCGAAGGTTTTGTTGCCCGCCTCCGCCTGGCGGGTGTTGAGCGCTTCGAAATCTGCATGGCTCATATAGACCTCGCCGCGCACTTCCAGGATTTCGGGCGCGCCGCTCAGCTTGGTGGGAATATCGGTAATGGTGCGCGCATTGGCGGTGACGTTTTCCCCCACCGCCCCATCGCCGCGGGTGGCCGCACTGACCAAGGCGCCGTTTTCGTAGCGCAGCGACAGAGACAGCCCGTCGATCTTGGGCTCGGCGGTGAAGGAAAGCGGCGCCTCAGGCGCCAGACCTAGAAACCGACGGATCCCTGAGACGAAATCCGTGACATCGGCATCGTCAAATGCATTGGCCAGCGACAGCATCCGCATGGAATGGGTCAGTTTGGCGAAAGCCTCGGCTGGCGCTGCGCCGATTTGATCACTGGAACTATCGGCGCGTTTCAGATGGGGAAACTGGGCCTCGATCGCCGCGTTCTCGCGCTTGAGCACGTCATATTCGGCATCGCTCAGGCTCGGGTCATCAGCGGCATGATAAGCGAGGTTGGCAGCGCCGAGAATTTCGGCCAGCTCAGCCAGGCGCGACTGGGCATCAGCTTCACTTAGCGAGGCGGCAAGCGTTTGAGCGGTTTCATGTTCCTTGGCCATCCACCGCCTCCCCAGCATTCAAGCATTTGCCCATCCCGGTGATAGGCGCCCGCGCCGATGTCGTCCAGATCGACAATCTATCGCATGGGTTGATGATGAAAAGCCGTCCGCCGCGCGGGCAACGAAAAACGACCCGGGCCGAGGCGCGGGTCGTTTTGTGTCGCTGCAGAAACTCTAACTTAGTGCCTAGGCCGAAGCCGCAATCTCGATCTCGCCACCGACCGGCACCGGATCGCGCAGGACATAGCCGCGGCCCCAAACGGTTTCGATATAGGTGTCGCCGCCGGTCGCCTCGGAAAGCTTTTTACGCAGTTTACAAATGAAAACGTCGATAATCTTCAATTCCGGTTCGTCCATGCCGCCATAGAGATGGTTGAGAAACATCTCTTTGGTCAGAGTTGTCCCTTTGCGCAGGCTCAGCAATTCCAGCATCTGGTATTCTTTACCTGTCAAATGCACGGGCACTGAATCGACATCGACGGTTTTTGCATCAAGATTTACGGATATACGACCGGTATTGATCACCGATTGCGCATGACCTTTCGAGCGGCGAATGATCGCGTGGATGCGGGCCACAAGCTCTTCGCGGTGGAACGGTTTGGTCAGATAGTCGTCCGCCCCGAACCCAAACCCTTTGAGCTTGTTATCCGGGTCATCAAGGCCCGACAGGATCAGGATCGGTGTCTCGACCCGGGCGGTCCGCAGATGGCGCAAAACCTCGTGCCCGGACACATCCGGCAGATTCAGGTCAAGCAGAATGATATCGTAATCATACAGCTTGGCGAGATCCATGCCCTCTTCACCCAGATCGGTTGAATAGACGTTCAGGTTCGCGTGTTTCAGCATCATTTCGATACTGCGGGACGTGGTAGGGTCGTCTTCAACTAGCAAAACGCGCATCAGTTCTCTCCGGGTATGCCTCGACTGTTGCAGCTATGATTTGGCGGAAATAGTTAATCACAGGTTACCCGGACCGAATGAATTCGCCAAAACATCATTTTTTTTTTGAGCTTCATTCTCGGAACTTTTGTAAGGCCGTTGCTTTTAAGGCTTTTTCGCCATGGCGTGCGACGGCATGGCGCCAAGAATCCAACTCCTCTTCCGACAGGGAGTAGGTCCGAATCGCTTCTTCCTCGGTCATTAACCCGAAATCGACCGCCCGAACGACGGCAGCTTTGCGGCTGGCGACCCACCGTGTGGTGTCTGCTGGCGGCAGATCGGAGCGGGTCATTGTGGTTCCATCGGGCAGCGTCACGGCATGCGGCCCTTGGATCTTGCGAATATACATCTCGGCCTCGGTCTGTTGAGTGTTTCGACGCACCATGGCAAACGAGGCTTAAGATCACGTAAGCAGACCTTGCGATTGTGCCGCCCCTGCCTATATCGGCGGATCGATGCTAGACACGGCCTAAAGGACATTCCCATGGCGCTGGACCGCCCTGCCCCAGTAAACTCGCTTGGCTTTGCCAAAGCCCCCGCCGATACGCGGGTGGTCGTGGCCATGTCGGGTGGTGTGGATAGCTCGGTCGTGGCCGCGATGCTGGCAGATGAAGGGTATGACGTTGTCGGTGTCACCCTGCAGCTTTACGATCACGGAGCGGCACTGGCAAAGACGGGTGCGTGCTGTGCGGGCCGCGATATCCATGATGCCGCCCGCGTCGCCGAAACGATGGGCTTTCCCCACTACGTTCTGGATTACGAGAACGTCTTCAAAGACGCGGTGATCGATGAATTCGCCGACAGTTATCTGGGTGGCGCCACGCCGGTGCCCTGTATCCGCTGCAACGAACAGGTGAAATTCAAGGATCTGCTGGGCACGGCGCGCGATCTGGATGCCGATTGCATGGCGACAGGCCATTACATCCAGCGCAAGATGGGCGCCCAGAAGGCCGAACTGCATTCCGCCGCCGATGCCGCCCGCGACCAAAGCTATTTCCTGTTTTCGACCACCCAGGAACAACTCGATTTCCTGCGCTTTCCTCTGGGACATCTGGCCAGCAAGGATGAAACGCGGGCGCTGGCCGCGCGCTACGGGCTCAGTGTCGCCGACAAACCGGACAGCCAGGATATCTGCTTCGTGCCGAATGGCGATTATGCCTCGGTCATCAAAAAGCTGCGCCCCGAAGCCGCCGATCCCGGTGAGATCGTGGACATGGATGGCAATGTGCTGGCCCAGCATAACGGCGTCATCCACTATACGATTGGCCAACGGCGCGGCCTGGGGATCGGCGGGCTGGCCGACCCGCTTTACGTTGTGAAGCTGGATCCAGAGACGCGGCGCGTAATCGTGGGACCGAAAGAGGCGCTGTCGACCCGCACAATCCCCGTGCGCGAGATCAACTGGCTGGGCGATGCACCGTTCGATAGCCAAGATGCCTGGGAGTTGGACGTCAAAATCCGCTCGACACGCCCGCCCCGCGCGGCAACGATCCGTCCGCTTTCGGAAAGCAGCGCCGAAGTCGAACTGGCCGTGGCAGAAGACGGTGTCAGCCCAGGCCAAGCCTGTGTGTTTTACGCGCCCGAAGGCGGGCGGATCTTAGGCGGCGGCTGGATCCACCGCGGCTAGGCGCCACCATTCATCAGGAACGAACGAAAGCGCAGTTCCTGATATCCAATTGTCAGGATCACCGACGCGCTGTCGGCCCGAACCACACTGTCGGCGCGCCCGCCGCCAGCATCCAACCGGTAGCCACTATCGCCGTAAGTCGCCCAGGCATCCGGGCGCGTATTGGGGGCAACATGTTCAAACATCTGCTCCAGCACATCCTCGGCGGCCGCTTGCGAGACAATCGCCACCGAGCGCGTATCGTCCCATACCAAGGTGCAAGCCAGGCGCGCGATGGCTCCGTCGGGCCAAATATCTGCATCGTCGAACCAGGGCAAAACGTGGCGTGTCAGGTCAAAGACCTCCCGGTCCGTCGCGCGCCGCGACGCAAACCAATCGCGGGTCTCGACGCCGTAGCGCGCACAGGTCAAGATCCCGCCCCCGATCAATGGTCCCGTGGGATCCGCGAAGTCGCCGTTGATGGACCACAACAGCGGATCGGTAGGTGGTAGATCAGGCTCGACCGGGTCGCGATAGAAAGACGGCAGGGCCCGCAACAGAGCCTGCCGAAAAGCCTCCTCTGTCAGATACGGCTGCTCGGCCAAGGAAAAGATCGCGGGAAGATCCAAGGTCACCGGAAAAGTGGCCTGTTGCGCTGCGGCAGGGGTCACGTAGGCAAAGACAACGAGGGGCAAAAAAACACGCATGAAGAAACACTAGCGCCGATCACAGTCGGCGCAACGTAAGATCATCCGCACGGCCTGGCCACCTATCCGTGGCAACGCGGGCGGGCGATGGCTCCCGTAAGGGGGCTTGAGGACGCGCGCCCTGCCCCGCAACATCTTAACATCAGGAAAAAGTGGCGCGGTTGACGGGGCTCGAACCCGCGACCCCCGGCGTGACAGGCCGGTACTCTAACCAACTGAGCTACAACCGCGCATCGGGCTGGGGCGCTGCGTAAGGGTGGTGGCGCGGTTGACGGGGCTCGAACCCGCGACCCCCGGCGTGACAGGCCGGTACTCTAACCAACTGAGCTACAACCGCTCACCCTTGGCGCCGGGCGCCCCGGCGTGAGGGGCGGTTTATGCTGGCCAGACAGCCCCGTCAAGCGCCCAAGCCCGCCCAAACGCGCCTTTGTCGATGCAAGGGCGAAATTGCCCGCCTCAGCCCCGCCGCAACGGGCGATCCGCCGCGGGCCCCCTGCCCCCGCGACGCCGCTCGCGCGCGAAAACGTAGATGCCCGCCCCCGCGATCAAGGCGGCGCCCAACACCATGACAGGCGTCGGCACCTCACCAAACACCACCCAGCCAAAGCCGATGGCCATGGGCAGCGCCACATATTCGTAGGAGGCCACGGTTGCCGGGTTTCCGATCCGGTAAGCCTGGGCCAAGCTGTAGCCGATCACGCCGACCATCACGCCCATCAGCGCAAATTTCCACAGATCCGCGGGCGCGGGCCAGACCCAGGCGCGCAATAGGAACACCAGGCTTTCGCTATCGACCCGCTCCGCGAACCGCCCATCGCCGACGCTGAGGAAAAACAAGACCGACACAACCAGAAACGCGCTTTGCACATAGGTGGCCATCGCCACGGCGGGGGATTTCGCGCCCAACTTTCGTGTCATCACCTGCATACCCGCATAGCAGGCGGCGGCGGCAATCGGCAGTGCCAAAGCGGACCGCGGCACATCGGCCCAATCGGTGCCGGGCGCCGCCATCACGGCCACGCCCGCAAATCCAATCAACAGCGCGGTGATCCGGTGGCGGCCGACTGTCTCGCCCAACACCGGGATCGCCAGCAAGGTGATGAACAGCGGGGCCACAAAGAACAAGGCCGTCGCCACCCCCAAGGGCATCACCGCAAGGGCCGAAAAATAGAGCATATTCGCCGCCACCAATAGAAAGGCGCGGATCAGATGTAAGACGGGCGTCTCGGTCCTCAGCAACCGCCACCCGCCCTGGACGCGTACGATCACCAGCGTGATCACCAAACCAATGGCGGATCGCACGAAAACCATCTGATGCAGCGGATAATCCCCCGACAGCAGCTTGATCAGCATATCGTTCACCGAAATGCAGACCATCGAGATCAGGATCAGTAAGATGGCTCGGCTGGGCGTTTCGGGCCCGATCCGGGCGGCGATGTCAGACATTGCCCGACCCACCGCGCAACCGGTCCAGCAGCGCCGCCGTGTCGCGCCAGCCCACCGCGACAGCCGGGACAGAAACATCCAAAATGGTGTCCTGAAACTCCGACGTTTCGCGCCCGCCCCAACGCCGGTAGATCGCCCGCGCCGGACGGTTGGCGCTCAGCACTTCCAGCGACAGCGCGCCGGGCATCGACAGCACGGCAATCGCGGTCATCAATGCCCGCCCAACGCCTTGCGCCCGCGCCTTGGGCGCCACATGCAGCGCATCGAGATAGGCGCAGCCATGGGGGCCTTCGTCTTGCATCGCGGCAAAGCCCATGAGCCGGTCGTCTTCATCGCGCGCGGCAATCACACGATGATCGATCAGCGCTCCGCCATGCCATGTCGCAGCCATGTAGTCAGACAAACGTGCGCCCAACGCGATCTCAGGCAGGACATTCGCATAATCGCGGCGCCAATTGGATTCGTGCAACCGCGCGATATCGGGCAAATCCAGAGCGGTGGCGGGGCGCAGATCCATGCCACCAAATTGCAGCGAAGTGTTCGCCGCCACAAGCGTGATAAGCGGTCGCTAGCGCGGCAGGATTTCCGGCAGCAGGATCGAGAAGAAACGCCGCGCGAGGGCCAGGTCCCGTTGCAGATCCTCCGCCGTGATCCGCAGACCCCCAGCGCCCGCCCGCGCCAGAATATCGAGCCCATGCCGCCCCTCGGCCAGCGCCGCCTCGAACGCGCGCAAATCCGCGGCGCCGGGAGCCATACCCCGCTCAAGCCGCAGCATTGCGCCCTGCCCCGGAACAATCAGATCCAAATCCGCGTCGGCCAAAAACGCCGGGTTCCGGCGCAGGTCTTGCACCTGCAATGCGCCATCGGATGCGAGACCATAGGTTAGCCGCAATCCGCCACCGCTCTGTGACAGGTCCACCCAGCAGGTCAGAGAGTCGTCAGCGGAGTGCACGCATTCGGCCACATCCCGACCATCGCCAGACCCATTCCGATCGCTCAGCGTGACACCCAGATGACCATGGATCATCGCAAATCGCCCGGCCTGTCCCGGCAGAACTTCCTCGATGAAGCGGGAATAGCCCCCCTCAACCGCAACCAACAGACAGGTGACCTCACCGCCCACCAGACGTGGCGGCGCAATAAACCGCGTGCGTATGTTCGGCCCCACATCCTCCGGAACACCGGAAAGACGCCGTTCATTGGGGCAATCGGCATGGCGTTCGGCCCAGGCCGGCGTCGCGGCCAGGGCCAGCACAAGGCAAATCGCGCGGATCACCGATCGGGCAGCGGAATGAACTCCGCATCGTCGGTGGGCGGCAATTGAAAGCGACCATGTTGCCAATCACCCTGGCGCCAGGCCTCTTTCGCTTCCTCGATCCGTTCCTTGGAAGATGCCACGAAATTCCACCAGATGTGCCGCGGGCCCTCCAGCGTATCGCCGCCCAGGATCATCACCCGCGCACCCTGGTCCCCGGCTGTCAATGAGACACGGTCCCCGGGCCGAAACACCATCATCTGGCCCGCGCCAAAGCTCTCGCCCGCAATCGTGACCGTGCCTTGCACGACATAGGCGCCACGATCCTCATGGTCGTCGGGCATGGGCAGCTTGGCGCCGGGCTGCAAATGCGCATCGGCATAGAACATCGCGGACGGCGTTTCGACGGGCGCGCGTTCGCCATAGGCATGTCCGAGGATCAGGCGCAGTTCCTTGCCCTCGCCCTCCAGAAACGGAAGCTCGGACTTTCCAGCGTGCACGAAGGCAGGCGCAATGTCTTCGGCATCCTTCGGTAAGGCGATCCAGGTCTGGATCCCAAACAGCCGGTAGGGATTACGCAACATGTCGCCATCGATCCGCTCGGAATGGGTGATCCCATGGCCCGCCGTCATAAGGTTCACCGCGCCGGGTTCGATCCACTGATCGGTGCCCAGACTGTCGCGGTGATGAAATTTGCCCTCGTACAGATAGGTGACGGTCGACAGGCCGATATGGGGATGGGGCCGGATATCGACCCCATTGCCGGTCAGAAACTCGGCTGGGCCCATCTGATCGAAGAAGATGAAGGGGCCGACCATCTGACGCTTGGGCGCTGGCAAAGCGCGGCGCACCTCAAAATCACCAAGGTCGCGGGCGCGTGGTACGATCACGGTTTCAATTGCATCCACATCGTCACCGGTGGGGCAATCGGGGTCGAGGGCAGGATTCCAACTCATGGCGCGGGGCCTCCGGGGTTGTTCGGGTCTAGGCCATAGCTAAGTGCGCGCGCCCTGCCCGCCAACTCGGTGCGGCAACACGCTGGCTGCGCGCCGCTGCACATTACACCGCTTTCATACCCAGCATCTCCACGCCAGAGATCGGGCGCTGCGCATGGGCAAGCTGAATGCCCGTGATGATCCGCACCAATGTCCAGACGGCCCAAAACAGCAGGATCGGTAGCCCAATCAGGACGAAGGAGGTCGGCACGCCCACCGCCAGCATCAGCAAGCCCCACCAAAAGGTGCGGATCTGAAAACTCAGATGAGTGTCGAGCCCCGGATCCTTGCCCCTTTCGATATAGGCATAAACGACGCCGGCAAGCGCAGTCAGCGCCAAGGCAAAGCCCACCGCATAGAGGATGTAGATGATAAACGCGCTCTGATAGGGACTATCGCCGCCAAAAGGTTGCGGCGCGGATTGGCTCGGGTCAGTCATTGTAAGGCGTCTCGCTCAAATTGCCGGTGCTACACTATAGGCGCAGCGCTGCAAAAACCGCCAGTATCCCATGTGGATCGGCGTGTGACCGCCTTGTAGACTTGAGAATGGTGGGTGGTGAGGGGCTCGAACCCCCGACATCCTCGGTGTAAACGAGACGCTCTACCAACTGAGCTAACCACCCGAACCGATGCGGGGCTTAGCAAAAGGTTGGCCCGGGGGGCAAGGGCCTATCGCAGCCCTAAGATCTCGGCCCGACCCTCGGCGATGAAATGAACGATCCCCTGCCCTCCCGCCACGGCGCTCAGCGCCTCAGGCGGGCGCCCCAACGCCAGACAGCGCAAGACACGCGAGGTGACGCCATGGGTCACGAGGATCGTCGGACGCGTCAGCTCTGCCAAGACGGCGCGGCACCGTTCGGTCATCGCGGACAGGCTTTCGCCGCCCGGCGACGTGAACTTCCACAGATGCGGATCGGACATATCCAGATCGGGGGCCATCTGCGCCACCTGCGCCGGTGTGCAGCCTTGCCAGGCGCCCAGATCAACCTCAACCAAGCGCGGATCGATCACCGCCTCCGCCATCTTATCGGGCAACGCCAATTCCGCTGTCTTGATCGCCCGCCCCGACGGGCTGATACGCAACTCCGTGGACATGATCGACGCCTGCGCCAGGATCCGCCCCTGGTCCAGGGCCTGTGCCCGGCCCAACTCGGTCAATGGGCTGTCCAGGCGCCCTTGCAGGCGGGTCACGACGTTCCATTCCGTCTCGCCATGGCGCAGGATATAAAGCGGCGGCAGATCATTCATCGACCTGATCCTGCCGCTTGCTTGCGCGGACCGCGTCCACCGCTGAACGTTCCGAGGTCTCACCAACCCAACGCCTTGGACCCGCACCTCGCGCGCCCATTCGATCATCGGGATTGTAGAGCGGGCAATGATCCATCGACAGGCAGCCACAGCCGATGCACGCCCCCATCTGATCGCGCAAACGCAGCAATGTTTCGATCTGATCATCCAGCCGGTCCGCCCAGATTGTCGCGGCGCGGGCCCAATCGTCGGCCTTGATCCGGTCATCGGGCAAGTCGTCGAACATTACTTTGATCTCGCTCAGGGGCACACCGACCGCTTGAGCGGTGCGGATAATTGCGATGCGGCGCAGCTCTCGCCGATCATAGCGACGGTGATTGGCGCCATTGCGCCAAGATCGGATCAGCCCCTCGGCCTCATAATAATGCAGCGTCGACACCGCGACGCCTGCCCGCGCGGCCATCTCTCCGACACTCAAATCCTTTGCAACTGAAGACATTTAGCGCTTTACCTCAAGTGAGCTTGAGGTCGTAGCGTCCTGTAATCGCAACGATTCGCCAAGAGGTATTCCCATGTCTATTCAGATTTCTTCGCCCCGCCGCTCCGCGCCGCACCATCCGTTGCGCGCGCCCTGGCGGCATTGGTGGCTGCGTGCCGTTAAGGCACAACAAATGCGCCATCTGGCCGATATCACCCGTGACCCGCATATGGCCCGCGATCTCGGTCTGCCACCGCGCCCCAAACCCGCCACCGGTCTCGAACTATTGGGAGGTCTGCGATGATGTCCGATATTCTTCACCGCCTTTTGGCTTTCACCCGCCACGGTGCCCTGCCCGATCACAGACTGTGCACACAATGCATGGATGCCGCCCTCAGGCGCGAGCTTGCGGACTTGTCTTGGGGTGACGATGGGAATGGCCCATCAGAACAGCCGCGAACTTCCCGATAGAAAGCGCTATTCACGCGTGAAAGAAGGGGGTGGTGGGTGATGAGAGATTTGAACTCCCGACATCTTCGATGTGAACGAAGCGCTCTACCACTGAGCTAATCACCCGCCGGGTGCGTGGGGTTTAGCGGGCCTCGGCGCGCTCTGCAAGAGGGCGCGCACGGGTTGTCATGGTTTGTTCAAGTGGCCGGGTGCTCTAACGCGATGCGCCCGCCAGACGCAGACGGCGGCGATCCCACCGCGGCCATCCAATCAGTTCAGAGACTGTCACAAAGCGAAACCCCCGCGCCGCGACACCATCGAGCGCGGCCGGCATTGCACGCACGGTGGCCGAGTGGATGTCATGGGCCAGGATCACCCCGCCCGTATGGCTGCCATGGACAATCCGTTGGGCCACAACGCCGGAGCCTGGCCGCTGCCAATCCAGCGTGTCGATCGACCACAGCACTGTCGGCATCGCACGGGCCTGGTGCAGCATCAGCCGCTGGCGATCATAAAGATTGCCGTAAGGCGGTCGCATCGTGACCGGCGGGCGCCCGACCGCGGCATAGACAGCCTGATTGGTTCGGTCGATCTGGTTCAAGACGGACGCGTCGGAATGGCCAAACAGGCTGGGATGGGAATAGGTGTGATTACCGATCTCATGCCCCTCAGCCACCATCCGTTGCAGGATTTGCGGGTAGCGCGCCGCGTTGCGCCCGATCACATAAAACGTCGCACGGATGCCGCGGGCGCGCAGCATATCCAAAAGCTGGGGCGTCAGGTTCGGATGCGGTCCATCGTCGAATGTCATCGCCACCAAGGGCTGCGCGGTTGGAACACGCGTCACGGTCGCGTCGACACCGCGCCGGATCGCCCCGCGCCCCGCGAAGCTTTGCGGCGCCGCCTGCGCCTCTGCACCTTTTGCCAGCATTGGCGCCGACAGCATTGAGGCAGCCGCGATCACAAAACGACGGCGATTGATCTCGGGCATGGGGCTCATCTCTTTGATCCCACTCGCATACACAACAAACGTTAACGTCACGTTGGAGGGGCCAGCCGCTCAATCGCAAGTCTGGAGGGTTTTTCGAAGCGAATCGGTTAACGCCCGTGCCCGCCGCGCCACGCTTTCGCGGCAAATTCCGGGCAATTCGGGCCAAAACGGCGCGATTAACTGGCTGATATACGGCGTGTCACGATGAGATCTCATCGCGGAATATGCTGATCGTCCAACGGTCCGACTGCATGCGCCACAGCAAAGCGCGGCGCCGAACTCACGAAAAAACCCGCCAAGCCAGTGGCTCAGCGGGTTTCGGAATAGGTGTCAGCGCCGGATTAATGGGCGGTGGCGGACCCTGCCCCGTCACGTTCGGCGGCGCGGGCCGCGGCGGCTGCTTCTTCGGCGGCCTCGTCCCACTCAATCGCTTCGGGTGCGGTGACCAACGCGCGTTCCAAAACCTCGGAAACATGGCTGACGGGTATAATCTTCAACCCCTCTTTCACATTGTCCGGGATTTCGGCGAGATCCTTTTCGTTCTCTTGAGGGATGAGCACGGTGGTAATCCCACCGCGCAGCGCCGCCAGCAGCTTCTCTTTCAGACCACCAATCGGCATTGCATTACCGCGCAGACTGACTTCGCCGGTCATGGCGATGTCGCGCTTCACGGGAATGCCCGTCAGCACCGACACGATAGAGGTCACCATGGCCAGGCCCGCACTTGGCCCGTCCTTGGGTGTCGCGCCATCGGGCACGTGGACGTGGATGTCCATCCGGTCGAATTTCGGCGGCTTCACTCCGATCTCTGGCGCGATGGACCGCACATAGCTGGCCGCGGCGTCGATGCTTTCTTTCATCACATCGCCTAGCTTACCGGTCGTTTTCATCCGCCCTTTGCCGGGCAGCTTCAACGCCTCGATGTGCAGCAGGTCACCACCGACGCTGGTGTAGGCCAACCCGGTCACAACACCGATTGCATCGGCATCCTCGGCTAGGCCGTAACGAAACTTCTTCACGCCCAGGAAATCGTCGAGATTGTAGGGGGTTACGACAACTTCTTCATCCTGTTTGCGGACGATCCGCGTGACCGCTTTCCGCGCGAGTTTTCCGATTTCTCGCTCCAGATTCCGCACGCCCGCCTCGCGGGTATAGGTGCGGATCATCTCTTGCAGCGCTTCGGGCTCCAACGTGAATTCCTTGGCCTTCAACCCATGGTTCTTGACCTGTTTCGGGATCAGGTGCCGATGGGCAATCTCGGCCTTTTCATCCTCGGTGTAACCGGCCAGCGGGATGATCTCCATCCGGTCCAGGAGTGGGCCTGGCATGTTGTAGGAGTTCGCCGTGGTTAGGAACATCACGTTGCTGAGGTCATATTCGACCTCAAGGTAGTGATCCACAAAAGTGCCGTTCTGTTCGGGATCCAGCACCTCCAACATGGCCGAGGCCGGATCACCCCGGAAATCCTGACCCATCTTGTCAATCTCATCGAGCAAAATCAGTGGGTTGGTGGTTTTAGCCTTTTTCAGCGCCTGGATAATCTTACCGGGCATCGAGCCGATATAGGTCCGGCGGTGGCCGCGAATTTCGCTTTCATCGCGCACGCCGCCCAGCGAGATGCGGATGAACTCCCGCCCCGTCGCCTTCGCCACCGATTTCCCAAGCGAGGTTTTCCCCACGCCCGGCGGGCCGACAAGGCACATGATCGGGCCTTTCAGCTTTTTCGAGCGTTGCTGCACGGCCAAATATTCGACGATCCGTTCCTTGACCTTCTCAAGGCCATAATGGTCGTTGTCCAACACCTCTTGCGCGCGGCCCAGATCCTTTTTCACGCGGGATTTCGTACCCCACGGGATCGACAGCATCCAGTCAAGGTAGTTGCGCACCACGGTCGCCTCGGCGCTCATCGGCGACATGTTCTTGAGCTTTTTCAGCTCGGCCTCGGCCTTTTCGCGCGCCTCTTTCGACAGCTTGGTTTCGGCGATTTTCTCTTCGAGTTCCGCGACTTCGCCCGCGCCCTCTTCACCATCGCCCAATTCGCGCTGGATCGCCTTCATCTGTTCGTTGAGGTAATATTCTCGCTGTGTGCGCTCCATCTGCGATTTCACGCGTGTCTTGATCTTTTTCTCGACCTGTAGAACTGACATTTCGCCCTGCATCAGGCCGTAGACCCGCTCCAGCCGCCCGGCGACTTCCAGCGTTTCCAGAAGCTCCTGCTTCTGGTCCACCTCGATGCCCAGATGACCCGAGACGAGATCGGCCAGTTTCGCCGGATCCGATGCCTCTGACACCAAGGTCAGCGCATCTTCGGGAATGTTTTTCTTAACCTTGGCATATTTCTCGAACTCTTCGGCCACAGAGCGGGTCAGTGCCGCAATCGCTTCGAGATCGCCGGTGGTTTCGGCCAATTCAGTCGCGCGTGCCTCAAAGAACTGCTCAGTCGCCGTGTATTCATCGATCCGCACGCGGCGGCGGCCTTCGACCAGCACCTTCACGGTGCCATCGGGCAGCTTCAAAAGCTGCAAGACATTGGCCAACACACCCATGTCATAGATGCCATCGGGGCCGGGATCATCTTCCGCCGGGTCGCGTTGGCTCGATAGCAGGATCTGCTTGTCGTCCTGCATCACCTCTTCCAAGGCACGCACGGATTTTTCGCGCCCCACAAAAAGCGGCACGATCATATGCGGGAACACGACAATGTCGCGCAGGGGCAGGACGGGATAGGTTGTTTGCTCTGGCATAAGCCTGACGCCTTCCATTTTTTCGGGCCGAGGGCCAAGCCCCGCTTAGCGGCAACTTACCCCCCTCCACTTCAGGATGTGTTAACGTGGGGTTGAAGTTCGCCCGTTTCAAGCGATGTGGCGCCCACGTGCCTCAGGTCAAACTCTGCACTTCGCGCGTCGGAGGCACAACCCACCCTTTGGGGTATGACAGCAGACGAGCGCAAAATGCTGTGGAAAACCCGGCAATCTTGATTTGTCGCATCGGAGGCTAGATGCATCGGCATGTTTCTAGATGTCCTCAACCTGATCCTGACGGCCACCTTGTTCGGCGGGATGGTATTCTACAGCTTCGGTTTCGCACCGGTCCTGTTCGCACAATTGCCGATGGCGCAGGTGCGCCCACTCCTGCGCGGCACGTTCCCGTACTACTATCTCGCGATCATTTGTCTCGGGGCGCTGTCGGCAATCGTCACGTTTTGGGCCTCCGGCACGGCCAGTATGTTTTTGGCGATGATCGCGCTTAGCACAATCTATGCGCGGCAAATCCTGATGCCTCAGATCAACGCGGCCACCGATCGCGACGATCAAGGCGCCTTCAAACGGCTGCATGGCTTTTCGGTTGTTATTCAACTGATCCAGATCGGACTCGCGGGTTGGGCTTTGGTCTTGATCGCCTAAATCACGCCATCGCCATCTTGCGTGCGCTCCACCCAGCGATAGACCAGTCGCGGCGCCCACTGAGCCGTGCTTGAAGCGCATCGAGGTCGGACTGCGCGCTATCGTCCAGCCAAAGAAGCGACCAGGTCCCGAAGCCGAGTTCGATGATTTCATCCTCAGTCGCCACCTCAACCTGATCGTCTGAAACTTTAGCAAGTTCGGCCTTGCACCTCCCCCGCACACCTGCCCGTCTGGGCACGTCATCGACTGGAGCATAGTCGTACGAAAAGCGGTGGGGCCAATCCCAAATCGTTCGAACGTGTCGCTGAACAAGCGTCCCGAACGCGCCCAGCCGAAAATGCACTTCATAGGCTTCAGGCCCCCAATCGGGGCGGGCGTCCACGCGGGTCAATGATCCTGTCCAATAGCTTCTCATGGTCTCTTGACTGGGTGCGATTGCCGCCCAAATGGCGGCGGGCGTTGCGTTCAGCTTGCGGGTGGCGCGCGCATGATAGGTCATTTTCAACCCCGCGCTGCGTAAGAAATCTCGCTCCAGCGCGAAGGCGATCGCGTAGAAGATCGCAAAAAAGCTGATCCACGTGAATGCGCTGACATGGTCCCAGATCGGCATCCCGGACAACGACCGTTCAATGATCGCCTGAAGCACAAGCGCCAAACCCGCCGGCTCCAATGCACGGCGATAGCCCGGAGCCAGCAGGACAACGAGGGCCGCTAACAGGCCCGCGCCAACGGTCACAAGCCCTGTCGCGATTGTAATGAACAGGGTTGTGTTCCCGTTCATCTCGTTTTTCACAACAAAGCGGAACTCTGTGTTGCCGACCGCAAAAATAGCAAATGCCACCGAAAACAAAGTGATGAAAAGCAAAATGCGCCGCCGCTGGCGGTAAAGCCGTCTAAGCATGATCTTGGGCACCTCCAGATGGACCGAACGTTGCGGGCAATCCCGGCAACACTGTGGCGCCGCATCGTCAAATCGGCGGAATATCTCCCTCCGCTCGAATGGCATGAAAATCCGCTTCAAACGCATCGAACCAGTCCTCGGCGATCGCGTCCCGCATCCCCTGCATCAGTTCTTGATAATAATGCAGGTTGTGCCAGGTAAGCAGCATGCCCGAGATCATCTCTTGCGCACGGAAGACGTGGTGCAGATAGGCGCGCGAATAGTTGCGGCAGGCCGGACAGGTGCAATCTTCGTCAAGCGGGCGAGGGTCATCTGCGTGGCGAGCGTTCTTGATGTTGAGCTGCCCGCGCCGTGTCCAGACCTGCCCCGTCCGCCCAGAACGTGAGGGCAGAACACAATCCATCATATCAATGCCGCGTTTCACAGCACCCAGAATGTCATCCGGCTTACCCACGCCCATCAGATAGCGCGGCTTATCAACGGGCAGTTGGTCCGGCGCGAAATCCAGGCAGCCAAACATCGCCTCCTGCCCCTCGCCCACGGCAAGGCCGCCCACCGCATAGCCGTCGAATTCAATCTCACGCAGAGCCTCGGCACTTTCGGCGCGCAGATCTTCCTCAAGCCCGCCCTGTTGGATGCCAAACAGCGCATAGCCGGGCCGATCCCCGAACGCGTCCCGCGACCGCGCGGCCCAGCGCATGGACAGCCGCATCGAGTCTTCCAAGGCTTTACGATCGGCGGGCAACGCCGGACATTCGTCAAAACACATCACGATGTCAGAGCCCAGGAGCTTCTGGATCTCCATCGAGCGCTCGGGGCTCAGCAGATGTTTGGACCCGTCGATATGGGACCGAAAGGTCACGCCATCCTCGGTCAGCTTGCGCAGTTCGGCCAAGCTCATCACCTGGAACCCGCCGGAATCCGTCAAGATCGGACGCTCCCAATTCATAAACCGATGCAACCCGCCTAACCGCGCGATCCGCTCCGCCGTCGGGCGCAGCATCAGGTGATAGGTGTTGCCCAGCAAGATGTCGGCACCCGTCTCGCGCACACTTTCAGGCATCATTGCCTTGACGGTGGCGGCGGTGCCGACGGGCATGAAGGCGGGCGTCCGGATCTCACCACGCGGGGTGTGGATCACACCGGTGCGGGCCTTGCCAGAGGTGGCGTTCAGGGTGAAGGAAAATCTGTCAGTCATGCGCGACCCCATGCACCTCGGGCGCGGATTTGCCAAGGGGCTTCGACTTGCCATTCGTATCGCAACGCCGGACCATGGCACCAAACAACCGGAGATCCCGATGCGCCCCCTCGCCCTGCTCTGTGCGGTCCTGCTGCTGGCCACCTTCCCCGTCCCAAAGTCCGCAACGGCGCTGACGATTGCAGAGTTGACGGCGATCCACGATACACGCGACGAGCCTTATCGCTTGCGCAGCTTCACCATCGACGATGAATGGCGCGCCGACGTTGACGCGGATATGCGAATGCGTATGCCGGACATCGCCGATGAGGTCATGGAGGCCACTTCGGGCCGCTTCGATGGCGCAACCATCCACCTCTACGAACAGGATGACACCTCGCTCATCTCCTACATCGTCGCGCTTGAACATCGGGGCGAGATCGTTTTGCTGTCCTGGCATTCTACCGCGTTTTTCGAGATCCCTACGCTGGTTGAGCGGCGCATTGCTCTGCTGGATGCGGTGGCCGAGGCCTATGCGCCGGACCGGTTTGCGCCGGGTTGGGCCGAGGCCACTTTCTCCGCCGCGATCCAGGGCGTTCAGGATTACCACGACGGCGTCCGCGACGGGCCTTATCCCGGCTGGGCCTACGAGGATCGGCAGGGTATTCAGACCCTTGGGCAATCCCTGATCCCCGACTGGGTGACCATCACGATCACGTCGCTGGATTGCGCGCCCCGCTACCCGAATGAGGGCTGGGCGATCCTGTTTCTCTGCCCATACTAGCGTCTAGGGCGCGTTCTGGGCATGGAACAGGTGGATCCGCGCGGGCACATGCACCGCTCCGCCCGCGCTCTGCATCGTCGCAAACCGCGCCGTGATCTCGTCGCGGATCGCCTGGATCGTCGCCGCATCGGGGGTTTCGTCGGCGATGCGCCTTGCCGCAACCCCAAGATCCATCTGCGTCTCGGCGATATCATTGGGCGTGCCAGTGGGGGTCAGCGGCAGATCCCGCGTCTCGACCTGTGCTTTCCAGCCTGCTGCGGCCAAGGCCTGCAAAGCAATCTCAGGATCAGCAAAGCGGAACGGCCCAGGCGCAGCAGGATCGGTCGGAACGGGTGGCGGGCCCAGTATCTCGGTTGCAACGCGCCCCGCAACACTTAGCCAGGGATTGTCGGACGGCGGCGCCCAGGCGGCCAAGGTCATCTCTCCATCCAGCGCCGTGGCGCGGCGAATATTGGCGAAAGCGGCGATCGTATCGGAAAAGAACATCGTTCCAAACAGCGAAATCACCCGGTCAAAGGCGCGGGGCTGAAACCCGTGCACCTCCGCATCCGCGATGACCAACGTCACCTCGTCCGGTACCCGCTCGGCGGCGCGGCGCACGAAAGGCGGCGCCACATCGGCCCCCGTCACATGCCCGTTGCGCCCCACGATCTGCGCCGCGCGCAATGTGCTCAGGCCGCTGCCTATACCTATATCCAGCACGCGATGCCCAATCCGCAGATCCGACGCGGCAAGCAATGCCTCAAGCACCGGCGCATGGGCCGCCTCCATCCGCGCCTCGGCCCGCAGCCAGGGGGCAGCCATCTCATCCCAGTTTTGCATCTCGTCCGCTCCGTCATCGCCCCCAGAGATGCGCAGGCTGCGCCTTTACGCGCGAGGTCGCAATCCTTATATCAGTGCTCAGGTATTGAGCGTAGGGGTCCCGATGACCGAACAGACACCACATATGGAAGGCGCGCCGCTGATCCGGCCCTCCACCACGGACCACCCGCTTTATGACAACATCGTCGAGGCTTGCCGGTCCGTTTTCGATCCCGAGATCCCGGTGAATATCTACGATCTCGGGCTGATCTACACGATCGAGATCGGCGCCGAGAGCGATGTGGCCATCATCATGACATTGACCGCCCCCGGCTGCCCGGTGGCGGGCGAGATGCCTGGTTGGGTCGCCGACGCGGTGGAGCCGCTGGACGGTGTGAAGACCGTCAATGTCGAGATCACCTGGGACCCACCCTGGGGCATGGACATGATGTCCGACGAGGCGCGGCTCGAACTCGGGTTCATGTAGGCCAACGCCGTTTTCACCAATGTAAAGTCTGGCTTTCCGTAGCCCTTAACCGCCACCTAGGCGGTTGCCGCATTTGTGTGCACCTGACACTATCACCATCGGGGTTAAACGCAGCAGGGGCTGACCGTGAGCGCGGTTGGCTTGGGGCGCCGGGCGATCACATGCCGGGTGGCCGACGGATCAAGGACCATAATCCTCTATGGCGGCCTACACTTTCTCGGCGCTGTTTCTGGCCCATGTTCTTGCGGATTATGTCCTGCAAACCGGCTGGATCGTTGCCAACAAGCGGCGCGCCAGCGCGATGGCGCTGCATATGTCGCTTGTTTTCGGCGCCATGTGCCTGACCACCCTGACATTCAGCCCGTGGTTCATCGGTCTGACCATCGCGCATCTATGGATCGATACGGTCAAGACCTACGCCATGCCCGAGGGGTTGGTGGCCTATATCTTGGATCAGGCGCTACATGTCATTTCGGTGGTCAGCGTGGCGCTGTTGGCGCCTGAAATCTGGTCTTACAGCCCCTTGGCCGAGATCCCAAATGTACCGCTTTACTTTATGATTGCGGGCGGGGTGCTGTTTGCGGTGCGCGGCGGGCAATATGCCGTCGCCATGCTGCTGCCAGAACCGGGGTCGCCCGGCGGGGTCTTGATTGGCTGGTTGGAACGCACCGCGATTTGTATCTTGCTGATCGGCGGCAGCCCGTTTTGGGTCGGGACGGTTCTGGGTGCCAAGGCATTGCAGCTGGGTCTGACCCTGAATGGCCGCGACAAGGCCGGACGGCGACGGCTCGTCTATGGCAGCGCCATCAGCCTGGCTTGGGGCTTTGCCGTGGCGGTCCCGCTGGCCCTTGTTATGCCGATGATGAGCGCACCCGCCCCTTGAGCGCTCAGCGCTACCGCCTTACATTAAGGCCAAACGCCCATAAACACAGGTGCCCCATGTTTGGCATTCCCGGAAAACAGGCCGTGACCATAACGGACAAGGCCGCCCAACAGATCGCCAAACTGATGGCGCAGGGCGACACGCAAGGCCTGCGCATAGGTATCAAGAAGGGTGGCTGCGCGGGCATGGAATACACCATGGATTACGTGTCCGAGATCGACCCCAATGACGAAGTGGTCGAACAAGATGGCGCGCGGGTGATGATCGCCCCGATGGCTCAGATGTTCCTGTTCGGCACCGAAATCGATTACGAGGTCAGCCTGCTGGAATCCTCGTTCAAGTTCCGCAATCCCAATGTCACCGATGCCTGCGGCTGCGGCGAGTCGATCAAGTTCAAGGATGTGGACGAACTGGCCGCAGATCGCGCTGCGGAATGAGCCTGAGCCAAGGTGAGATCGATCACGTGACCGAATTGTTTTCGGGTCTGGGCGATCTTACCGTTCGTAAGATGTTCGGCGGCGTAGGCCTTTATCATCAAGGCACGATCTTCGCGGTCCTGATGTCTGACGGCACCTTGCGCATCAAGGGGGCAGGCGCATTTCAGGATGTGTTGGAGGCCGAGGGCTGCACCCGCTGGACCTATACGCGCGAAGGGTCGGATACGATCCGCTCCATGCCCTATTGGACCATGCCCGATGGCGCCCAGGATGATCCGGATCTGGCCTGCGACTGGGCGCGCCGCGCATTGGAGCATTTGTGACGCCTTTTGTCGGCGTTGACGGGGCTCTGCCCCCGCTCCTTCGGAGCCCACCGGGATATTTTTGAAACAGAGAAGAGACGCGATCAGGACGGAGTGTCTTGCAGATGCGTATAGGTCTCGGCATAGCGCTTTGACAGATGCGCCCCGGCGCTGATCGGCGCGGCGCCGGCGGGCGCGACATTCGTGTCATAGGCCGGATTGAAGAACAGCGGGATCGAGATCCGCTCGGTCGCGCCGCCTTTGACGCGGTGGGGCGTGGCCCGTATCTGCCCGCCGGTCCACATCTCAAGCATCTCACCGAAATTGATGATGAATTCGCCGGGTTCGGCCGAGATCGGCACCCATGTCCCGTCGCGCAATTGCACCTCGAGCCCGGGCTGGCCATCGGTCGCCAGAAGTGTCAGGCAGCCATAATCGGTATGAGCGGCGATGCCGAAATCCTTGGCCCCAGCCCAGGCAGGCCGCTCGGGGTAGTAATTGCCCCGCAAAAGCGCCATGGGCCGGTCGAATTTGTCGGCAAAGAAGCTTGGATCGGCGCCAATCGCCGTCGAGATCCCTTGCAGGAGCTCCAGCGAGACCGCACGGGCTTGGTCGAAATAGGCCTCGATACAGGCCCGAAAGCCGTCGGGGGTCGTTGGCCAGCGGTTCGGCGCATAGACGCTGCGCCGCGACAGCGGGTCGCCCGCCGGTAACTCGACGCCGCAATCGAAGACCTCTTTGTAATCGGGGTTGGCCATTGGGTCGACCTGTTCGGATCCCGGCCCGCCCCAACCCCGATTGGCCCCGGTCGCCGCCATATCCACTGCCTGTTTGACATCATGGTCGCCTTTGAAAAAGGCGCGATAGGCCGCGATGGTCGCGCGCACCTGATCGGGTGAGATGGCGCTGTTATGCAGGGTGAGAAACCCGATCTCTTCCGCACCGATCTTGGTGGCGACCAGGGCCGCATCCTGGCCCTCGGCCAACATGGCGGCATCAATGCGGGGGATCATATCAGGTCTCCTTTCCGGTCTGTTGGCTTGACCCGACCGGGCCCGCCTGCCACCACATGCGCATATGAATGACGGAGGGGCCCATGGCACGCAAAATCGCGGCTGGCAACTGGAAGATGAACGGAACCGAGGCTGCATTGGCGGAGGTCGAGGCGCTGGCCGGCATGATCGGCACGCCCGATTGCGAGGTGCTGCTGTGCCCGCCTGCGACGTTGATCGACCGCATGGTTGCGCGGGCTGAGGGCAGTGTCGTGGCCGTCGGCGCCCAAGCGTGCCATCCGGCCACCAGCGGCGCCCATACCGGCGATATCGCTGCAGATATGCTGGCCGATGCGGGGGCGACGCAGGTCATTCTTGGCCATTCCGAGCGGCGCGCCGACCATGGCGAAACCGACGCCGATGTAGCAGCCCAAGCCGCGGCGGCTCTGACCGCTGGATTGACCGCCATCATTTGCGTTGGTGAGACGGAGGCTGAACGCGATGCCGAGGTGACGCTGAATTTGGTCGCAAGCCAATTGGCGGGCTCCATCCCCGAAGGCGCCGATCCTGCCCGCCTGGTGGTCGCCTATGAGCCGGTTTGGGCGATTGGCACGGGACGCACCCCGACGCTGGACCAGATCGCGGAGGTCCATACTCATATCCGCGCAGAGCTGACCCAGCGGCTTGGCGCTGCGGCAATTGACATACCATTGTTATATGGCGGGTCCGTGAAACCGGGCAACGCGGCAGAGATCTTTGCGGTCAATGATGTGGATGGCGCCTTGGTCGGCGGGGCCTCTCTTAAGGCCGCGGATTTCGCCGGGATCGTTACCGCGCTGTCGGCGGCCTGAGCCCGCTTGCAACTCTCAAAAAAGCCGCCCGCCACATCGGTGACGGGCGGCTTTGTCCATTGATGAAGATCAGTTCTGCGCGGGAACGAACCGTTCGGTCGCGATACGGATGATCCCATTGTAACCGTCGGAATATTGCCGCACGGCCAGCAGATACCGGCCCGGATTGACTCGCGCCACAATCTGACTGTTAAGCGATCCATTCGCGTCATCGTTAAACGCAATCTCCTGGCCCAGATCATTGAACAGGATGATCAGCGGGTCGCTATCGGTGACTTCAACGGCATCAATCACAACCGCGCCGCCCTGCTGTATCTCGAAGGCGAACCAGGTCGCATTCGTGCCGGAAATCTGGCTGTCACGCACGGTGCGCGGCGGTAGGACACCCATATCGATGATCGGGTAAGACCCATCCATCGGCGGGGCCGCATCGCCCGTGGCATACAATTCCTGCAGCGCCGCATTGGCGTCGTAGCCCAGGACCGACACTGTCACCGGCAGATCGGGATTGCTGAGGGCGCGCATGCCGATGCAATAGGTGCCCGCCTGCAGGGGCGTGGTGAAATCGATACGGCTGTTGAGCGACTCGTAGTCGTCGTTTTCCGCCAGAAGGTTCCCGGCCTCATCAAACAGATAGATATACGGATCCGCGTTTGGGTTTTCCGCGCGGATCGACACGGGCTGCGGGCTATCCAAGACAAAGCGGTAATAGGGCGCACCGGTGATCGTGTTGACCTGCGACACGCCGCTTTCGGCCAGTAACCCGTCAATGCCACCCTCGCCCAAGGAAATCGCCGGGGTCTCGGAGGTACAGGGGTCGATACCGACAAAGAACGGGTCACCACCGCCGCCAAAGAATCCACCCGACAATCCAGCGGTGATCGCCTCATGCTCCAGCAAACCGACGCGCACATCGGTGGTCAGCGCGCCACCGGCAAATCCACGGGTGGCCAGGCAATAATCGCCCGGCTCCAATTGTGTCTCGGCGCGCGAGGCAAAAGACCCGCCGGAATCGTCGTCGGACACGACCAATGCGCCATCCGCATCATAAAGCTCAATCACGCTATCTCCGCCGGGCAGAGGCTGCGCCTCCAGGCGCACATCGGTGGGTTCGCTCACGCGGAAAAACGCGACGGTGTTGCCGTTGTTGGGCACCGGCAATCCGGTCAAGGTCAACGGGCCATCTGCCACAGAAATGTCGGATGTCTCCGGCGCTCCACCGATCCACTGGCCGACATCTCCGATTCCGCCACAGGACAGGGCTTGGTCCTGGGCCGATGCGGCCCCGGACCCAAGTCCAACCAATGCGGTCGTGGCCAATGCAGATAGAACAATTCTCATATGCAATCCTCCAAAACGGGCCCTAAGCGCCCTGTCGCGCCGTCGCTCCGTGCGCGCATCTATGCATGACACAGGGCCGCATGCCAGTGAACCACACCAGAAAATCTGCGGGGAATATCGGCGGATTCTCCGCTTGCTCGCGGATCTGGCCAGCGTAGCCAGGCCCTGCCATACTACGGCGCGATGTCAGAGACGGCGATCAACTTCAAAGAAATCCCGGCAGCCGGGACCGCACCGCGCCCCAATCGGCCGCGCCGGGCGATTTGGGCGGTTGCGCTGACCGTCTGCCTGGCGCTGGCCGCGATCCTGGTCGCATCGCCACGGGTCGAGCGGATGTATCTGCGCCAGGCCGCATTGGATGACACCGCGACACTTCATCTGGCCACCCAGGTCCTGCGCGGCGCCCTGGAACGGACCGAGGCCTTGCCGACCCTGATCGCGCAGCGCCCGATCCTGCGCCAGGTTTTATCGGACCCCGACAATTCCGGGCTGCTGCCTTACACCAACGAGCTTCTGCGCCAGACTGCACTATCGCTGGAAGTATCGGATATTTACGTGATGGATATCGACGGGCGCACGATCGCGGCGTCGAACTACCGCAGCGACCGGTCCTTCATCGGCCAGACCTTTGACTACCGCCCCTATTTCCGCGACGCGGTCGATACCGGCATGGGCCGTTTCCATGCCCTTGGCACGACCTCGCGCCAGCGGGGCTATTTCTTTGCCGCGCCCGTCGTCGCGCAAACCGAGATCATCGGGGTGGTGGCGGTCAAACTGCGCGTGGATGTGTTCGAGCGCACATGGGAGGAGAGCGCATCCACCATCATGGTGACCGACACCAACAATGTCGTGTTCCTGTCGGATCGGATCGATTGGCATTTTCGCACCGTTGCGCCACCGCCGATTGGCACGTTGGACCAGATCATCGCAACCCGCCAATATCCCCATGGCCTATTGGCGCCGCTTAGCATTACAACGCGGCCCCTGGATGAAGAGGCTGGGATCGAGCGGATCCGGGTGGACGGGGACGAAGATATGCTGCGCCAAACCGGCCTGATCGCGGCACCCGGATGGCGTGTTTCGGTCCTGACCCCTACGGCACCGGCACTGCAACGCGCGTGGAGCGCGATGACCATGGTCGCCTTGGTGATCATCGTGTTGGGCCTTGTCGCCGCCGCCTTGCTGGGCCGTCGGGCGCGGTTGATCGACCGGTTGGCGGCCGAACGCAATCTGGCGACCCTGCTGGAAGCCCGCGTGGCCGAGCGTACCCGCGAGTTGAAGACCGAGGTCGAAGAGCGCCGTGCCACTGAAGATCGCCTGCGCGCCACCCAAAAGGAACTTGTGCAGGCCGGCAAACTAGCCGCCCTGGGCCAGATGTCGGCGGCCCTCAGCCATGAATTCAACCAACCGCTCGCCGCTGTGAAGAACTATGCTGAAAACGCGGGCACCTTCCTGGATCGTGGCAAAACCGAGGATGTGCGTGGGAATATTGCCCGCATCTCGACCCTCGCTGATCGGATGGCGGCGATCTCAAAACATCTGCGCAATTTCGCCCGGCGGCCGCAGGATAAGACCGGGCCGGTGGCGTTGCGCCCTGTGATTCAGGATGCGTTGGAGCTGATGGCCACGCGCCTGCGCGGGGCGGAGGTCGTCTATACACCACCCGAGGGCGAATTGTGGGTGCGTGGCGGGCGTGTGCGGCTCCAACAGGTGGTGGTCAATCTGCTGGGCAATGCACTGGACGCCATGGCCGACCATCCCGCCCCACGGATCGAGATCGATGTGACAGGCGACGCGACGCCGCAGATTTCGGTGCGCGATGTCGGCCCCGGCCTGACTGAAGAGGCCCTGGCGCAAGCCTTCGATCCGTTTTTCACCACCAAAGATCCCGGCCAAGGCCTGGGGCTTGGCCTGTCGATCTCCTATAACATCATCCGGGATTTCGGCGGTCGGCTTTCGGCGGAAAACCATCCCGATGGCGGCGCACTTTTCCGGGTTAGTCTGGAACCCGCCACCCAGCAAAGCGCGGAGCTGGCCGCCGAATGAAAGACGCGCCGGTTCTGTTTGTGGATGATGAGCCAGAACTGCGCCATGCCGGGGCGCAGACCCTTATGCTGGCCGATCTGGCCCCCGTCCCCTGCACCAGTGCCGCTGAAGCGCTGGACCATATCA
This sequence comes from Gymnodinialimonas mytili, assembly GCF_037544085.1. Classification (NCBI taxonomy): domain Bacteria; kingdom Pseudomonadati; phylum Pseudomonadota; class Alphaproteobacteria; order Rhodobacterales; family Paracoccaceae; genus Gymnodinialimonas; species Gymnodinialimonas mytili. The sequence goes on from NZ_JBBIFW010000003.1 coordinate 323,462, forward strand.
GCGACACGTTTCCAGGCATTCTGGTGACCGATATCCGCATGCCCGGCATGGATGGCGCTGAATTGATGGAGGCCGCCCTGGCCCGTGACCCCGACCTGCCAGTGATCTTGGTGACGGGCCACGGCGATGTGGAACTGGCGGTCAGCTTCATGCAACGCGGCGCCTACGATTTCATCGAAAAGCCCTACGATCCAGCCCGGCTGGTCGCCACGATCCGCCGCGCGCTGGACAAACGGGTGCTGACCATGGAGTTACGCGCGCTGCGCTCGGAAACAGCAGCCACGGATCCGATCACCAGCCGTCTCAACGGGCGGTCCAACGTCATGGCGCAATTGCGGGCGCAGATGCGGGCGGTGGCAGATACCGACACGGACGTGCTGATCGAAGGCGCCACGGGCACCGGCAAAGAGGTTGCCGCGCGCGCGATTCACACCGCCTCCCCACGCGCTGACCGGCCCTTCGTGGCGGTCAATTGCGCCGCCCTGCCCGAGGCTTTGTTTGAAAGTGAGCTGTTCGGCCATGCCCCCGGCGCGTTTCCCGGCGCGACGCGTGAGCGCTATGGCAAGTTCGAACACGCGCGCGGCGGCACGCTGTTTCTGGACCAGATCGACAGCCTACCGTTGGCTGTGCAGGGCAAGCTGCTGACCGCCTTGCAGGATCGAGCGATCACCCCGCTCGGCTCAAATGAGCCCCTCACACTGGATCTGCGGGTCATCGCAGCGTCGAAACGCGGGCTGGAGGCGGCGGTGGCCGACGGTACGTTTCGCGATGATCTGCTCTACCGGCTCAACGTCATTACCCTGCGCATGCCCGCATTGTCCGAGCGGCGCGAGGATATCCCGGGGCTTTACCAGATCCTGCTATCCCAGGCCTCGGCCCGGCATGGGCGCCCGGTGCCACCGATGCGGCCCGAGACCCTTGCCGATTTGGCCGCGCGGGATTGGCCCGGCAATGTCCGCGAATTGCGCAACACCGCCGAACGCGCTGTGCTGGGGCTTGACGGCGCGGCCGTTCAGGCCAGCGCCGGACGGCTCGCCGATCAGATGGCGGCCCATGAACGCAGCCTGATCGCCGCCGCCCTCGCCGCCCATGGTGGATCGATCAATGCGACGTTCGATGCGTTGGGGATTAGCCGCAAGACGCTCTACGAAAAAATGAAGCACTACGATTTGCGCCGCGAGGATTTCCGCAACAGCCAGCCAACCAAACGCTGAGCCATAGCACAGCAGCGGGCCAAAACGTCAGCCCCAATCAGCCAATCTTTGTCCGCGGAACAACTGCTGAAGACGTGCTCTGCGGCTGAGTTAACTTGGCATCTGAAACAAGATCCCAGCCAGTCACCTGGGGCCGTGTGCGAATGATCTCTTCCGGATGCACGATCGCATGGTCGAGATACCCTTGGCGCGTCGCGATAAGGATCGCCTGAAAAATTGATGTGACGCCAAGCTTGCGCATCACCTGGTTCTGGATCGTCTGGGCTGAGCCATAGCGCGCACTCTTGGCCAGGGCGCTTGACGGATCCGCACTCTTTGCAACCAACCTCAAGAAGTGGATTTCATCCGCCGTGAGGGAGGCCTGTTCATGGGTCCCCAAGCGAGAAAAATACACCAGAGCATCGCACACGGCCTGGGTCAGTACGTGCAAATCATCACGATACTTGCGAAACTGGCGACGCACATAATCGGGTTGCCGCACCGTGTTCAACACCATGGCCGCCACCAGACCGGACGAATATCCGACCTTGAAGATCACCCCATTGCAGCCGATCAGATGCGCCTCGGCACATTTCAAGTAGCGCATCGGCTCATCGCAATTTGGGTCTTTCGGCATAATCTCGTCAATGAACAATTCGTGCTCACGCGCCAGGATGCCGTTGATCAGCGGATCGTCTTCATTGAGGTTCAGGGCGTGGTAATCATCCCACCATGCATCGGGCAGGGTCGAAATCACGCGCCGTGACAGGCAGGTCTCGCCCTCTTTCAGCACCACAAGCGTTGCGCCATCAAACCCAAATTCAGGTGGGATCGTCGCAAAGGCAGCCGCCAACTGATCGATCGTGTCGGTGTCTTCGATCTGTGCTATCAAACGGTCGGTTGCACGATTGCGTAGAAGGATGGCCCCTTCGCTCGCCAGCCTTGCTCTGGCCTCGCGCAATTCCTCAATCTTCGATGGATTGAATTCGCCGCCCTCGGAGATCAGGTCGTCGAGAAGATCCACAAACCAATTCATACACGGCTCCCAACGGATGACATTCTTGTTGTTTGCAACCCTGAGGGTCTGCCTCTGATGTGAGTAGTGAGCGTCGGTTACTTAAGTTTTGGTAAATCTCGTCCCTAGTTTTGTAAAAATTTTAGATATTATCGTCTTGCCTAAGACTTTCGCAGATCCGACGCGGTCTTGCGACGGTTGGTTGGGTGGCATCGAATGGGTTTGCACGTGTTTTGCGACGCGGTCGCAATCTGTGCGCTTCATGGCTTTGGCCAACGGCGGCGGGCACGCACCGGGGCCGGGCTACGACCTCGGCTGGGTCAGATTCCGCGCATGAGTGGTGGGGCTCACGCCGCTCACTGGCACGTGAAAAGCGGTGTCACGGGACAGCTCTGTGCCTCAAAAAATCCGAACGACCGGCACGCGTTCACCGAAATGTGCATAAATTGACCCACTCCAAATGCAGAAATGGGTTAGTTTCCACCCAAAACCCTGCGCAAATTACAATCGTTAGCGCAATCAGCGGCGAGTGGCGGTTGTTGAAGCCCGCACCAAACCGCATCAACCGCGATAAGCGCGTCGGTGGGGAGCCGACTGCGTGTCAACCAAGGGAGATTTCTATGACCTTCACCAGACTGGGCGCGCTGACGCTCACCACTGCACTTGTGGCAAGCGCGGCATTTGCCCAAGATCAGGACCGCACCGGCTGGCCTGAGAGCTTCACGGTTGCCACGGCCTCGCAAGGCGGCACCTATTTCGCCTATGGCTCAGGCTGGGCGAACCTGGTGGCCGAAGAGCTGGGCATTTCCGGCGGCGGCGAAGTTTCGGGCGGCCCAGGCCAGAACATGGCGCTGGTCCATACCGGCGAAGTTCAGTTCGGCATGACCACGATGGGCCCCGCCGACGAGGCACTGAATGGCCTAAGCCCGATCGCACCCGGTCTGCAGATGACCAATGCCTGCGCGATGTTCCCTATGTACCAGACGCCCTTCTCGATCACCGCATTGTCGTCGTCGGGCATCACCTCGGTGTCCGAGATCCCGGCAGGCGCGCGGATCGGTTTTGGTCCCGCAGGCTCGACCTCCGACACCTATTTCCCGCGTATGCTGGAAACGCTCGGCGTCGAATTCGAGCGGCGCAATGGCGGCTGGAACGATCTGGGCGGGCAGTTGCAGGACGGCCTTCTGGACGTGATCGCCTTTGCAGCCGGTGTTCCGGTTCCCGCGGTCAGCCAGCTTGAAGTGCAGACCGACGTTAATATCATCGAGTTCACCGATGAGGAAAAGGCCACGATCCTGGAGGCCTTCCCGGTCTCGTCCTTCGACATCAGCGCCGACACCTACACAACGCTGGAAGAAGACGCGACATCGGTCTCGATGTGGAACTTCGCGATCGCCAATTGCGAGCTGCCCGAAAACTTCGTTTACGAAGTGGTCGACATTATCATGTCCGACAATGAGCGGATGATGAACATCCACCGCGCGGCCCGCTCAACCGTGCCCGAAAACTGGGTCCAGAACGAAGTTCTGTCCTGGCATCCCGGTGCCGCGCGCTGGTTCCAGGAAAACGCCGATGCCGATATCCCGGCTGAGATGATCTTCGGCGGATAATCCAACGGTTTGGGCGGGCCGCTTCGCAGGCCCGCCCATTCTAAAGGATAACACCATGTTTAGCCGCACCCATATGGCCTACGAGGCCGTGCCCCTGTCCGACAGGGCCGCCCTGACCGATGCTGAAGCACTGGCCGCGGCCCAAGCCGCCTATGATGAAGTGCGCACGCGTCATTCGATCCGTGACTTCAGCGACCGGACTGTGCCCGCCGAAATCATCGAAGCCTGCGTGAAATCCGCGGGCACAGCACCCTCGGGCGCCAATCACCAGCCTTGGCATTTCGTGGCCATCTCCAACCCCGCGCTCAAGGCTCAGATCCGTGCCGAGGCCGAGGCGGAAGAGCAGAAATTCTACGCGGGCGGCGCCAGCGACGAATGGATCAAGGCGCTGGAGCCCATCGGGACAAATGCCGACAAACCGCATCTGACCACAGCGCCTTGGCTGATTGTGATCTTCGCGCAGCGCTGGGGCGAATTCGACGACGGCACCCGGTTCAAGAATTACTACGTGCCCGAAAGCGTCGGCATCGCGACTGGCTTTTTGATTTGGGCGCTGCACCGCGCGGGCCTGTCCGTGCTGACCCACACGCCCAACCCGATGAAATTCCTCAACGGGGCGCTGGATCGCCCCGCCTCGGAAAAACCGACGATGATCCTGGCCGTCGGCCATCCCGCTGACGGCGCCACCGTGCCAGCCGTGGCCAAGATCAAGAAACCGCTCGCCGAGATCCTGACGATCCGCGATTGACCTTAGGGAACCCCACATGTCCGATCCCACCTCTCACCCTGCCGATGACGACCAAACCGACGGCCCCGTGATCGCAGAAGGCGTCGATGACGAGCCCGTTGAAACCAACCGGCGCATGTTCGACGGCGCAGGATATCTGTTGGTGGCTGCCGCATCGACACTCTATGCCGCGTTTCACATGGCCGCGCTGAACGGGCTGTCTATTTCGGCGATAACGGGGATCGATATCGGGTTCTTACCGCAATTCCCCTTGGAGACCTGGAATTTCCGCATCGTCCACATCGCGGGCGCATTGGCTTTGGGATTTGTTCTTTTCTCGGCCCACACCTTTGGCCAGGATCCAAAGACCGACCGCTCCACAAATCTGTTCAGCATCATCGCCGCGATCTTTGCCCTGCCCGCACTCTATGCAGGCTACACGGCGCTGAGCTTCATCGCCCTGGTCAATTCGGGCGAGTTGCCGGAACTGGGCGGTGTGGTGACCTGGGCCGCCTTCCCGGGGACGGAAATCTATGACACCGAAATCTATCGCTTCGGCATCCCTCTGCTGATCGCCACCTTCGGCGCCATCGCGCTTGGCTGGGTCGAACGCCGCCGCCGCGGCAGCTTCGGTATCTCAGATATCGTCCTGGCGCTCTGCGCCATCGTCGTCGCGCTCTATCTGATCCCGATCTATTCCACCGCCGCGCGCAATCAGATCGGCACGCCTTTCGTGCCCATCGGGGTCGCCTTCGCCGCTACAGCAGGTGCGGCCATGATCCTCGAACTGACGCGACGCGTCGCGGGCCTGGCGCTGGTGGTCATCACCGGAGTGTTCCTGGCCTACACGTTCACCGCCCATATGATGCCCGGCATCCTGGCCGTCGAAACCGCCTATTCCTGGCAGCGCTTCTTTGGCCATGTCTATTCCGATGCAGGCATCCTGGGCCCGACCACCGCGGTCTCTTCGACCTATATCATCCTCTTCATCATCTTCGCGGCCTTCCTACAGGCCTCGAAGGTCGGCGATTACTTCGTGAACTTCGCCTTCGCCGCCGCAGGTCGCGCGCGGGGCGGCCCCGCCAAGGTGGCGATCTTCGCCTCCGGCCTGATGGGCATGATCAACGGCACATCAGCGGGCAATGTGGTCGCCACAGGCTCGCTGACCATCCCGCTGATGAAAAAGGTCGGCTACCAGAAAAAGACCGCGGGCGCCGTTGAAGCCGCAGCCTCGACCGGGGGGCAGATCATGCCACCGATCATGGGTGCGGGCGCCTTCATCATGGCCGAGATCACCGGCATCCCCTACCAGGAAATCGCCATCGCCGCGATCATCCCTGCGATCCTCTATTTCGCATCGATCTACTTCATGGTCGATTTCGAAGCGGCGAAAATGGGTATGCGCGGCATGCGCGAGGATGAACTTCCCAAGTTCCGCGACATGGCGCGCCGCGTCTTCCTGTTCCTGCCGATTATCATCCTGATCGTCGCCCTCTTCATGGGTTACTCCGTGATCCGTGCGGGCACGTTGGCCACCGCCGCCGCCGCCGTGGTCTCATGGCTGACACCCTATCGGATGGGTCCGGTCTCGATCATCAAAGCCTTTGAGCTCGCGGGCGTCATGTCGATCCAGATCATCGCAGTCTGCGCCTGCGCAGGGATCATCGTCGGCGTGATTAGCCTGACAGGCGTCGGCGCTCGGTTCTCCGCGGTTCTTCTTGACCTAGCGGGCGTTAGCCAACTCCTGGCCTTGTTCTTCGCCATGTGCATCGCAATCCTGCTGGGCATGGGCATGCCCACGACCGCAGCCTATGCGGTGGCCGCCTCGGTTGTCGCACCGGGCCTGATCCAATTGGGCATCCCGACCCTGACGGCACATTTCTTTGTCTTCTACTTCGCCGTGGTCTCGGCCATAACGCCGCCCGTGGCCCTGGCCAGCTACGCCGCCGCCGGGATATCCGGCGCGAACCCGATGGAAACTTCGGTCGCGTCGTTCAAAATCGGCATCGCCGCTTTCATCGTACCGTTCATGTTCTTCTACAACTCTGCCCTGCTCTTCGACGGCACCGCGCTCGAGATCACGCGCGCGCTCGCCACGGCCTGCGTCGGGGTCTTCCTACTGACGTCGGGGGTGCAAGGCTGGTTTATGGGCGCGCGCGCGGTCTGGTTCCTGCGTCTCGGCCTGATCCTCGCCGCTTTGTGCATGATCGAGGGCGGCTGGATCACGGATATGATCGGCATCGGCATCGCAGCTGCAATCTTCTTCATCCAGCGCGTCGTCCAACCCGCGCCCGGCGCCTCCATCCCGGTACGCGGCGCCGATTGACGCCTGCCTGAAAAAAGCCCAACACCATGAACAGGCGTGCCCCCAAAGCGCGCCTGTTTTCCATTGGCTCCAAATACCCCCGCCGGAGGCATGCAACCTTGGCCATCCCACGCCTGACCCAATCTCCAACAGAGCCAGGTTTCGTCCAGAACCCCTACCCGTTCTACGACCGCGCCCGTGCCGCCGGGCCCCTCGTGTTCTGGGCGGATTACGACCTTCCTATCGCCACCACCCATGCCACCTGCAACGCGATCCTGCGCGACCGGCGCTTTGGGCGCGAGCCTGTCGAGGCATTACCGATCCCAGATCACCTCAAACCGTTCTATGCCGTCGAAACCCATTCGATGCTGGAACTGGAACCGCCCCGCCATACGCGCCTGCGCAGCCTGGTCCTGCGCGCCTTCACCTCACGCCGGATCAAGGCGCTCGCGCCCGAAATCACGCAGCTGACCCATGATCTGATCGACGCCTTCCCAGACGGCGCCCACGATCTGCTGGATACGTTCTGCCGCGCGCTGCCGGTGACCATCATCGCCCGTCTGCTGGGCGTGCCCGAAGTGATGGCGCCGGACTTGCTCAAATGGTCCAATGCGATGGTCATGATGTATCAGGCGGGCCGTAGCCGCGCCGACGAAGACGCCGCGGTAGAGGCGACCGAGGATTTCGTCGCCTTCATGCGCGGCTATGTTGACGAAAAACGTAAAACTTCGCGCGATGACCTGATTTCAAGCCTGATCGCCGCAGAAGAAGACGGTGAAAAGCTTTCCACCGATGAGTTGATCACCACATGCATCTTGCTGCTGAATGCCGGGCATGAGGCGACCGTTCATTCGATGGGGAACGGCCTGAAACTCTGTCTGGAAGACGGCCACCGGCCCGGAGCGGACCCCGCCCCCTTCGTCGAGGAAATCCTGCGGATCGACCCGCCGCTGCACCTGTTCACCCGCTACGCCTATGAGCAAATCGAGATGAAGGGCCACAGCTTTCAACGCGGCGATCAAGTGGGCGTGCTGCTGGCCGCTGCCGGCCGCGATCCGGAGGCCTATCCCGACCCCGGCGCCTTTCAGCCCGGCCGCAGCGGCCCCGCCAATCTGGCCTTCGGGGCCGGGCTGCATTTCTGCGTTGGCGCCCCGCTCGCCCGGTTGGAATTACAAATCGCCCTGCCAATCCTATTCGAGCGTCGCCCCGACCTGATCTTGGCCGAGCCAGCGCTCTACGCAGATATCTATCATTTCCATGGGCTTGAGCGGCTGATGGTGCGTAACAGCTAGCGTCGGCGCACCGATCCACCTGAACGTTCGGATGCGTTGACCGATGCGCCGCCATGGATGTCGATGCTCGCCCCGCTTCGGGCTTGCGCCGTGACCGCGCCCGTCGCCATCACCTCGACGCTGGACCCGCTCCGGGCCTCGATCTCGGCCCGGTCACATGTCAGACCCGCCGCCTCGACACTGGACCCACCGGTGGCTTCGATGCTGAGAGCCGCACAGCTACCCGCCAAAGTTGTGGCCGACCCCGAGGCGACCTGCACGGACAAAGCGTCACTTGTCAGCGCCGCAACCGCAAGATCCGCGCCGGAGCGCACCGCAATCGCCTCCAACCCGATGGCATCCCCCGTCACGGCAGCGCTGCTGCCCGACCGCAACTCAAGCGCTTCAAGTCGTGGAAGCGACACCGTCACTCGAAACCGGTCCTCTCGCGTGCCACTGAACAGATCTACGGACATCTGTCGGCCAAGCTCCAGCCGATCACCGACCCGGTCGACCTCAAGCCGGTCCAAATCCCCGCTCAGGGCTTCGGCCTCAACCCGGAATGCACCGCCAACCTCCACCCGGACATCCAGGCCACTGCTTGCATCGATGCGCGAGAAATCTGTGATGTCATAAATCCTGGTTTCAGCCATAACCATCCCTGCCGTTGCCCCGAGTGCAACGGTTGCTGCGATAAGCGCTTTCATAATCTGATCCTCTGATGCTGCGTCGCGAGCTGACGCGCTCCACACATATGTGAATCGGATTTACATTGCAATATTGCAGGCTATCAAATCCAAATCAGAGCCTAAACGCACCAATAGATCCGCGTCTCTGACAATCGCTCTGCTGAGCCCACGCGTGGCTCGATCCGCTGGCATAATTGGGATCGATCGGATTGCGTTGCAGCACTCAACACCATGCCATCGGCGGGAACAAGCCGACGTTTCTGGAACGTAAGGGATGCCTGACTTGGCCCGAAACGCCCATCCCCTCAGCATATGCGCATGATCATTTTAGATCGTTGGCCGGTCCGGCAGCGCGCCGGGTCTGGTTTTTCTTTCGGTCGATTTCCGACCATTATTTTTTTGGAGACTTTTATGCTTAGACCTTTTTTTATCGGGGCCATCCTGGCCCTGTCTGCCCCAGCCTCTGCAGCGACATTTGCGAATTTCGACGCCTTGGTCGGTGTCACGCTGCAAGCGACGCCTGCCCAGGAATTATACGAAGAAGGGGGATACCTGCCCGGCTCCGAGACGATCATCACCTCGGGCGACTTTACCCTGATCACCGGCGATGACGGTAATCCCGGCGTTTGCTGCAATGGTGGCTTCGTTCCCGACACCAATCCCAATTACATGGGCGAGATCGGGTTATCGGCCGAAGGCGCAGTCAACTCAGCGGGCTCCGTCTTTGCCGAAGGCGAGCGTCGCGCGGTCTGGACCTTTTCCAATCGCGGCGCGTCGACCGAGTCGATCTCGCTGACCTTCGACATCGCCATGTCGATCACGCAGGCCATCGATCCGATGGTGGGCGGCACCGCCGCATCGGGCGCCTATATCAACATCTTCCGCGATGGATCCTCGATCTATAGCGAGGCACTGGATGGGTTCGAAGACGAGTTTGCCGTTGGCACCGCGATTAACGAACCCTTCGTCTACAATTTCGATCTGCCCGCCTCGGGTGACACGGAAACGCAATTCACCTTCTTTGTGGGAGGCTATGTCGACGTGTCCAATGAGGTTGCTCCGGTGCCATTGCCCGCTGGCGCTGTCCTGCTGCTGAGCGGTTTGGGCGCCCTGGGCGTCCACCGCCGGATGCGTCGCTAAGTAGAATACCGCGCGGCGGAGTGATCACTCCGCCGCGTGTTTGCGCGCCTTCAACATGGGCGCCAAGTAACGGCCCGTATGGCTTTCGGCGACCTCGGCCACCTGTTCCGGTGTGCCCTTCGCCACGATCTGCCCACCCCCATCGCCGCCTTCGGGGCCGATATCGATCAGATGGTCAGCGGTTTTGATCACGTCCAGATTGTGCTCGATCACCACAACCGAATTGCCCTGATCTACCAATTCGTGCAGCACTTCGAGCAGTTTGCGCACGTCTTCGAAATGTAGGCCCGTTGTGGGTTCATCCAGGATGTAAAGCGTGCGCCCGGTCGAGCGCTTCGCCAGCTCTTTCGACAATTTCACGCGCTGCGCTTCGCCGCCAGATAGCGTCGTGGCTTGCTGACCCACCTTGATATAGCCCAGGCCCACCCGCATCAGCGCATCCATCTTTTCGCGGATGCTCGGCACCGCCTGGAAAAATGTCTGGGCATCTTCAACCGTCATATCAAGAACGTCGGCTATGCTTTTGCCTTTGAACTGAATTTCCAGCGTCTCGCGGTTGTAGCGCGCGCCTTTGCAGGTTTCGCATTGCACATAGACATCAGGCAGGAAGTGCATCTCGATCTTGATGACGCCATCGCCCTGGCAGGCCTCACACCGGCCGCCTTTCACGTTGAAGCTGAACCGACCGGGCTTGTACCCACGCGCCTTCGATTCCGGCAGGCCCGCGAACCAATCCCGGATCGGGGTAAAGGCGCCGGTATAGGTGGCGGGGTTCGACCGCGGCGTGCGCCCAATGGGGCGCTGGTCGATATCGATCACCTTATCGAGGTGCTCCAACCCCTTGATCGTCTCGCAGGGCGCAGGCGTCTGCCGCGCCCCGTTCAACTTCATAGAAGCGGTCTTGAACAAGGTTTCGATGGTCAGAGTCGATTTCCCGCCCCCAGACACACCCGTCACGCACACAAACTTGCCCAAAGGGAAGTCGGCGGTGACGTTTTGCAGGTTATTGCCGGTGGCTTTGACCACGCTCACCTTCTTCTTGTTACCTTTGCGACGGGTTGCGGGCACGGCAATCTCGCGTCGCCCGGCCAGGTAATCGCCGGTCACCGATTGCTCCGTCGCCATGATCTGGTCCGGCGTGCCCTGGGCCACGATCTCGCCGCCATGGACACCCGCGCCAGGGCCGATATCGAAGACGTAATCGGCCTCGCGGATCGCCTCTTCATCATGTTCGACGACGATCACGGTATTGCCCTGATCCCGCAGATTTTTCAGCGTGGTCAGCAGGCGGTCATTGTCGCGTTGGTGCAGGCCGATCGAGGGCTCATCCAGCACATAAAGCACTCCGGTCAGGCCGCTGCCGATCTGCGACGCGAGCCGGATCCGCTGCGATTCCCCACCCGACAGCGTACCCGCGTTCCGGCTGAGTGTCAGATATTGCAGGCCTACATTGTTCAAAAAGCCGAGCCGTTCGCGGATTTCCTTCAAGATCGCGCGGGCAATCTCGTTGCGCTGCAAGGTCAGCGCCTCAGGCACGGTGTCTATCCACTCCAATGCCTCGGCGATGGACATCTGCACCACCTGCCCCACATGCAGCAGCCTGTCGCCCCGACCAATCTTCACGGCCAGTGCCTCGGGCCGCAGGCGGTAGCCGCCGCAATCGCCGCAAGGCCGGTTGTTCTGAAACCGCTCGAATTCTTCACGGATCCATGCGCTATCCGTCTCGCGATACCGGCGCTCCATATTCGGGATGACACCTTCGAAGGTCCGCTCCACCTGATAGACGCGCCCGCCCTCATCATAGCGGAATTTGATTTCCTCCTCACCCGACCCGCGCAGGAAAATCTGCTGGATTTTCTTGTCCAGATCTTTCCAAGCGGTTTTGGCATCAAATCCATAATGCCGGGCAATGGCTTCGATGGTCTGCACGAAATAGGGGGACTTCCCCTTGCGCCAGGGGGCAATCGCGCCGTCTTCCAAAGACAACGCCGCGTCAGGCACCATCAGCCGTTCGTCGAAGAACAGCTCCACGCCAAGCCCGTCACAGGACGGACATGCCCCAAAGGGGGCGTTGAACGAAAACAGGCGCGGCTCGATTTCCGGGATCGTGAACCCGCTTTCCGGGCAGGCAAAGTTCTCGGAGAAGGTGAAGCGCTCAGGATCGCCTTCTTTTGGTGCGGTTTCCAGGATAGCGATGCCATCGGCCAGATCCAACGCCGTGCGGAAACTGTCGGCCAGCCGCGTCTCGGTGCCCTCGCGCACCACGATGCGGTCAACCACCACGTCGATATCGTGGCGGAACTTCTTGTCCAATGTCGGCGGGTTATCCAAATCGTGGAATTCCCCATCCACCTTCACCCGTTGGAAACCCTGCTTGCGCAATTCCAGGAATTCCTTGCGGTATTCCCCTTTGCGGTCGCGAACGATCGGGGCCAGCAGATAGGCGCGTGTGCCCTCCTCCATTGCCATGACGCGGTCCACCATATCCTGCACCTGCTGCGCCTCAATCGGCAGACCGGTGGCCGGGGAATAGGGCGTACCGACACGCGCGAACAACAGGCGCAGATAGTCGTAAATCTCGGTAACAGTGCCGACAGTCGAGCGCGGGTTTTTCGACGTTGTCTTCTGCTCGATGGAAATCGCAGGCGACAGCCCCGCAATATGATCCACATCGGGTTTTTCCATCATATCAAGGAATTGCCGCGCATAGGCGCTGAGCGATTCCACATAACGCCGCTGCCCTTCGGCATAGATCGTGTCGAAGGCCAGGCTCGACTTGCCCGATCCCGACAGGCCAGTGACCACCACCAACTGATCACGCGGAATATCCAGATCGATATTCTTCAGGTTGTGCTCGCGTGCGCCGCGCACTTCGATCTGCTTTAGCTCTGGCATAGAGGCCCCCGTTAACCGTCCAACGAAACATAGGCGAGTGGCTGTGAGTCTCCAACCGAAAATGAAGAACGTTTCAAGAACGTGCCGCTTTGTAGGCCAGGCCGGTGACACAGGCTGCCACCAAACACACGCCAATCGCCACCGGCAGATAGGCTGCGGGCGCCAGTGCCGCATAAATGGGCGTTCCAGCGAAGGTGCCGATATTGCCCAGCTGCGCCAGCGCGCCGTTCGACAAGGCTCGGTCCTCGTCGCTGCCGTTCAGCCAAGGGACGGCGGCAAATCCCCCGCCCGCAACAATGCCGCTGAAGCCCATCGCCACGATGAGCATATAGGGCGCCGCGCCGCCCGCGACGATTGTGGCACCAAACAGAACGCCCAGGCCCAGAAAGCCGGTCCAGACGAGCGTCCCCGGCGAGACCCATCGCGCCAGAGCGCCCGCAGCGAACGAACCGCAGATGCTGACCACCGGCAGGATCGGCGCCAGCCAGGGCGCCATCAGGGCCGCAGGCATGAACGTGACCAAGGCGAGGAATTGGCTGGCATAGATGCCATGGCCCAGGCCGGGCGCGAACAGGCGCGGCGTGCGATAGATCGTGATGTGATCGGACAGGCGCGGCAGCCGGCGCCGCGCCATCACCACACCCGGGGGCAACATTCGCCACAGCAGCAGAAATATAAGCAGAGACAGTAACCCATGCGCTGCATAAGCCATGCTTATACTGTCCCCGGCAAACAACGCGGTAAGCGAAAAGCTGACGCCGAAGAACGTTGCCCATAATCCCATGACCAAAGCCCGATCCTTGGGCGCCGCCACGCCTGCCATCAGGGTTGGCGTGGCCACCACCAGCAACAGGTGGCCCGCGCCCTCGATGACGCGCAGGGCCATGAAGACCGGAAACGGCGGCAGCAACGCCTCTAACAGGCTGACCGTGGCCGAGGCCGCCAGTGCCCATAGGATCGCCCGGCGCGGCCCGATACTGGCGGTCACGCCGCCCGCCATCACACCAAAGAGCAGCCCGACCACCGCTACGCCCGACACCGCAAAGGCCACGTTCCAGCCCGGATAGGTCTCGGCCAACCCGTCCAAGGTCAGCGAAATCTTGGTGAATTGCGCACCGGCCAAAAGGCCAGCCGCATAAAGGGCCGCAATCAGCGGCCAGGGCGTCCGGTCGGAAGTCATAAAAATGTCCTGAATACAGGCAACAAGAAGCGTGTGCTCCACCCAAATACCGGAATTCCCGCCCTATGCCAGCACCTGTTTTCACGCTAGCGTGACCCAACGGACATTATCGCCCGTACTGCCCCTTTATCTTGCGACCAGAACGGATTCTTTTTGATGCGCGCCTTTATCCTCACGCTTATCACTCTGATTTTTATTCCTTTTGCGGCTGTTTCCCAATCGGCGGACCGGCCCAATACGATCCTGGTTCTGGACGGGTCAGGCTCGATGTGGGGTCAGATTGACGGTGTGAACAAGATTGTTATCGCCCGCAATGTGATCGGCGATATGCTGGCGGAGATGGCCGATGATGTGAGCTTAGGCCTGACGGTTTACGGCCATAGGGAACGTGGATCCTGCGGCGATATCGAAACCATTGTCGAGCCTGCGCCCTTCACCCAGGACCGCATTCTAGAGGCCGTGAACAGCATTAATCCCCGCGGTCGCACGCCGATGACCGATGCTGTGATTGCCGCCGCGCAAAGCCTGCGTCACACCGAAGAGGCCGCGACCGTGATCCTGGTCTCCGACGGGATCGAAAACTGCAACCCAGATCCCTGCGCCATCGCAACCGAGTTGGAGCAATCGGGCGTCGCCTTCACCGCCCATGTGATCGGGTTTGACGTCGCCTCGGAACCTGAGGCGCGCGCGCAGATGCAATGTATTGCCGACAATACAGGCGGGCTGTTCCTGACCGCCGACAATGCCGCCGAGCTGAGCCAAGCCCTTGAAACCGTTGTTGAAGTCGCCGCGACACCCACACAGATGCGGATTGAGGCGCAAATCCTGCCCGAAGGCACCTATCCCACACGCCCGATCACCTGGACGCTGCTGGACGGCGCGGGCAATGTACTGAGCGCCGGTGTGCAATCGCCCGCCATTGATGTCGGCCTGATGCCCGGCAGTTACGTTGCCCAAGCCACCCGCGACGAGCCCGAGGGCCCGCGCACCTACCAGACCGCCTTCAGTGTGGTGCAGGATCAGACCGATCTGATCGTGGTCGGCATGCCCGCGATTGTTGAGACCAGCCAGATCACCTTCTCGGCCCGGGTCATGCCCGATGGCACGACGCCATCATCTCAATTGAATTGGACGCTCTTTGACGCCTCCGGCAACGCTCTGTTCGGGCCTTTGCAGGCCCCCGGCGGCAATGTCGCGCTTCTGCCAGGCGACTACCGCCTGCAGGTGGAACGGGTGAGCCAAGGCACGATGCATGAGGCGCGCTTTACCGTGCAGCCCAGCACGCCGCAGCAAGTCGTCATCGACCTGCCAGCCATCGCGGTCGAGGTCACGTTTGTGGCCCGGATCGGCGATATCGGCGGCCTGCCCATCACCGATCCGGTTGTCTGGGATGTTGAGCCGTTGATGAGCAATCCCGCCACCAGCAATCCCGCAACCTTCCTGATGCCCCGCGGCGCCTATCGGGTGACCGCCTATTGGACGGCCCAGGAAATCGAGGTCACGCAGGATTTCGTGGTGGTGGACCAGCCGCGTGAGATCGTGGTCGTCTTCCCCGCGCCCCAGCCGCGCGCCTCGATCACCACGGTGGCGTCCGGTGTGGCCGGATCGCTGATCGAGTTCGGCTGGAACGGGCCGGGGGCGGATCGCGATTGGATCGGCTTCTACCCACCCGAGAACCGCACAAATCACAACTATGACGCCATCACCCGCGTTGATCTGCGCAATCTCGACGGCGCGACGGGTGAATTGCGCCTGCCCCCGACGCCGGGGATTTACGAACTGCGCTACATCTCGTCTGAGAACAACCGACAGGTCTTGTCCAGCGCAACGGTTGAGGTGCTGCCGGTGCCTGCCTCGGTCGACGTGACGACGGGTGTCGCTGGGTCTATCGCGCAGGTCACCTGGAGCGGGCCGAGTTATCCCGGCGATTGGCTGGGTTTCTACCCGGTCGATGACCGCACCAGCCACAGCTATGACGCGCTGACCCGGATGGAAATCGCGGATGAGACCAATCCGACCCGCGATCTGCGCTATCCCGCGCGGCCCGGGACCTATGAGTTGCGCTATGTGATGAATCAGGACCGCACGGTCATTGCCCGCCAGACGGTCGAGGTGACGCCCGTCGCCGCCAGCCTGACGGTCCCGGAAACTGGTGTCGCCGGGGCGGAATTCCAGGTCGGCTGGACCGGTCCCGCCTATCCCCGCGACTGGATCGGCTTCTATGCCGTCGATGACCGCACCAATCACAGCTACGATGCCTTCACGCGGGTCGAGGTCGAGGCGGATCGCCCCAATCTGCCCCTGCGCTATCCGTCCGAGCCCGGCACATATGAGCTGCGTTATGTGATGAGCCAGGACCGCGTGACGATTGCCATGGCTACGATTGAGGTGAGCGATATCGGCGCCACGCTGACCACTCCCGCCCGGGGCGTGGCGGGCGCGTTGGCCGAGGTGGGCTGGTCCGGCCCGGCCAATCCTCGCGATTGGATCGGCTTTTATCCCGTCGAGAACCGCAGCAATCACGCCTATGAGGCGATCAGCCGCGTCGAGGTTGCCGCCGATACGCCAGTGGCCGAGCTGCGCTATCCGCCGGAGCCGGGCACCTACGAATTGCGCTATGTCATGGCCCAGGATCGGCGTGTGATCGGACGCCAGACGATTGAAGTGCTGCCTGTCGGTGCTTCGCTAACCGTTGCGCCCGGCACGGCAGGGGCCGAGGCCGAAGTGGGCTGGACAGGCCCCGCCAATCCCCGCGATTGGATCGGCTTCTACCCGGTCGAGAACCGCTCGAATCACAGCTACGAGGCCATCAGCCGTGTCGAGGTTATTGCCGGTGAGTCGCTGGCCCGCCTGCGCTATCCGCCCGAACCCGGCACCTATGAGCTGCGCTACGTGATGAACCAAGGCCGAACCGTTCTGGCCAGCGAAACGGTCGAGGTGCAACCGGTCACCGCCACGCTCACTGTCGCCGAAACCGCTGTGGCAGGCTCCATGGCCGAGGTGGGCTGGACCGGCCCAGCAAATCCGCGCGATTGGATCGGCTTCTACGCCCCCGATGACCGCACGAGCCACAGTTATGACGCTGTCAGCCGTGTCGAAGTCGAACGCGGTGTTCCCACGGCTCAATTGCGGTTCCCGCCCCGCGCGGGCACCTATGAGTTGCGCTATGTGATGGCCCAGGGTCGCACCGTTCTGGCGCGCGCTACAATTGTCATCACACCCGCCCAGGCCAGCCTGATCGTGCCTGACCGCCTGGATGCGGCCACGGAGGTGAGCTTCGGCTGGACCGGCCCCGCCTATCCGCGGGACTGGATCGGGATCTACGCAACCGATGACCGTACCAGCCACGGCTACGATGCATTTGTGCGCGCCGAAGTCGACGCTAATACGCCGGATATCACCCTGCGCTTGCCCGCCGAGCCCGGGACGTATGAGCTGCGCTATGTGATGAACCAGGGCCGCGAAGTGATCGCGCGGGAAACCATCGTTGTGACCGAAAGCGAGGCCTCGGTCACAGCGCCCACCAATGCGCCCGCGGGCTCAGTGATCGAAGTGGTGTGGTCGGCGCCTGCAACGGGTCGTGATTTCATCGGCATCGGTCGTGTCGGCGCCGAAGGCTCCGCCCGGTGGGAAAATTATGTCCGTGCGAGCGATGGCAACCCGGCGGAACTGCTGTTGCCCGCAGCCCCCGGCACCTACCAGATCAGCTTCTTCGAATCCGCGGGCAACACGCCCCTGGCGAGCACTCAGATCGAGGTGACCGATGTGGCCGCCAGCATCACCGCCCCGGCCACTTCTGTCGCTGGGTCGACCATCGATGTGGGGTGGACCGGGCCGGGCTATCCGCGCGACTTCATCGGCGTCGGCCTGGTCGGCGCCGAAGGCAGTGCGCGTTGGGACAATTACATCGCCGTCGATCAAGGCAACCCGCTACGGCTGCAAACTCCGCCGCGCGCTGGCACCTATGAGATCACCTATTTCATTGATCAGGACAGACGAGATATAGCGACCGCCGTGATCGAGTTGAGCCCACCCGCGGCCAGCCTCACCCTGCCCAGCACCGCGGTGGCCGGATCGACCATCGATGTGGGCTGGACCGGGCCGGGCTATCCGCGCGACTTCATCGGTATCGGCCTGGTCGGCGCCGAAGGCAGCGCACACTGGGACAATTACATCGCCGTCGATCAAGGCAACCCGGTGCGGCTTCTGACCCCGCCGCGGCCTGGCACCTATGAGGTGACGTATTTCATCGATCAGGACCGCGTGGATGTGGAGACGGTCACGCTGGACTTGACCGAGATCCCCGCCACTCTCTCCGCCCCGGCAAGTGCAGAAGCGGGCAGTGTGGTGGATGTGGCCTGGACTGGACCCAACTACGATGGGGATTTTATCGCGATTGGTCGGGCTGGCGCTGATGGCAGCGCCCGGTGGGAAAGCTACAGCGATACCGAAGCCGGATCGCCCGCGGCGTTGACCATGCCCGACAGCCCCGGCGCGTATGTGATCCGGTACTTCGTCGATCAGGATCGCGTGGTGATTGCCGAGACACCGATTACGGTGAACTGAGCAATCACCTCCCGATTTATGGCCGGCGCCGAGGAGATCTCGGCGCCGGTATTTTTTACCCGTGAGTGTAGCGAATGGCGGCAGAGCCAGGCCCCACATTGGCCGCGCGGTCAAATCCAGCGCGATCAAACGATCGGCGATGATGCAGCGTGCCGACAACCGGTTGGTTCAATGCCATATCCGATGGCGGACGCGTAGCCCTTCTCTGCCCCCCGCGATCAGTCACCTGATCCCGAGGCCTTGCGTGCCAGCGCCAGCCCTGTTGCACGGCGCGTGCGTGGTCGCGTGCGCAACCAAGCTCAAACGCAGCTTCATAGGCATAGTCCTACATGTACAATGGAGGGCCGTGAGTGAAACGACCAGCCGCGGGCTGACCCCGTAAAATCAGAACACCTAAAAGAATGCCCTCACCGGTGATCGAAATTGTTAACGCCCCCATTTCAGCGGAAAACCGCCAAAAGAAGGCGAGATCGCCCTAAAATTGTGCTTAAAAAAGCGCCGCAGGCGTCCAATGAACCGACAATGGCCAGAATACCGGCGGGCATATACCGGAATGGATGCAGGCGCTCCGATCACGGGCGCCCGCATTCCTGAATTTTTCGAAGGTTAGATGTGGATGACGCGGTCGTAGGCGTCGAGCACGGACTCGTGCATCATTTCGCTGAGGGTGGGATGTGGGAAGACCGTTTCCATCAAGTCTTCTTCGGTCGTCTCAAGCTTCTGACCAACCACGTAGCCTTGGATCAGCTCGGTCACTTCAGCGCCGATCATATGGGCGCCCAGAAGCTCGCCGGTTTTCTCATCGAAGACCGTCTTCACCAGACCCTCGGGCTCACCCAAGGCAATCGCCTTGCCATTGCCGATAAAGGGGAAGCGACCAACCTTGACCTTATACCCCTTCTCTTTCGCCTTGGCCTCGCTGAGGCCGACGGACGCGACCTGCGGATGGCAATAGGTACAGCCCGCAATGCTTTCGGGTTTGATCGGGTGGACATTGTTCTTGCCCGCGATCAGCTCGGCGACCATTACGCCTTCATGCGACGCCTTATGGGCCAGCCAGGGCGCACCGGCTATGTCACCAATCGCGTAAAGCCCCTCAACCCCCGTGCGGCAGAATTCATCGGTGACCACATGGCTCCGGTCGACCTTAACACCCAGCGCCTCAAGCCCCAGATTCTCGACATTGCCCACAATCCCGACGGCGGAGATCACGGTATCGAAGTCCTGTGTCTCGACCTTGCCGCCAATTTCGATATGCGCCGTCACTTTGTCCGCGGCACGGTCGAGCTTTTTGACCATCGCCTTTTGGAGGATTTTCATACCCTGCTTTTCAAATGCCTTCTTGGCGAAAGCCGAAATCTCTTCATCTTCAACAGGCAGAACACGGTCCATCACCTCGACCACCGTCGTATCGGCACCGAGCGTATTATAGAAACTGGCAAATTCGATTCCGATGGCGCCCGAGCCGATGACCAGCAGCTTCTTCGGCATATGCGGAGGGGTCAGCGCGGCCTTGTAGGTCCAGACGCGTTTGCCATCGGCCTCCAGCCCCGGCAATTCGCGGGCCCGCGCGCCGGTGGCCAGGATGATATTCTTGGCCGTCAGCTCTTCGGTGCCCTTATCTGTCTTGACCGACACTTTGCCTTTGGCGGGGATCGTAGCCGCCCCCATGAATGTGGTGACTTTGTTCTTCTTCATCAGGTGCGTCACACCGCCCGAAAGCTGCTTGGCCACTTTGCGGGACCGATCCACCACCTTGTCCAGATCGTAGCCGATGCCATCGGCGCTGAGGCCAAATTCCTTGGCCCGATGCATCAAATGAAAGACCTCAGAGGACCGAAGCATTGCTTTTGTCGGAATGCAGCCCCAGTTGAGGCAAATGCCCCCCATATGTTCACGCTCGACGATCGCCGTTTTCAGGCCCAATTGGCTGGCGCGGATCGCCGCCACGTATCCGCCGGGGCCTGCGCCGATTACGATAACGTCAAAATTCTGTGCTGCCATTGGGGGGTTCCTCCTACCGGGCACGGTCTCATCTCGAATTTGTTCAACGTTAAACTACTTTCCAAAGCGCGACAATTGACGCTAGGTCGCAGTCGGGGTTGCACGGAACGCATGGCATCGAAACGCTACGCCGTCTTTCGCTGCAATTGGCGTAAAATGCCTGCATACCCGCCCTCGTCCATAAACCGACGCTCGGCAGGTGTGGTCTCACGCCCCAAAGCATCGTTGCGATAAGGAAACCGCCCGAATTGGTCGATGATCATCCGGTGAGCATGGGCGTGCAGCGCGTTGTTGCCGATTTCCATCCGGGTTTCCATCAAGGCGCAACACAGATCCTGATGGGCGGGCAATTCGGAATGCATGAAAGGCATGTAGACGAATTGGCGCATGGGCTCGTCCACCTCCTGATCCCAGCCCTCATCCAGCATATGCTGGGCTACGGCGATGCCTTGGTCATCGGTTGCGAAGGCCGTCGCATCCCCCCGAAACATGTTCCGCGGGAATTGATCAAACAGCAGGATCAGCGCCAACGCCCCTTCGGCGCTTGCGGACCAATCGTCATATTCCCCGGCCCGGGCGCGCTCCCAATCCTGGCCAAATCGATCTCGGATGGTTTGGTCGAAGGCGTCATCCTGTGTGTACCAGGCGTCAGGTCCGGCCTGATCCCAGAATGCAACAATCTCGGCAGCTTTGGTCATATACGTGCCCCTTCCGGGCTTGAAGTGTCGTCCCCATCGATCTCTTCTGCGTCGCTGGCCATCTCCTCCGCTGCCTCAACATAAAGCTCTTGCGCCGCCTCAACCGCCACCGGCGAGGCCGTGCCCGGCATCACCAAGGCGTAGGGAACGGCATCGTAATCCGATTCTTCCGCATAGACCGATTGGCGCTGGCTCATCCGGAACATACCATAAACTGCCACGCAGCCTAGGACGACTGCCAAAAACAACCAAAAGCCGCCCGGCCCCATCCACCCCATCAGCAGACCCATCACCGGCGGGCCCGCAATCGCGCCGATCCCGTTGACGAAGATCAGGCCCCCGGACGCGGCGGGCATATCCTCAATCTCTAGGTAGTCATTGGTGTAGGCGATCAGCAGCGCATAAAGCGGCTGCGCAAGGCCGCCGGACAGTGCCGCCAGGATCAGCAGAGCGATATAGCTCTGCGCCAGAAAGACGCCGCCAAGCGCGGCCAAGGCGCCCAAGGCCGAGGCGCTGATGATCAGCAATCGCCGGTCGATCCGGTCCGACAGCCAGCCGATGGGGTACTGAAACACAATCGCCCCAATAAAGAACGACGAGATGAAGGCCGACAATTGCGCCAGCGATAGCCCAACCTCGGTCGCATAGACCGCAGCCATGGCAAATTGGCCCGCAAACACGCCGCCCATGAACAACATCCCGATCACGCCGAAGGGTGATTTGTCATAAAGCGCGCGCAGCGACATCGGCCGGGTCGTCTCAGCCGTGGGTGTGGGCGCCGCCGACAGAAGGATCGGCGCGAAGCTGAGCGAAACGCAGATCGACGGGATCACAAACAGCAGCCAGCCCGACGGATCGCCCGCCGCCAGGATGCCCTGCCCGGCCACCAGGCCAAACATCTGCATCAGCATGTAGGCGCTCAACGATTGGCCGCGGGTCTCGTTGGTCGAGGAATTGTTCAGCCAGCTTTCCGCAGTGACATAAACGCCCGACAGGCTGAATCCGATGGCCACCCGCAGTGCCATCCAAGCGTAGGGATCGGTGATGATCGGGTAGGAGATCACGATGGCCGAGATGAACGAGCCGAGCGCCGCGAAGACCCGCACATGGCCCACCCGCGCAATAAAGCGGGGCGCCACGCGCGATCCCCCCAGGAAGCCGACGAAATAGGCCGAGCCGATCAGCGACAATTCGAAGGTTGAAAAGCCTTCGATTGCACCGCGCACGCCCATCAAAGAGCCCTGCAAACCGTTGCCAATCTGCAGAAGAAACATGCCCAGCAAAAGCGCCCATGCGCTGCGGAATACGGTGATCATCGCGCACCTCAGTTCAGTTTACCCGTCAGGGCCGCTGGTGTCAGGGAGTCGGGCGTCGGTCTGTCAGATTCGCGACGGAATTAGCAAAGACGCGTCACCATAGGAAAAAAATCGGTAATTCTCCGCCACGGCGTGGTCGTAGATCTCGCGGATGCGATCCGCTCCCATCAGGGCGGAGACCAGCATCAGAAGCGTCGATTTCGGCAGGTGGAAATTGGTCATCAACGCGTCGGTGATTTTCCAACGATAGCCGGGATAGATGAAGATGTCGGTGGTGCCCTCAAAGGCGCGCATCGTGCCGTTCTCCTGCGCTGCCGACTCGATCAGGCGCAGGGCAGTGGTGCCCACAGGAATGATCCGCCCCCCTGCGGCCCGCGCGGCGTTCATCGCCTGCGCGGCGGCCTCGGTGACCTCTCCCCATTCGGCGTGCATACGATGGGTGGTGACGTCATGGACGGTGACCGGCAGGAACGTGCCCGCCCCCACATGCAGCGTCACGAAGCAGGTCCGAACACCCCGCGCGATCAGCGCTGCCATCAGATCTTCGTCGAAATGCAGGCTGGCGGTGGGTGCCGCAACGGCCCCGGCGCGTTTCGCCCAGATTGTCTGGTAATCCTCATTGTCCTGTGCGTCGGGCGCGCGTTTGGCGGCGATATAGGGCGGCAACGGCATCGCTCCGGCATCAGCCAATGCGACATCAAAGTCGTCGCCCGTCAGGTTGAATGCCAGGCGCAAGCCACCGTCGAGAACTTTAATATCAGCCTGTAGGCCACTGGAAAATATGATTTTCTCATCCAGCTTGAGCTTGCGCATCGGTTTTGCCAATGCCGACCAAGTGCCATCGGCCTGCGGCTCCATCAGGGTCACTTCGATCTTGGCGCGCACCTCACCGTCAGGTGTCTGCCGCGGACGGTGCCCGGTCAAACGCGCGGGAATGACACGCGTATCGTTCAAGACCAACAGATCGCCAGGGCGTAGGACCGAGGGCAGATCCGCAACGCGCAGATCCCGCGTTTCGGCACCTTCGGCCAGCAACAGTTTCGCCGAAGACCGCGGCTTTGCAGGCCGGGTCGCAATCAAACGCTCCGGCAGATCGAAATCAAAATCGCTCAGCTGCATCAGCCGTCCCCAGCACTCGCGCCGCCTTCGAAATTGGGCGGCGGGGCGCGGAAAATCTCGCGGAAAATACCGGGCGTCAAGATCGATAACGGGTTAACGGTGACCTGCGTCTGATCCCCAGCGCCAATCAAGCGGTAGTTGAAGCCAAACAGCCCCTCGCGGCGCGGCGCAAACAGTGCCCCGAAGACACCGTTCACCAGGTAGAGCGGCGACACTACGCCTTGCATTTCATAGCGCGCGGTGGCGACATCATAGACGCCATCCATCGAGATCCCCATCGAGGGGCCCACGGCGGCGCCCTCGGTCAGGACGATGCGTTCAGGCGTGATACGAAACTGCGCATCGACCTCGCCCATATTAATCCCCTCGCCGCTGAGTTGTTCCAGCAGACCGACAACCGAGATCACATTCAACAACTCGGCCATCACCGGCGCATCCCGCAGGCGCGGGTTAGTCACGGTCAATCGCCCGTCATATTGCCCCCGGTCAGGCAAAGCGGCAAGCAACAGGCTCATCTGACCCTGATACATGTTCTCGAAAATCCCGGCCGCTCGCATCACCGCGCCGCCATCGTTCGAAATCAGGCGCACCGAGGGGCCATTGGGGCCAGGGATCAGTTGGCCGGCGACAGGCGCCTCGCCATTGACGCTGCCGCGGAACTCTCCGCTCATCGAGGCGCCATCAAGTGCCGCGCGCAGACCGGTCAGGGCGATGCCTTCGGTGATCTGCAATCGGTCGAGCGCGATATCGAGCGGACCAACAGAGCCGTTGCTTGCCCCACCGGTGCCAGCCAGTGACGGCATGGTGCGGAAATCCAGCGTGCCGTCGATCACCTCGATCGCGGGTGTATCGGCACCGCGTCCGATCAAGCCGCCGCGTACATCCAGCCATTGCCCCAATTGGAAACGGGCGGCGGACAGCCGGTTCAGCGTGCCGTTATCGGTGAAATTGACGGCGCCTTCCAGCGCCAGACCGGCGCCATCGATCCGCAGATCCGTCACTTCGGGGCGCGGACCGAGCGTTATATCGGCACTGAGGCGACCGGTTTGGGCGGGCGCCATGCGCCAGGCCAGCGCCGGGATCGCCAGGCCCAATCCGTCGAGATCGGATTGCACATTCAATTGCGCCGGCTGCCCTGCCTGCAGGGCAACGCGCAAATCGGCGGGCGCTGCGCCGGAGACCAGCCAATCGGGCAATGTCACGCCGAACCGGGCGAGGCTGTCACGGTCCAAGGTCGCGCGCGCCTCCACCACGCTTCCGGGCGGCGCGTCGGGGGCCAGCAGAACGCTCCATTGCCCGGTTAGCGGCACCTCGTCCAAGGCGGCTTGCCCACCGACAGAGAGCTGGTCCGGCGTCAGCGTGACGAGGATGCGGTCGCCGGTCAGGCGGCGTTCAGGCACCAGATCGGTCGCCACGAAATCAGTCACAACGGCGTCGGCCCAGACCTCGAGCCCGGCCATCCCTTCCGCAGGAGGCCGGTTCAGCAACCGAGTGGACAGATTCACCTCGCCCGTGATCCGTCCGTCGCCAATCTCGTCAGGGCCAAAGTCGCTATCGGCCAAGACAGCGAAGGGCGGGCCATCCAGCAGATGCATCAAATCCGGCAGAGCACCCGCCAGATCCAGATCGAAGGTTGCCAATGGGCCGCGGACCGAAACATCCTCGATCACCATGCGACTGCCCGCCAAAGCGATCGGACGCCGCCCTTCGGCAGCGATGCCGCCACCATCCAGACCAACCAACAGGCGTTGGTTCAGCAGGTTGAGGAACCCCGATGCGCTTCGGATCGGCGGGGCGGCTGGCAGCGCCTGGATCTCTGCACCGCTGAAATCAAACGACAATTCGTAGTTCGGCGCTGCTGCCGGGGCCTTGCGAAACGCGAAATCCACACCCGCGACATTGGCCTGGCGCAGCCTGTCAGCCACCCACCACCTCGTATTTGGGATCGCGGTTTCGGGCCAATAGGACAGCACGGTCGCAACATCGCTTTGCGGGATGTGCGCATCCAGTGCAAGGTTCAAGCCATCGCTCCCAAAACGGATATCACCGCTGAGCATGGCGCGCATGTCACCATCGAAGATCACCGCCTGACCGATTTCGAGTTCAACCGTCTCGCCCAACGACAAACGCAGATCCAGCGCCGCCCCATCGAACACCAGTGGCGCGTCGAACAGACCTTCGGGATCCGCCATGACCTCACTGAACGCAAGTTGCGCCGTCACCAGGGCCCCATCGGCGGAGATATCGGCATGGCCGCCTGCTTCGAACGCCGCTTGCTCCGCCTGCAGCGCGATACGGTCGAACCGCGCGCGGCGCGTCTCCGGGTCGTAGTCCAGGTCCGCAGCGATCCGCGAAAAACTCAGCGGCGCCTCGCGCCCCGGCAAAGCAAGCTCACCCGCGCCCAAAATAGCCCAAGCGGAGACTTGTCCGATCGTGCCATCATCGGCCAGCCTGGCCGACATCGCGCCATCGACGGGCGCGCGGATCAGGTTCAGAAAGGCCAGGTTCGGGCTTAACGTCGCCACATCGCGCGCCGACAACGTATCGAAATCCAGTGACAGGTCCGTCACCCCACCGGTCGCACCGCGCACCATGGCGATTTCGATGCGTGCGTTTCGCCTGCCTTCAATCTGACCGCCAACATCCAAGCTGAGCTGACCGCTGTCCCGCACCAGTCGCATCTCTGCGCCGTGCAGACGCATCGCCCGCCCGCTGGTGAAATCCGACAATGTGACTTCCAGATCCTCACCGCTCACCTCTTCCAGATTGGCAAAGATCGGATTGTCGAACATCTGGTCCAAACGGGCCATCGTATCGGCCAAGCTCAGATCTGCGGCATCTTGCTCGCCCGCGAAGTCCAGATCGATCCGTCCATCTGCATCGCGCCGCAGGTTCAGGCCCGCACCTCGAATGACCACACGCTTGATGCGCATCTGTCCGCTCACCAAGGGACCAGGCGCAAGGCGGATCTGCAAGGCGGGCAAGATGGCGCGCAACTCTCCGTCCGGCGCCGTTAAGGCCACGTCGCGAAACTCCAAAGCGGGCGCTCGGCCCCCTTCAGGCAGCGCTAGAAGCATCTCACCGATCTCGATGTCGCTGGCCACCATGGCGTTGTCGATGCGCGCCTCGATACGCGCCTGCATCCCGTCAGGCAGGTGCAAGGGGGCCAAATAGAGCCGCAGCCAAGTCAGAGCCGGCAAAAGAACACACAGCGCCACACCCGCCAGTAAGGGCCAAAGCCAACGGCGGCGTCGCGCCGATGGCGCGCGCGGATCCTCTGCAGTATCGCTCACATTCTGGCCTGTTCGATTGCCTGCATCCTTACCCTTTATTCTCGCCACAAAGCGCCTAGCTTGCAAACCCGACCGAAGACATAGCACGCGAAAGGACCTGTTCATGCCCGATATCGGCCAACCCGCCCCCGACTTCACCTTGCCCCGCGATGGCGGCGGCACACTCACCCTCTCGGATCTGCGGGGAAAAGCGGTGGTGCTGTATTTCTATCCCAAGGACGACACGCCCGGCTGCACCAAAGAGGCCATCGCATTCACAGGCGCCGCCGACGCGTTCGAGACGGCCAATACGATGATTGTTGGCATCTCGAAAGACACGGCGGCAAAACACGACAAGTTCATCGCCAAACATGATTTGGGGATCGCGCTGGTCTCAGATGCCGATACCGACATCTGCGAGCAATATGGCGTTTGGGTCGAAAAAAATATGTATGGCAAGAAGTATATGGGGATCGAGCGTGCAACCTACCTGATCGATGCCGAGGGCACGATTGCGCAGATCTGGCGCAAGGTGAAAGTGCCTGGCCATGCGGAGGCTGTTTTGGAAGCGGCCCAGGCGCTGGGGTGATCCAAGCGCATCCAGTGGAACATGTCCGGTCCCGAGGCGATGCCTCGGGCCTGCGTGGCAACGCGAAAAACACGTATGCGGCGGAGCCGCGCAATTTGATGGTTGGGGGCGGCGCTTGACGGCGGCGCACCCGTCGGGCCACACCGCTGAGTATGACACCACTCGCTCAGATGGCCGACCAAGTGCTGCGCACAGCCGACGCACGCGAGAAAACCGCCCTATCACGGCGGTTCGCCGCCGAATGGCAGGCCGCGCGCGAAAACGGTGAGACGCCCCAGATCGGCACCGCGCAGCCGCCGCTCCGCCCTGCCCGACCCGACGCGCCCGAATTGCTACATCCGCGCGACGTTCCGCGCCGCAAACCCGGCACTCCGGCTGGGCGCCGCGCCATCCTCCATGCGGTGGCCCATATCGAATTGAACGCCGTCGACCTGCATTGGGATATCATCGCCCGGTTCAGTGCCACACCGCTGCCAATCGGGTTTTTCGATGATTGGGTCCGTGCCGCCGATGAGGAATCGAAGCATTTCAATCTGATGGCCGATTGTCTGGAGTCGATGGACAGCCATTACGGCGCCTTGCCCGCCCATGCCGGCATGTGGCGCGCGGCGGAAGATACGGTGGATGATCTGATGGGCCGTCTCGCCGTTGTCCCCATGGTGCTCGAAGCCCGTGGTCTGGATGTCACACCCGGCATGGTCGCCCTGTTCGAGAAAGCCGCGCCCCAAGACCCAACCGCGGCTCAGGCCGTCGAGGCGCTTCAAGTGATCTATGCCGAAGAAGTGCACCATGTCGCCTATGGCTCAAAATGGTTCCATTTCCTGTGCGGACGCCATGATCTTGACCCGAAAGAGGCCTTTCACGGACTTGTGGATAAGTATTTCCACGGCGCCCTTAAGCCCCCGTTTAACGAAGAGAAACGCGCCGAGGCCGGATTGCCGCCGGACTTTTACTGGCCCCTTGCCGAGCGCGCATAGGGATCATCTACAAGAATACTAGGCCCCATCGGCGGTTTTCTGCCGGATTTCAACGATTTTTCAGTGCGTTTTAACTGTTGGCTGTCTAATGTATTGAGCGATGAACCAGTGTCCCTTATCCCCAAGGGCGCTGGACCGACCCTAGGGGACATAATGGGTCGGACAAAAACACGTTGGGGAAGTGAGGCATAGGACAGTGACAGCTCGCTTTTTGAGCCGCTTGAATGCGGCGCTTGAACGGCACTTGCCAGAACAACGCCTGTTTCTGAAGTCCGAAGAGGGCACGCGGTTCATCCGCCTACGCCCGGCGACTCAAGCAGGCATGATTTTAGGCGGCGCAACGCTTTTGGGATGGACCGTGATCGTCACATCCTTTTTCTTGATCGATACGATTTCGGCTGGGAATGCCCGCGACTTGGCGGCGCGCGAACAGCAGATGTACCAGGAACGGCTGAACGACCTGGCGCTGGAACGCGATGCCCGCGCCGCCGCCGCAGCCGCCGCGCAGGATCGGTTTGCGCTGGCGATGGATCAGATCTCGGTCATGCAGACACGGCTGCTGGACAGCGAGGAGCGACGGCGTGAATTGGAAACCGCGGTCGATGTGATCCAAACGACCTTGCGCCGCACGATCGATGAACGCGACGACGCGCGGCTGACTGTCGTCACCCTGCGCAATGAGCTTGAGGCCGATACCGGCACCGTCCAGACCGCGGCTGCCCGCGAACGCGAGTTGGAACAGACCCTCGCCTTCCTTACCCAAGCGCTGGAATTCACCGCCCAGGAACGGGATACCGGCAATGTCTTGATTGCCGCGGCCGAAGGCGAAATCAACCGCCTTAACTTCGACGCCGCGCTGATGGAGGAGCGTCAGGATCGCGTATTCCGGCAGTTGGAAGAGGCCGTCGCCGTTTCGATGGAACCGCTGGACGAGATGTTCAGAGCGGCAGGCCTGTCCACCGACGATCTGATCGAGAGTGTGCGGCAAGGCTATTCCGGTCAGGGTGGCCCGCTGACACCGATCGTGTCGACCTCGGGCGATACACCCGATGCCCTGTCGATCCGCGCCAACAACCTGTTGGGCGCGTTGGATGAGATCAACCTGCACCGCATCGCTGCCGAGCGCCTGCCCTTCGCCTTCCCGGTCGAAGGCACCTATCGCTCGACCTCGGGTTTCGGCAACCGCCGTCATCCGATCAGCGGCACCTGGCGGCACCATGACGGGCATGATTTCGCAGGGTCCACCGGTACGCCAATTGTTGCCACCGGCGCAGGCACGGTGGTTTTCGCTGGGCGCCAAAGCGGCTATGGTAATATGGTTGAAATCAGACATAGCCATGGGTTCACCACACGATATGCCCACCTTCACCGAATTCGCGTCAGCGAGGGGGAAAGGGTCTCGCGCGGGGAGCTCATCGGTGATATGGGCAATACCGGTCGGTCCACTGGGACGCATTTGCACTATGAAGTGCGACTGAATGGAGAGCCGTTGAACCCCATGACGTTTATAAGGGCAGGACGCGATGTTTTCTAAATCCAAAATCAATGAACCCGGACCCAAACAGGGCGGCTCGTCCGATGGGTCCTCCGGTGACGGTTCGACATCCGCGTCGGGCTCAACCACGGGAGACACCATGAACAAACCCAATACTTCCTCGGCATCGGGCAGCAAATCCAAGCCGCAGCCCTCGATGCTGAGCTCGGACCTGACCATCGTGGGCAACCTACGCACCACCGGTGATATTCAGGTCGAAGGCACCGTGCAGGGCGATATCCGCGCCCATCTTCTGACGGTTGGCGAAAGCGCCAATATAGAGGGTGAGATTGTCGCCGATGACATCGTGGTCACTGGCCGTGTCGTCGGCCGTGTGCGCGGCCTGAAAGTGCGCCTAACCTCCACTGCGCGGGTCGAAGGCGACATCATCCACAAGACCATTGCAATCGAATCCGGCGCCCATTTCGAAGGCTCGGTGCAGCGCGCCGAAGATCCGCTCTCGACCGGCGCCAACAACCCTTCTCCGCGCACGCCGATCACAACCGGCGGTATGGGCGGCGGAAGCTCTGCACCCGAAACGCCCGCGGCGCCGACCGTGCCCCGCCCCGCAGCGGCGGGACCCGTGCCGACCTCCGGATCGAAATCCGACAGCTAAGCCACGGCGCGCTTCACGACATTCAAAAAACCGGGCCTTGCGCCCGGTTTTTTCATCAGGGTCGCTCAGAGACCGTTGCCAATCGATAGATATGCCACGTGGCATGGCCCAAGATCGGCAAGACCACGTAAAGGCCCAGCAGTCCCGGTAGCATCGCCAGGAAGGTCAGCCCCGCGATCACCACGGCCCAAATCCCCATGACCTTCGGATTTTGCCGCACAACAGCGACCGAGGTGATCATCGCGGTCACAAAATCGACCTCCCGGTCGAGCAAAAGCGGCAGTGACACCACCGTCAGCGAGAACAACACAAAGGCGAAAACCGCGCCAATCGCGCTGCCCACCAGCAACATGCTGATGCCTTCGGGCTGCAAAAGATACGCATAGGAGGTTGTGACATTCACCAAGGCGGACGGCCCGAGGAACAGGGCAAACAGCATGTGGGCAAAAAAAGACCAGAACAGGAAGTAGACGATCACCACCCAGGCCATGGACGGCAATTGCCGTAAGCGCTGGCGCCAGATGACCCCGAGGATCGCATTCCGCTCCCACTCGGTTTCCCCCACCTCCAACCGGCGCGATACCTCATAAAGACCAACCGCCAAAAACGGCCCCAAGAGCGGGAAGCCAACGGTGATCGGCAAAGCCCACCAGATCTGTTCGGTCACGAAGAAGAAGATGTATAGCAGCCAGCCGCCGATCACATAGACGTTGGCAAAGAACAGCCCCATCATGGGCTTGGCGCGGAAATCACGCAGGCCAAGCCGCAGGGCGGTCAGCACATCGCCGGGGCTCATCTCGCGCAAGAGAGGCGCGCCTTCTCCCACCGGATGGACGGATTGGTCGCTCATGGCAGATCCTCCCGCCAGAAGCGTACCTCACCAAAGCGAATCCCGTAAAGAGTGTGTGCGGCCTCGCAACCCGCGCCCATCGTCCGATCGATGGCTGCCCCAACGGGGTGGCTTGAGGGCGGGCGAGCCCACTCCCCTCGCTTAGTCTTCGCCCTGCGCCTCGGCGCGGCTTTTGCCGGATACATCCATCGCCAAGACCGACGCCATCAGGCCGTCCAGATTGCCATCCAAAACGCCCTGCGTATCCGAGGTCTCGAACGAAGTCCGAAGATCCTTCACCATCTGATACGGCTGCAGCACATAGGATCGGATCTGGTTCCCCCACCCCGCATCTCCAGCATTCTCATGGGCCTCGTTCACCAGGGCTGAACGCTTGTCCAGTTCCAACTGATAGAGCCGCGACTTCAGCGCCTTCATCGCGATATCGCGGTTCTGGTGCTGCGACTTCTCGGACGAGGTCACCACAATCCCTGTCGGGTGGTGGGTGATGCGCACCGCGGAATCAGTCGTATTCACGTGCTGCCCGCCCGCGCCCGAGGACCGGTACGTATCGATGCGAATGTCGGACGGGTTCACCTCGATCTCGATATTGTCGTCCACAACCGGGTAGACCTTCACCGAGGTAAACGACGTGTGCCGTTTCGCAGCCGAATCGAACGGCGAAATCCGCACCAGCCGATGCACGCCCGATTCCGACTTCAACCAGCCATAGGCGTTGTGCCCACTGATCTTGTAGACAGCGGATTTGATTCCTGCCTCCTCGCCGGGGCTGTAGCTTTGCAGATCGACCTCATAGCCCTGCTTCTCGGCCCAGCGCGTGTACATCCGCGCCAGCATACTGGCCCAGTCGCAGCTTTCGGTGCCGCCCGCACCCGAATTGATCTCCAGAAAGGTATCGTTGCTATCCGCTTCACCGTCCAGCAGCGCCTCCAGCTCTTTCGCGGCGGCATCCTCGACCAGCGCCGTCAGGGCAGCCTCGGCCTCGGCGACAACCTCGTCATCACCTTCCATCTCGCCCAACTCGATCAACTCGGCATTGTCATCGACGCCTTGCCGGATCGCTTCATAGGTCTGCATCTTGTCGACCAGGATCTGCCGGTCGCGCATCAGCTTCTGCGCCTTTTCGGGATTGTCCCACAGGTTCGGATCCTCGACCATCGCGTTGAATTCCTCCAACCGATGGGGGGCGGTGTCGATATCCATCCGCTGCCCCAGCAGGGTCAGGGAGTTGCGGATTTTTTCGATATTGGCTTGCGTCTCAGCCCGCATGGCGCATGTCTCCGGGATCACGTCCGAGGAGGCATAGACCACCCGCGCGCGACCCTCAAGCCAGGCCGCGCATCAGGTTAGTAAAGCCCACCCGAAGAGAGCGTGCCAAATCCTGTATTGGTCGGCACCTCGACTGTCTCGCCCGTCGCGGTGATCACCTGCTGACCATCGCCGCCGCCGCCATTGGCCTCGTCGGGGCGCGCAAAGATCGGGATATCAGATGACATCGCCCAGCCGCCATCGATCACCGACAAGAGCCCTTCAAACGGCGCCTCGCCAGCGCGGAACAGCTCATAGACGACATTCCCGCCCGAGGCGCCTGCGGGCAGACGCGCGCCGGAATACCGATCGATGGGATAGAATTCA
This sequence comes from Gymnodinialimonas mytili, assembly GCF_037544085.1. Classification (NCBI taxonomy): domain Bacteria; kingdom Pseudomonadati; phylum Pseudomonadota; class Alphaproteobacteria; order Rhodobacterales; family Paracoccaceae; genus Gymnodinialimonas; species Gymnodinialimonas mytili. The sequence goes on from NZ_JBBIFW010000003.1 coordinate 356,663, forward strand.
CCACCCTCGGGGATCGGGAATTCGCCGCCGCCATATTCCTCGATCGCCTCCAGCATGAAGCGCTGAAAGACCGGGCCGCACATGCCACCGCCGGAGGCGCCCCGGCCCAGGGTTTCGGGCTGGTCATAGCCGATATAGCAGCCCGCCACGATGTTCGAGGTAAAGCCCACAAACCAGACGTCGCGCGCATCATTGGTGGTGCCGGTCTTGCCTGCGGTCGGCACTGGTAGGTTCACCGAGCCCGAGGCCGTGCCGCGCTGCACCACACCGCGCATCATCGAGGTCAGCTGATATGCCGTGATCGGATCGATCACCCGTTCGCGCGTCGACAACACCCGGGGCGCAAAGCCCGGATCAAGCGAGGCGAGGTCACAATCAGGGCATAGTCGCTGATCGTGGCGATAGACCGTTTCTCCATAGCGGTTCTGGATCCGGTCCACCAAGGTCGGCTCCACCCGTTCACCGCCATTGGCGAACATGCCATAGGCCGCAACCATCCGGTAAAGCGTGGTTTCCTGCGCGCCGAGCGAATTGGCCAGGAACGGTGTCATGTCGTCGTAGACGCCGAACCGCTCGGCATAGCGCGCCACCGTATCCATGCCGACATCCTGCGCCAGACGCACGGTCATGAGGTTCCGCGACAACTCGATCCCTGTGCGCAGCGGCGACGGCCCATAGAATTGATTGGACGCATTGCTCGGGCGCCAGATCCCCTGTGCGGTCTCAAGCTCAATCGGCGCATCGATCACGATCGTATTCGGTGAGTACCCCGAATCCAGCGCTGCCGCATAGACGAAGGGTTTGAAGGATGAGCCCGGCTGCCGTGTTGCCTGGGTCGCGCGGTTGAACGAGGAATGCTGGTAGGAAAAGCCGCCCTGCATCGCCAGGACACGGCCCGTATGCACGTCCATGGCCATGAAAGCGCCCTGCACTTCGGGCACCTGCCGCAGGGTCCAGCGCAGGAAGCTGCCGTCGCTGTCGCGCGTCATGCGGCGCACATGGACCACGTCGCCGACGCTCAGCAGATCACCTGCCACACGCGCTTGGGACCCGCGGCTGCCATCTTCGTTCAGGGGTCTCGCCCAGGTGACGTCTTCGGCGGGGATAAAATGACCATCCTCATCGTCTTCGACGCCTTCGATCCCGATCCGGGCGGAGCTATCGCCGACCTCAAGCACCACGGCGGGGAACCAGCCTTCGATATCGCGCGGGATGCGCACACTGGCCAGAGCCTGGCGCCAGGAGCCTTCATCGCCCAAGAGGCTGGGATCAATCGTTTCGACCGCGCCGTGCCAGATACCGCGGTCGCGGTCATAGCGCTCCAACGCGCGGCGCAAAGACGCCTCCGCCACCTGTTGCAGGCTTTCATCCATCGTCGATCGGACCGCATAGCCACCGGCGAAAAATTCATCAGCACCGTATTCCGCACTCAGCTGGCGGCGAATTTCGTCGGTGAAGTAGTTGCGCGGCGGACGGTTCAGGCGGAACGGCTCGATATGGCCGCCCTGCACCGTTTCCAGCTGCGCGGCCTGGGCCTCCTCCATCTGCCGTTCGGAGATATAGCCGTTCTCATACATCTCACGCAGCACGTAGTTCCGGCGCGTGATGGCGCGGTCATAATCGGTCACGGGATGAAAATTCGACGGCGCCTGGGGCAAGGCCGCCAGATAGGCCACCTGCTCCAAAGTCAGCTCTTCGAGCGTCGCATTGAAGTAGGTCTGCGCGGCGGCAGCCACCCCATAGGAGTTCTGACCCAGGAAAATCTCGTTCAGATAGAGTTCAAGGATGCGATCCTTGCTGAGCGTGCGCTCGATGCGGGCAGCCAGAATGATCTCGCGCACCTTGCGTTCGACCGTGCGCGACCCATCCAGAAGGAAGTTCTTCATCACCTGTTGGGTGATGGTCGAGGCGCCGCGCACATCCTGCCCACGGGAGCGCACCGCATCCACGAAAGCGGCTGCAATCGCGCGCGGGTCATAGCCCGCATGGTCGTAGAAATTGCGGTCTTCGGCAGAGATAAAGGCCTGGGCGAGCAGATCCGGGATCTCGTCTGCGGGGGTGAACAGGCGGCGTTCGGTGGCAAATTCATCCACCACCATGCCCTGGCGCGAATAGATGCGGCTGATCGTGGGCGGCGCATAGTTCGACAGCGTCTCATGGTCGGGCAAACCGCGCGAATACATGAACAGCAAACCGCCGATCCCCGCCGCGGCGAACACCAAACTAAGGGTCGTCGCGGTAAAGACGATCCCAAGGAAACCAAGAATCAAACGCATAATGCCGCCCGTAGGAACCTCTAAACTGATCCCATGTTATAAAGCTCACCGTTAAGGGGGTCAAAACACGAAGGCGGCTTTCTGCCTTGGATTGAGTGCGGTAGTTTGCCTCCATGGGACCCGATGACATTCTTCCGGCCTATCGGCGCGAGGCCAGTTTCTGGGCAGAGCGGCGCAATCTGTCACTGTGGGAACGTCCGGCGCTGGAGGCTTGCGTCGCGAATCGCGCGCCGGGATTGCGCGTTTTGGATCTGGGATGTGGATCCGGTCAGCCGATTGCGGAGTGGTTCACAGCGCGCGGCGACACGGTGACCGGCGTGGATGGCGCACCAGAGATGATTGCAGAGATGCGGGCCCGGGTCCCCGCGGCGGAAGGGATCTGCGGCGATATGCGGGGCCTGACCCTGGGGCGCCGGTTCGACATCCTGATCGCCTTCAACTCGTTCTTTCATCTCAGCCCTGACGATCAGCGTGCGATGTTTCCCGTCTTTGCCGCCCATGCCGCCCCAAATGCGCGATTGCTGTTCACCACAGGCCCCAAAGCCGATGAGCGGGTCGGACAGGTCGGGCAATCGCCCGTCTATCACGCCAGCCTCGACCCGTCGGAATACCGCGATCTCTTGGTCGATCACGGCTTTGAACTGATCTGGTTTCGGCCCGAAGACCCGGAATTGAAGGGCCATTCCGTCTGGCTGGCGCGCGCCTATTGACGGCGCAACGCGTCGCGTGCGGCTTCAGCCTCGGCCCAGCTCAAGATCGCTTGCGTGATGGCACCCTGCATGCGCGCGCGCCACGCCTCATCCAGGATGTTGTCCAGATCGCCGCCCTCCGACAGGAACCCGATTTCCAGCAGGACGGAAGGGAAATCTGCCGCCTTCAGCACCGAAAAGGCGCCCTGCCCGTGCGGTCGGGAATGAAGCTCTAGCCCCTCCTCGCGGATCGCATCGACCAAAGCCGTCGCGAATCTGTCCCCGCGCGGGGCGTTTTCGGCACGCACCAGATCCATCAGCACACCCACCACCTCATCATCGGCGCCGGTCAGGTCGATGCCCTGTACCAGATCCGCGCGGTCATGCTGTTCGGCCAAGGCAGCCGTTGCGAGATCGGTCGCCTCCTCGGCCAGGGTATAGACGGTCGCCCCCCTGGCGCGGCCTTCCAAAAGCGCATCGGCATGGAGCGAAATCATCAGATCGGCATCCGCGGCACGGGCCAGCGTGACCCGCGTGGGCAAGGGCACGAACACATCAGCATCGCGGGTCATCACCACGTCAATCTGGCCCGTTCGGCGCAGCATATCTCGCAGCTCACGCGCAAAGGTCAGGATCAACTCCGCCTCGCTGTACCCTTCCCGCAACGCCCCTGGATCGACACCGCCATGGCCGGGGTCGAGCATGATCACCAACGCCCCATCATCGGGCGGCGCCTGCGCTTCGGTCACCACCGGCAGCAAGATCGCGTCCAAGCCCGGCGGCGCCCCGGCATCGGCGGCGAAACTGGCCGCATTCACAGGATCGAGCCGCAGACGCACCATCGCCGCGGCGCTGCTGTCATCCACTTCCATCGCGGCGATCATCGGCAAGAACGGCGCGTCCAGCGTCAGCACCATACGCGACCAGCCCGGTGTCGTGGCGCCGCCCACATCCACTTGGGTCACCGTCTCAGCCCGGTCGAACTCCGCAGGCAAGCCGGCAAAATCGACGGTTCGGAAATCCAAAACCACCCGTGCCGGATTGTCCAAGGTAAACACGCGGAACGGCACCGGCTGGCTCAGCGCCAGGGCGACATCCACCGCTTCGCCTGTTTGCGTCACAGCACTGTTCTCCGGCAGGACCCGCGCCAGGGCGCCGAGACCTTGGGCCGCGATAGGGCTGGCCATGCAGAGGGCCAGGAATAGTGCCAGTAACCTAACCATGCCGTGCCTCCATAAAGCGGATCAGCCGCGCGACGCCTTCTTCGATATCCGCCGTCGCCCGCGCATAAGACAGGCGCAGTGTGCCCCCGCCCCGCGCCTTGTCGAAATCGAGCCCCGGGGTCACGGCAACATCCGCCTGGGCCAGGATCTCCGCCGCGAAGGCGCGAGAATCATTGGTGAAATCGCTCACATCGACATAGACGTAAAACGCCCCGTCGGCGGGTGCGCTGCCGGATAGGCCAGCTTTGGCCAGGCCCGGCAGCAAGATGTCTCGGTTCCGGGTATAAACGGCGCGATGGGCGTCCAGTTCGGCGCGGCCTTCGGGGCTAAGCGCGCCCAAAGCCGCGATCTGGGCGGCATGGGGCGGGCAGATGAACATGTTTTGAGCCAGACGCTCGACGATCCGCACATGCTCGGGCGGTACCACCATCCAGCCCAAGCGCCATCCGGTCATCGAGAAATACTTGGAGAACGAGTTGATCACATAGACCTGATCCGTAACCTCAAGCGCCGAAACCGCTCGCGGACCATATTGCAGGCCATGGTAAATCTCGTCTGAGATCAAAGAGATACCCCGCGCAGTACAAGCGTCACTTAAGGCGCGCAGCTCCGGCTCGAATAGCATCGTGCCGGTCGGGTTGGCGGGGCTGGCCACGATCAGACCGTCCAGATCATCACTCAGATGGTCGGGTGTCGGCTGATAGCGTGTGTCGGCATGGGTTTGCAGCCCGACGGGGTTGAGCGACAGCGCGGTGAGGATCTGCCGGTAAGACGGATAGCAGGGCTCCCCCAACCCTACGCGCGCGCCTGCATCGAAGAGCGCCGTGAAGGCCAAGAGGAACGCGCCGGAGGCTCCGGCGGTCAGAACGATCCGCTCCGCAGGTATATCAATGCTATACCAATCCATGTAGAGCGCCGCGATGGCGGCTCGCAAATCGGGGCGTCCGAGCGCGACGGTGTAGCCGAGCGGCTCGGCCTCCATCTCGGCCGCCAAACGGTCACGCGCGGCCTGCGGCGCGCCGGTCCCGGGTTGCCCGACCTCCATATGGATCACATGGCGACCGGCCTCTTCGGCGGCCCGCGCGGCCTCCATCACATCCATCACGATAAACGGATCAACCAAAGCCCGGTTGGAATGTCGCATAGCGTCCCCTTATGCTGCTTGTATGGTGAAATCAGCCGACGCGCCGGGCGTCAATGGCCTGACGGGTGGCAGGGCGCGCGCGATGTGGTAAGTCAGCCCGAAGCCCGCAATTTCAGGGATCGTTAGAATGAGAAACCTATTGTTGAGCACCGGCCTGGCCGCCCTTTTGGCCCTGCCCGCCGGTGCGACCGATGTCACCGATTTGTCGGCCAGCGAACGTGACGCGTTCCGCGAGGAAGTGCGTGCCTATCTGCTGGAAAACCCTGAAGTGTTGATGGAAGCCATCGCCGTCCTGGAAGAACGCCAAGCCGCCGTCGAAGCCGAGGCGCAGGCCCTGGCCGTGGTGGAAAACGCCGATGCACTCTTCAACTCGGCCTTCGATCATGTGGGCGGCAATCCCGACGGCGATGTGACCATCGTCGAATTCCTCGATTATCGGTGTGGCTTTTGCCGCCGCGCCCACCCCGAGGTCACGGAACTGGTCGAAGGCGATGGCAATATCCGCATCATCACCAAGGAATTCCCGATCCTGGGCGAGCAATCCGTATTGGCCAGCCGCTTTGCCATTGCCACGCGCATCGCCTTGGGCGGGCAGGCCTATGAACAGATGAACGACGCCTTGATCACCATGCGCGCCGATGTGACCGAACTGTCGCTGGCGCGTCTGGCAGATGATCTGGGCCTGGACAGCGAGGCGATTTTCACCGCGATGGATGATCCGCTGGTCGAGACCACGATCAACTACAATCGCCAGTTGGGGCAGCGAATGGGCATCACCGGCACACCGAGTTTCGTGTTCGGCGATCAATTGGTGCAAGGCTACGTGCCACTGCCGAATATGCTGGAAATTGTTGACGTTCTGCGAACGGCTTCGCAGTAAGCGTTTCGAGTTTTCCACGCAAAAAGGGCGCCCCGTGAGGCGCCCTTTTTTGATATATCCTGTCCGACTAACCGCGCGACCACCAGCCGCGCCGCTTGGGCTTGGCGGGTTCCTCGGGCGCGGGCGCCGGATCCGCCGCCAAGGGCTCAGGTTCTGGTTCGGGCTGCGGTTCAGGCTCAGAGACCAGCTCGGGCTCGGGGGCCGGTTCAGGTGCGGCATTGGCCATGTCCTCAGCCACCATTGGTTCGGATTCGATCACGGGATCGGCCTCAACCGCTTGAGCCACAGGCGCCGGTTCGGGCTCAGCTGCGGGTTCGGACGCTGTCTCTGCGGCCACCTCCACAGGCGCGGCATCGTCATTGGCACCATTTTCGGCAGATGTCTCTGCTTCCGTCTCAGCGGATTTCCGGCCTCGCCCGCCACGGCGCGAGCGGCGACGTTTCTTCGGCTGCTCATCAGTCGTCTCAGCCTCGGCCTCGGGCGCGTCGCCTTCTTTCTGCGCCTCGCCGGTCTCAGCGTCAGTTGCGGGTTCGGCGTCTGCCTCCGCCGATGTCTCGTCATTGGCGCCGTTTTCGCCATTACTCCGACGGCGACCGCGCCCACCGCGACGACGACGACGGCGCTTTTTCGGCTGTTCATCGTCATCCGTCACGTCGGGGGCATCGACCACATCCTCTTCGGTCGTGTCATCGTCAATATCGTCCATCAACGCCGCATCCATCGAGATCACGGGCGCCACCGCGGTGATCTTGCGGGTCGCCGTCTTGAACTTCTCGATCTTGTAATCCGGCACGATCATCGCGGCATCGGCCTCAATCCGAATCGCCATGCCGGTGCGCGCCTCAATCGCATCGAGATAATCGCGCTTGTGATTGATCAGGAAGTTCACGATGCCGACCGGCGCGGTCAGCAGCACCTCTTTCGAGCGGCCCCGGGTCGCCTCTTCCTCAAGTTGGCGAATGATCGACAGGGCCAGGCTGTCATCGGACCGCACAAGGCCGGTGCCATGGCAATGGTGGCAGGATTGCGTGGTGGCTTCCAACATGCCGGGCCGCAGGCGCTGCCGGGACATTTCCATCAGGCCAAAGGAAGAAATCCGGCCCACCTGAATGCGCGCGCGGTCGGTCTTCAACCGATCCTTCATGCGCTTTTCGACGGCGTTGTTGTTGCGCCGTTCATCCATATCGATGAAGTCGATCACGATCAGACCGGCCAGGTCGCGCAAGCGCAATTGGCGCGCGACCTCTTCGGCGGCCTCAAGGTTGGTCTTGAGCGCGGTTTCCTCGATTGAGCCCTCTTTTGTGGCCCGGCCCGAGTTCACATCAATCGCCACGAGCGCTTCGGTGATGCCGATCACGATATAGCCGCCTGATTTCAGTTGAACCGTGGGGTTGAACATGTCGGCGAGGTAGCCTTCGACCTTGTGCTTGGCGAAAACCGGCATCGGATCGGTATGCTGTTTTACGTTTTTGGCGTGCGACGGCATGATCATTTTCATGAAGTTCTTGGCGTGCTTGTAGCCCGCCTCACCTTCGACCACGACTTCGGAGATATCGCGGTTATAAAGGTCGCGGATCGTGCGGTGGATCAGGTCACCTTCCTGATAGATCGGCGCGGGTGCGATGCTTTTCAGAGTCAATTCGCGGATCTGTTCCCATTGACGCTGCAGATATTCGTAATCGCGCTTGATCTCGGTCTTGGTGCGCTGCGCACCCGCTGTGCGCACGATCAGGCCCGCGCCCTGGGGCACGTCCAGCGCCGTCGCAATTTCCTTCAGCTTCTTACGATCAGACGCGTTGGTAATCTTGCGGCTGATCCCGCCGCCTCGTGCGGTGTTCGGCATCAGGACGCAGTACCGCCCGGCCAGCGACAGATAGGTGGTCAGGGCCGCGCCTTTGTTGCCGCGTTCTTCCTTGACGACCTGCACGAGCAGGATCTGGCGGACCTTGACGACCTCCTGGATCTTGTATTTGCGCGGACGCGGCTTGCGCGCCGGACGGATATCGTCCTGATCGTCATCATCGGCCACGGTTTCGGCGGCATCATCATCGTCATCGTCACCATCATCGGTGTCGGCGTCGGAATCGTCATCCTCAGCAGCGTCGCCCGACATATCCGGAGCCTCGTCAGATGCGTTTGCCTCGGGCGTCTCCGCATCATCCGCTTCGGGTTCGGCAACCGGCGCTTCCGCGACCAATTCCATGGGCGACAGACCTTCGACAGGGTCAGTCGTTTCTACTTCGGTCGACGGATCTTCAGCAGCCTCGCCTTGATCCAAATCCACCACATCCATACCCGAGGGCGCCTCGGCCGTTGTCACGGCATCGGTGCCATTCGACGCAGCTTTCGTCTCAGAGGATTTCCGACGGCGACGACGGCGCTTGGGTTTGGCCACCTCTTCCTCGGCCTCGGCGGCCATCGCTTCGGCATAGGCGCGTTCTTCCGCCAGCAGCGCCTCGCGATCGGCGACGGGGATTTGGTAGTAATCGGGGTGAATTTCGGAAAAGGCCAGAAAGCCGTGGCGATTGCCACCGTAATCCACAAAAGCGGCCTGGAGCGAGGGTTCGACCCGCGTGACCTTTGCCAGATATATGTTTCCTGCCAGCTGCCGCTTGTTCAGCGACTCAAAGTCGAATTCCTCAACCTTGGATCCATCTGCCACCACAACGCGGGTTTCCTCCGCGTGGGTGGCATCGATAAGCATCTTCTTTGCCATTTTATCCTTGCCCGTGACAGCCCCTGACGCGCAACGAGGCCTGGGCCTGGCGGTGCGGCGGATCGGATGTCACGTTGTCTTGCTAAGGCAATGCCCCCGGGGCAGCGGACGGCCAAGACCCTGGGTCTTGCGAGTGTCTGCGTCTGTGCACCTAAGGCGGGCATCGCATTTATCTCCGACAGGATGGGCCGTTGGGCCGCCTGTCCATTCAAGCCCCAACTCTGGGGCGGTTCGGGCGGGCCGCGCGCAGCACTTGCAGCGCGGTCCAAGTGACCTGCGCCCCCGCCCCAGCGGCGTCATCGCGCGGCGTTCGGGATCGGGGGGCAGAGAAACTGTTACATCTGACCCTGGGCCAGTTCCTTCACATTAAGGGGAGGTGACGCGGGAAGACAATGGGCAAAACGGAGATGCCCGACAGAAAGGCAGAAATGAACCGTCAGATGCAATTGTCACCTCTGGCGAATGGTGTGGACGGGGATGCCGGTGCGCAGGCCCACGCTAGATCGGCAAGGGGCCCAAAGTGACGGATGCGGCGCCCGTACTGGATGTCGAGTTCGGCGCCGTTGTCGGAGCGTCTTTGGGATCAGCCCCATGCGCGTGACGCTCGCCCTGCTCTTATTGACATGGAAGAGCCTGAGACTGCGTCGATCGCTTCAGAGGGCTTTTGAGAACGTTACCGGATCGAGTTGCAGATCGAGGATGTTGCCGACGATCGGTCCAGCGCCAGGATCACGCTGCGCCTTGATGCTCTGCCATTCTTCGTCCGCCATAAATCGAGACCAACCCTCCGCCATCGCCGTCTCACTACGCCAGCTAAGCAGGTATGCGAAAGCAGGCTTTTCGTCATGGGTCGTGGTCCACATGGCTAAGATTTTGAAGTCGTGGCTGCGCATGATCCGGGCGGCATGATCACGAAACCGATCCAAAAACTCGGGCTGGGTTTCTGGGAATAGTTCATAGATGCGCAATTGATTGATCATTCGCTTCATTTCTCCTGGCCTGATTTTATTGGATTTAAGAGCACGCTCAGCGACTAGTGCGCCCCGGAAGGTGGCTTGTCGCCGCCGCGAAGCGCTTGACGGGGTCAACGGAACGATGCGCGCGTAAATCGGGTGTCGAGGATCAACGGGCGGTGGGTGGTAGCGGGGTGGCCGGCATATCGCTTCTTGTCGCGCCAATCCACGGCTTGGGCGCCAACCGGGCCGTTCCGCCATTGGCGTGCAAGCTGACGATGCGCAGCGGATGGGCATGTGCAGAATGGTCTGTAATCTGCGCGGGGCGGTCCGCTTTGGTCCGCCCCGCCCAATGGATCAGAGGTAATCCGAGCGGCTGAGCCCGTATTTGGCCATCTTCTCGTTCAGCGTTCGGCGTGGCAGGCAAAGCTCTTCCATGACCGACGCGATGGAGCCGCGATGGCGGCGCATCGTGTTGTCGATCAACATCCGCTCAAAGGCCTCGACATATTCCTTCAACGGCTTGCCCTCGCCGATGGCTTGCGGCGCGATCTGGGTGTTGTCGGACATCAGAAGCGATGCGATGGAGCCCGAGCCGCGGCGCTGCTGCAGGATCGCGCGTTCGGCGATGTTGATCAGCTGACGCACATTGCCGGGCCAAGGCGCTTGCAGAAGCTGCGCGGCCTCTTGCGCGGTGACCTGGGGCGCGTCGGTGCCGTATTCCTCGGCGAATTGCTCCCCAAAGCGGGTGAACAGCGTCAGAATATCCTCGCCGCGCTGGCGCAGGGGTGGCAGATCGATCCGCATCGCCGCGAGGCGGTAGAACAGATCGGGCCGCAGCGCGCCTTCGCATTGGTCTGGCTCCGGCGCGTTGCAAATCGCCACGATCCGTGTCTCTGCCGGGGTGCCTTGATCGTTGATGAAGGTCAAAAGCCGCGCTTGCAGCCCTTGGCTGAGCCCTTCGACATCCTCCAAGACAAGCGTCCCGCCGCGCGCCTGTTCGACCAGGGGCTTGTCCTGATCTTCGCCCACCGGGCCGAACAGCATCGCCGCGAGGGTTTCTTCCTCATGGGCGGCACAGGAGAGCGTCACGAAATGTTTGCCCGCCCGCGGCCCCACGGCATGGAGCGCGTGAGCCACAAGGGTTTTGCCGGTCCCGGTTTCACCGGTGATCAGCACATGGCCGTCGGCCTGGCCCAGATCCAGAATATCCTCGCGCAGACGCTCCATCACCGGGCTGGACCCGATCAGCTTGCGCATCAGGACGGTGCCGTCGCTGAGTTCCTTGCGCAGCGCCCGATTGTCGAGCGTCAGGCGCCGCTGCTGACCGGCGCGCTTGGCCAGATCGGTCATCCGATCCGGATTGAAGGGCTTTTCCAGGAAGTCATAGGCGCCGATCCGCATCGCCTCGACCGCCATGGGCACATCGCCATGGCCGGTGATCACGATGACCGGAATGCCGCTATCCACGCCCATCAGACGCTTCAAAAAGGCCATCCCGTCCATGCCGGGCATCTTCACATCCGTGACGATCACGCCGGGAAAATCCGGGCCGATGCCCTTCAGCGCATCTTCGGCCGAGGCATATGTTTCGGTATCAAATCCCGACAAGGCCAGCCATTGGCTGATCGATTGCCGCATATCCTGCTCGTCATCTACGATCGCGATCTTCATGTCGCCCCGCCTTTCCCGTATCTATTCCGCGGCCTCAGGCCGCTCACCGTCAATATCGTCCCCCTGCCCCATTCCCAGGGCGGGGAGCCGCACTTCAAATACTGCGCCCGACCCATCGCCGTTGCGCGCCGTCAATCGCCCACCCAGATCATTTACGATACCGGATGAGATCGCCAAACCCAGGCCGACACCGTCGCCGGGCTTTTTGGTCGTATAAAAGGGCTCGAACAAAGCCTCCAAGTCGTCAATCCCCGGTCCAGAGTCGCGAACCGTCAAAACAACCTCGTCGCCTTCGACGATCATCAGGTCCAATTCCCGCTCATCCGCCCCCCCCATCGCATCGAGCGCGTTGCGCAGCAAATTGATGATCACCTGTTCTAGCCGCAGCCGGTCAGCCATGACCATGGCGGGCTTGCGCGGCAGGCTTTGGGTGATGTCGACCGTATCGGTGCGCAGCTGTGGCTCCATCATGGTCAAAGCGCCCTTCAGCGCTTCGCGCATATCCACCGGCTCAAGCGCGTCTCCGCCCTTTCTTGCATAGGATTTTAGCTGCCGCGTGATGGCGCCCATCCGCTCGATCAAATCGTCGATCCGCTGGAAGCTCGACGCCGCCTCATCGGTCCGGCGGCGCTGCAGCAATAGCCGCGCACCGGCGAGATAAGTCTTCATCGCCGCCAGCGGTTGGTTCAGCTCATGGCTGACCGCCGCTGACATCTCGCCCAAGGCGGCGAGTTTCTGGCTTTGCTGCAGGCTTTGTTCCGCCTCTTCCAGGGTCCGCTCGACCCGCTGACGCTCAGCGATTTCCCGCTGCAAGCGGCCATTGAGGCGGCGAAGCTCCGCCGACTCGCGCGCCAAGACCGCACTTTGCATCCGGGCGCGGCGGCTTAGAACATAGAACGCGCCCGCCAAAGCCAGCGCGAATCCCATGATTTGCAGCGCCAGAACCGAGTTTACCCGTTCCCGTACCGACGCATAAGCGGTGTAGCTAACGATCCGCCAGCCGCGAAACGGGATACGGTTTTCCAAGCGGATCGTGGCATCGCCGAAGAAGCTGGGGCTGGGATCGCCAAAGGCCCAATCACCGGTCGCCTCCAGCGCGCGCTGGATGGCGTTAGGCGGTGTGCGCAGCGCCATCGCCTCGGTCTCGGTCCGGCCGCGCCAGCGTGGCTCGGTGGACAGAATGATCTCACCCTGGGAATTGGCCAGGAACACAGCCTCGGAGGTGCCGCGCCACCGGTCGACCAGACGCGCAAGGTCGATTTCAACCAGGATCACCCCCAAAAGTCCGTCGCCGTTTTCGATCCGCCGCGAAAACGTGAAATCGAAGCGGCCTGTCTCGGGCTCGTTTGAAGTAAACATCGTATCGGGGGACCGCGTCGCCTCCACAAAGAACGGGTCGCTGTCGCGCCGTTCACTGATCCGCTGGCGGTCGGTAGCGGCCACGACACGGCCCTCGCGGTCGAGCAACAGGATCGACGCCGCGCCGATATCATCGACGTAAGAGATCAGATATTGCGACGTGTTGGTGTAGTCATTGGCCTCCAGCGAGCGGATCAGAACCGGATCGCGGGACAACAGCAAGGGCACGACCTGATGGCGTTGGATCTCCGACAGCACAGAGCCGGAGTAAATCGTCAGGCGCAGCTCGGCTCGGTTGCGGGTGGTTTCTGTGAACCGCTCGGTCAACCAAATGTTCGACACCCAGATGATCGCGATGGCGCCGCCCAAGAAAACGACCATCAGCGCCCGCAGCACCCATGGTCGCCAAATCCCCCGACGCGGCGGGGACATGGGGCGCTTGGCAAAAGTCATGCGCGAAAACTACGGCGCACGGAGGCGCGGCTCAAGAGCAGAGTAACCGATTAAGCGGCAATCAGCGCATCGGCCAGTGCGGCGAACATCGCAGCGCCATCCGTTCCGCCATGGGCAGCGTCCACGGCGCGTTCCGGATGCGGCATCAAGCCAAGCACCCGGCGGTTCGCGCTGAGCACACCGGCGATGTCGGCGCGTGAGCCGTTGGGATTGTCGCGATAGGTGAAGGCGATACGATCTTCGTCCCGCAGACGCGCGAGCCCATCGTCATCAATTTGGTAATTGCCGTCGTGATGGGCGATGGGGATATCGATATGGTCCCCCGCAGAATAGCCTGACGTGAACGGGCTCTGCGCGGTTGCAACCTGCAAAGGCTCCGCCCGGCAAACGAATTTCAGCTTGGCGTTGCGCATCAGCACGCCCGGCAGGATCTGGGTTTCGCACAGAACTTGAAATCCGTTGCACACACCCAGGACATGGCCGCCGCTTTCCGCAAAGCCAGCGACCGCGCGCATGATCGGCGATTGCGCGGCAATCGCACCGCAGCGCAGGTAATCGCCGTAGGAGAACCCGCCCGGCACGCCGACCACATCCAGCCCTTGTGGCAAACTGCTGTCTTTGTGCCAGACCATGGAAACGTCAAAGCCCGCGCTGCGGAAGCCTTCGGCCAAGTCGCGGTCGCAATTCGACCCGGGAAACACCAGCACCGCTGCCTTCATGGCCGCCGCCTCCTTGTTTTGAGCCAATCCTGCGTGCCCCCGATGGCAAACATTCCGGTCGCGAACGCCAAAGCGAGGCAGGCCAGTGTCATGGCAAAGTCACGCGGTGCTGCCTCCACGCCCCAAGCCGCTGAGCTTTGGCCGCGCAAGCGTACCTCGACTTGATCGCCTTCTCGCGGCCCGCCATGGACGGGCACGCCGTCGACACGCAGATAATCGCCCGCCCGCGGACCGCTATCGATCCTCAACAAGGCGCGCCGATTGAGGTCACCATTCGTCTGGTCAAACACCGCCCGATCGCTCAGCCAATCATCACGCTCCTGCGGCTCCATCAACCCGACAATCGTACCGGAGGCGCGGTCGTTGACCAGCGTATCGGTAAAGGACCATGCCGCGATCGCGATCGCCAGGATCGTGACAAAAGCCGAAAACCGCACGCTGATCGGGCTCAGGACCAGCCAAGCCCGCCAAGCGGGCAAGGTCGGATGGGACGCCGCCGACATCTTAGGCCAGCTCCACCCGGTAACTTTCGATCACGGTGTTCGCCAACAGCTTTTCACACATCTCGGTCACCTGCGCTTCGCTGGTGCCATCGGCCAGATCCAGCTCGATCACCTTGCCCTGGCGGACAGTGCCGACACCGTCAAATCCCATCGAACCAAGCGCCGAGCGCACGGCCTCACCCTGGGGGTCCAAAACCCCTGGCTTCAACATCACGGTCACAATCGCCTTCATACGCTTGCCCCTTTGCGTCGGCTCAATTGATCAGCGTCGGTTTCGATACGCCCGACGGCCCTTGCGGCATGACGCCAAGACGCCTGGCCACCTCTGTATATGCGTCCGCCAAATCGCCCAGGTCCCGGCGGAACACATCCTTATCGAGCTTCTTGCCCGTTTCGATATCCCACAACCGGCACGAATCCGGCGAAATCTCATCGGCCACGATCAACCGCATGAAATCGCCATCCCAGATCCGGCCAATTTCAATCTTAAAGTCCACAAGTTTGATGCCGACAGCTAACATCAAACCACTAAGGAAATCGTTAACGCGCAAGGCCAACGACACCATGTCATCCAGATCCTGCTGGGCGGCCCATTGAAATGCGATGATGTGTTCTTCAGACACGATGGGATCGCCAAGGTCGTCGTTCTTGAAATAGAACTCGACGATGGGCCGCGGCATGGGTGTGCCCTCTTCGATGCCCAGGCGCGTACAGATCGATCCGGCGGCCACATTGCGCACCACGACTTCCAGCGGAATGATCTCGACAGCGCGGATCAGCTGCTCGCGCATATTGATGCGTTTGATGAAATGTGTGGGCACACCAACGCCATTCAGGCCGGTCATGAAGAATTCGCTCAAACGGTTGTTCAGCACGCCTTTACCGTCAATCACATCGCGCTTTTCGGCGTTGAAGGCGGTGGCATCATCCTTGAAATACTGCACCAGCGTTCCGGGTTCAGGGCCTTCATAGAGGATCTTGGCCTTGCCTTCGTAGACCTTTTTGCGCCGTGCCATTGGGTGTCCTGTTCCAGTCGGTGCATATCCCCACACCGCCCCGGCGCTATAAGCCAATCGGATCAGCCCCGCAAGGCAGGCTTAGGCGTGACCGCGGCCCATCATCCGTTTGAAGAAATTCGGACGCGGCGCTTGCGTGATCACCTGTTTGCGACGCGACCGCCCCCAGCGCTTGCCGAAATACGCGGCTTCGTCAAACGGGCTTTCAGGATGGATGGCAATGAATGTGTCGAACGGGAGTGGATCCGATTTGACGCGTTTTGAGGTAGCCCCTTTCGGCAGCCATCGCAGGCGCAGCTTGTCTTCCTCTGCGCCGCCTTCGTCGCCAATTGTGTGACCTTCAGCAAACTGGTTGCCAGACACCAGCGGCAGCCACGCCATGCCCCAAAGCGTTGAACAGGACCGGTCAAGATCGTAAGGCGCCGCAACAAGCTGCATCTCGTAGCCGGTGAAATACCGCAACCCCAAGGTGCTGCCCGTCGACCAGGGGCGCCCTCGCGGATCTGCGGCCTGAAGAGAAGCAAGGCTGACGCCAACCCAGCTTCGCACGGGCCATCCATCCTCCATCGCCGTTTGGGCCATCTCGCGGACACCCTGTGGCGAGAGAAAATGATCCGCCGGTTCCCAATAAGCGCCAAGACAAATGGGCAATTCCGCGAACAGCGCCCCGACGCAAGAGGCCAGCCGTGCGGCACGAAACCGATCTTCCAATGTGTTCGATTTGGCATCGACCGACACGCACAAGTAGGACCGGTTCCGGGTGAGCGCGCCCTTGAGATCATAGTCGGCGCAGGCGAGCAACTGGCGCGGTTGCACAGCTTTAGGATCCCATATCCCATATCCCGGCAGCCGCATCATATTGACCATGATAGCATCGGCACCTCGCGCGCCCATCAAGATCGGTGCCATCGGAATGGCCTGATCGGTGTCGCAGGCGGCCGGAAAATCCATGTTTTGCGTGACATCAATGTCCAAGTCGGGGAAATCCTCCAGCAAGGCAGTCTGGATCTGGCTTGTGGTGAATTGGAGACCTTCCGAAAAGATCAGGTAGAGCGAGAAGTTCGACGCGTCGGGTGTTTTGTTGGTCATTGGACGGCCCCCGATCGCGCTTGCAGCATCTTGTTAATCTGCGCGGGACTGACGCCGCACATCTTGGCCAATCCCAGCAGCGTGCCCTGTTCCTCGGCATCGAAATCGCCGTCCGCATTGGCGATGCGGAGGGCATAGGAAATCGACTTTACCCGTTCCTCGGCGTTCAGAAAGTCGATCACCTCCGAGATCAGGTCTTCCGGATCGGCATAGCACACTTGGTCTTGAAGGGCTTCGATCAGATTGATGATATCTGTTTCTTCCGCCGCAACTGCCTTGAGAAGACTGTCGTCGGCGATGATAGCGACAAATTCTTTCGCCTCCGCCGGTTGCAACTCACCATTGGCCATTGCGACAAAGACAGACGGGATCAGCAAGGCGCGCGCCCGAGCCGCGCCCTCGCTTAGTGCAGGTCGGGGCGCCAAGGCCTTCACCTGCGCGCGCACTTGCAAAAACTGAACCACCGACGCTTTCCCTACTACTCTATGAAACCTGAAGCCTGTAGCATCACAATGAACGCGCTGGCTGGACGCACATATGACCCCTTCGCGGCCAGATCGTGGCAATTTGCCCGCCCGGCCCCTTGCCCCCGCCGCCGATGCGCGATCTAAGGGTTCATAACTGTCACACCGCCACCGGGAGGCCGATCATGTCGAGTTTCGACGACCGCGAAAACGCTTTCGAAAACAAGTACGCCCATGATGCCGAGATGCAGTTCAAGGCCGAGGCGCGCCGCAACAAGTTGATGGGTCTTTGGGTGGCCGAGGCCTTGGGCAAATCCGGCGATGACGCCACCGCCTATGCCGCCGAGGTGGTCAAAGCCGATTTCGAGGAGGCTGGACACGAAGACGTCATGCGCAAGGTGCTGGGCGATCTGGGCGGTAAGATCCCCGAAGCCGAGGTGCGCGCCAAATACGACGCCCTTCTGCCGATCGCAAAAGCACAGCTGATGGACGAGGCCTGACTCGGCCTTCTTGAACCTAGCTCATAAAAAACATGCAGATTTTCGGGATTGCTCATAATAGAGTGTCCCTGCATCTGTGGCGCATCGAAAAAGGTGCGCGCCCATGTCGAATATCCTGTCCACACTGCTGCAATCCCGCGACTGGCTTTTGGCCGACGGCGCGACAGGCACGACCCTGTTCAATATGGGGCTGCAATCGGGCGATGCGCCGGAGCTATGGAACATCGATCACCCGGACCGCATCCATGCGCTTTACAAAGGCGCGGTCGATGCCGGGTCTGACCTGTTCCTGACCAATTCCTTCGGCGGCACTGCGGCGCGACTGAAACTGCATGACGCGCAGGACCGTGTCTTCGAGCTCAACAAAGCCGCCGCCGAGATTGGCCGTGACGTCGCGGATGCGACGGGGCGGCAGGTTGTGGTTGCCGGATCCGTCGGCCCGACCGGCGAGATCATGGCGCCGATGGGCGCGCTGACCCACGACTTGGCCGTCGAAATGTTCCATGAGCAAGCCGAGGGCCTGAAAGCGGGTGGCGCCGATGTGCTATGGGTCGAGACGATCTCGGCGCCCGAAGAATACAAGGCCGCCGCCGAAGCCGCGGCGCTGGCTCAGATGCCGTGGTGTGGCACGATGAGCTTCGACACCGCTGGCCGCACGATGATGGGGGTGACCTCAGCCGAGATGGCGCGGATGGTTGAACGCCTCGCGCATCCGCCGCTGGCCTATGGCGCCAATTGCGGTGTTGGCGCATCGGATCTGTTGCGCACGGTGCTCGGCTTTCGCGCTGCGGGCAGCGAACGGCCTGTTATCGCTAAGGGCAATGCGGGCATTCCGAAATATGTCGACGGGCACATCCACTATGACGGCACGCCCGAATTGATGGCGCAATATGCGATCCTGGCGCGGAATGCGGGCGCGACGATCATCGGCGGCTGCTGTGGCACGACGCCAGAGCATCTGAGCCAGATGCGCCGCGCCTTGGAAACCACACCCCGCGCCGAAGCACCCAGCTTGGACGATATCACCGCGGCCATGGGCGGCTTCTCTTCGGCCTCTGACGGGACCGGCGATACCGCCTCCGCCCCGGCGCGCGAACGCCGAGGACGCCGCCGTGCGCGTGCCTAATGACCCGGCGCGTTGCGTTTCTGCGTGCGGTGAATGTGGGCGGCACCGGCAAGCTGCCGATGGCCGATCTGCGCGCGCTGGCCGCTGAGATCGGATTTGATGCGCCAGAGACGCATCTGGCGAGCGGCAACCTGTTATTTGGCTCAGACCTCGACGATGACATGGCGACAGCGCATCTCGAAACCGCGTTGCAGGCGCATATGGGCGCGCCCTGCCCCGTTTTCCTGCGCGATGCACAGACCTTGACCGAGATCCTGGACCAACTGCCCTTTGAGGGCGCCGAGGGCAGCCGGGTCGGCATTCTGTTCGGGTCTGAGCGCGCCATTAGCGATGATCTGGCCGCCCCGAAGCACCAAACCAGTGAAGAGTTGGCGATTGTGGCTAGGCATCTGGCCGTGCATTTCCCGGATGGGATGGGCAAATCGAAACTGGCCTTGCCGATCTTCCACCGCGCGACGATGCGGAACCGGAACACCGTCGCGGCCATCGCCAAAAAGCTCAGCCCATGAGAGCTTTAGAACAACGCCAATTGATCGCCTTTGGCCAGCGGCACCTGGAACAGGTCGGTGCGCAGGGGCGGCAATTCCACCTCCAACCCCGCGGCGCGGCGCGCGCGGGCGAAACGCTTTTGCAACAGATCGGCCCAGAGCCCCTGCCCCGTCATACGCTTGCCCCATTCGGCATCGTAATCCTGCCCGCCATGCATATCGCGGATCTTGGACATCACCTTTTCCAACCGGTGCGGATAATGCTCGGCCAGCCAATCGCGCCAAAGGCCCGCCACCTCTCGCGGAAGGCGCAAGGGGATCATGCTGACGGCCACGGCGCCCGCATCGCGCGCGGCAATCACAAGTGCCTCAATCTCATGGTCGGTCAGGCCCGGCACGATGGGCGAGATCATCACCCGCACCGGCACCCCGGCGTTCGACAGCCGCTCGACCGCCTGCAAGCGGCGCTTGGGCGATGGCACCCGCGGCTCCATCTTGCGCGCCAAGTCACCTTGAAGCGTGGTGACCGACAGTCCAACCCGCGCCAGGCCATCGCCCGCCATCTCAGACAGGATATCGATGTCACGTTCCACCAACGTGCCCTTCGTGACGATGCCTACCGGGTGGCGAAAGGCCTGCAGCACCTGCAAGATGCCGCGCATGATCTTCCGGTCACGCTCAATCGGTTGATAGGCGTCGGTATTGGTCCCGATGGCAATCACGTCGCAGCGATAGGATTTGCGGCGCAGTTCGGTTTCCAAAACAGCGGGCGCATCGGGGCGCGCCACCAGCCGGGTTTCGAAATCGAGCCCCGGCGACAGGCCGAGAAAGGCGTGGGTGGGCCGCGCGAAGCAATAGATGCAGCCATGCTCACACCCGCGATAGGGATTGATCGAGCGATCAAACGCGATATCGGGCGAGGTGTTGCGCGTGATGACGCGCCGCGGCACCTTAACACTCACCTCGGTGCGCAACGGTGGCAGATCGTCGGGCAAACCCCACCCGTCATCGACAAGCTCAGCCGACAGCCGTTCGAACCGCCCCGCGTGATTGCTGGACGCGGCCCGCGCACGGGGGCGCGGCAGCCCGGATATAGAATTCTGCGCCATGCTCAAAATGTAGAACAAAGTGCGAACATTGTCGAGAGCACGCAAGGTAAAGCTAGACAGGCTACGCCAATGTCCCTTCGCTGGCGCCACATCGATTTGGGAGGAACATTGATGAAACACCTTGCACTTGCAGCCGCCCTGGCCCTTGCGCCCATGACGGCCCATGCAGTCTCGATTGGCGCATTCACCGATCTTTACGTCTTTGGCGACAGCCTCAGCGATCCAGGCAATTTGTCGGGCGGATTTGGCAATGCCCTCTATCCCAGTGGGCAGGCCACCAATGGCGATGTCTGGGCCGCACAAGTCGGAGCCGACCTGGGGTCGGGCACCAATTACGCCGTCGGCGGGGCGACGGCGGTCGGCAACCCGACGCGGTCGGACTTCGCGGAACAGGCGCAAGCCTTCCTGGACGACGACCCGACCCTGGGCGCCAATCCCTTGGCCGCGGTCTGGTTCGGCGGCAACGATCTGCGCGTGGCGACGCCCGCGACCGCGCAAACCATTATCCAAAACGCTGTCGGCAGCATCGTGGCGAATGTTACCACCCTGATCGGCGCGGGCTTCGATTCGATCATCGTTTTCGGTTTGCCGGATCTGGGTCAATTGCCCGGCGTGAACAGCGATCCCTTCGCCTCTGCCGCCGCGCGACAGGCATCGGAAGGGTTCAACACCGCCCTGCTCGGTGGATTGGCGACGCTGGCCCCAACCGGAGCCGACATCCAGTATTTCGACACGTTCAGTTTGTTCGATCAGGTTCTCAGCAATGCGGGTGCCCTTGGCTTCACTAACGTGATGGATGCCTGCGTGACCTTCAATGCGGACGGATCAATCGCAAGCTCCTGCGCGGCAATCGATCCGGCCATCGCCAATACATATATCAACTATGACGGCCTGCACCCGACAGAGGCTGTTCATACCATCCTGGCCGACGCCTTCGTGGCGCAGATCGCGCCGGTGCCCCTTCCAGCCGGGGCGCTGCTGATGCTGACCGGCCTGGGGGGTTTGGCGCTCGCCCGGCGGCGGCGGGCCGCGTAAGGCATGATCAGGGCACCGAAGGTCGCAAGCGGTTGGAACGGCGTCGCAATTTGCCAAGTCTTTCGGTGCCTTTGCCACAAAGACTATTTCAACCACACGGCGGCGGAGGTCTGTCACAATGTCCGATGAAGAAGACGATATCATCCTATCTGAGCTGAATGACGAAGACCTCGTCGCGCAGATGTTCGACGACCTCTATGACGGTCTGAAAGAAGAGATCGAGGAGGGGGTGAACATCCTGCTGGAGCGTGGATGGGAACCTTACCGCATCCTGACCGAGGCGCTGGTGGGCGGCATGACCATCGTCGGCAATGATTTCCGCGATGGCATCCTGTTCGTGCCCGAAGTCTTGATGGCCGCCAACGCGATGAAGGGCGGCATGGCGATCCTGAAACCCCTGCTCATCGAAACCGGCGCCCCCCGCGTCGGCAAGATGGTGATCGGCACGGTCAAGGGCGACATCCACGATATCGGCAAGAACCTTGTGTCGATGATGATGGAGGGCGCCGGGTTCGAGGTTGTCGATCTGGGCATCAACAATGCCGTCGAAAGCTACCTGGAAGCGCTAGAGGCCGAACAGCCGGATATCCTGGGTATGTCCGCGCTTTTGACCACCACGATGCCCTACATGAAAGTCGTGATCGACACGCTGAACGAAAAAGGTATCCGCGACGATTACATCGTGCTGGTGGGTGGCGCGCCGTTGAACGAGGAATTCGGCAAGGCGATCGGCGCCGATGCCTATTGCCGGGACGCCGCCGTGGCGGTGGAAACGGCGAAAGACTTTGTGAAGCGCAAGCATAACCAGATGGCTGCGAGCGCCTGAGGCGGAGGCGGGTCGATGGATGTCACGATCCATCTGACCGGTCCGGATGACGCGCCCCTATTCGATTCAGTGCACGGCGATGTCTTCGACGGCCCCTTGCAGCCCGATCTGCTGGAAAGCTACCTCGCCGATCCGCGGCTACACTTGGCGATGGCCCGAACGCGGGGGCAGATCGTCGGTATGATCTCTGGCATGCACTACCACCACCCCGATAAACCGCCGCAAATGTGGATCAACGAGCTGGGCGTGGCAGGTCCGTTTCGGCGTCGCGGATTGGCCACACAATTGGTGGCGCGGTTTTGGAGCCTGGCCCGCGATTTGTCCTGTTCCGAGATCTGGGTGGTCGCAGATCCTACCGATGCGGCAGAAGGGTTCTACACAAGCCTGGGCTGGACCAGGATGGGGGAGCGATTGGCGATGTTCACAGATAGTCTGGACTAAATCGGCCGGAGGCGGCTTAGCTGCCCCCATGACTTTATCGTCCCGATCCAGATGATGCCGCCCCGCGATCTTGCGCTGGTTTTGCTGGTGGTATTTGCCTGGGGGACGAATTTCTCGGCCATGAAGCTGGCATTGGAGGATTTGCCGCCGCTGCTATTCGTGGGCCTGCGCTTCGCCATTCTGGTGCCGTTCCTGCTGCTCTTTGCGCGCCCGGCCCCTTGGACAGCGATCATCGCGGTGGGGGTGTTGATCAATTCAGGGCAATTCGGGTTCCTATTTTCCGCCATGCGCGCGGATGTGACGGCAGGCTTGGCCTCATTGATCCTGCAAAGTCAGGCGCCGCTGACAATCCTTTTGGCCAGTCTGGTCTATAAGGAAAGGGTGACGCCGACCCAGATGGCCGGGATCGCCCTGGCTTGCGCGGGCCTGATCGCCATCGGTCTCGCCAGCGGTGGCAACATCACCGCATTGGGCCTGGCGCTTGTGTTGTGCGGCGCGTTGTCGTGGGCCGTGGGCAATCTGGTGTTGCGGCGCCTTCCGGGCGTCAACATGCTGGCGCTGTTTCTTTGGGCAAGCCTTGTGCCGCCGCCCCTGATGCTGGCGCTGTCGCTCGCCTTCGAAGGCCCTACCCCGATCAGCACAATCGCGCAGATGAGTCTTCAAGGCTGGGTCAGCGTGACCTATGTGGCGGTGATTTCGACCGTCGTGGGCTACTCGATCTGGGGCTGGCTTTTGTCGCGTCATCCCGCGGCGCTGATCACGCCATTCGCGCTACTGATCCCTGTGGTGGGGATTGTCACGGCTGCATTGGTTTTGGGCGAAGGCGTGACCCTGACAGAGGCGCTGGCGGGCCTTGTCATCCTTGCGGGGATCACCCTGACAATTTTCGGGCGCCGACCAAACCAACCGCGATGATCCGTCGCGCTTGGCAGATCCATATGCCGCGCCACGTCTCGGCCTGAGACAAAACCGACGGAGCCGAGCATGTTGTCCATTCAAGCCAAGATCATCCTTGGGTTTTTCGCGTTCATTCTGGTCGGTTCGGGCCTGGCCATCTGGTTTGTCCTGGCCATCGGGAACGGGCTGATTGCGATTCTGGCGCCACTGGCCGTCGGCGGGCTGGTGACAGCGGCGAGTTTTGTCGCGCTACGCAACCGCGATGCCGGGCCATCGGAGTGACGACCCGGCATAAGATGTCCCCGCGCGATCTGCGCGCACGGGGATGTTTTGGGATCTAGCCCTGGCGTTTTTCCATATAGGCAATTGTTGCGGCAGCGACGATGGCGTAGATCACGTGGCCTGCCAGAGCGACCCAAGCGATGCGCGCAAAGCCGAGGAAGGCAGGGTTGCCCGCAAAAGCCGCGATGCCGCCGATGGCGAAGATCCAGAGCGCCACGCCATAAATCGCTGAACTGATTGACCAATGCAGGCCGGGCATGACCTTGGCAAAGATTGGCCGCGCAATATAGAGCCAGCCAACCGGATAGGCGACAAGACCAACAGCGAACAGGTGCATGGCATTGCCCCAAGGCGCGCCGTTGGGCAGACCCAGCGCCCCCAGGAACCCTCGGGCCAGCCCAACCGGCGCCAAACCGCCCAGACCCAGCAGCGGCGCAATCGCTTTGCCCCAGAGATCGAACGCCAACGTCCCGGCGGCGCCGGACAACAACAGCAGAACAAGTGTATCAAAAGAAATGGTTGGCACCGAGAAGCTGCGGGTGTTTGTGGTTGTGCTTGCCATGATCGTGGTATCCCTTATGCGTATGGTCATGTGAGTGATGGCGCGACGGCCCTAGAGTGTTGGTGTGAAAATCCGCTTAAAATCACCTCCGCTCAAGTGACGGGTGCGTGAGCGCACAGCGGAGTGAAGTCTGTTTCAATGCACACCCAAGATGACGATCTGTTCGAACACGGCATGATCACCCCACAAAAGGGGCGCATCCTGCTGCTGGCCTGTGGGGCTTTGGCCCATGAAATCCTGGCACTGATCCGCCTAAACCATTGGGATCACATGGACCTTCACTGTCTGCCCGCGAAACTTCACAACACACCGGATAGAATTCCCAACGCCGTCGAGACCGCGGTCACGGCGAAGCGCGCGGAGTATGACCGCATCTTTGTCGTCTATGCCGATTGCGGCACAGGTGGATTGTTACAAAGCCGCTGTGCTGACCTGGGCGTCGAGATGCTGGCAGGCCCGCATTGTTACGCGTTCTTCGAGGGCAACGACGCCTTTGCCTCAAGGGATGAAATGACGGCGTTCTACCTGACGGACTTTCTGGTCCGGCAATTCGACGCCTTCGTGACCCGCCCCTTGGGCCTGGATCGCCACCCGGAACTGCGCGACATGTATTTCGGCAATTACGAGAAACTCGTTTATCAAGCGCAGGTGGAGGATCCTGCGCTGACTGAGCTGGCCCGCGGTCACGCGCGCGCCCTGGGACTTCGGTTCGAGCGCCGCTTCACGGGATACGGGGATTTGTCCGTCGCTTTGAAACAGCTTTAGGGATTGCGCCGCCTTCGGCGTCGCCGGGGGGCGGGCGCCCTCGCCTACGGCTCGGGCGCCCGCCCCGCATTGTCCATAGGCCTTGCAAGGGGTGGAGATGTGTGAGGGGCTCTGCCCCCGGCTACGCCTCCCCCGGAGTTTCTTGGCCAAGATGAAAGAGGGAATTTAGAGTTGGGGGTACGAACCGGGCCCGACGCGATTTAGTGATTGTCGCGTGGCAGATCCTTGGCGATGCGCTGATAGGCGGTCGCGAGTTCCAGGCAGCCGCCATCGGCCAATTGCCCCACATGTCTGCGATAAAGCTCTTGCCAGGGGGTTTGGTGGTGGATCTCCGGCGGAGTCCAGGCGGCGATACGGGCCTGCCATTCCGCCTCGGGGACAAGCGCATTCAAGGTGCCTTCGTTCAGATCGAGCCGCACGCGATCTCCGGTTTGCAGATAGGCAAGGCCGCCACCGACCACGGATTCGGGGGAGGCGTTCAGAATGGACGGGCTTTCAGAGGTGCCGGACTGGCGGCCATCTCCTACGGTGGGCAGGTGCTTGATCCCGTCTTTGATCAGTGCATCGGGCGGCTGCATGTTCACGACTTCGGCCGAGCCGGGATAGCCGACGCACCCCACACCGCGGATGAACAAGATACAATCCTCGCCGATCTCCAGATCCGGATCGTTGACCCGGTCGTGGTAATCCTCCGGACCTTCAAACACGATGGCGCGGCCTTCAAAGGCATTGTCTTTCAGGAAGCGCGTGCGGAACTCCTCGGAGATCACCGAGGTTTTCATCAGCGCGCTGTCGAAGAGATTGCCGGAGAGCACGGCGAAGCCCGCCTCTGCGCGCATCGGGTTGGCGACGGGGCGAATGACGTCCTGATCCAGGGAGCGCGCCTGTCCCAGCGCCTCGGCGAGCGGCTTGCCCGAAGCCGTCATGACGCTGCCGTCGAGATAGCCTTCGGCCAGTAATTCCCCCATCACCGCTGGCACGCCACCCGCGCGGAAAAAGCTTTCGCCCAGATATTCACCGGCGGGCTGCATATTCACCAACAGGGGCAGCGCGTGGCCGATCTTTTCCCAATCCGTCACGTTCAGGTCCACACCGGCATGGCGCGCTAAAGCCTGCAGATGCGGCGGCGCATTGGTGGAGCCACCGATGGCCGTGTTCACCTTGATCGCATTTTCAAACGCCGCGCGGGTCAGGATGTCGGACGGTTTCAGGTCGTCTTCCACCATCTCAACGGCGCGGCGGCCGGTCAGGTAGGCCATCTCCATCCGCTCGCGGAAGGGCGCGGGGATGGCAGCCGCCCCCGGCAATGTCATGCCAAGTGCCTCTGCCAGGGCGTTCAT
This sequence comes from Gymnodinialimonas mytili, assembly GCF_037544085.1. NCBI lineage: Bacteria > Pseudomonadati > Pseudomonadota > Alphaproteobacteria > Rhodobacterales > Paracoccaceae > Gymnodinialimonas > Gymnodinialimonas mytili. Next base: position 383,192 of record NZ_JBBIFW010000003.1, read on the forward strand.
CGTCGAGGCCGTGCCCATTGTGTTGCAATGGCCCAAGCTTGGGGACGAGGCGCAGGCCAGTTCCATGAAGTCCTTGTAGTCGATCTCACCCTTGGCAAGCAGGCGCCGCCCCTCCCAGATCGACGTGCCGGATCCGGCGCGCTTGCCTTTGTACCAGCCATCCAGCATCGGCCCGCCATTCAGCGCAATGGCTGGCAGATCGACCGTGGCCGCGCCCATCAGCATGGCAGGTGTGGTCTTGTCGCAGCCCGTGGTCAGAACGACCCCATCAACGGGATAGCCGTGCAGCACCTCGACCAGCGAGAGATATTGCAGGTTCCGGTCCAACGCCGCGGTGGGCCGTTTGCCCGTCTCCTGGATCGGATGCACTGGGAATTCCAACGGGATGCCGCCCGCATCGCGGATGCCCGCCTTGATCCGGTCCATGAGAAAGACGTGGATTTTGTTGCACGGCACCAGATCAGAGCCGGTCTGGGCGATCCCGACGATGGGCTTTTCAGCCTGCAACTCGCCCTGGGTGAAGGCCTGGTTCTGATACCGCTCCAGATACAGCGCGGTCATGCCCGGATTGTTGGGATTGTCGAACCATTCCTGCGAACGGTAACGGCGATTGGCGCGGGTATCGGACATGTCTGGTTCCATTATGTGAAACTGGGGGCCGGATGTTGGAACCTTTCTAGCCGCAACTCGCCGTGATCCTCAAGCGCTGCTGGCATCAGCGGGTCCAAAGGCGGCCATCGATGCCCAGCAGCGGGAGTGAAGCGCAACCGCCGAGGCGGGCACCGGGCCGAAGGCACGCGGCCGCCTCGGCCACGCCCAACAGGCGACCGCAGGCTTTGCCTGCGTGTCACTGGCGGGAGAGCCTGGCGTTTTCGAACAAACGCTCAGCAGCGCTCACAACAGAGAAATCTAAATAAGTGGCAGCGCATCTCGCACCAGCGGGGCCAGATCGCTATCATCCTCGGCCGCCTGCGCCTTCAATTCCGCGCGCATCTCAGGGCCCCAAAAGTCGTTCAGATGCGCCGCGACGCGCTCAGCCTGGTCGGCGCCGGGCTGCGTGGCGAAAAACGAGGCGATTTGATTGGCCATGCGGGCCAGCTTGTCATGCGACATCGATGTGACTCCGGTCGATACGGGACGGATGGGTGAAGGCCTCAAGGCGGCCCGCACGGGCAAAAGCAGCAACCGTCACGCCCGCAGCATCCGCAAGCCGCACCGCATGGGCCGTGGGCGCCGACACTGCGATCAGGATGGGGCAGCCCGCGAGCACGGTCTTTTGAACCATCTCAACCGACACACGGCTGGTCAGCACCACGGCGCCTTCGGACATGTCGAGATCTGCGCGCCCGCAGGCGCCGATCAGTTTGTCCAGTGCATTGTGACGGCCCACATCCTCGCGCGCCATGACGATCCCACGCCCCGGCATCAGCAGACCGGCTGCGTGAACCGCATGGGTCAAATCATGCATGGGTTGATGGGCGCGCAGCACATCGGGGGCAGCTGCAGCATCCGCCAGATCAATCGACCCGCTCTGCCCCAGAACCGGAAGATCGCGCAGCGCCTGCTCTAACGAGTCGATCCCGCAGAGCCCGCAGCCCACCGGCCCCATCGATGCGCGACGGCGCGCACCCAGGGCATCCGCGGCCTCTTCGGCAATCCAAAGCCGCGCCTCGATCCCGGCCTCTAACTCGATAATCTCAACGCTCTCGATCTGCTCACGCCGCGCGAACCCTTCCGTCAGAGCAAACCCAACAGCAAAATCTTCCAGATCCGTCGGAGAGCACATCATCACAGCCTGGGTCGACCCGTTGCAGGTCACCGCAACCGGCACTTCCTCGGGCAAGGAACGCGCGACATCCCGCGCGCCCTCGGGGCCAAAGGCGCCCGCGGATATGGACCGGGTCGGTGTCACTCTGCCGCCGGCAGGATGCGCCGCGACTGTTCGGCCTGGGCGTTGTAATCCTTCTGCCACTCGGTCGGGCCATTCGACAGCCCCACCTGCACCGCCGTCACCTTGTATTCCGGGCAATTCGTGGCCCAATCGGAATAGTCGGTGGTGATGACATTGGCTTGCGTATCGGGGTGGTGGAAGGTGGTGTAGACCACGCCGGGGCTGACCCGGTCGGTGATCGTGGCGCGCAAAGATGTCTCGCCCGACCGCGAGGCCAGCTTGACCCAATCGCCCTCTTTCACGCCGCGCACTTCGGCGTCATGGGGGTGGATTTCCAGAAGATCCTCGTTGTGCCAGACCGAATTCTCCGTCCGCCGCGTCTGGGCGCCCACATTATACTGCGACAGGATCCGGCCCGTCGTCAGCAGCAACGGGAAGCGAGGGCCCGAGCGTTCGTCGGTTGCGATATATTCGGTCACGATAAACCGACCCTTGCCGCGCACAAACCCATCCACATGCATGATGGGTGAGCCTTCGGGCGCCGCATCATTGCACGGCCACTGGACCGATCCGCGCTCTTCCAGCATTTCGTAATTCACATTGGCAAAGCCGGGTGTGGTGGCCGCGATCTCATCCATGATCTGGCTGGGATGCGTGTAATGCCAACCCGCGCCCATCGCATTGGCAAGCAATTGGGTCACCTCCCAATCCTCATAGCCGTTTTTCGGCTTCATCACCTGGCGTACGCGGTTGATGCGGCGTTCGGCATTGGTGAAGGTCCCGTCCTTTTCCAGGAAGGTCGAGCCGGGCAGGAAGACATGGGCGTAATTCGCGGTCTCGTTCAAGAACAGGTCGTGGACGATCACACATTCCATCGCCGCCAGACCCGCCGCCACATGTTTCGTGTCGGGGTCCGATTGCAGGATGTCTTCACCTTGGCAATAGAGCGCCTTGAACGTGCCCGCCACCGCGGCATCCAGCATGTTCGGGATGCGCAGGCCGGGCTCTGGGTCGATCTCCACCGCCCAGGCATTTTCAAAGATCTCGCGCACATCGGCGTTTTTCACATGGCGATAGCCGGGCAATTCATGGGGGAAAGACCCCATGTCGCATGAGCCTTGCACGTTGTTCTGCCCGCGCAACGGGTTCACCCCCACGCCCTCGCGCCCGATATTGCCGGTCATCATGGCCAGGTTGGCGATGCCCATCACGGTGGTGGAGCCTTGGCTGTGCTCGGTCACGCCCAGACCGTAATAGATCGCACCGTTTCCGCCGGTGGCAAACAGACGGGCCGCCGCCCGCAGCTCTTCTGCGGGCACACCGGTCAGCATTTCGGTCATTTCCGGCGAATGGCGCACATCGCTGACGAATTCGGCATATTCCTGGAATTCCTCCCAGTCGCACCGGGTGCGGATGAAGTCCTCATCGTAGAGCTTCTCATCCACGATCACATGGGCCAGCGCCGTCACCACGGCCACATTGGTGCCGGGCCGCAGCGGCAAGTGATGGGAGGCCTCGATATGGGCCGAACGCACGATATCGGTGCGCCGCGGATCAATCACGATCAGCTTCGCCCCTTGGCGCAGGCGCTTTTTCAGGCGGCTGGCAAAAACAGGGTGACCGTCGGTGGGGTTGGCCCCGATGATCACCGCGACATCGGTATGCATCACGCTGTCGAAATTCTGCGTGCCCGCGCTGGTCCCAAAGGTCTGGCCAAGGCCATAGCCGGTTGGTGAGTGACAAACCCGCGCGCAGGTATCGGTGTTGTTGTTCTGGAACACCGCCCGCGTCAGTTTTTGCACCAGATAGGTTTCTTCGTTGGTGCAGCGGCTGGACGTGATCACGCCCATTGACTTGCGGCCATATGTCTCGCGGATCGATTTCAGGCGACCCGCCGTGAAGTCCAGCGCCTCTTGCCACGACACTTCGCGCCACGGTTGGTCGATGCTGTCGCGGATCATCGGGTTCAGGATCCGGTCCTGGTGGTCGGCATACCCCCAGGCAAAGCGCCCCTTGACGCAGGAATGGCCGCGGTTCGCCTCGCCATGCTTATAAGGTGTCATCCGCACCAACTCATCGCCGTTCAACTCGGCCTTGAACGAGCATCCCACCCCGCAATAGGCGCAGGTCGTGATGACCGATCGTTCGGGCGTGCCCAATTCAATTACCGATTTCTCCTGCAGAGTCGCGGTCGGGCAGGCCTGCACGCAGGCGCCGCAGGACACACAATCAGAGCCCAGGAAATCATCGCTCGGGCCGCCAGCGCTGACCCGGCTGTCAAAGCCCCGGCCTTCGATGGTCAGTGCGAAGGTCCCCTGCACTTCCTCGCAGGCCCGCACGCAACGCGAGCAGACGATGCATTTCGACGGATCATAGGTAAAATACGGGTTGCTGTCGTCTTTCGGCAGCCATTCGGGGTTGGCTTCACCACCGGTCCGCTGTTCGAAATGGTTGGCCAGGCCGCCATTTTCAGGCGCCTCATAGCGCACGTCGCGCAGGCCAACCATCCCGGCCATATCCTGCAATTCGCAATCGCCATTGGCCGCGCAGGTCAGGCAATCCAGCGGGTGGTCGGAGATATAAAGCTCCATCACGCCGGTGCGGATCTTCTTGACCTTCTCCGATTGGGTGCGGACGACCATACCCTCAGCCACCGGTGTGGTGCAGGAGGCTGGCGTGCCGCGCCGACCTTCGATTTCAACCACACACAGACGACAGGACCCGAACGCCTCAACGCTGTCGGTCGCGCACAGTTTGGGGATCTGCAGACCCGCCTCGGCGGCGGCGCGCATGACGCTTGTGCCCTCAGGCACGGTCACCGCGAACCCATCCACCGTCAGTGTAACAGGCGCACCCACTTTGGCAGGCGTGCCCATATCACGGTCGTCGTCCCAGGGAATGATGAAATCTTTCATTGGCCTAACGCTCCGCGCATCTTCTTTGTTTCAAAAATATCCCGGGGGAGCGCGAGGGGGCTGGCCCCCTCGCTCGGGTCGCTCGGCGATTGTCGAGCGAAACCCTTCATTCCGCCGCCTCCCGCGTGACGGCAAATTCCTCTGGGAATTGTTCCAACGCGCTCATCACCGGATAAGGCGTGAAGCCGCCCAGCGCGCAGAGCGAGCCGTCTTTCATCGTTTCACACAGATCGACCAATAGCGGGATCGCCGAGGCGTCGCCCTGACCGATGCGGTCGATGGTTTCGACCCCGCGTCGCGCGCCGATGCGGCACGGCGTGCATTTTCCGCAGCTTTCCACCGCGCAGAATTCCATCGCAAAGCGCGCCATGCCCAACATATCCGCGCTATCATCGAACACGACGATCCCCGCATGGCCAATCAGACCACCCTCGCCATCGAATTCCTCATAGCCAAACGGCGTGTCGAACTTTTCCGGAGCAAAATACGCGCCGAGCGGTCCACCGACCTGCACGGCTTTTACGGGCCGTCCGCTGGCCGAGCCGCCCGCGATGTCATTCACCAAATCACCCAGCGGCATCCCGAAGGCGGTCTCGAACAGGCCACCATATTTCACATTGCCCGCGATCTGGATCGGCATCGTCCCTTTCGAGCGCCCCAACCCGAAACTGGCATAATGCGCGGCGCCTTTCTCGAAGATCACCGGAACCGTCGCCAGCGAGATCACATTGTTCACGACCGTTGGGCGCCCCAGAAAGCCCTCCAAGGCGGGCAGAGGTGGCTTGGCGCGGACGACGCCGCGTTTGCCTTCCAGGGAGTTCAGAAGCGAAGTTTCTTCCCCACACACATAGGCCCCGGCACCGACCCGCACTTCGATATCAAAGTGCTGACCGGATTGAAGAACGTCGCCCAAGACATTGTTTTCGCGTGCAATCTCAATGGCGGCATTCATCACTTCAATCGCATCGGGATATTCCGAGCGCAGATAGATGTAGCCCTTCGTGGCTCCAACCCCGAGGCCCGCAATCGCCATGCCTTCGATCAGGCAGAAGGGATCGCCTTCCATGATCATCCTATCGGCAAAGGTCCCGCTGTCGCCCTCATCGGCATTGCAGACGATGTATTTCTGCGGCCCATCGGCCTGGCGCACGGTGTTCCACTTGATCCCCGTCGGGAACCCCGCACCGCCACGACCGCGCAGGCCCGAGGTTGTGACCTCTTCGACAATTTGTTCCGCCGACATCGCCACTGCCCGGCGCAAACCGGCCAGGCCGCCATGGGCCTCATAATCGATGAGCGACAGCGGATCGGTGAGACCGCAGCGCTGGAAGGTCAGCCGGTTCTGACGCGCAAAAAATGGGATGTCCTCTACATTGCCTAGGCTCTCCGCCGATCCGTCCAAGATGCCAGCAACCGTGGCGGGCGTGACATTGCCGTACCCAATACGCGCGCCATCGCGCTCAACCTCGACCAACGGCTCCAGCCAAATCATGCCGCGGGTCCCGTTGCGAACGACCTCAACACCAGAAGCCTTGAAGGCGGCGGCGACAGCATCGGCGCCGAGTGCTTTTGCGGCGGCATCGCGGGGAACATAGACCTTCATAGCGCTACCTCTGCCAACAGATCTTCGGCAGTCGCGCGGCCTCTCAATTGTCCGTCAACCATCGCGGCGGGTCCGCAAGCACACAGGCCCAGACAATAGACCGGCTCGACCGTCAGGCGCCCATCGGCACTGGTCTGCCCCCAGGTCAGACCCAGCTTGTCCAGCACCTGCGCGCTCATCGCACTGGCACCAACGGCCTGACAGGCTTCAGCGCGGCAAATCTTCAGCACATGTTTGCCAGCGGGGTCGCGGCGAAAGTCGTGATAAAACGAAATCACGCCATGCAACTCCGCCTCGGTGATGTTCAGCGCATGGGCAATCGGCGCCCGGGCAGCGTCGGGAATACATCCAAACTCGGCCTGTACATCATGCAGGATCGGCAGGAGTGGCCCTTCAAGATCCTGATTTCTAGAGAGAATTTCTGAAACGATGGTGTCGGTTTGATCCGATGACATAGCTGGCTCCGCAGGCTGACACGTCCAGGTTGCATGCGGAGCATTGCGATTCAATATCGCAGTCCCGTTGGGCGATTGATGTTTTCAATCGGCGAGCGCGGCCGCGCGCGCAAGCAACGCCTTGAGAACCGGCGTGTGCGGTTCACGATGCGGGGCCACCAAACCGACCACGTGGCCCGGCCCTGCGCCCGAGATCTGACGGATCACCAATTCGGGTTTCCCGGCGGACAGGAATTGCGCCAGATTTTCCGGCAAAACCGTAATCCAATCGCCCGCCATGACATGTGCGGCCAGAACGACGGTGGAGTTGCTTTCCACCTGAGCTTGGGGCGCGATGCCGGCCTCCATAAAGAACTCGTTGATAATGCGGCGATTTTGCATGTCAGGGGTCAGAAGGCATAGGTTTTCGCCCTCCAGATCGGCCCAGGCAATCTCGGATTGCAGCGCAAGCGCTGAATCGCGATGGGCGACAATTGTATAGCGCTCGCGGTAAATGGCCTGCGTCGTCACCCGCCCCAATGGCTCGTTGTCGAGATAGGATAGCCCCGCCTCAACCTCTAAATTCTCCAACATAGACAGGATTTCGGACGAGGTGCGGCTGAGGATGGTGAAGCGGATATTGGGATGCACGCGAGAGAAATCGGCCGATAGCTTTGCGGCCCAGGTCAGCGCGGTGGGGATCACCGCCAAGCGCACGATCCCAGACAGTCCATGGCGCGCCGTGCGCATTTCCTGGCGGAACGTGCGGGTATCGGCCACGATCTGCCGGGCCCAGACCAGCGCGCGCTGGCCTTCCGGTGTCAGCCCCCCAAAACGTGAGCCCCGAAAAATCAGCTGCACGCCCAGCGTATCTTCCAGCTGCTTGATCCCGGTCGACAGGGTCGGTTGTGTCAGGCCGAGGCTTTCTGCGGCGCGGCCAAAATGGCCCTCCCGGGCCACGGCGATGAACATTTCGAGTTTGTTGATCATGTCGCGCAGGATAACCGAATGACTAAGAGGTTTTCAATTGAAGAACTCAATCGTTTGAAATGCGATACGCCGTCGGCAGCCGCGCCAAGCCAGCCCAGATCGATCTGAAGCAAGAGGCAACGCGCCCTTTTGCCCCCTCCGTTCGATGCGCTATCTTGCACGCCACATCAAAGAGGCGCCCGAGCAGACATGACGACAGCCCCGACCCGATCCAGCGGCCCTTTTGCCGTTTGGGCCGCTGCGCTCATTGCGCTGTGTGTGACAATCGTTGCGCTTCTGGGCGCCCAGCGGATGCAGGTCGAGGCAGACGTGGTGGCTGCCTTGCGCGGCAATTCGGATGGCTATCTGGCTTATGCCGCCTTCCAAGACCGCTTTGCCCTGGGCCAATCCGACGAGGCGCTGTTGATCCAGGCCGAAGATCTGGCCGATCCCAACACCTTCGCCGCGTTGGAAGATTTGGTGCTGGATCTGCAATTCAGCGACGGCGTCGCCGAAGTTGTCAGCCTGTTTTCGATCCCAACGCCCGGCACCACGACGCCGCAAATCCTCAGCCCGCCCGACGCTCCGCTGGATGACCGGTTCGAGGCCGTCCTGCAAACCGGGGCCGCGGCGCGCGCCTTGGTGACCGAGGATCGCAGTGCCGCGCTGTTGCATGTGATCGCCACCGATGACGCCGAGGCGGGCCAGATCGCTGCCGCCCTGCCCGCCTTGGCCGAGGCCGCCGCCCCGTTAGAGGTGCGCGCAGTGGGTCAGCAGGCAGTGGAACGGCAGATCAGTTTTGCGTTGGTCCGCGACCAGGCGGTGGTCACCCCACTGGCAATCTTGATCTGCCTGGTGGCAGGCGCATTGATCCTGCGCTCGATCCCCGCGGTTATTGTCTGCGCGGTGCCTGCGATCTGCGGGGTGTTGTGGTTCACAGGTTTGCTCGGCTGGCTGGGTCGGCCGCTGGACCCCTGGCTCGCGACCCTGCCGACGCTGGTCATGGTGCTCGCCTTTGCCGATACGCTACACCTGTTTTACGCCGCCCGGGACACCGGCCTGCGCGAGGCGATCCGCACGGTCCTACCGGCGGCGGCGATGACCTCGCTGACCTCGGCCCTTGCCTTGGCGAGCTTCGCATTTGCGGGAACGGAAGCGTTGTGGGCCCTTGCGATCTGGGGACCGGTCTCGATGCTCTGCGCCTTCGGAGCCGTGGCACTGACCTTTCCGATCCTCGCGCGCGTGTTGATGAAAGATCCGATGGCGCGTCCGGCGGGTTTTGACGGTGTGATCCGCCCGGCTTTGGCCGGGCTGCGCGCCCCGAAGGCGATTGCCGCCGCGGCGATCCTGGTGGCTCTGGTCTTGGTGCCAGCGCTGAACCGGGCGGTGCCGACATTCTCCTTGTCTGAGCACATCCGCGAAAGCAGCCCACTTGGCCAAGACTTGGCCTATATGGCGGAGGTCGGCCTGGGCTCGGCGAGCCTGTTCGTTGAAATCGCCGATGCCGATGGCGAGGCGGGCCTGAGCGATGCCGATCTTGAGCGGGTCGGCGCGGTGGCCCGGATCGTGTTGGAGGGCACCAATACCGACGACATGGCGCAGGTACCCGACCGCTTCCGCGCCGAAGATGGCCTATCCGTGGCGCTGCCGATCCTGCTGCCGCTCGATACCGATCCTGTGGCGTTTGGCGCCGCCCTGACCGATTTGCAGACCGGGCTGCAGGCGGCAGGTCTCTCCGATGTGACCGAATTGGCGGGGCAATCGCTCTTGGCCCATGAGGTTGTGCCCGACACCGTCGCTGCGATGCGGATGTCGTTCTACTTCGCGCTGGCAGCGATTGCGCTGGTTGTGGCGATTGCGCTGCGGTCCATCCCCCTGGCGCTGCTGGCCACGGCGATCAGCGCGCTGCCGATGATGGCAATTGAGGCGGTGCTTGTGGTGACCGGTATGGGCATGTCGATGGCGGGCGCCTTCGCGCTGACCGTGGCGTTCGGGATTGCGGTGGATGACACGATCCACTTCCTGAACCGCTGGCGCAGATCCCCGGCCACAGACCGATTGGCCGATGCGTTGGCCCATGCCGGGCCGCCGATGGTCGCCTCGACGCTGTTGATGACATTGGGGTTTGTGGCCACGGTGTTCAGCGCGACGGCCAGCCTGCCGGAATTTGGCGCATTCGTGATCTTGGCCTTGTGGATGGCCCTGCTGGCCGATCTAGGATTACTCCCCGGTCTGATGAAATGGATGAGGCGCGTATGAGAGCATTGGTTTTAGCGGCTTCTCTGCTGGCGGCTGGCCCCGTCGCGGCGGAGGTTCCGGGCTGGATGTCGGGCGCATGGGCGACCAATGCCCGGCTGACGGCCCCAGATGGCGCGCGGCTGCGCATCCGCTGCAGCCTGGATGCGGCATCCGAGGGCACGACTTGGTCGGGCGTTTTGGGATGCGCAACGGTGCAAGGCCGGTTCGAAGGGCGTTGGACCGTCGCGATATCGGGCGGCAGCGCCGCGGGCCAAGTGCAATTCACCGGCCCGTCCGAGGATCTGTTGCAGGTCAGCGGCGATGCCGCAGCCGATGCGGTTGCGCTGGCCTCAGGTGACGGGCAATCGGTGCGTTTTTCGCCTGGCGCAGATGGTGCGTTGGTGGTGGAGATGAACGCGCTCGGCCCGCAACGGCTCACCGGCGCGCTAACCTTCGAGGCGCGATGATGCCCCGCTTTTCCGCCAATCTCGGGTTTTTGTGGTCTGAACTGTCCCTGCCCGATGCGATCCGCGCTGCGAAAGCGGCAGGTTTCGATGCGGTCGAGGCCCATTGGCCCTATGCCCAGGATCCAGGGGCCGTGAAAGCGGCGCTGGACGACACGGGGTTGCCGATTCTGGGGATCAATACGATCCGCGGCGACAATGGGGAAAACGGGCTCAGCGCCCTGCCTGGTCGTGAGCCCGAGGCCCGCGCCGCGATTGACCAAGCGCTGATCTATGCGCGCGCGATTGGGGCGCAAAACGTCCATGTGATGGCTGGGTTCGCCGCGGGGCCGCAGGCCCACGAGGCCTTCATCCGCAACCTGCGCTATGCCTGCGAGATGGCGGATGGCATCGGCCTGCTGATCGAGCCGCTGAACCGTCACGACGCGCCGGGCTACTTTCTAACCACTACCGATCAGGCGCGCGAGATCATCTCCGAGATCGCCCACCCCGCCCTACGGCTGATGTTCGACTGCTATCATGTGGGCCGGACTGAAGGCGACGTGATCACCCGTGCGCGGGATCTGTTTCCGATCATTGGCCACGTTCAATTCGCCGGTGTGCCTACGCGCGGGCGCCCCGATGAAGGTGAGTTGAATTACAGCGCGATTTTCGCGGCATTGGCCGAGATGGGGTGGGATACGCCCTTGGGCGCCGAATACAAACCCGGCGGGTCAACCGAGCAGAGCCTGGGCTGGATGGAAGCATATCGCTAGGCCTATCCCCTCGAAGGATACGGCCTTTAAGTCCGCGAACCGCTTTCCATCATGGCCAGGGCTTCGGCGAAGAAATCGGGGCCGCCGAAATTGCCGGATTTCAGCGCCAATGCCACCCCATCGGCATGGACCAGCGGCACACCGGCGGCGATGCGGGGGCCGATGCTGAGGCTCTTGGCGTTCAGGCCGGACACAATGGCCCCCGATGTCTCGCCACCCGCCGCAACGATCCGGGTCACACCGTTTTCAGCCAACAAATGGGCCGTTTCGGAAAACAGCGCCTCGATCCGATCCGCGACGACCTCGCGCCCGAACCTCTCCTGCGCGGCACGCACGATGGCGGGATCGGCTGAGGAATAGACCAGCGGCGGCGTCTCCTGCGCCAAAACCCAATCGTCCAAGGCCTGGGCGGTGATGTCTCCGGCCATGACGGCTTCGGCGGTGATCTCTCGGCGCGGGCCGGTGAAGGCCGCAACCTGACCGCGTGTGGCGATTGAGCAGGACCCTGAGAGAACCACGCCAGGCCCCGTCACCGGCGGCAGGTTGGGCTGTGCGGCCTTGATGCCGAAATTCGCGGGTAATCCCAGCGCGATGCCAGACCCACCGCATAATAACGCCATGCCCTTGGCCGCTTGTCCGATGGCCACCAGATCCGCATCGTGGATCGCATCGACGATCACATGGCCCGCCTCCGGTAGCGCCGCGCAGATCGCATCAGGGCCTTCTGCCACGATACCCGCAGGCACATGACCAATCTCGCGCCCCGATTGCAGGCCGAGCCAGCGGCGCAGGTCGGGGTCGGTCATCGGCGTCAGCGGGTGATCTTGCATCCCTGACTCGTTCAGCAGCCGATCCCCCACAAAAAGATGCCCCATATAGACGGAGCGTCCGGTTTCCGGGAAAGCGGGGCAAACCAGTGTTCGCGCCGCGCCCAGCCGGTCGGCCAACGCATCCAGAACCGGGCCGATATTGCCCTCTGGCGTGCTGTCGAAGGTCGAGCAGACCTTGAAGACGATCTGCTGCGCGCCCTGCCCGATCAGCCAATCGCAGACTGCTAGGCTGTCGGCCACGGCCTCGGGCACCGGCGCCGTGCGGGATTTCAGCGCGACAACCGCGGCATCGACCTCTGCCGAACCGCTCGGCACGCCAATGTATTGCGTTGTGCGCGCGCCCGCCTCGGCCAGGGTCAGGGCGATGTCGGAGGCACCCGTGAAATCATCTGCGATGACACCTATCTTCATGGGGTGATGTCCTTTTGGGGGCCAAGATCAAGCCGCACGATATGGGCCGCGGGCCCTTCCGGAAAATGCTGCATCACAAGCGGATCATGGCCCGGTACGATCAGCGCGGGGCGCGTGGCCAGACGGTCGAGCGTCTCGAACCCGTCGAGCATATCCTGCAAATCCACCACGATGGGGAACGGTTTGCGGGCCTGGAAATTCTCGTAGAAATGCGCCGCATCGGAGGCGAGCATCAGATAACCCGCCTGGGTGAGCACGCGCACGGCCTGTAGACCACGCGAATGACCGCCGATGCGGTGCACGGTGACGCCCTCGGCGACCTGCGCGTCCCCGTCGTGAAAGATGACCTTGCCGGAATAGACCCGGCGCACGGCCTCGCAGATATGATCCGCCGTGAATGGCGCCTGAAGCGTGCCATGGCACATGCACGGGCCCGTCGCATAGGCCATTTCTGCCGCCTGCAGATGGATCTGCGCGTTCGGAAACAGATGCAGCCCGCCCGCATGGTCGTAATGCAAATGGGTGATGATCAACTGCGTGATATCGTCAGGTCGCACGCCCAAAGGTGCCAGCGCCGCGCCCGGATCCATCAGGATCGGACGCCCGCGTGTGGCCCCCTCGGCATCATCATAGCCGGTATCGACCAGGATCGTCTGATCCCCACGCCGCAACAGCCACATGAAGTAGTCCATCGGATGCGGCGCGTCATGGGCGTCATCGAAGATGAAGCTATCCCCGCGCACCCGCGCATTCCGGTCGGCATATTTGACCGCAAAGACCTGCCAATATGCGTCGCTCACACCGCGACCTCGCTATAGGTTTTGATCCGTTTGGAGATCACCATGTCGGCGCTGGCCTCATCGAAGGTCTTGAAATGCTTGCTCTGCAGATGGGCCTTGAACGCGCCTTCATCCCTGTAGATCTCATATAAGAAGATCTCATCAGGCGTCGACGGATCAGTGCAGACATCAAAGCGCAGGCAATCGGGCTCTTCCGCCAGTGAGGTCGCCGCATTGGTGCGCATCAAGGCTGCGAATAAGGGCAGCTGCGGCGGATCGATACGCAGCGTAACCGTAACAACAAACATGGACTTCCCCTTCGGACTTTTTTGCGCCCCACCGCATTTTGGCTTTGCCTTTTTGTAAGTATTCTTTAATGTATACGTTAGTCAATACGAACACCCGATCCAAACGGGTAAAGCTACCGGGACGATCATACTATGAGCCACACATTCCAGATAGCCGTGTTTCACGGCGATGGAATCGGCCCCGAAATCATGGGGCCCACACTAGATATTGTAAAAGAACTGGCGGGCTCGTCGGATGCCTATGGGTTTCGCTTCATTGATGCCCCCGCAGGTGCGCAGCATTATGCGAAGACCGGTATCGCGCTGCCCGACGACTCGCTGAAGATCGCAGGCGAAGCCGACGCGATCCTGCTCTCGGCGATGGGCCTGCCCGATGTGCGCTATGCCGACGGGACCGAAATTTCACCGCAGATCGACCTGCGCAAGGCGTTCAACCTGTTCGCGGGCGTGCGGCCCGTGCGGGTGGCGCCGCGCCTGCCCACGCCGCTGGCCTTGCCGGAGGGGCGCGATATCGACCTCTTGCTGATCCGCGAAAGCACGGAGGGGCTGTTTCACACCCAAGGCAGCGGTGAGGTGACTGAGGACTGGGCACAAGAAACGCTGCGGATCACGCGCGAGACCTCTGAACATCTGTTCCGGTTCGCCTTCGACCTGGCCGCCGATCGCAAGGCGGCAGGCGATGGGCCGGGCCGGGTGACCTGCGTGGACAAGGCCAATGTGTTCCGCGCCTTTGCCTTCTTCCGCGCGATTTTCGATGCCGAAGCCGCGCGCCATCCGGACCTAGCCGCCGATCACGCCTATGTGGACGCGATGGCCCTGTGGATGGTGCAAAAGCCATGGGAATTCGACGTCCTGGTCACCGAGAACATGTTCGGCGACATCCTGTCGGATCTGGGCGCGGGGCTGATGGGCGGCCTTGGCCTCGCCCCCTCGGCCGATATCGGGCTGAACCAAGCGGTGTTTCAGCCCTGCCACGGATCTGCACCGGACATTGCCGGCCAAGGCGTCGCAAACCCGTTTGCAATGATCCTGTCGGCGGCGATGATGTTGGATTGGCTGGGCGGCAAGCACGGAATCGATGCAATGCGCGTCGATGGACGGCGCCTGCGGGCCGCGGTCTACGACGTGGTGGCCAGGGGCGGTTCCGGGCTGACACGTGATCTGGGGGGCCAGGCCGGAACCCGCGCCGCGGCCGAGGCCGTGCTGGCCGAACTGGTCGACGGATGAGCGGCGGCGCGCCATATCGGGTCGCCTGCGTCGGCGCGGGCTATTTCAGCCAATTCCATTATGGATCTTGGGCGCGGCTTGATCGGGCGGAGCTGGTGGCGTCGTGCAACCGCGACCTGGCCAAGGCCCAGGCGACCGGCCTGCCCGCCTATGACGATCTGCCGACAATGCTGCACGAACAGCGCCCCGATCTGCTGGACATCATCCTGCCGCCCGTCGCCCATGCCGACACGATCCGCATTGCGCTCGCCCACGACCTGAAATGGATCATCTGCCAGAAACCATTCTGCCAGAACCTCGACGAGGCACGCGCCATCACGGCAGAGGCCGCGGCTGCGGGCGCAACCTTGGTCGTGCACGAGAACTTTCGGTTCCAGCCCTGGTTCCGCGCCATCAAGCGCGCCGTAGATGACGAGTTGATCGGCCAAGTCATGCAGGCGACCTTCCGTCTGCGCCCCGGTGACGGCCAGGGCCCGGATGCCTACTTGGATCGACAACCCTATTTTCAGACAATGCCGCGGTTCCTCGTCCATGAAACGGCGATGCATTACGTGGATACGTTCCGCTTCATCCTGGGCGAGCCTACGGCAATCTATGCCGATCTGCGCCGGGTGAACCCGGTGATTGCGGGCGAAGATGCGGGGTATATCCTGGCCGACCATCCCGGTGGGGCCCGCACCTTGATCGACGGCAATCGCAACCTCGATCACGCCGCGGCCAATCTGCGCTGCACCATGGGAGAAGCCTTGATTGAAGGTGTCGCGGGCACGTTGACATTGAAGGGCGATGGCAGCGTGTGGCTGCGCAGCTTCGGCGATCAGGAGCCTGAGCGTTTGCTGCCGCCCAACCAAGCAGAGACGTTTGGCGGCGATTGCGTGCACGCACTGCAAGATCACGTTCTGTCGGCGATGGCGGGTGAGCGCGATCCGGAAAACCGGGCCGCCGATTATCTGCGGATCCTTGAAATCGAAGAGGCGATCTATGCTTCGGCAGAGAGCGGCCAGAAAATCGCGCTCTCCCCCTACCTGTCGCGTGGAGGCCCGCATTCATGACGCCCGCCCCCGACAAAACCAAGACGCTCTCCAACACGCATCGCGCCGCCGAGGCGATCCGGCAGCGGATCTTTTCGGGTGATTTGCCGCCTGGCTCGGACCATCTGGAGACGGAATTGGCCGATGAGCTGGGCATGTCGCGCACACCCGTCCGCGAGGCGGTTCTAGTCTTGGAAACCCAGGGGCTGCTGACGGTGCGGCCCCGGAAAGGTGTGCGGATCCTGCCGGTGTCGCCCGATGACATGGAAGAGATCTACGAAGTGCTCACCGCGCTGGAAAGCCTGGCTGCAGGACGCGCCGCAGAGCGGGGCTACAGCGCGGAGGACTTGGCCGATCTGGCGCAGGCCATCGATGCCATGGATACCGCCATCGCCGCCAAGGACCGCGAGGCCTGGGCCAAGGCCGATGATGCGTTTCACCGCGAATTGGTGCGGCTGGGCGGCAATTCCCGCAGTATCGAGATCGTCGACCGATTGGCCGATCAGGTGCGTCGCGCCCGACTGGTCACGCTGAATGTCCGCCCCTTGCCGGTCAAATCCAACGAAGACCACCGCGCCGTCATGGAGGCCATTGCCCGCGGCGATGCAGAGGTCGCCGTGGCCCGCCATACCCGCCACCGTGACGAGGCGAGACAGGTTCTTGTGGCGCTTCTCAAACGTTTGGGGCTTCGAAAGATATGAGTGCTCTCCGCCCGTCACGGCACGAGTTCGCCGCAATCAGCGCAGTCGTTAGCGCAAACAGATGGCGTTCGCCCCTTGAAGTCATCGAAATTGGTAAGGAAACCATAGCAAAATACAGCTTTAGGCGAAATACTGTGTCCCACGATGATGGCGACTCACTTTTGGAGGACAGCGGAATTCGCCTGACATGGACCAGTGGTGGAGGCCATTGGCAGATGACACAGCCCGCGCTTATGGCGCGGCAAATGACAGCCCGGATCAACCGGGCCAGAAACATCCGGGGGGAGCCCCCCGGTGCAGAGGTTGGGGCCATCGGAGGAGGGCAAACACCGCGCCGCAACGCGCGGACCTGCCCGGCAAGGTGACCCGACGCAGCAACCCAAAGGGCAGATTGCCCGCATAACGAAAGTTCTTAGGGAGGACTACACATGAAAAAATTGATGACGGCGACCGCCATGGTCGGCGCCCTGGCCGCGACTGCCGGTGCAGTGCAGGCACAGGAAACGATCGAGATGACCTCGTCTTTCTCGCGCAACCTGCCGATCCTGGGCACCGCGGCGGTAAACTTCGTGGAAACGCTCAACAGCATCTCGACCACGGTGGAATTCGAGCATTTCGATCCCGGCGAATTGGTCCCGACGCTGGAAGCGCTTGATGCGGTTTCCAACGGCTCCGTCGATGCCTCCTTCGCCACCGCAGGGTACTGGCAGGGCAAGATCACAGCTGCCTCGCTTTTCGCCGCCGTGCCCTTTGGCCCGGAAGCGGGTGAGTTCCTGGCCTGGATGTTCTACGATGACGGTCTGGAACTGTTCCAGCGCATGTATGACGAGAACGATTACGACGTGCATGTGATCCCCTGCGGCATCATCGCGCCGGAAACCTCGGGCTGGTTCCGCACCGAGATCACCTCGCTCGACGATCTGGAAGGTCTGAACATGCGCTTCTTCGGCCTCGGCGCCGAGGTGATGCAGCGTCTGGGCGTCTCGACCTCGCTTCTGGCCGCGGGTGATATCTTCCCCGCGCTTGAGCGTGGCGCCATCGACGCAACCGAGTTCTCCATGCCGCTGATCGACCAGCGCCTGGGTTTCTACAACATCGCGTCCTACAATTACTTCCCCGGCTGGCACCAGCCCGCAACGATGTTCGAACTGCTCGTCAACAACGACGTCTGGGATGATCTGGACGAGATCAGCCAGAACCAGATCGAAACCGCCTGCATGGCCAACATCACCTCGAACTATGCCGAGGGGGAAGCGGTCAACTACGCGGCCATGATCCAGAACACCGAAGAACACGGTGTGACCATCGCCCAATGGCCGCCAGAGATGCTGGACGCCTTCGAGTCCGCTTGGAACGAGGTTGCAGCAGAGCTCGCCGCCGAAGATGAATTCTTCAACGAGGTCTGGACCGATCTGCAGGAATTCCGCGAAGGCTATGAGGTCTGGTCGAACAACATCTACCTGCCTCGCCCGCGCAACTGATCGCGGCGGATCAGGTCCGATGCGACCTTAACAAGTCACGGGGCGCGGCCAGACTTGGACCGCGCCCCGATTTCGGCCACGATGCCATGGAATTGGCCGGGCCGTGTGTGGGAGGATGACACGTCATGGACACCGAGCAGCAGGCCGTCGCCATCTCCGATCCCGGAGAGATCGGGCGCGCCTATCACAATATCGGCGACCGGTTGGTCGTTGCGATCAGCAACCTCGCCGCCTGGATCTTTCCGATCCTGATGGTCGCCATCGTCTCGCAGGTGCTGATGCGCAATCTGGGCCAGAACCAAGCCTGGCTCGACGATCTGCAATGGTGGCTCTATGGCGTCGCGGTTCTGGCCGGTGTGGCCTATGCCGTCACCACCAACAGCCATGTGCGGGTGGACATCTTCTATGACAATTACCCACGGCCCAGGCAGGTCAGAGTGAACCTCTTTGCCTTGGGCTGGCTGTTTTTGCCATTCATCATCCTGGCTTGGGACGTGACGGTGGGCTATGCGCTGCAATCCGTCGTCTCTGACGAAGGCTCGGACAGTCCCAATGGATTGCACAATCTGTGGATCCTGAAGATCCTGATGAATGTCAGCTTCATCCTGATCGCGCTGGCCTGTTGGTCGGCCTTGATCCGCAACCTCAAGGAAATTTCCGAACTGAAGCTGTGGCGCATCCTGTGGGCGGCTCTGCCAGCGACGTTTTTCACCATCAATCTGCTGATTTACTATGGGCTTTTGGGGATCATCTGGCTGATCAGCCCGGCGGGCACATCGGGCCGTGAGATCAGCCGCCACGCGGTCTTCGACGAGGTCGAGATCGGCAATATCGAAAGCTCTTGGACGATCATCGCTGGCCTCGTCGTGACCGCGCTTGTGGTTGGCGGCCTCAGAATGCTTCAGGGCCCCGCAGCGCCGGTCGAGGGGCAATAAGATGGAATGGCTCACTTTGAATGAGATCGCCGTTTTGGCGATGTTCCTGGGCTTTATCTGGATGCTCTTTCGCGGCATCCCGGTCGCCATGGCGCTGGTCGGCATCAGCCTGATCTTCGTGCTGGTGGCAGAGCTATTCCTGGACCCCAATCGCAGCTTCTTCCGCGACATTATCGAGTTCGACCGGACAGGCATCAATTATCAGCGCCTGAACGTGTTATCGGGTCGGATCTTTGGCCAAACGATCAAGAACCCGGTTCTGGTCGCACTGCCGATGTTCATCTTCATGGGGTTGATGCTGGATCAGTCCGGTGTGGCGCAGCGAATGATGAATTCGATGCAGAAGCTGTTCGGCGGATTGCGGGGCGGTCTGTCGCTGACGGTTCTGATCATCGGGATCATCCTGGCGGCCTCCACCGGTGTGATCGGCGCCTCCGTCACTCTGCTTGGCGTGATGGCCCTGCCCGCGATGATGGCGCAGAATTATTCCAAACCCATCGCCACCGGCACAATCGCCTCGGCGGGCACGTTGGGCATCCTGATCCCGCCGTCGATCATGCTGGTGATCATGTCGGATCAATTGGCGATCAGCCTGG
The DNA here is from genome assembly GCF_037544085.1 of Gymnodinialimonas mytili. Classification (NCBI taxonomy): domain Bacteria; kingdom Pseudomonadati; phylum Pseudomonadota; class Alphaproteobacteria; order Rhodobacterales; family Paracoccaceae; genus Gymnodinialimonas; species Gymnodinialimonas mytili. Next base: position 402,760 of record NZ_JBBIFW010000003.1, read on the forward strand.
GCGATCTGTTTATGGGCGCGCTGTTTCCGGGGCTGATCCTGGGCGGGCTCTACATCGCCTTCATCGTGATCTACGGATTGCTGAAACCCGACGCGATGCCCGCGCCGGACCGCACCGAAGAGGTCGGCTGGCCGGTGATCAAAGAGGTCTTGCTGGCCGTGATCCCGCCGATGATCCTGATCCTGCTGGTACTCGGCTCGATCTTTGCCGGCATCGCCACGCCCACTGAAGCCTCTGGCCTGGGCGCGCTTGGCGCAACCCTGCTGGCGCTGGCCAATGGGCGGCTGAACATGAAGGTTCTGAAAGATGTCAGCCGGTCCACGCTGAACACATCGGGTTATATCGTAGGCATCTTTCTGGCGGCGAACTTCTTCGCCCTGATCCTGCGCCGCTATGGCGGGGATGAGATCATCGAAGGCCTGGTGCTGAGCACCTTTGACGATCCCTACATGATCATCGTCTTCATCCTGTTCATCGTGTTCCTGTTGGGCTTCCTGCTGGATTGGATCGAAATCACCATCATCATCATGCCCCTGATGTTGCCGATCATCGCGGGCCTGGGGCTGGAGGGCGACATACCCGGCTATGACCAAGTGGCCGAGCCGGTGGTGACGTGGTTTGCGATTCTGGTCGCGGTGACGTTACAAACGTCATTCCTAACGCCACCTGTGGGCTTTGCGCTATTTTATCTGAAAGGCGTATGCCCGCCGGGCGTGACCATTGGCGATATCTATAAGGGTGTGATCCCGTTTGTGATGCTGCAATTGACAGGGCTGTTCATCGTGTTCGAGTTCCCGTGGCTGGTCACCTGGCTGCCCTCGGTGGCCTATGGCGGGTGATCTGAAACCGCTAGGGTTAGATCCCGCCTGCATCTTTGTGGGCGGGCAATGGCGGGCGCCCGAAAGCGGCGAAAGCCTGCCCCTTATTGACCCGTCCGACGGGACGGAGATTTGCCGGATCGCACGCGGCGGCGCGGCGGATGTGGAGGCCGCCATCGCTGCGGCCGAGGTCGCCTTGGCCGGGGAATGGGGCCGGGCCACCGCAGCGGAACGCGGGCGGCTTTTGGCCACGATCGGTCGCGCCGTGTTGGAGCATGTCGATGAACTGGCCCGCCTTGAGGCCCAAGATGTCGGCAAGCCCCTGACCCAGGCCCGCAACGATGTGATCGCTTTGGCGCGCTACCTGGAATTCTACGGTGGCGCCGCCGACAAGATCCATGGCGAGACGATCCCTTATCTGGATGGCTACACGGTCTACACCTTGCGCGAACCGCACGGCGTTACGGGCCACATCATCCCATGGAATTACCCGATGCAGATCATCGGGCGCTCGATCGGGGCGGCTTTGGCGATGGGCAATGCCTGCGTGCTGAAACCGGCGGAAGAGGCCTGCCTGACCGCACTGGCCTTTGCCGAGATCGCCCATCGCGCGGGCCTGCCGGCGGGCGCGCTGAACGTTGTGCCGGGCCTCGGGGCGGAGGCCGGGGCCGCGCTGGCGGGCCATCCTGGCATCCGACACATGTCCTTTACCGGCTCGGTCGGGGTGGGCAAGTTGATCCAGAAAGCCGCCGCCGAGAATGTGGTGCCGGTCACGCTGGAGCTTGGGGGCAAGTCGCCTCAGCTGGTCTTCGACGATGCCGATATCGACGCCGCCCTGCCCTTTCTGGTGAATGCAGGGATCCAGAATGCGGGGCAGACCTGTTCGGCCTCCTCCCGAATTCTCGTGCAACGCGGGGTCTATGACCGTGTGGTGGACGCCATGGCCGCAAAATATCGCGGGTTGCGCGCCGGGCCCGCCATGATCGACCTTGAGGTCGGGCCGCTTGTCTCCGCCCGCCAAAAAGAGATTGTAGAAGGCTTTTTGGCCAAGGGCGCGGACCTGACCGTTGCGGCCCGCGGGTTTGTCATGGATGAGGCGCCTGTGGGCGGCGCCTATGTGGCGCCTGTGCTGTTTACAGCCGTAAACTCGACCCACATCCTGGCACAGAACGAGATCTTTGGCCCGGTCCAAGTGATCATTCCCTTCGACACCGAGGAAGAGGCGCTCGCGATCGCCAATGGCACCGATTACGGGCTGGTCGCCTCTGTCTGGTCCGAAAGTGGCGCGCGGCAGATGCGGCTGGCCAAACGCCTGCGCGCGGGCCAGGTTTTCGTGAACAATTACGGCGCAGGCGGTGGTGTCGAATTGCCCTTTGGCGGCACGGGTATTTCGGGACATGGCCGCGAGAAAGGGTTCGAGGCGCTCTACGGGTTCTCAAGCCTGAAAACCGTGGCGGCCAAACACGATTAAGGCGCCGAAAGGCATCCGGCGCCAGTTAGGGGCTGCTAGGAAGATGTCGCGCTCTACGCCGAAAGCGTTGGTCGCAACGGCTCAGCGCTGGATTGAAACGCCCGCCCGGCAAGCCCGGTTTACGCGTCAGCCCAGGCTAAGTGGCCCACCAGGCGCGTCACCGTCATACCATTTCAATTCGACCTCAAGGCTGTGCTGCGTGCCTTTGCTGCGCTTTTCCTCATCTTCAACCTTCACTTCGAGCGTGATCTGCTCGGGCAGCGTCAAAACGATCTCATCCTGACCCTGCCTCAGAACAACCTCAGCCGTGTCGAGGCGATCCGCAAGATTGCGCAGAAAGGCGGCGACTTCGCTGCGAGTCTTTGGTTCTTTGGTGCTGAAAAGCGTGAGTTCACGCCCCATTCTGGCCTCCTGTCAAAAACTGTGTGAGAAGCGAAGATCTCGGGCGTTTGCCGACCCTCTTCGCCTAAAATGAGGCATGTGCTAAGTTGCCTATTTCATTCAATATTTGGGTATTGAGCCCCATCGATTCAAGCCGTGCAAGGTGCGACACTTTGCGAGTGACCGGATGAAAGGCAGCCTGATCAATTCAGAAGGCCGGTGACACCTTCGACCAGCAATTTCACCGACACCACCGCCAGCGCCAATTCGATCAACGCGAAGAAAACCTTATCAGGGAGCCAACGGCTGATCTTCGCGCCACTAAAGGCACCGGCCAAAGCGAAGGGTGCAAGCCAGGCGGCCTGCGCGACCGACGCCCAATCAAGCTGGTCGGCAAGGATATAGGCGGGCAGTTTCATCAGGTTGACGGCAGCAAAGAAGATCGCCGTGGTGCCCAGATAGACCATTTTGTCGAGCTTTTGCGGCAGCACATAGGTCTGGTAAGGCGGCCCACCGGCATGGGCGATGTAGCTGGTCAGCCCCGCCACCGCGCCCCAGATCACACCGCGCGGCACATCGGCGGGCCGGGCTGGCACGGTGCGGCTGCGCAACCGGTTGGTTACCGAGCGGGCAATATAGCTCAGCCCGATTGCGGCCAACAAAAGCTTGGTGGCGTCGGTCGACACGACCGTCACCGCGAAATAGCCCCCCAACACGCCGAGCGGCGCCGCCGGAAGCAAAATCGCCAAGTTGCGGACCGAAAAGTCACGGCGGAACAGATAGATCGCATAGACATCCGCCACCAAATAGAGCGGCAGAAGCAGCCCGGCGGCCAAAGCAGGGTCCATATAAAGGGACATCAACGGCACCGATAGGATCGCGACCACAGGCATGCCGCCCTTCGACAGGCCCAGAACAAAGGCCGCGAGCCCCGCGATAATCCAAAACCCCAAAGCCGCCCCCTGTACCGCTTCACCCGTCCTAGACCATCCACCGCAGGGACGCGAGGGGCACCGCGTGGCGCGCGGCGGCGCAAGATCTGATAAGGTGACGTTAAGTGACTCTTTCACCCAACCGGCCACATCCCCATCTTATGGGTACGCTAGCGGAGGCCAGCCATGCGATTGACCGTCAATGGGACCGAGCACGAGGTGGATGTCGAAGAGGACATGCCGCTGTTATGGGTGTTACGGGACGAGCTTGGGATCACCGGGCCAAAATATGGTTGCGGTATCGCGCAATGCGGCGCCTGCACGGTGCATATTGACGGAATTGCCGCGCGGTCCTGCCAAACCTTTGCGGGTGATGTCGCGGGCGCAGAGATCACAACGATTGAAGGGCTTGGCACGCCCGATGCCCTGCACGCGGTGCAAGCGGCGTGGATTGAACATCAGGTGGCCCAATGCGGCTATTGCCAGGCCGGGCAGATCATGCAGGCCGCCGATCTACTGTCGGTCACACCAGAGCCCAGCGATGACGATATCGATCAGGCGATGGGTGGCAATCTGTGCCGCTGTGGCACCTATACCCGTATCCGCGCCGCGATCCACACCGCCGCCGCCAATCTGCGGGGGGCTTGAGCCATGTCGCGCGCCGGAAAAATCGCCCGCCGAACCTTTCTGATCGGCTCTGCCGCGATTGCGGGCGGTGTCGCCTTTGGGATCTATGCGGTGCGCCGCCCCCATGACAATCCGCTCGCCGACGGGCTGGCCGAGGGGGAGGCCACGTTTAACCCTTGGGTAAAGATCAGTTCCGATGGGATTACGCTGATCACGCCCCATGTCGATGTCGGTCAGGGCGTCGCCTCCGCCCAGGCGCTGCTGATCGCCGAAGAAATGGATCTGGACATGGATCAGTTCCAGATCAGCTTTGGCCGCCCCGCCGCCGCCTATTACAACACGGCTCTCGCAGCCGAGGCTGTGCCGTTCATGGCAACTGACGAAGGCCGCGCGGCGGAGACGATGCGCAGTGTGATGAACGCCGCGATGAAGGTCATGGGGATGCAGACGACCGGCGGGTCCACCACAATCCCCGACAGTTTCGACAAGCTGCGCCAGGCGGGTGCCGTCGCGCGCGAGACACTGAAACTGGCAGCCGCCCAACAGGAAGGCGTCGATGTTGCCGCGTTGCGCACTGAGGGCGGCGCCGTGATCCTGCCCGATGGCCGCGCCCTGCCCTATACCGATCTGGCGGAAGTCGCCGCGACGATTGAGCCGGTCGCAGAGGTGGCATTGCGCGATCCCTCGGATTGGCGGCTGATCGGCCAACCGATACCGCGCCTGGATATGGTCGCGAAATCCACGGGCACCCAAGACTTTGGCATCGATCTGCGCGTGGATGGGATGGTCCATGCGGCTGTGCGCATCAATCCGCGTCAGGGTGGCGAGATGCTGGGGTTCGAGGCCAGTGCCGCGCGTGAGATGCGCGGGGTCGTCGATGTGCTGGAGATCCCTGGCGGCATCGCGGTGATCGCCGACAATACCTGGCGCGCCATGCGGGCCGCAGACGCGGTCGAGATCGAATGGGGCCCCGCCCCCTACCCGGCTGAGCAAGACGCCCATTGGGATGCGCTATCAAACAGCTTCACCGACGACAAACTGGACCAAACCTGGCGTGACGATGGCGATGTCGAGAGCGCGCTGGATGGCGCCGAGACCATCGAGGCCGAATACCGCTCCCCCTATGTCGCCCATGCGCCTCTGGAACCGCTCAATGCGCTGATCCGGGTCGATCCGGAGGGGGTGGAAGTTTGGACCGGTCACCAAATGCCGCGGCTGGTGCAAACGATTGTGGGCCGGATCACCGGCCACGACGCCGATCAGGTCACATTGCACAACCAGTTCACCGGCGGCTCCTTCGGGCACCGTTTGGAGTTGGAATACCTCAAACATGCGGCCCATATCGCGCGGCAACTGCCCGGCACACCGGTGAAGCTGACCTATAGCCGCGAAGAGGATTTCGCCCATGATTTCCCGCGCCATATCGCCATGGGTCGTGGGCGCGGCAGCGTTGCCAACGGACAGGTGCAAGCCATGGATCTGGCGATTGCGGCGCCATCGGTCATGGCGTCTCAACTCAGCCGCGCCGATCTGCCTGTGGTTGGGCCGGATCTGCAAATCGCAGCGGGCGCGTGGAACAACCCCTACGCCTTACCGCATTACCGAATGCGGGCCTACCGCGCGGCAGAGCTTGCGCCGGTTTCGTCTTGGCGCGCCGTCGGGTCGCCGGGCGCGGGGTTTGTCTTCGATTCATTCTTGGATGAGCTGATCCATGCCGCGGGCGCGGATCCTTTAGAAGAACGCATTCGCCTAATGGATCACCAGGTCTCGCGCCAGGTGCTGGAACGCGTCGGCGAGATCGCCAATTGGACCGGCCCTCGCGGCGACGGCCAAGGACGCGGCGTCGCCTTTGTGGAAAGCTTCGGCGTGCCGTTTGCGCAAATCATCGACGTGACCGCAACCGATCGGGGCATTCGCATTGACCATGTCTTTGCCTCTTGCGACGCGGGCACCATCGTTGACCCGGTCAATTTCGAAAGTCAGGTCCAGGGCGGTATTGTCTGGGCGCTTGGCCACGCGATGAATTGCGAGATCACCTATTCCGACGGTATGGCGGAGCAATCCAATTACCATGCCCATGAGGGGATGCGGATCTGGCAGGTGCCGCAGATCACGCTGCAGGCGCTGCAAAACAATTCCCAGATCCGCGGCTTGGGCGAGCCGATGGTGCCACCCGCAGCCCCGGCCCTGGCCAACGCGATTTTCGCCGCCACGGGGCAGCGGATCCGCGAAATGCCGTTCAACCGGCATATCGATTTCATCTGATCCATTCAGCCGCGCTTTGCCCGTAAAACATGCCTGACCGAGACAAACCGGCGCCGAATTGGGCGCTGACGCAGGGGAAGCCTTTGGCCTTTCCACAGCTTTGTGTCCCAAGGGCAAAATAAGAAACAAATTTGATACAAACCGATGCAATATGGGCAACAATTCTTCTGACCGGGGGGCACGGCATGGGCTGGCACGCGCGTAATTTCATTTTTGGCAGCTTTGGATCGGACGAGATCGAGGGCACGGATCGACGGGACACCGTCTTTGGCCTTTGGGGCGATGACACGATCTCGACCGGTGCCGGATCGGACCTGATCTTTGCGGGATGGGGCGACGACACGATCAATGCAGGCGCGGGCGATGATCGGATCTTTGGCGGGCGCGGCTTTGACACAGCGGTGTATGAAGGCGGGATTGATCAATACGAAATCTCCCTGGGGAATTGGTTTCGCCCGACCACGGTGACCTCATCGGCGGACGCGCCGGATGCCGGAACGGATCGCCTGACCTCGGTCGAGGCGCTGTATTTCAAGGCCGACGATTACACGCTGTTCCTGGATGGGACGAATAACGCGGTCCTGGCCCGCGATGATCAGGCGACGGTCTCCGAGGATGGCGGCAGCATCGAAGCGGCCGCTTTGCTGGCCAATGATCAGGAATTCGACGGCGATACGATCACCATCATCTCGGTAGATGCGACCTCCGAAAGCGGCGCGAGTGTCAGCCTGGTGGATGGTCAGATCGTCTACAATCCCGGTGACAGCTTTGACAGCCTGGCCGAAGGTGAAACGGCCACCGACACGTTCACCTATCTGGTCGATGACGGCAAAGGCGGCACCGATACCGCTACGGTGACCGTCACAATCGTGGGTCAGAACGATGCGCCTGCGCTGTTTGCACTGGACCGCGCGACGCTGAAAGAGGGCAACGCGGATGTGGCGGTCGTGATCGCCGCCCAGGATGCGGATGGCGATACGCTGACCTATTCGATCAGCGGTGGCGCCGATGCCGGGCTGTTCACCATCGACGCGGAAACAGGCCTGCTGAGCTTCATCGATACGCCCGACTTCGCCGCCCCCGTCGATGCCGGGACGGACAACACCTATGATGTGGAAATCAAGCTCAGCGATGGGAATGGCGGTGTCGTCACCAAGGATATCGCCATCGATGTGGCCCGCGCGGGCGAGCCGATCGCACCACGGATCAACGAGATCCATTACGACAATGACAGAGGCGATGTTGGCGAATTTGTCGAGATCCGGGTTGAGGCTGGCACCAATGTCTCCGACCTGACGTTGGAACTCTACAATGGCTCCAATGGCCAGCGCTACAACAGTTTTGAGCTGGGCGACACGCCAAGCGGCAGCGATGACATGTTCGACTATTACGTTGTCCCCACGCCCGGCATTCAAAATGGCGGGCCAGACGGGCTGGCCCTGATCCGCGATGGCGAGGTGGTCGTCGAATTCCTCAGCTATGAGGGCACCATGACCGCAAGCAACGGCACCGCATCTGGCCTGACCTCAACCGATATCGGCGTCAGCGAGCCATCGAACGCGCCCATCGGCGTGTCGCTGCAACGTGGTGAGGGCGACACCTGGACCGGCCCGATTGCCGAGACCCGCGGCACAGCGAACACCGCCCCGCCAGAGCCCGCATTGCAATCCGTCGATGGTGTCGGCATCAGCGAGTTGGCTGTCAGTACGACGGGCTTCCCGGACTGGGAGTTCATCGAATTGATGGGCGTCGCCGGAACCGGGCTGGACGGTTATGCGCTGCTGCAACTGGACGGTGACGGTGAAATCCGCTCCATCGTCGATTTCACCGGGTTGAGCATCGGCGATAACGGCTTTGTCTTGGCGGCCAGTCCCGCGGCGCAAATAGTGTTCGGCGTGACGCCCGACCTGGAGATTGCCGATAATATCTTCACCAATACGCAATCGACCTTTCTGTTGGTGGATGGGTTCACCGGCGCGGCACAGTTCGATGATTTGGACACCGACGATGACGGCGCGCTGGATGTTACCCCCTTTGCAAACGTCCTGGACTCGGTCGCCTTTGTCGAAGGGGATCGACCCGCGCCGCTGCTGTATTCCGACAACGTCCTGGAAGATCCGATGTTCCTGCCATCGGGCGCGGAAAGTGACGGCGCAGGCGGCTTCACCCCCACGTCGTTCAATGACCCAACGTCTTATTCGCCAACGGCGGCTGAAAGCGCCGTAGAGTCCGGAAGCTACAGCATCGCCGCCGAGACAGACGTCGTTTTCGAAGGCGATGCGGGTCTAACGGGCGTCAGTTTCACGATCACCCGCAGCGGAGATGTAACCGAGGCGGGTAGCGTCGATTTCACTCTGAGCGGTGAGCTATCCGACGACGAAATTGCCACCATCGTCGATGCCGGTACAGTGGAGTTTGCCGCGGGCCAAAGCTCGGCCACGTTTACCATCGAGGTCAATGCAGACGTTATCATCGAAGATGACGAGACCCTGACCATCACGCTCAGCAATCCGGTCGGCGGTGAGATTGGCACGGTGGAGGCCTCGGTCGAAATTCTGGACGACGACGATCTGACCCTGATTTCCGATATCCAGGGCTCAGGCGCCGAAAGCGCCTTGGTCGATCAGGATGTGACCGTGAAGGCCATCGTCACCTATGTGGTCAGCAACGGTTTCTTCCTGCAGGAAGAAGACGCCGACAATGACGGCGATGCCGCAACGTCCGAGGGGATCTTTGTCTTCACCGGCGACGATGCCACCCCGCCCGCCGTGGGCGATCAGGTGGTCGTGCGCGGGTCGGTCGGAGAATTCCGCGGCGAGACGCAACTTGATCTGACGGCGATGCGTGTCGTGTCCTCGGACAATCCGCTGCCGACGGCGGCGAGCGTTTTGCTGGATGGCACGGCACTGGACCTTGAAGCGGTCGAGGGGATGCGGATCAGCCTCGATAGCGGGATCGCCGATGAGCGCATCACGGTGATCGAGAACTTCAACCTCGATCGGTTTGGCGAAATCACCGTCTCGGCCGGGCGTCAGACCCAGCCGACACAATTATTCGACGCCCAAGACGAGGCCGCCGACGTGGCCGCCTTGCAGGAGTTCAACGCCAACAACCGGCTGATCATCGATGATGGCCTGGCCGAACAGAACCCCGATGAATTCCGCTTCATCGCCAATGATACTGCGGGCGACAACGGCAACGGGTTCCTGGATGCCGGCGATACCTTCACCGAAGACGGTCCCACCCTGCGCCTGGGCGCTGAAATCGACGGCGCGACCGAAGGCGTGCTGCGCTTTGCCTTCGGGGAATATCGGATGCTGGTCGATGATCAGCTAAATATTGACGAGGCCACCAATTCCGGCGCACGTCCCGACACGCCAGACGAGGTCGGTGGCGATATCCAGGTCGCCTCAGTCAACGTGCTGAACTACTTCACCACGTTGCGAGGCGACGGCGGCTCGGGCCCCAACAACCTCGATCCGCGCGGCGCCGGCTCAGACAGCGATCTGGCGCGCCAGACCGAAAAACTGGTCGATGCTTTCCTGGACACCAAAGCCGAGATCTTCGCTGTGCAAGAGGTGGAGAATGGCGGCTTTGGGGCGGATTCGGCCATCGGCGCATTAGTCGATGCCCTGACTGCCGAAGCGACGGATCAGGGCACGGGCGCCGATTTTGCCTTTGTCGATCCGACCGAGGATGCCGGGTTCATCGGCACCGATGCGATCACGACCGGCATCATCTATGACAAGAACGCCGTCACGCTGCTGCATGCGGATTTTCTGGTCTTCGATGAAAGCTCTGCCGCGACGACCTTCGCATTGGCCGATGTACTGAATGCGGTGACCCCGAGCGACGATCAGGTCGGGGATTTTCAGCGCAACCGTCCCGCCGTCGCCGCAACGTTCCAAGACAACGTGTCGGGCGAGACCTTCACCGTGGTCTCCAACCACTTCAAGTCGAAGGGCCCCAGCAATCTGGATGCAGTGGTCGAGGCCGCTCAAGCGCATATCGCGGGCGGTGGAACGCAGGTCACCCAGGCCGATATCGATGCGCTGTTGGCCGATCCGAACTACGATCAAGACGACGGCCAGGCCTTCTGGAATCAGGTGCGCACCGATGCGGCGGCCGAGCTTAAGACCTGGATCGAGACCGTCTATAACGGTGGCGGGGTCGATGATTATCTGTTGCTCGGCGATCTGAATGCCTATGCCAAGGAAGATCCGGTACAGACGCTGACCGATGACGACAATCTGCGCGATCTGATCGAAGAGTTCATCGGCCAGGATGAAGCCTATAGCTTTGTCTTCGACGGCCAACAGGGCGCGTTGGATCACGCGATTGCCTCGAATGGCGTGGCGGATCTGGTCACCGGGGTCACCGAATGGCACATCAATGCCGATGAGCCCGACCTGCTGAGCTACAACTCCGCCTTCAACGATGCGGGTTTCTTCGAGGGCAGCCAGTTTGCCTCCTCGGACCACGATCCGCTGATCATCGGGTTGGACACGCAGCCCGATAGCCTGCTGAGCTAGCCCCCCCTCGGGGCCGCCGCCATGACAGACCCTCGGCGGCGGCCTAGACCATCAGAAACCGGTGGCCCAGGGGTAGGCTTGCGGCGCCAATGGCGCGGGCGTCCTTGCCGATGGTTCCTGCCTTGATCTCGGGGCGTTCCAACCCGGTCAGATCCAGACCTGCCAATTCGCCCCGCACCCGCGCGGTCAGATCGGCTACGACATCGCGGGGCATCCATCCGTCGATCAAAATGGCCTCAAGATCCAACAGCGTTTGGACGCTGCAAATCGCCCGCGCCATGGCCACGGCACATTGCCCCAGCCAGGCCTCGACGATGGGCGCGGGGAAGGTCCAGGCCTCGGGGTCGACCCACATCTGCCGCGCGTCATGTCCCTGCTCCACCAGGCTTTTCTCCAATACCGAGAGCGAGGCAAGATCGATCAAAGGCCGCACCTGACCGTCCCGATCCGGCACCTGCAGGGGGCCCAAACCCGCCGCATTGCCGGTCGAGCCGGAATAAAGCGTGTTGTTGATGACCAACCCGCCGCCGATGAAAAACGCCAGGAAAAAGCAGAGCGCATTGGCGGGCATCGGCGCTGCGCCAAACACCATTTCGGCGCTGCAGGCCGAGGTCGCATCGTTCTGAAGGAAAACCGGGATGTCCAGCGCCCCGGCCACTTCCGCCTGCAGATCGCGGCGCTCCCAATCGGCCATCAGGGCAGCGTCCACGCCGATATGCTGCGCCCAGTTCCAAAGGTGGAACGGCATTGCGATACCAAGACCGCCAACGCGATCTTGAAGCCCATCGGGCAGACGCGCGCGCAATTGCGCGGCCGCGGCATTGGCGAAGTCTCGCACCACAGCAAAATCCGGGTAATCATACAGGTGTTGTTCGCGGTCCAGAACCCTGCCCACGAAGTCGATCACGACCATCTCGACCGACCGCCGACCGACTTTCATGCCCAGGAACAAGGCGCCAAGCGGATCGAGCGATAGCGGCGTAGACGGCTGGCCGATACGCCCCTTTTTCGGCGTACCGCGGGCGATCAGCCCTTCGTCTTCCAGCGCCCCGATCAGACGCGCAACCGTCTGGGCCGAAAGGCCCGTGGCGCGGGCGATATCGGCCTTTGCCATCGGCGCATTGCGCCGCAAGACGGTCAATAACAGCCGTTCATTGGCCTCGCGCATGCCGCCTTGGTTGGTGCCGCGACCAATCCCCTGCCCCGGCGCCTCGTCACCTGTATGTCGATTTTGGCGCATCCAGCATATCCCAGTGATCCGACCGGCATATGCGGGGATAGCCTAATTAATAACTCTTTGGAAGTTAGTTATTGACTCACACCCCACGTCGCGCAATGTCCAACGGGAGACGACCAAACGCGACATTCGGGAGGATACGATGTTCAAGACAACCAAGACGGCCCTTTTGGGCGGTGCTATCGCGGTGGCAAGCAGTGGCATGGCCATGGCGGACGGACACGCTGACGTGTCGGCGTGCCTGATCACAAAGACGGACACCAACCCGTTTTTCGTGAAGATGCGTGAAGGCGCCACCGCCGCCGCGGAAGAGTTGGGGATCACGCTGAACAGCTATGCCGGCCAGGTCGATGGCGACCACGAGACCCAGGTTGCGGCCATCGAGACCTGCATCGCCAATGGTGCCGCGGGCATCTTGATCACGGCCTCCGACACCTCATCCATTGTGTCGGCGGTCGAGCAGGCGCGCGAGGCGGGGCTGCTGGTGATTGCGCTCGACACGCCGCTGGAGCCCATTGATTCCGCCGATGCGACCTTTGCCACCGACAATTTCGAAGCCGGTCGCCTGATCGGCGCCTGGGCGGCGGCGCAACTGGGCGATGAGGCCGCGAATGCCCGCATCGCAATGCTGGACCTGGCCGTCAGCCAGCCCTCGGTGGGTGTGTTGCGCGACCAGGGCTTCATGACCGGCTTCGGTATCGACATTGCCGACCCCAACCGCTGGGGGGACGAGGATGACGACCGCATCGTCGGCCATGCCGTGACCGCCGGGAACGAGGAAGGCGGCCGCCGCGCCATGGAGGAATTGCTGGCCATCGATCCGATGATCAACGTGGTCTATACGATCAACGAACCGGCCGCCGCAGGCGCCTATGAGGCCTTGCGCGCCATCGGACGCGAGGAAGACGTGCTGATCGTGTCGGTCGATGGCGGCTGCCCTGGCGTCCAGAACATCGCCGACGGTGTGATCGGTGCCACGGCGCAGCAATATCCGCTGTTGATGGCCTCACTTGGGGTCGAGGCGATTGCGCAATTTGCAGCGGACGGCACGGTGCCGGAGCCATCCGAAGGGCTCGACTTTTTCAATACCGGCGTTGCACTTGTGACCGGTGAACCCGTCGATGGGATCGAGTCGATCTCGGTCGAAGAAGGGTTGGAATTGTGCTGGGGCTAAATCCAGGCCACGCATAAACACCGTTCACCGCCCTGCCCTACGGGCCCAGGGCGGTGACATATCATCCATGGGGAAGACAACCTCGATGTCCGAGAATTACGAGAATGCGGCCAACTCAACCGAACGCGTCGCGGAATTCGACGACGAACGGCGGGGCCTGATCCACAAAATCCAGCATGCCTTCCATGTGCAACCGGCGCTGGTCCCGATGGTGGTCTTGGTCGCGTCGATTGCCATCTTCGGGATGCTCTTGGGGCAGCGTTTTTTCTCGCCCTTCACGCTGACGCTGATCCTGCAACAGGTACAGATCGTCGGCATCGTCGCCGCGGCGCAAAGCCTGGTGATCCTGACCGCGGGCATCGACCTGAGCGTCGGCGCGATCATGGTACTCAGCTCGGTCGTGATGGGACAATTCACGTTTCGATACGGCCTGCCGCCGGAACTGGCGGTTTTGTGCGGATTGGCCTTCGGCGCGCTGATGGGATCGATCAACGGGTTTCTCGTGGCGTATATAAAGCTGCCGCCTTTCATCGTGACGCTGGGGATGTGGCAGATCGTTCTGGCCTCCAACTTCCTCTATTCCCGCAATGAGACCATCCGCGCCCAGGACATCGAGGCCAATGCGCCGATCCTGCAATTCTTTGGCGAGCGGATCGAGATCGGGGGCGCGATCTTCACCTATGGCGTGATTTTCATGATCATTCTGTTCATCGTACTGGGCTATTGCCTGCGGCAGACCGCCTGGGGGCGCCACGTCTATGCGGTGGGCGACGATCCCGAAGCGGCGGAGCTGTCGGGCGTGAACGTCAAGCGCACGCTTGTGTCAGTCTACCTGGTCGCCGGGCTGATCTGTGCCTTTGCGGGCTGGGCCTTGATCGGACGGATCGGCTCGGTCTCGCCCACATCCGGGCAATTGGCCAATATCGAAAGCATCACCGCCGTGGTGATCGGAGGCATCTCGCTCTTCGGCGGGCGCGGCTCGATCATGGGGGCCTTGTTCGGCGCGCTGATCGTGGGGGTGTTCACGCTCGGCCTGCGCTTGGCCGGCGCCGATGCGCAATGGACAACGCTGCTGATCGGGGTGCTGATCATCGCCGCTGTCGCCGTGGATCAGTGGATCAGAAAGGTCTCGGTATGATCCAGTTGTCCCGATCCCTCCCAGCGGCGAAGCCGCTTGCCGGGGATGCGCGTCGCCCAAACCGGCGCTGCGCGGCAGAGCCGCACTTGATCAGAAAGGTCTCGATCTGATGTCTGTCGAACCCATCCTCAAGGCGCGCAATCTCGTCAAACGCTATGGCCGGGTGACAGCCATTGATCATTGTGATTTCGAATTGATGCCGGGCGAGATCCTGGCTGTGATCGGCGACAATGGCGCCGGGAAATCCAGCCTGATCAAGGCGGTCTCCGGTGCGGTCATTCCAGATCAAGGCGAGGTTTGGCTAGAAGGCCGACAGGTGCATTTCCACTCGCCCAACGATGCGCGCGACGCCGGGATCGAAACGGTCTATCAGCAACTTGCGATGAGCCCGGCCTTGTCCATCGCAGACAATATGTTCATGGGGCGCGAGCTGCGCCGCCCCGGATTTCTGGGCACATATCTGCGGATGCTCGACAAGCCCAAGATGCAGAAGATCGCCCGCGATAAGCTGAGTGAGCTGGGCCTGATGACGATCCAGAACATCAATCAGGCGGTCGAAACGCTCTCGGGCGGCCAGCGCCAGGGCGTCGCCGTGGCCCGCGCCGCTGCCTTTGGGTCCAAGGTGATCATCTTGGACGAACCCACCGCCGCCCTGGGCGTCAAGGAAAGCCGTAAGGTGCTCGAACTGATCCAGGACGTGAAATCGCGCGGCATTCCGATCATCTTGATCAGCCACAACATGCCCCATGTATTCGAGGTGGCCGACCGCATCCACATCCACCGACTGGGCAAGCGGCTTTGCGTTGTGAACCCCTCCGATGTCTCCATGTCCGACGCCGTGGCGCTGATGACCGGTGCGATGAGCCCCGATGACGTTGCCGCCTGAGGCATTGGCAGAGATTGCCCTGCGGGCTGTGCTGCCGCTACCTGGCGCGCGTAAACTGATCGCACTGGCCGGTCCGCCGGGTGCCGGAAAGACGACGATGGCCGCGCATTTGGCCAAGGCCCTGCAAGGCGCCGGGCGCGGCGCCGTTGTGGTTCCGATGGACGGGTTTCACCTGGACAATCGCGTGCTCAACGCCCGTGGCCTGTCCGACCGCAAAGGCGCGCCAGAGACCTTCGATGCGGCTGGGTTCTGCCATCTTGTGGCGCGCATCGCTGCTGGAGAGGCCGACATCGCCTACCCCATCTTCGACCGGACCCGCGATATTGCCATTGCCGGGGCGGCCTGCCTGTCGGCCGAGACCGAATTTGTTCTGTTCGAGGGCAATTATCTGCTGCTGGACGCCGCACCCTGGCGGGATCTGGCACGGCATTGGACCTATACTATCTGGATTGGCACCGATCTTACGGATCTGGATGCGCGGTTGATGCGTCGATGGCGGGATGAAGGCCTGTCAGACCACAGCGCGCGGCTCAAACTCGATGGCAATGACCTGCCCAATATCCGCCTGGTCCTGGACCACAGCGTTGCCGCCGATCTCGACCTGTCGGCAACCGGGTCTAGGCCGCCGGATGGATAAGCCGGGCGACCCCAATCGCGGCCTCGGTATGGGTCGCGGACTGGCAAGATATGCCGAGCACCCGTTCACGGATCTGGGTCCAAACACTATTCGCAGCGCCACCGCCCGCCGTATAAAGCGGGCTGGGCGTCGGAGCGCCACGCTCGGCCATCGCCGCGTAGCACCGCGCCTCGATCCGGGCGATGCTTTCCAACAGACCATGAAGATATAAGGCGTCGTCCGCCGGGCGCGGGCTCAACCGCGGCGCAAGATGCGGATCATTGACCGGAAAGCGTTCGCCCGGTTTTGACAACGGATAGTAATCCAGGTCGCTTGGGATCGTCGGATCAATCTGCGCCGAGAGCGCTTGCAGCGCTTCGGTCGAGAAAAACTGCCGCAACACGCCGCCGCCGGTATTCGAAGCGCCGCCGACAAGCCAGCCATCGCCAAGCCGATGGGAATAAAGCCCAATCCCCGGATCATCGATGCGCTGATCGCTCAGCATTTTGACCGCCAATGTGGTCCCCAGCGAGGTAACCGCCGCCCCAATTTGCAGCGGCGCGGCAGCAAGGAAAGCTGCAATGCTATCGGTCGTGCCCAAATGCACCATCACATCGGGCGACAGACCGAATTCGGCCGCGATCTGCGGGGAAATCGTCGCGCCGATCGCGCCAGCAGGCCGAACTTCGGGCAGCAGCCGCTCAGGAAGGCCTAACGGTTCAAACCAATCGGGCCACACGCCGTCATCGGGGTCAAAGCCGGTTTTCAGCGCGTTGTTATGATCCGAGATGCCGCCGCGCCCACTCAGCCGCGCCGCAATGAAATCCGCTTGGTGCAGCAGATGCACCGCGTTGCGGTCGCGGTCTTCGTCCATCAGGCGGAGCACCCTGGCAAGCGACGAATTCGGTCCCTGAGTGATATGCGACGCCGGCGCATGGATTGCGATCCGCGCAGCCTCATCGGCAAAACCGCCATCATTATACATCAACGCCCGGGTCACCGGCCTAAGCCCCGCATCGGTCAAGACCAGGCTGCCCGATGTGCCGTCCACCGCAATCCGCGCGATCCGTTGCGGATCAATCCCCTGCTCGTTCAGAATATCGATCTGGGCCGAAAGACACGCGGCAACGCCCGCCCACCAGGCCATCGCATCGACGCGATCGGGATTGATGGGCGCATAGTTGCCGCGCGCCGTCGAAATCACCTGGCCATCTTCGCCAAGCACAGCCGAACGGATACCCGACGTCCCCAGATCGACGCCAAGCGACAGGCCCGTCATGTGCGCGCCGCCAAGGCCTGGCGATACTTCTCCGCATCCCAGTTCAACAACTCCGCCTCGGCTTCGGGGCCAATCGCCTCGGGCGCCCACCCCTCCGGAAGCCGCGCCAGCAGATCGGACAAACAGCGCAACATGGCGAGCTGGGACCCGGTGGCACCATCACGGATCAAAACGCCCCGTCCTTCCACAAGAATTGCGGGTGGCGCGCCGTCATGATCGGCCCGCGGCAGCGCAGGGCCAAGGAACACGACATGATCCGGGTAGTAGGACCCCGCTGTCGCCAAAGCTGTCGTCTTGGCGTCTGTGGCCATCCACCCATATTCTGACCAGACAAACCCCTCTGGCGCTGCGCCAGGATCGGAGGTGACAGTCTCCCGCGCGGACATCTGCAACCGCTGCTCAACCTCAGACAAGATCGCCTCGGTCTCAGACACATCCTGCCCGCAACAGATCAGGCCGTGGTTTTCCAGGACGATGATCTGGGTCGCGGAAGATATGCGCGACAGGATCTCTCCGGTCAGCGGAAGGCCAGGCTTGGCATAGGGCACGAAAACGACGGGGAGCCCCTCAAGCTTTTTCGCCGCCGCCGCGCGCCCCTGGACGCTGACGCCGTGGGTCAAGGTCGCGATGGAATGCGTATGCGCAACGACGGGCCAGTCAAGCGCCGCGTGAAATGTCGTTTCGATGGACGGACGCAGCCCGCGGGACTGATCCAGCACCGTTGCCTTGCACGATCCATCACCGGCGCCTTGGGCCTCTGCCAGCGCCGCTGCACGATCCACCGCGACGAAAATATCCGTATCCAAAGCCTGGGCCAATTCGGTGCCCGAGGCTTTGATCCACATCGTGTCGCCCTGTTTGATCGACGTGTTGCCACCCGGCCCCTGCACTTGCAACGGGTCTACGCCCAGCTTGGCGGACAAAGCGCGAAAGACGTCAAAATCGTTCGGAAGATCCATGGCTCTACCCCAGATGCTGCAGCGTATAGGTCGGCATCGGCGCCAGCTCGGCCCCTGCCAAGGCGGTCAGATCGGTCAGAACATCGCCCGTGAAGGCACCGGCATGGAGGCCACCACGGACAAAACATGTGTCCCATCCGGCGCCCTGACCGCCCGCGATATCATGTTCCAAACTGTCGCCCACCATCAGCAGCGAGGTTGTTCCAAGCGCCGCCTCGACCGCGCGAAATATCGGCACATGGGGCTTGCCGTAGAAGGTCACATCGCCACCATTCTCTTGATGCGCATGGGCCAGTGCCCCCGGCGAGATAACGGTGACCCCACCCGCGCGTGGCGAGGCGCGGTCGGGATTAGTGCAATAGACCGGTAAAGCGGGTAACGGCCGCATCCCCTCCCCGTCCGGCAAGCCCATCAGCAGCACGGCTTCGGCGGCGTTTTCCTCTGCCAGTTCCACATTCAGCCCGTCAGCCCAGGCTTGTGCATCGCCGTCGTCCCGGGTGATCGGGTGAAACACGCGGTGCGGCACGCGCCCTTCGGCAATGTCGCGCCACAGCGCCTCGCCAGACGTCATGACCAGATCGAACAGATCCACATCGAACCCCATCGCCGCGATCCGCGCTGCATTGGGCGCCGCACGCTTGCCGGAATTCGACAGAACCGCAAGCCGCCGCCCCTGCGCCTTGAGCCGTGCAACCGCATCGATCGCGCCGGGATAGGGCGTCGTGCCATCATGCAGAACGCCCCATTGATCCAAGACGATGGCGTCATAGGCCTCGGCCACATCCAGCAGGCTGTCGACGGACTGTGTCACGTCAATACTCGGCCAGATCCTTAGGATCGACCAAGGATGCCAGATAGGTCTCGGCCTCTTCCTTGGTCATCGCCGGGGCGGATTTTTCAGTGGCCCCCGCGGGCATATCGCCGAAATAGAACTGATAGCCCGGGATCACCTGACGACGTTTGCGAAGCGGCATGCCGTCATAAGGGAACACATCCGAGCGCGCATTTGCGGTCTCATCGTGGCATGGCAGGATGTAGTCGGCGCGCTTGTCGAGTTCTTCGACCGATTTCCACCCTTCATAGGAGTTCACGAACCGCGCGGGCACCCAATGGCGCCAACCTTCGCTGGGGTTCGGCTCCAAATTCCGCTCGCAGAAAATAGCGTCGCCCGCAACCACGATATCGCCTGCCGAGGTCGCAACCGTCACTGCCATATGGCCGACGGAATGCCCGGGCGTGTGGAACATGGTGATGCCGGGCAGGACCTCACATTCATCCGCGACCGCTTCGAACACGCAACCCGCATAGGCCGGCTCGATGCCCAGATATCCGGACTCGTACGTCCTGTAGTAAAGCGGCAGCGGATTGTAGGCCATTTCGATCTCGGCCTTCGGCGCGATGTAGCGCGCATTCTTGAACATTTTCATATTCTGCACGTGATCCCAGTGCAGATGCGTGAAGACGATGGCGTCGATCTCGTCGGGATGCACACCAAGCTTCTGCTCCAGATGCTCATGCACCTGTAAACAGCCGCGCTTGTCGCATTTATGGTGGTACTTCGTGGCGCGCTCTTCATCGCAGAGGCCGGTATCGATCAGGATCTTATGCTCGCCGGTATCGACATAATGGCAGTAGACAGGGTTCCAATACTTCTTTCCAGCCGGACCTTTCCAGAAAATATAGGTTCCCAGATCCGCCTCCAACCAACCGGTATTGATCGGGTAGATTTTGGTTTCCTGTACGCCCATCCGGCTCTCCATTCGCTACGACTCAAGTTTGTATACAAATGAACCGCCTTGCGTACGAAAGCAAGGTCAAAAACCCAAAATCAGCTAGTTGGCGGCCAGAGTCTGCTTGAAACTGGCCGCCATATGGGCGCGCATTCCGTCAGAGGCCGCATCCGAATCCTCAGAGAAAATCGACGCGATCAGTTTTTCGTGGCTTTGGGCCGAGGCGACGAGTTCGGCCTTGGTGGAGAACTTTTTGGCGCGAAAGGGCCCCGTGCGGCGACGGAACTCGCTGGCAATCTCGGCCATGTATGGATTGCCCGTGGCTTTATAGATCGCAGCATGCAGGTCTTCGTTTGCGCGCAGATAGCTGGCCCGGTCACCCGAATCCGCCGCCGCAATACAAGCCGCCTGGGCTGCTTCGATCTCAACCCGCGACAGCAATGTCAGGCGCTGCGCCGCGATCCTGGCACATGCGGCCTCGATTTCGTGCATAGCTTCAAAGATTTGCGCCAATTCCTCGCGCGTATATTGCGCCACACGCACACCACGCTTTTCGCCTGGAATCAGAATACCCTGCGCCACCAAACGCGACAGCGCCTCTCGCACGGGTGTGCGCGAGACACCGAAGCGTTCGGTCAACTTCACCTCGTCCAACCGCTCACCGGGCGCCAACACGCCTGCGGCGATGTCTTCCATCAACGCGGCCTCGATCAGTTTCACCGCCCCGCCCCGCGGGGTGACATTCGGTTTCTGAGCGGTGGATTTGGTCATGGCGGGTCGTCTCTTTGTCGTGTCTTCGCCTAGAGCCATACTATATTGCATCTTCAATGGCAATTTTGGATATTTACTTTTAAGTTTGTATACACAATGCTGTGTGAGCGACGAACATGAGGGATTCGATGCCGAATATCCGCCTGGAAAAGCTGGTGAAGCGCTACGGCGCCGTGGATGTCCTGCATGGGATCGACCTGGATATGGCCGAGCATGAATTCACCGTGCTGGTCGGTCCCTCGGGCTGCGGCAAATCTACCACCCTGCGGATGCTGGCCGGGCTGGAAAGCGTGTCGGAAGGCGAGATCTATATGGGCGACCGCGCGATCAGCGGTTTGGACCCGAAGGATCGCGATATCGCCATGGTGTTCCAGGATTATGCGCTCTACCCCCACATGAATGTCGCACGGAATATGTCGTTCTCGCTGCGGCTCCAGAAAACACCGCAGGCGCAGATCGACAAAAAGGTCAAAGACGTGGCCGAGATGCTGGGCCTCGCCCAGTTCCTTGACCGCAAGCCGGGCGAGCTTAGCGGCGGCCAGCGCCAGCGCGTCGCCATGGGCCGGGCACTGTGCCGTGACGCGGGCACCTTCCTGTTCGATGAACCACTCTCGAACCTTGACGCCAAGCTGCGCGGCCAGATGCGCGCCGAGCTGGCGTTGATGCGCCAGAACGTGAAGAAGAACATGGTCTACGTGACCCATGATCAGATCGAGGCCATGACCCTCGCTGACCGGATCGTCGTCATGCATGGCGGCTACATTCAGCAACAAGGCACGCCGACCGAGTTGTTCAAGAATCCCAGCAACAAGTTTGTGGCGGGGTTCCTGGGCTCACCGCCGATGAATTTCCTGGATGCAGATCTTTTCGAAGAAGATGGCGCGCTGAAAGCACGGGGCGCAGGCTTTGCGATCCGGCTGCCTGACGCATTGGCCGGACGCGCCAGACAGAAAGCCGTGCACAAGGCCACCTTGGGCGTGCGCCCTTCGGATCTGGAATTCGATGCCGACGCCCCTACCGATCAAAGCGTCGACCTGAATGTGGTCGTCTCGGAATATATCGGCGCCCAATCGGTTCTGATCTGCGATTGCGGCAAGGCCAAGGTTACGGTCGAGCTGAAATCCGAAACCCCGATCGCTTTGGGCGAGACCCTGCGATTTGGTGTGCGGCCGGAGGGGCTGCACCTGTTCGACACGACAACAGAAGCGGCGATCTAGCGCCGCGACGACTCAGCAACTGGGAGGATGAGGATGCTGAAGATACTCAAGACAACCACGATGGTCGCCGGGGTCGCCCTGACCGGCGCGGCCTATGCGGATGGGCATAACAATCCCTATGCGGAATATGAGGGCACGACGCTGATCGTGAACTTCCCCGCCCACCCCCATTACAACGCCGTGATGGAGGTTCTGCCGCAATTCACCGAAGAAACCGGGATCGAGGTTGAGGTGGATATGCTGCCCTATCTCGATATGCGCGAACGGCAGACACTGGAGCTGGCGCTGGATGAAGGCGCCTACGACCTGATCGCCTATGTGGTCTTCTCGAAGGCCGACTATGTCTATGCCGACCAGATCTACAACCTGGCGCAGTTCTTCATGAACCCGCGTCTGGCCAATCCGAATTACGATGCCGAGGATCTGATCGACGGCTACGTTCAGAATATCGGTGTCGCGGGGGGTGAGCGTGGTTATCTGCCCGGCCCCACTGGCTCGCTATACGGCCTGCCCTTCGGCTCCGAAACCTCGGTGCTCTATTACCGCACCGACGTGTTCGAAGAGCACGGGCTTGAGGTTCCCGAAACCTATGACGAGTTCTTGGAACTGGCCTGCGCCATCCCTGAGCTTGAGCCCGGCATGGGCGGTGTCGCGTCCCGCGCGGCGTCCGGTCACCAGGCCAGCCACG
Organism: Gymnodinialimonas mytili; assembly: GCF_037544085.1. Classification (NCBI taxonomy): domain Bacteria; kingdom Pseudomonadati; phylum Pseudomonadota; class Alphaproteobacteria; order Rhodobacterales; family Paracoccaceae; genus Gymnodinialimonas; species Gymnodinialimonas mytili. Next base: position 425,481 of record NZ_JBBIFW010000003.1, read on the forward strand.
CCTTCCTGCTGCACCTCGCGCCGCTGGGTGGGAGGGTCTTTGGCGAAGGTTGGGAGCCGACAATCAATTCACCCGAAGGTGTCGCCGCCGCTGAGGCCCTGCGGACTATTGTGGAATGCGGCCCCGAAGGCTCAAGCGCCTTTGGTCCGGCCGAGGCGGCAAACGCATTCGCCCAGGGCCAAGCGGCCATGTTCCTCGACTCCATCGCCTTCGCGCCGACATTCGAGGATGAAAGCCGCAGCCAGGTGGTCGGCAATGTCGGCTGGGCCGCGCATCCCGTTGGAGAGCGGGCCGCATCCCAGACGGGCGGCTTTGGCCTTGCCATCCCGCGCAACGGCGCCAACCCCGAAGCGGCATTCTTGCTGATGCAATGGCTGACCAGCCGCGAAGGCGATCTGGCCGTGGCCATGGCGGGCGGCAACCCGTCGCGCTTCTCGACCTATGCGGATGAGGCCCTGAATGAGCGGTATCCCTGGTCGGCAACCTTTGGCGAGGCGCTTGAAAATGCCGATCCGGATTGGCGTCCGATCATCCCGCCATGGGGCCGCATCAATGCCGATATCGGCACCACGATGAGCCAGGTTCTGACCGAGGGACTGGACCCGCAGGAGGCGCTGGATGGCATCGCCGAGCGCACCCGGACCCTGATGGAAGAAGAAGGCTACTACGTCTGGCAATAAACCACGGATCGGGCGCGCGGCCCTCACCGGTTGCGCGCCCCCTCCCGGCCCCCGGACGCCGCCTTTGCGCCCGGGGGTTCGGCCACAAAGCAACCTACCACCCATAGGGACCAACGCCCCGTGTCACAGCGCCAGAGTGTCAGCCGCCTAACGCCCTACATGTTCATCGCGCCCGCTGCGCTGGTCATGATACTCGCGCTGTTCTACCCGATTGGCTACATGGTCTGGGGCAGCTTCCGCGATTGGGACCCCAGCCAGAATATCTCTGAAACCGAATTTGTCGGACTGGCGAATTATGCGCGCCTTCTGGTCGATCCGGCCTTTCACGAAAGCTTCTGGGTCACATTGATCTTCGCCTTCACCGTGGTGGTCGCGGAAATGGTGATCGGCGTCGGCTTGGCCTTGCTGTTGGATCGCAATATCCGCGGCATGTCGGTGCTGCGCACGTTGTTCATCCTGCCGATGATGATCGCACCCGTCGTGGTGGGCCTGGTCTGGCGCTATATGTTCCACCAGACCTACGGCACCTTTAACCGCTTTCTCGAAGCCATTGGCCTGCCCAGCGTCGATTGGCTGGGCCAGAACCCGCTTCTGTCGGTGATCATCGCCGATATCTGGCAATGGACCCCGTTCATCTTCATCCTGTCGCTGGCTGCGCTGCAATCCCTGCCCCGCTCGGCCCTGGAGGCTGCGCGGATCGACGGCGCCACCGCCTGGCAGCAGATCTGGTACATCAAATTGCCCCTAATGGCGCCGGTTTTGGTGGTGACGATGCTGCTGCGCCTGATCGACGCGTTCAAGGTGCTGGAGGTTATCCTAGTTATGACCGGCGGCGGGCCGGGCCTGTCGACCGAGATCCTGGCGCTCCGCATCGCCCGGACCGCCCGCGAATTCCGCGAATTGGGTGAGGCCGCGGCCATGTCGAATTACCTGCTAATGCTGTTGATGGTGCTGACCCTGGGGATGTTCGCCTTCACCCGCTGGCAAGAGGCCCGCTCGCGCCGCCTGAAATTCGCCGCCGAAGAGGAAGGCTGACCATGGCCGACACATCTTACGACCGTCAGAACCCCGCCTTTTATGCGCTGATCGCTTTGCTCATTTTCATGAGCGTCGGGCCCGTCCTGCTGCTGCTGGTCAATTCGCTGAAGCTGGACGTCGATATCACCTCGGGCGTCGGCGGGCTGATCTTCATGCCGACGATCCGCAACTACGAGACCGCTTTGTGCGACATCCTGTGGTACGAGCCCGAACATCTGCGGTTCTGCTCGATCCGGTTTGGTGGCGCCTTTATCAACTCGATCATCATTGCGTTGGTCTCGACGGCGCTGACCCTGGTGTTTGGCTGCATGGCGGCCTATGCGCTGGTGCGGTTCCGGTTCTTGGGCCGCGACTCGATCTCGCTCAGCACGCTGGCGGTGCGGATGATCCCACCCGCCGTGTTGCTGGTGCCGGTCTTCGGCCTGTGGAACAACGCCTTCTGCCTCGACAATGATTACGGCCTGGGTCAGTGGATCCGCGAGATGGTCGGCGGGCGCGGTGATGTCTGCCTGGCGGGCACGCATTCCGGCATTATCCTGGTCTATGTGGCGATGAACCTGCCTTTCGTGATCTGGATCTTGCAAAGCTTCATCGTGCAGGTCCCCCGCAGCCTGGAAGAGGCCGCGCGCGTCGATGGCGCAGGGCCGTTCCAGGTGTTTTTTCTTGTGGTGCTGCCGCTAATCAAACCCGGCCTCGCCGCGGCGTCGATTTTCACCTTCCGCATCGCATGGAACGAATACCTGCTGGCCAGCGCCCTCGCCGATCGCGACACGATGACGGTGCCGATCCTGATCGTGAACAACGCCTCGGAATTCGACGGGCTGGGCACGATCTTTGCCACCGGAATGCTTTTGGCGATCCCGCCCATTCTGTTCACATTGTTCGCGTCCCGCCAGATCATCACCGGCATGACCGCCGGTGCCGTGAAAGGGTAGCCCCGATGCGAGTGCTGCTGATCGGCACGTTTGAAACCAAGGGCGAGGAGTTGCGCTACCTTGCCCAGGCGATGGAGCGGCACGGCCTCGCCATAGAAATGGTCGATGTCTCGCTTGGCGCAGGTGGTACCGTCCTATCGGGTGCGCAAAAGCTGGCGCGGATGGCCGAACGCGCCGAAACCGCGGCGCGCAACATGGCCGAGCGGTGCGAGGATTGCGGTGTTGCCGTGGGATTGGGCGGCGGCACAGGCGGTGAGATCGTTTTGCAGGCGCTCAAGGGTCTGCCCGCCGTGTTCCCGAAATTCCTAGTGACGACCATGGCCTTCGACCCGCGGGAGGCCGTGGCCGACACCGCCATCACTTTGATCCCGACGCTCTGCGATATCGAGGGGTTAAACGCTTCCCTCCGGCAAGTGTTCGAGAATGCCGCAGGCATGGTGGCCGGTCTCTATAAGTCCCATATCGTGGCGCGCAGCGACAAACTGTCGGTCGCCATCACCACGCTCGGCGCCACAGGTCCGGCGGGGTCCGGCGTGGTCCGCGCGCTGGCGGACCATGGCTGCGAGGCCACGGTGTTCCACGCCAATGGCTATGGCGGCGCTGCCTTTGCCCGATTTGTGGCCGAGGCCCGCGTGGATGCGGTGGTTGACCTCAACGTTCACGAGCTGGGGCGCCAGCGGCTTGCCGGAGCCCATGTGCCGATGCCCACGCGGTTTTCCTGCGCCCGTGACGTACCGCGCGTGGTGCTGCCCGGCGGGTTGAATTTCATCGGATTGGGCCGGATCGAAACCGTGGAGCCATCGCATCTGGCCCGACCCCATTACCGGCATTCGCGCCTGTTCACCCATGTGAAGCTGACCGCCGACGAAATGGCAGGCCAAGCCGCTTGGCTGGCCGATGAGTTGAACCAATCCACCGCGCCCTGCCACGTGATACTGCCCATGGGCGGCTTCAGCCACGAAGATCGCGCCGGTGGGGCCATCGAAGACCCCGAATTGCGTGAGATCGCGGCTGAGATCCTGACCCGCGTCGCACGCGCCTATAGCGTCGAACCGTTGCCTGATCACATCAACGCACCGCCCGTGTCCCAGGCCGTCGCCGCACGCCTGATGGCCGCCTTGCACCAAAAGGAATCCGCATGAATATCGCTGCACAATACACTGATTTGCATGATAAAATGGATGATCTCATCGCCACCGCCAAACGCTGCTTCACCGGCGGGCTGCAGACCAATGCGGGCGGCAATTTGTCGGTCCGGCTCAATGCGCGGGACGCCATTGTGATCAAGCCTTCGGGGGTCGGGTTCAACGAATGCACCCGGGACAATCTGCAGGTGGTGCAGTTGGACGGGACGATCCTGCCGGGCTCCGAAGGGTTGAAGCCCTCGAAGGACCTGGATTTCCACCTCGACCTCTACCGTATCCGCGACGACATCAACGCCATCGTGCATTGCCACAGCCCCTGGGCCACCGGCTATGCCAGCGCGGGGATCGAGATTCCGTGTCTGACCGTCCAGACCATTGAAAAGATCGGACGGATGCCTCTGATCCCGCTTTCGACCAATGGCGGGCCGCAAACAGAGGTGGAGATCAGCCCGGTCTTTGCCGATCCCAACATTCGCGCCGCCGTGCTGGCCAATCATGGCACAATCGGCGCGGGCAAGACTCTGATGGCGGCGCAATATCTGGCGGAGATCATCGAAGAAACTGCGCATATCGCCTATGTCCGCGACACGCTGATGGCCGCCCATGGCAAGACCAAGGCCGACCTGCCGACCTACGGCACGGCGATGGAAGCGCGCGCGGCAGAGTGACGGGCGCCCGACAATCCGGCCTTTCCAATCGGGCTCCAAACTCCGATACACATCGCTATATACCTACCATTAGGTAGTCGCAGCAGTCAGACCCGTCGGTTCAGCGGACCATCGGATCACATCGTTGCACGCGAAAGGGCCGAAAACACATGACGCAAGAGACAAGGACCGCGTTGCTGGACGCTGCCGAACAGGCCGCCCGCGCGCGGGGATTTGACGGCTTCAGCTATGCAGATCTGGCCGAAGCGGTGGGTATCCGCAAAGCATCGATCCACTATCACTTCCCCAGCAAGGCGGATCTGTCGGCCGCGCTGATGGATCGCTACCATGCCGTGATGCAGCAGGCCTGCGCCGACATCGACGCGCAGAACGACGTGAGCGCAGGGCGATTGCGGGCCCTGATCGCCCTCTACCGCGCGGCGCTCAATGAGGGCACAACGATGTGTCTCTGCGTGGTCTTTGTCACGGGCCGCGAAAGCCTCTCACCCGATGTCACTGCCAAGATCACTGCCTTCCGCGCGATGATGACGGCTTGGTTGACCAAAGTGTTCGAGCGTGCCGCAAAGGATCGCGGCATCATTGGCGTGGCTCACCCCCAGCACGAGGCGCGCGCGACCCTAGCGCTGTTGGAAGGCGCCCATATCGCCGCGCGTGCGGAAGAAGATGTGGCGCAGTTCGATGAGGCCGTCGCGCTATTGCAGGCCCGCTGCTAGCTATTCATGGCCACGGCACCCAATATGGTGTGACGCGATCAAAGCTGCCGGGCGATCTGTTCGGCCAGTTGGCGCCAGGCCACCGCATGCGCATCGGCCAAGTCTGGCAGATTTTGCCCCGTTGTCGGCACCGCAATCTCAAATGTCCGCAACCGCTCGCCCCACGGCCCATCGTCGCGCCGTACGGCGAATTGCCCGCTGAGGGAAAGCTGCCCGTCAAACCGCACCAGCATCTGCTCCACACGCACCGTCAGTTCCGCATCGGGCAGGTTGGCAAGCGGCCATGGCGCACGGGCTACCGAGGCATTGGTGATCTGTGACAGGTTACGCACCAGCGCATTGGCCATCGCATCTTCGGGAATGTCCGCCCAGATCACGCCGGGAACCGCCTCGATCAGCCCGTCTTCGCTTTGGCGCACCACCTCTTGTGCATTGGCATATTCGGGAAGCGCAATCTCTCCGACCAAAATGGACCGCACGGCCACACGAACGCTCATCTCGGAGGGCGCCGCCGTCACAGACAGGCGCGAGGGATCACCGGCGCATCCAGCAAGACCCAGGGCCAAAGCAATGAAAAGAGGGATGAATTTCATATTAGCGCCCCGAAATGATGGAACTTGGATTGCGTTCGATGGCACGGGCCAGCGACCGGAACGCATCGGCAGCTTGCGAGATATCGGAAATCGCAGTGCGGATTTCGCGGTAGACGACCGAGCTGTCGTCGTAATCGCCCGAGATCCCCTCAAGCGAAGAGACAAGCCCGTTCAATCGCGTGACAATCGTGGGCACCTGTTCGGCCGCAGATTGCAGCGCCGCAAAGGTCGCCTGGGAGGAGGCGAGAGTGGCATTCAGGTTTTCCGTGGCCCCGCTTTCGCGTAGTTCGCCGAGGATTGCGGATAACTCCACAAGCGAGGCATCGAGTGAGTTGGGCAGGTTTTCGGCCCCCTCTTCATTCAGGATCACCTCGATCCGGCTCAGAACACGATCCGCCGAGGCCGCTGCCGATGAGACCGGTGCAGCGCTGAGATCTTCGACGAGCGCTTCGACGGAGGTCAGGATGTCGGGCAGACCCGCGGTGAAGGTTTCAAGGTTTTCCAGCACAACATCCGAGCCTTCCAAGGCGGTCAGGGTCGTGGCCAGGCCCTCGCTGTCTGAGACGCTGGTGATCAGACTATCCAACGCCTCTGCCGCACCGGACAGATCGGCCAACGTCGTCTGGATCTCTTCCGCCGTCACAACGGTGCGCGCCTCCTCAATGAGGGCGTTCAAATTCGCAGGCAGCGCCCGGATATCCTCGCCCGTCGACAGCAACGTGACCCCATCCAACGCATCGATCGCCGAATTCATCAGATCCTCGATGGGCAGCGCCGCCACGCGATCCACGATGGCATCCAGATCGGCGGAGGCCTCGGTCACATTCGCTGGCGCGCGCGGCATCAGGGGCGTTTCGACCAGACCCGTCGTCAGGCTGCGCTCATCCGTGGTATCCTCCTCGATCAGTTCCAAGATCAAGGACGTGCCCAGCAAACCTTCAGACGCGACACGCACCCTCAGACCGTCGCGCACACGCTGATCCAAATCGACCAGCAGAGCGTCATAGGTCGCAGCGTCGCGCAACCCGATCCGCGCCGGTGAGATTGAGAATGTGACCAAGATCTGCACACCGTCCTCAGGTGCGCGCGGATCGGTGTAGCCAATGATATTCGTCACCTCGCCTACCCGCAGGCCGCCGAAACGCACCACCGCCCCCAGGGCAAGCCGCAGATCATCGGCGGGCAACAGAACCGACAACGCCATGTCCTGATCCAGCGGGGCTTCGAAGACACTGCGTTGCGCCTCATTGCGGCTGCTAAACACGTCAAATTCGTGGCCAGGCTGGATCGGCTCACCGCCGGTGACCAGCGCTTCGAAGGCCACGCCACCTTCGACCAGTGAGGCGAGGCTTTCGAAATTCACCGACAGACCCGACGCGTTCAGATCGACCGAGATCCCGGAAATATCCCAAAACCGCGTCGTGCTGGACAGGCGCGTGTCATGGGGCGCCTCGATAAACGCCTCCATCGTCACGCTGGACCCATCGTCGGACAATTCCGGCACGCCAAGCCGCCCCACCTCGATCCCGTTGAACAGGACGGGGGCGCCTGCCGCCAATTGCCCGCCATCGCGCGAGGTCAGAACAACACGTGTGCCCTCTTCACCCGGCAAGGTAAGGGGCGTGCCCTGCATGGCGTTGAAGTGATCCTCAGGCTCGCCCTGCTCTCCATCCCAGGTGCCTTCGATATAGACACCCGACAGAACCGTCGACAGGCCGGTTACCCCGCGGGCGGTCACCTGTGGCTCCACCAGCCAGAATTGCGCCTGCGCGTCGACGAAATCCGCGATGCTGCGGTCAATTCGAATATGCGCCTCGACAGCGCGAAACCCTTCCGAGAATTCAAGGCTTTCCACAAGTCCGACCTGTACATCGCGGAACCGAAGCGGCGTCTCGCCCGCCTCGATGCCGGAGGCCAGCGGAAAGGTCACCACGATGATCGGGCCCTGATTGCGGTACATCTGAACCACCGCCACGACCGAAATCACCACCGCCAAAAGCGGCATCAACCAGACCCAGGAGATGCCTCGTTTCTTGGGGCCGTTCACCTCGGGTTCGGGGAAATCGGCATCAGCCATGGGGAGATCGTCCTTCTAATCGATCCCAAATCAACCGCGAATCGAAGCTTTGCGCCGCCAGCATGGTAAACACCACCGACAGGGCGAAACACACAGCCGCCAGCCCCGGATTGATCGCCGCGAGCACGTCGAATTGCACCAGAGCGGTTAGAATAGCAACAACAAAGACATCGATCATCGACCAGCGGCCGATGAATTCCACCACTTCGTGCAGGATCAGAAGCGTATGCGGATCGCTGCGGTGGGGCCGCGCCGTCAGGATCGCCAAATAGGCGATGACAATGAACTTTCCGACGGGGATCACAATGCTCGCAACAAAGACGATCGCCGCAATCCCATAGGCTTCGTGGTGCATCAGGTCGATCACACCGCCGATGATCGTGCTCTCCTCGGTTCGGAAACTCTGCGTCGTGCGCAGCATCGGGTAAATGTTGGCGGGGATGTAGGCGATGAGGCCGACGATCATCCAGGCCCAGACCTTTTGCAGGCTTTGATGATCGCGGCTTTGCAGGCGATCCGAACAGCGCGGGCAGCGCCCGGAGGCGCTGCGAGCGACCAGGCCACAGCTGCGGCAGATGACGCGCCCAGCCTCCAATGCGGTGATCATGCGTTGCCTTTCAAAGCGGTCCAAAGCGTGTGCCGGCACATGAACGAGTCTTGATACGCGTTCAACACGACGATCAGAGCAAAGATCCAAAACGCGGGGCCAATCGCAATCGTGGCCAAATCCGACAGCTTCACCAGAGCCACCGCGACACCGACCATGAAGATCTCGGCCATGGCCCAGGGCTTGAGTTTGAAGGCGAAACGCAAGGCGCGCTCGGCCTGCGGCAGGTTTCGCATCCCCGCAGAAATCGGGCCCAGCGCATAGATCAGCAACAAAAACCGGCTGAGCGGCAGCATCAGGATGAAGGCCAGAACCGCAAGGGCCAGCGGCACCATGATGCCTGAACTGAACCCAAGCACGACATCGATGACCGAAGCCTGGTTGTCGAACTGCCCCGCTTTCAGCTCGAGAAACGGTAGAAAGAGGACAAGGGACAGAAGCGCGACATTGGTGGCCGACAGGCTCACAAGCCGCGCCACGGCCGCCGTTTTGCCCAGACTGATCCGGTGGCCGCAACGCCGACATCGGGTCGCCTGCCCCGACACGTCCGGTGTCAGTTTATAGACCGCATCGCAAACCGGGCAGCCGATCAGGTCCGACGCCGGAGCGCCCTGCATGGTCGTGTGAGCGGAACTGTCCGACAAAGCTGATGCCCCCTGATCCAGATTATGGGTCGCAAGCCGTCAAAATGCGAGTGTCTCGGCGCCGTTTCAAGGATTTAACAGAGCGGCGCCGCACTCCAAAGACGTCAGAAGGCCCCATGCGGCGATCAGAGACCTGTGTTGATCTGGAAATCGCGGTCAGGTGCGAGACACAGCCATTCGAATGGCCTTGCGACGCAATCCCGTCGGGCGGGGCGATGCAGAAGCGACCCCGAACACGAAGCGGCAAACAAACGGCCCGGCGATCAGCTTCGTGACGTGGTTTGGCCCCTTGCAACCGGATCGCCACGCGTGACCCATGCTTGACCCGGGATCCCAATCCTATTCCGCGGCGTCGGAGGTGGCCGTTTGCCAATCCATAGCCTCAAACCCCTCCCGAAATGCGAACCGTTTCAGGTGACTGTCAATGATATGCCGCGATGCCTCCAGGCCCTCGGAATCCGCGCCGCTGACCGAGACAACAAGATGATCTTCAGTGGCCCTCATCTCCGCGGGGCCTGGCGGAAGCGTCGCCAAGCCCTTCGCGCCCGAGACCTCGACAGCAACCTTATGGGCAAAGTGCTTGCACAATTGCTGGATATAACGGCCCGCGTTTCTGGTCGGAAAAGTACCAATTTGGGTCAGCATGGCGCACGAAATCCCCGCATTGTTTCGGCGCGAGGTTGCAATACCTCCTCGGTCTCGTCTACCCCATATCCAAGAAGGAAGCCGCCCTCTCCCGGGCCCGCCACCTGCACCTTGTCTCGACCGCAGGAGGAGCATGCATGGCTTTCCGTATTCCTTTGACATTCACCGCAATGATGTTGATCGCCCCGATGGCAATTGCCGACGACATCACAATCGGCACTTATGCGGGCGATGTCACGCTCTCGGATACGCCGGATGTCGTCGCCGTTTTGGACGCAGCCGCGATCGATACCATCACCGCCCTCGGCGTCGAGGTGGACGCGGTGCCAGACATGCCGCCCCTGGATTACCTGACCGAGGCGATGGCAGAGGCAGAGCGGGTCGGCAGCCTGTTCGAACCCGATTTCGAAGCGCTTGCCGCATTGGGGCCGGATCTGATCATCGCGGGCGGGCGATCCTCACGCCAGGTCGCGCCATTGTCGGAGATCGCGCCAACCGTCGATATGACGATCTGGGGAGACGACCTAATCGGGCAGACCCATGCCCGCTTGGCAGCCTATGGTGAGATCTTTGACCGCGCGGCGCAGGCCGAGGCCCTGTCCCGGATGCTGAACACACGTCTGACAGAGGCCGCCGCAGCCGTCGAAGGCCAGGGCAACGCGCTGATTCTGCTGGCAAATGGCGGGAACGTGTCCGCCTATGGCGACGATAGCCGCTTTGGCTGGCTGCACACCGCAATCGGCCTGCCGGAAGCGTTTGAGGCGCTGAGCGCAGAGACCCATGGCGAAGCCGTGTCGTTCGAATTCATTGCCGATGTGAATCCCGATTGGATCCTTGTCATTGATCGGGCCGCCGCGATCGGACAGAACGGCGAGGCCGCGGCGGCCACGCTCGACAATCCACTGGTCGCCAGCACGACAGCCGCCCAGACCGGACAAATCCTCTATCTCGATTCTGGCCCGCTTTATCTGGCTGGCGGTGGCGTACAGTCGATGATGATGACGCTCGATGAGGTGATCGAAGGATTTGGCGGCTAAATCGGTGATCCGCTGGCTCGTCATATGCGGGGGCGTGATTTGTCTGATCACAGCAAGCCTGCTTATCGGTGCCGCATCACTCTGGTCGGGTGACTTTGAAGCGCGCTGGCTGATCATGGTCAGCCGGCTTCCACGAACAGCCGCCGCCATGCTGACCGGCGCTGGCCTGGCGCTGGCCGGGGTCGTCATGCAGCAGGTTGTACAGAATCGGTTGGTCGAACCCGGCCTGACCGGCACGCCCGAAGCAGCGATGTTGGGTCTGTTGGGGATCACCTTGATCGCCCCTGGCGCCGCCATCTTCGCAAAGATGTGTGTCGCCGGTGTGACCGCGATGGCCGGGACGCTTGGATTTCTGACACTCTCTCGCTTCGTCCCAAGGGGCGACCCGATGCTGTTGCCTTTGGTCGGGATCATCTATGCGGGCATTCTGGGCGCGATCGCCCTTTGGTTCGCCTGGACGACAGATCTTGTGCAATTTCTCGGTATCGCGCTGCTGGGCGATTTTTCGGGCATTGTTCAGGGGCGATACGAATTGCTCTGGATCATTGCAGCTCTGGCCGCGCTGCTGGTCTTGATCGCCGACCGCATCACGATCCTTGGCTTGGGCGAGACCTACGCCCGATCCCTGGGCTTGGATTATCGCCAGACCCAGACCATCGGCTTGGTGATTGTCGCACTCACCATGGCGGCAGTGGTTGTGACCGTCGGGGCGATGCCTTTCGTTGGACTGATCGTGCCCAATCTGGTCTCGCGCTGGCGAGGTGACAATCTGCGCGCCAATCTCTGGGTCGTAGCGTTATCCGGCGCGACCCTGGTCCTGGCGGCGGATGTTTTGGGCCGGATCCTTCGCTCTCCCTATGAGATCCCGGCAGCCACCATCTTCGCCGTCTTTGGCGCGGGTGTATTCCTGTGGCTGCTTTATGCGCGTCCGGCGGTCCGGCATGATTAAGACGCGCCTTTTGTCTCTGACGGCACTATTGGTGGCGTTCTCGATCCTGTTTCTGGTCTGGAACCTCAGACAACCCATCCCATTTATTCTGTCCTTGAGGGCTGAAAAGCTTGCCGCATTGATCATGGTCGGCGCGGCGACGGGGATCGCAACCACTCTTTTTCAGACGATAGCGCAGACCCGCTTGCTGACGCCCGGCATCGTGGGTTTCGACGCCCTGTTCATCTTCCTGCAAACGCTGCTGGTCCTGACATTGGGGGGCGTGGGCTACGTGACCCTGCCAGCCTTCGGGGCATTTCTGATGGAAACGGCAACGCTGATCGTGGCGGCCGTGGCGCTCTTTGGCATCATCCTGCGAAAGGGCGCGTCGGATCTTGTGCGCATCGTGCTGACCGGCGTGATTTTGGGGATCCTGCTGCGGGGGCTCACCAGCTTTTTCCAACGCATCCTGGACCCATCGGAATTTGCCATCGTTCAACAGGCGATGTTTGCCACCTTCGCCTCGGTCGAGGCCGATCAACTCGCCGTCGCATCTATCATCCTGATCTGTGCGTTTGCGGCGGCCCTTTGGATGGCGCCAAAGCTCGACGTGGCGGCCCTGGGCCGCGATCCGGCACGGTCCCTTGGGCTGAACTATGATCGCTTTGTGCTGGGCGTTCTGGCCCTGGTCGCCGCGCTGGTGGCGGTATCGACCGCCCTTGTCGGTCCGATAACCTTTCTGGGTCTGTTGGCCGCCAGCCTGGCCCACGCGTTGATACCGTCCCATCGCCATGCCGCCCTGCTGCCCGCCTCGGGGGCCATCGGGGCGGTGATATTGCTGTCGGGCCAGTTCATCTTCGAGCGAGTGTTGTCCGTCACCTCGACCCTGACCGTCATCATCGAATTTCTGGGCGGGCTCTTGTTCCTGGTGCTTGTCCTGCGGAGGCGCACATGATCCAGGTCGATAAGTTGCGGCTCTCCCTCGGCGGAACGCCCATTCTGAAGGGCATCACCGCGTCAATGCCGGATACTGGGATCACCGCCATTATCGGCCCCAACGGGTCTGGCAAATCGACTTTCCTGCATACGGTCGCGGGCCTACTGACGCCCGATATCGGCACCGTTCGGATCGAGGGGCACGATGTCCATGCCATGGCGCTTGCCGACCGTGCGAAGCTCTTCGCGATCCTGACCCAATCGCAGCCCCATCTTCCCCGGCTTACCGTTGCCGATCTGGTGGCGTTCGGGCGGTGGCCCTACCATCGCGGGCGGCCATCCGAAGAGGACTCAGTGATCGTGCAGCAAACGCTGGATCGGTTCGAGCTGGGCGCGTTGGCCCGCGCTCCTTTGGATACGCTGTCCGGCGGGCAACGCCAACGGGCCTATATCGCCATGGCCTGCGCCCAGACGACCCCGTATTTGTTTCTGGATGAGCCGCTCAGCGCGTTGGACCCCCGCATCAGCAAGCTTATCCTGTCGCAACTTCTTGCGCTTACCCGCGACAAGCGCCACAGCTGTCGGATCGTGATCGTGCTCCATGATTTGCAGCTTGTCGCGCAATGGGCGGATCATGTGATCGCCATCAAGGACGGTGTGACCTTCGCCGATGGCCCCGCTGCTGAGGTCATGCAAAACACCCGGCTCAGCGCGCTTTACGAGACGGAGATATCCGTGCGCCCCCAGGATGACGGACGCGTGGCCATTTTGTTGTAGGCAGCCCTGCCCCCTAGCACGCGCCAGCCATACAGACCCGATACCGCAACCTTGCGCGAGACGGATAGCCCGCGGGGGCGCTAAAGGATCCGATGCTTTGTCTGCCGCCTCGCAAGTCGGGCGACATATCCGGAATAAACCTCTTTGCCGGTCCGTAGACCTTTCGAGAGCAGCGGGACGCTGTTCGCAAAACCGAAAGGAGAAGACCATGACCAACCTCACTTCGATTGCTTTAAGCGCAAGCGTCGCCTTGGGCGTGTTCTCTGGGCCCGCGATTGCCAACGATCTCGATACCGAGTTCTCAATCCGCGGACACCTGGTCCCGGCGCAATACAGCCATCGTATCTGGGTCTGCGAAGACGACGATGATGATGGGGGGCGCGAATGCTTCTACATCCGGCGTGGATATCCCGCCCCGCTCCACGGCTATCGCTACGGAGACGACGACGATGACGGCATTCGCTGGCACGGCTACGACGACGATGATGGCGGTCGTTGGCATGACGATGACGACTGACATCGATGTATCTGACAAAAAAGAAAGGGCCCGGCTGTCTATGCCGGGCCCAATTGCTTTGACGGTGTATGATGGCGCATATCTGATCAGGGGCCCTCGGGCAGCCTGCTGCCTTGCAGAGGGCGCACAAGGCTCCACTCCGATATCTGGCCGCCCGGGGCACGAAACTGATTGGGCCGGATCCAGGCAGCGGGCCGCGCCCAATCCCACGATATCGCGGTCAGGTCCTGATCGGGATCGATGAATTGCTGCATCGGGCGCCCGTTCAGCGATTTCCGGACATCCGCATAGACGGCGACATCCGGATAGCCACGCTCGGCCCAGGCGGTCTCGAGCATTTGGGCAAAATCATAGATGATGTCGGGCCGTGCCAAAACGTTACGGGCCTGCCGGAAGCTCATCACCTGATGTGGATCGACCTCCCAGCTTTGCTGACCGTCGGACGACACGATGCGAAACACCCCTTCGCTCTGCCGGTCGTAAATCCGCATCCGCCAGGAAAAGCGATGCCCGTCGCCTGTCCAGCCGACGAGGTTGTCGAAAAATATCTGGCGCTGCGGCACCACGATCTGAACCGAGAACCACACCGCAAGCGCGATCAATGCCACCGGCGCCAACCGGAACTTGGCCTGTGGAAGGTCCGGCATTTCAGGCAGGCTTTCGAACCGGCCCAACCCCGCACGCAGCAGCCGCTGCGGCCAATCCGGGGCGAAGAAAATCGTCGACAGCGCGATCGTGATCCAAGGGAAGATACCGATGTTGAACAATTGCGCATTCGACCAATGGAAAAAGACATAGACGAGGAACACCGCCAGCCGGGTCCGATGCCACAACAAAAGCGGTGCGCCCACGACATGCAGCACGATCACACCCCAGGACGCGAGCACGAATGAGATGTCATATTGAAACAGCGCGCCGAAAAACACGGCGTCTTCCCGCCCGCTCAGCCAGGTGCGCAGGGGCTCGCCACGCAACCAATCATCGGTGATTTTCACAATTCCGGCATAGATCAGGATGATTTCGAGCTGGACTTTGAGAACCGCCACCGGCCAACGCGGGATCACCTCGCTGCGCCACCGCGGCCACAGCCACGCATCCACCGAAAACGCGCGATTGGCTGGCATGAAAACAAGCAAGAGGCCGAAGAGAATGACCATATAATTATGGTTCAGGTACTGCGTCCG
The DNA here is from genome assembly GCF_037544085.1 of Gymnodinialimonas mytili. Lineage (NCBI taxonomy): Bacteria > Pseudomonadati > Pseudomonadota > Alphaproteobacteria > Rhodobacterales > Paracoccaceae > Gymnodinialimonas > Gymnodinialimonas mytili. Next base: position 440,605 of record NZ_JBBIFW010000003.1, read on the forward strand.
GTCGAGCAGGAAGAAATACGCGAAAATGCCTGTCAGTGCGACTATCGACACCCGGTAAAACGCCCCCACCGCGACAAGCAGACCAAACAGACCAATCCCACCCCACAGAATATGGATCCACGGATCCGGTAAGGGGTGAACGAAGTCGAAGAAGGGAAAGTTGAAATCTGGCTCGACGTAATACCGGTGAATCCGGTCGTAATTAACGTAGCGCCACCAATCCCAGGCCAGGATCAAGCCAAAGGCGATGCGGATCACGACAAGCGATTGGATGCTGATCGGCGCCTCAAGATATGTGCGCAGACCACGCAAAGCGGTTGAAGACGTCGTCATTGGGCTCTCCTTCGACATGCGGTTCGAAGGGAATACGAAACAGCCGCGCCACGTATTCCACACAGAGGCCCAGCGTCTGAACTTGCCCAAGAGCGCCCCACATGTATCTCAGGAGTATGAGCATGTCCGACCCGATCCAGATCGTCTATGATGGCGAATGCCCCTTCTGTTCGGCTTATATCAACATGATACGGCTGCGCGAGGCGGCGGGCCACGTGGAATTGATCGATGCTCGGGCGCCCCATCCGATCCTGAACAGGATCAGTGCCGAGGGCCTGGATCTTGACGATGGCATGGTGGTTCAGATCAGCGGCCAGCTCTACCATGGCGATGCCGCGATGACCGCCCTGGCCGCGATGACAACGCGGAATGGGATGTTCAATCGGATTGTCCGCTTGCTGTTCTCGCGCCCTTATGTCGCCCGCGTTCTTTATCCGCCCCTGAAACTGGGACGTGCGATCACTTTGCGTCTGTTGGGGCGCTCTAAGATCAACGGGTAGCCCCGGACAAACGCGCCGCTTCGTCTTCGATGGACAGGACCGGACCCGCGCCCGTGCTGCGCATCCAGGCATCCAAGCTATCCAGGGCCCCGGCGGGGACAAATTCATCATCTCCAGGCAATTCCGTTACGGCGGCGAAGCGCAATTCCCACCCGGATTCTGTCCGGCATCCGACGCCGATCAAATCGGTCCGGTCCGGAAACCTGGCCTCGAATTCGCGGCAAAATGCGCCATCTGCCGCATCGAAGGACGCGACTACGCGGGTTTCGATTCCGGCATTCTCCGCAACGGCGCCGGATGGCACGGTGTCGAGCGCCGATACAAACGGGGCCAGATCGAAGGCCACGGGATCAACCGCATCCCGAGTGATCATCGTCGAGCCCAGCCCAAATCCCAGCACGACACTTGCCGCGAGGGCGCCGATCCACAGGACATTTCGCGATCGGCTGGGTGGCACGGCCAGTGAAATCGATGGGTCGTCCGCATCGGAGATATCGTCCGCCGCCGCGTCAATCGTCGCTTGGATACGCTGCTGAAGCGCGTCGGGCACGTCTTCCAATGGCATCGCCGCCTGCGCCAGATCCCTGCTGCGGTTGAAGGCCTCCAGACGCGCCCGAAGGTCTGGATCCTGCAGCACCGCCGCGGCAATTCGGGCGCGCTCCGCCTCTGGCAAGGCATTGTCGGCATAGGCCATCAGATCTTCGTCGGAGATTGTCATCTCTCTGGTGTTCCGGTCTTGTTTGTGGGGTGTGGTGGATACGTGGCGACAGGGCGATCTATTCCAACCTTCGCGACAAGGGCCAGTCGGCCACGGGCGAGCCTGGACATGACGGTTCCCACCGCAACCCCCATCACCTCTGCCGCCTCGCGGTAGCTCAATCCCTCGATACAGACCAACACCATCGCGTCGCGTTGGCCCTCCGGCAGCGCATATATGGCGGCCAATGTCTGCTGCACTTCCAACCGCATCTCCGGCCCGGCTTCCCGTTCGGCGACAAGGTCCGATGCCACATCTTCAATGGCGCTCTGCTGGCCGCGCGCATTCTGCCGCCGCGTCTCGTCGATCCATGCATTGCGCAGAATTCTCAAGAGCCACGGAGCAAGCTTTTGCCGGGGATCGTATTGCCGCCTTTGCTTCAGTGCCTTTTCGACCGTAATTTGCACAAGATCATCCGCCACATCCGGTTTCCGCGCGAGGGAGATGGCGTAGCGGCGCAGGTTCGGAAGCAGGTCAATCACCTGATTTGCGAATGGATCGGACATCACAGGCCCAACGTGCCGGGAAGCTTGGAATAAAACCGCGCCATGGCCGTAACCTAGGTGAAGCTCGGAGGGAAAACCATGTCATACGGCGCCCATATTGCAATTCGCATCTTCCTGCTGGCCATGATCTTTGCCCTCACGCCGATGTCGGAGATCCTCCTTGGGGCGTCCATGACGGCCTATGCCGATGAGGATGACGACGATGACGACAGCGATGATGATGATGATGATGATGACGACGATGATGATGACGGCGGCTTTGCCCCGGCTGCTGTGCCGACGCTCGACGCCGCACCGGACGAAATCATTGCAACCGGACTGTCCGAGGCTGATCTCGCGCAGTTGATCGGCGAAGGTTTTGAATTGCTGCAGCAATTCGATACCGTCCCCACGCTCATCCGCCTCCGCATCCCACAAACCTTGTCGCTGGATGCGGCCAGAACCCGGGTCAGAACTTTGCCAACGGGCACGTCGGCTGATTTCAACCACTATTACCGGGCGTCCACCAATGGCTGCAACGGGCCGTCCTGCCCTGCACTTGAACTGGTCGGATACCCGTCCGACGGCATCTGCGCCCTGGGCGACATGCGTATCGGGATGGTGGATACTGGCATCAACAGCACACATGAGGTGTTCGATGGCCGCGATCTGACGGTGCACCGGATTTCCGATGACGCACAGGCGCCGTCCCGCGCCATCCACGGCACGTCCGTTGCCGCCATTCTCATCGGATCGCCCGACAGTCGCGCACCCGGATTGTTGCCCGACGCAACACTCCTCGCGGTCGATGCGTTTTATCGCGACGGCGCGGATGAAAGAGCCGATGCATTCTCCATCGCTGCTGGCCTCGATTGGCTCCGGGCGAGAGAGGTCGAGGTGGTGAATCTGTCTCTGTCGGGCCCGGGCAATGTCGTGCTCGAAGACGCGATCAATCGCATCGTGGCCGAGGATGTCATCGTGATCGCCGCGGTTGGCAATAATGGCCCCCGGAGCGCCCCGGCCTACCCCGCCGCCTATGAAAACACGCTTGGCGTCACAGCCGTTGATGTGCGCGGGGCGATCTACCGCCGCGCAGGCCAGGGCTCACATGTCGATTTGGCAGCCCCCGGAGTGGATATCTGGACCGCGGCGTCGGTGTCAGGCGCGCGTTGGCGAACCGGCACCTCTTTTGCAGCGCCTTTTGTCACGGCCGCAGCGGCACAATTGCGAAGCATTGACCCCGGCAGATCCGCCGCCGAGACCCGCGAACACTTGATCGCGGCGGCGCGTGACATGGGTGCCCCGGGCAGAGACAGCGTTTTCGGCGCAGGACTCTTGCAGATGCAGGACCGGTGTACGGGATTGCCCCGATGAATAGTGTTGCGCCGGTTGCTTCGGCGGCCCTGCAATCCGATTGAGCCGGTCACACTGGACAGAACATCCACGTCAAACGGCTGAGCTGTCTTCGCAGACAGTTTGATGTGTGCAAGTTGTGTATCGGTTAAGCGCGTTGCCAAGGGACGCACCGCTCAGGTCGAAACATCTGCGGTCAGCGGGGAGAACGACGGTGGTAGATCTCTACGATTATCCAAGAATTTAGGTTCAGGACTCATAGCCAGTAAATGACAATTGCCGCGAGAGCGATGGCTGACAGGAAAACCTTTGGGCACCTATCGTAACGGGTCGCAACACGCCGCCAATCCTTGAGCTTGCCGAACAT
>NZ_JBBIFW010000004.1:0-352860 GCF_037544085.1 Gymnodinialimonas mytili
AATCTTCCGTCCAAAACGGCAGTTTTTGCGCGCCTGCCTCAAGCGAAACCAAGTTGTCAGTGGTGACAATACTGCCCGGAAAAACTCCCCCGGTTTTAGTCCAAACTGCTCAAAGCGGACGTTAGTGAGACATGCAGCATTGGGCAAAATGGGCTCTCACCTGCCGTCCACCGCGTTAGGCGCCGATGGCCGGAGCCAGCCCGAAGCCGACGTTGGTTCAGGGGCGTCATAGGGCCGGAAGGCGGGACGAACCCGCCGTTCGTTTCTTCGACAAATCTTTTGAATTTCGATATCGGTGTGGGAGACGATGCCATTGAAGGGAACCAGCTACCCGTGCCAATGCCGTGGACATATCGACACGCTTCCAAGGAATGGCGCGCTTTCCTCAACGATGTGAAAGAGCGCATGTCCCTTGAGTCCGACAACATGGCGTACACGGCGGTCGATGCGGTCCTACAGGTGTTTCGGCGTCGTTTGAACGCTCAAGAGGGTTTGGAATTCGCAAGTGTCCTGCCGAGCGTCCTTCGTGCGATTTTTGTGCACGACTGGGATGTTACGGAACCCCGCGCAGAATTTTATGACCGCGAAAAGCTCGTTTCCGAGGTCAAAGCGGTAAGGGTGAACCACAACTTAACGCCGGACAATGCTATTGAGGCAACGGCATGGGCGGTTCGGCGATCTACCAACCGGGGGGACTTCGAGCGAGTGTTAGCGAAGCTACCGGTTGAAGCGCGCGACTTTTGGCATGTCGATGTCGCCGATCCTGCCGAGCTAGAGCAAAGGATCATCTAGCTGCTTTGCAGCATCCGCCACTTTGGGCTCGCAGCGGACCTTTGCCGCAACGCCAAAGGGCAGAGGTTGCCCCCTGCCCTTTGGAATAGCGTAATGTCAGGTCTTTAGCCTTGGGCGGCTTTGGCGACCTCGGCGGCGAAGTCTTCTTTCACCACTTCGATGCCTTCGCCGACTTCAAGCCGCACGAACCCGGTGAGTTCGACGCCCGCTTCCTTGGCGGCCTCGCCGACGGTCAGGTCGGGGTTCACCACAAAGGCTTGGTTCACCAAGGTGACCTCGGCCATGTATTTCTTCATGCGGCCCACGATCATCTTTTCGATGACCTGCTCGGGCTTGCCGGATTCGCGGGCGATATCCATCTGCACCTGCTTTTCTTTCTCGACCACGGCTGGGTCCAGATCGGCCTCAGACAGCGAGGCGGGGTTCACCGCGGCCACATGCATCGCGACCTGCTTGGCGAAACCGGCATCATTGCCCTTGATCGCCACCAGAACGCCGATTTTGCCCATCCCGTCGGCGGCGGCGTTGTGCACATAGGACACGACCGTATCGCCGGACAGTTTGGCCATGCGCCGCACGCCCATATTCTCGCCGATGGTGGCGATCTTGTCGGTCACGGTGTCGGCGACGGTTTTGCCGCCCATGTCAGCCGCCAGCAGCGCGTCGAGATCGTCAACCGCCACAGCCGCCTTGGCGATCCCGGCCACCATCTCCTGGAATTCGGCGTTCTTGCCGACAAAGTCGGTTTCCGAGTTCACTTCAATGGCGACGCCTGCCCCGTCCTCAACGGCGACGGCCACCAGGCCTTCTGCCGCGGTGCGGCCGGATTTCTTGGCGGCTTTCGCCAGACCTTTGGTGCGTAGCCAATCCACGGCGGCGTCCATATCGCCATCGGTTTCGGTCAGGGCCTTCTTGGCGTCCATCATACCTGCGCCGGTGCTGTCGCGCAGCTCTTTCACCATGCTTGCGGTGATTGCCATGTCTCTTCTCCTGAGATGCGGAAAACTCGGGTCGGGCACAGCGGCCCGACCCCATGTGACCTGAACGTGTAAACGTTCTGTGACGGGATCTTAGCTTTCGGCAGGCGCCTCAGCGGCGGCAGCCTCGGCCTCGGCGGCAGGGCTTTCGGTCAGGGCGTCTTCAATTGTGCCCTCTTCCAATGCGCCCAGATCGACACCGGCGGTCTCCATCTGCGTGGTCATCCCGTCCAGGGCCGCACGGCTGATCAGGTCGCAGTAGAGCGAGATCGCGCGGGCCGCATCGTCGTTGCCCGGGATGATGTAATCCACGCCATCGGGCGAGCAATTGGTATCGACCACGGCCACAACCGGGATGCCCAGCTTTTTGGCTTCTGCAATCGCCAGGTCTTCTTTGTTGACGTCGATCACGAAAATCAGGTCGGGCAGACCGCCCATTTCGCGGATGCCACCCAGCGAAGCCTGCAGCTTCTGCTGGTCACGCTCCATGCCAAGACGTTCTTTCTTGGTCAGACCTTCAAGACCTTCGGCCATCTTTTCGTCGATGTCCTTCAGGCGCTGGATCGAGTTCGACACGGTTTTCCAGTTGGTCAGCGTGCCGCCCAGCCAGCGGTGGTTCATGTAATACTGCGCGCAGCGCTCGGCAGCCTCTGCGATCGGCTTCTGCGCCTGACGCTTGGTGCCCACGAACAGGATCCGACCGCCTTTGGCGACGGTTTCGCGCACGACCTGAAGCGCCTGCTCCAGCATCGGATGCGTCTGTGTCAGGTCGAGGATGTGGATCCCATTGCGGTCGCCATAGATGAACTCGCCCATACGGGGGTTCCAGCGTTGCGTCTGGTGGCCAAAGTGAACGCCAGCTTCAAGAAGCTGACGCATGGAGAAATCAGGAAGCGCCATGCCATTGTCCTTTCCGGTTTGCGCCTAGGGCGAAGGTTTAGAAGCGGATGCTTCAACCGGTGGACCGCCGGGGATGTCTGTCCCGAAAGCCCGCCTTCGCCTGAGAAGTGCGCGCCGGATAGGCCATTTGCAGATGCAGCGCAACCCCTTGCGCCTTGACGCAGATCAACGACAAAGCGTCAAATACCACATCATCTTCGGCGCGGGACAAAACGACGGAGCGTGTGATGGCAGAAAAGACGGTGAAACTGGCCCCGGTCGAGGGGCTGGCCCCCGCTGGTGTGGAAACCCCGGCCCCCGAGAAAATCATCGGTTTCGATCAGGGCGAATACCCCTATGCCGAGAAGATGGACCGGGCCCGATACGACGCTGAAAAGGCCGCGTTGCAAGTCGAATTGCTGAAGGTCCAGCATTGGGTCGAAGAGACCGACCAAAAGATCGTCATGCTGTTTGAAGGCCGCGACGCGGCTGGCAAAGGCGGCACGATCAAACGCTTTATGGAGCATCTGAACCCCCGCGGCGCCCGTGTTGTGGCGTTGAACAAACCGTCCGAGGAAGAGCGCGGGCAATGGTTTTTTCAGCGCTACATCAAGCATCTGCCCACGGCCGGTGAAATCGTGCTCTATGACCGGTCGTGGTACAACCGCGCCGGGGTCGAACGGGTGATGGAGTTTTGCGCGCCCAACGAATATCTCGAATTCATGCGTCAGACCCCCGAATTGGAACGGATGCTGACGCGCTCCGGCATCCGGCTGTTCAAATACTGGTTCTCGGTCACGCAAGAGGAACAGCGCCGCCGCTTCAAATCGCGTGAGACCGATCCGCTGAAACAATGGAAGCTCTCGCCCATCGACCGCGCCAGCCTCGACAAATGGGATGATTACACCGAAGCGAAAGAGGCGATGTTCTTCTACACCTGCACCGCCGATGCGCCCTGGACGATGATCCGGTCGAACGACAAGAAACGCGCCCGGCTGAATTGCATGCGCCATTTCCTGGCCAGCCTGGATTACCCCGGGAAGGATCTGGACGTGGTGCAGGCCCCCGACCCGCTGATCGTGCGCCACGCGCAGGCTGTGGTGCACGAGGCCGATCATATCCTCGCCTCCTCGCTGCATCCAAAGGCGCGCAAACGTTAACCGCGTGCCACAGCCGCCCGTCATTTCACGGGCGGCGCTTGCAGGTGCGGTTGCATCGGGGCAAGAGAGGCCATGGCTTCTAACCCGAATATTCTGTGTATCGGCGCCGTCCTGTGGGACATTATCGGGCGCTGCGACGATCCGATGGCGCTTGGCAACGACAAGCCCGGCCAAATCTCGCGCATTCCGGGCGGCGTGGCGTTGAACATCGCGATGACCCTCCAGCGGATGGGGCTGCGGCCCGCGCTGCTGTCCGTGGTGGGCGATGACAGCGAGGGGCGCGATCTGCGCGCGGCCTGCGCCGAGATGGATCTGGATGTGGGGCCCATGCTGGTCGATCCGGCCCTGCCCACCGACCGCTATATGGCGATTGAGGCGCAAGGCACGCTTGTGGCCGCCATCGCCCATGCCCATTCGCTGGAAAAGGCGGGCGCGCGCATCTTGGCGCCACTCGCCGATGGCCGCTTGGGGTCTGAGGCCACGCCTTGGGCCGGCCCCGTGGCCGTTGACGGCAACCTGACCCAAGCCCTGCTGGCGGAAATCGCGCAAAGCCCCCTCTTTGCCGCCGCCGATCTGCGTCTCGCCCCGGCCTCGCCCGGTAAGGCCGAACGGTTGCGCCCGCTTCTGCACCATCCTCGCGCAACGCTTTATGTGAACCGCGAAGAGGCGGGGTTGCTGACCGGCACCAAGCCTGCCAATGCCGCCGCCGCCGCCCAGGCGCTGATCAATGCGGGCGCGCGCCGTGTTCTGGTGACCGAAGGCGCGCAGATGGCGGTGGATGCCAGCGCCGACGGCACCCTGTCGGCCACTCCGCCCCCGGTTGAGGCGCAGCGCATCACCGGCGCGGGCGATACATTCATGGCCGCCCATATTGCCGCCGAAGTTGCGGGCCAACCCCCTGAAAAGGCTCTGTTTACGGCTGTAAACGCAGCCGCAGCTTATGTCTCTGGAAAGGACCCCGCAGGATGACGGATCTCCCCCTCACCTATTCCTCCGAGGTGGCCGCGGCCCGCGCCGAGGGTCGCGCGATTGTCGCGCTGGAAAGCACGATCATCACCCACGGCATGCCCTATCCGCAAAATGTCGAAACCGCGCGCTTGGTCGAGGCTGATATCCGCGCGGCGGGCGCCGTGCCCGCGACGATGGCGGTGATGGATGGGCGGATCCATGTCGGGCTAGAGGATGCGGATCTGGATCGCCTGGCACAGGCGCGCGACGTCGCCAAGCTCAGCCGCGCCGATCTGGCGCTCTGTCTGGCCCAGGGCGGCATCGGCGCGACCACTGTCGCCGCCACGATGATCTGCTCGGCGCTTGCCGGGATCTCGGTTTTTGCGACCGGCGGAATTGGCGGCGTGCATCAGGGCGCCGCGGACAGTTTTGACATCTCCGCCGATCTGCGGGAACTCTCGGAAACACCCGTCACCGTCGTGGCCGCAGGCGCCAAGGCAATCCTGGATCTGCCCAAAACGCTGGAAGTGCTGGAAACCCTGGGCGTGCCCGTCATCGCCTATGGCCAAGATGCCTTCCCCGCGTTTTGGAGCCGGGATAGCGGTCTGGCCGCCCCGTTACGCCTGAACAGCGCCGCTGAGATCGCCGCGTCTCATCGGATGCGCGCCACGCTTGGCCTGCCGGGCGGCCAATTGGTCGCCAATCCGATCCCGGTCGAGGCCGAAATCCCATCCGCCGCGCTCGCCCCCGTCATCGCCGACGCCCAGGCCGAGGCCGACGCGCAGGGCATCCGTGGCAAGGCCGTCACGCCGTTCCTGCTTCAACGTTTGTTCGAGATGACCGAAGGCGCCACGCTGACCGCCAATATTGCGCTTGTCCGCAACAATGCCCGCCTGGCCGCACAGATCGCCCGGGCGCTGGTTGAGACACGATCTGCGTAAGAAGCAGGCAACTCCGCGTTGTAAACTTGTGCCGACATCAATGCCCGCTTAAGTAATGTCTGACCTTCCCCTTATCCCCAACCGCGTTTCACCCGATGCAATTGCCACAGCCTGAAAAACCGCCCAGACGCGGCTTGTTCGCCTCTCTCCGGTCGAATTTCCTGACCGGATTGATCGTGATCGCCCCCATCGGCATCACGATCTGGCTGATTTGGACCCTGACGGGCTGGATCGATTCCTGGGTCCTGCCGCTGATCCCCACCAACTACAACCCGTCGATCCTGATCCGCGAATGGACCGGGATCGAGGTCAATATCCGCGGCATCGGGGTGGTGACCTTCCTGATCTTCACCATGATCATCGGCTGGCTGGCCAAGGGCCTGATCGGGCGCTCGATGATCCGCTGGGCGGAATCGCTGGTTCTGTCGATCCCGGTCATTCGGTCTGTCTATTCCGGGCTGAAGCAGATCGCCGAGACGATCCTGCAGCAAGGCCAGCAGAATTTCGAACGCGCCTGCCTGGTGGAATATCCGCGCAAGGGCATCTGGGCCATCGCCTTCATCTCGACCAATGCGAAGGGCGAGGTGCAGGACAAGACCGAGGATGATGTCGTGTCGATCTTCATGCCGACGACACCGAACCCGACTTCGGGCTTTCTGCTTTTCGTGCCGCGCAAGGATGTGCAGGTGCTGGATATGAGCGTTGAGGATGCCGCCAAGCTGATCATCTCCGCAGGTCTGGTCTATCCGGCGGACAATGAGCCAGCCAGCGCGCCCACGCGCGCCCTCCCCGACGCCGCCGAGTGATCCCGCGCCCGGGCTTCGTCATCCTGTCCGGCTGTTCCGGCGGCGGCAAATCCACGCTTCTGGCCGCGCTGGCCGAAACCGGCCTGTCGGTGGTGCCCGAACCCGGCCGCCGTATCATCGAGGCAGGCGGGCCCGATCCGGCGCGCGATCCGATGGGCTTTGCGCGCATGGCGCTGGAACTGAGCCTCAGCGATTACGCCGAGGCCTTCGCCCTGCCCGCGCCGGTGATCTTCGACCGCGGCCTGGTGGATGCCGCCGTCAATCTGGCCCATCAGGAGGGCCGCGCCCTGGATACCAGCCTGCTGGCCGCCCATCCCTTCGCGCAAACCATGTTCATGGCGCAGCCCTGGCCCGAGATCTATGTCACCGACGCCGCCCGCAGGCACAGCCTGTCGGAGGGGATCGCGGAATATGGCCGCCTCTGCGCCGCCTATTCCGCACTCGGCTACAAATTCACCTTCCTGCCCAAAACCGATATCACGGCGCGGGTGGCCTATCTGCGCCACCATCTGTCCCCGGTCTGACGCGGCCCTTTCTCTGTTTCAAAAATATCCTGGGGCGGCGCCAAAGGCGCCGGGGGCAAGCCCCCTTCACCCCGCTGGCCTCGGGCTAGTCGGGCTCAACCCACCACACATCCGGCTGCCACCCGATCCAGTCGCCATAGATCGGGATCACCTCCGGATAGTTTAACTCGGCATTGAACGCCAAGCGGCTGATCGGGTTGTGGTGGAACGGGATCACATAGCGCTCGGCCATCAGGACGCGATCCAAGGCTTGCACCGCCGCGCGGTATTCCTCCTGGCTGTCGGCCGTCAACATCGCGTCGATCATCCCGTCAATTGCCGGATTACACCCCCCGTGCAGATTGCGAGAGCCCTGCTGATCCGCCACGTCACAGCCCCAATAGGCATATTGTTCATTGCCCGGGCTCAGTGACAGACCCCATTGATAATAGATCATGTCGAAATCGAATGCGTCGCTCCGTTCGCGGAACTGCGCGCTGTCGATGCGGCTGACATTCACCTCGATGCCCAACCGTTCCAGCGCCTGGGTATAGATATTGGTGATGGCATCGTTCTCCGACGAACCGGTCTGCAGCAGAATCTCGAACGAGACCGGCCCATCCGGGCCCATCATCCCGCCGTCTTCGACACTATATCCCGCCTCCTCCATCAGGCGGATCGCATTTCGGATCCCGGCGCGGTTGCGCGCGGACCCGTCCGAGACGGGCAATTCGTAGCCGTCCAACGCGCCGGGTAGCAGATCAGCGGCGTAAGGCTCCAGCAGCTCGGCCACCAACCCCGTCGCCGGGCCGGGCGACCTTTCCAGGGGCGAATTGGCAAAGGGCGACGTGATCCGCGGATCGATACCGCCATTCACCGTCTGGTTGATGAACTCGAAATTGAAGGCCTGGATCATCGCCTCGCGCACGCGCCAATCGGAAAACAGCGGCGTTCGGGTGTTCATCACATATCCGGTCAGCCCCGCAGGCCGCTGATGGGGCACCTCGGCCAGTTCAACTTCACCGCTGCGCACCCTTGGGAAATCGTAATTCTCCGCCCAGCTTTGCGCCGAAGTCTCGCGCATAGTGGTGACGATGCCGCTGGTGAAGGCTTCGCGCATGGCAGTGACGTCGGCAAAGAACTCCATCCGGATCTCGTCGATCACATTGGTGCCGCGCCGAAACGGAAGATCGGCGCCCCAATAATCGGGGTTGCGCCGCAGCGAGACAAAGCGCCCGGCCTGGAAATCATCGATGACATAAGGCGCCGTGGTGATCGGAATGGTCGTCAGCCCGCTTTCGGTGAACTCCGCCTCGTCCCATTGCGCGGCCTGCAGGATCGGCCGCATGCCCATGATCATCGCCAATTCGCGGTCGGGCTCGCTCAGGGTGACGCGCACGGTCCGCTCGCCCACCGCCTCGATGCCCTCGACCCGGGTCCAGATGCCCAGATAGCGCGGATGACCTTGGGTGCCCAAGGTCTCGTAGGACCAGATCACATCCTCCACCGTAACCGGGTTGCCATCCGAAAACCGTGCCTCGGGGCGCAGGGTGAATTCGACCCAAGTATTGTCCTCGGCGATCTCGACCGATTCGGCCAAAAGCCCGTAAAGGGTGAATGGTTCGTCCCACGATTGGGCCAAAAGCGATTCGTAGACGAGGAATCGGAGCTGCCAGGGCACCGAGCCTTGCCGGATCAGCGGGTTCAAACTGTCGAATGAGCCAACTTCGCCGGTCACGATCCGCCCCCCCGTCCGGGCGTCGGGATTGGCATAGGGCAGATGGGTGTAATCCTCGGGCAGGGCCGGTTCGCCATACATAGCCACACCATGTTGCGGTTCAGCCGGGGCAGGACCAACCAGCCCTATGGTGCAGGCAATCAGGACGGCCCCCTTGATGAAACAATTCGTCGGCATCCGTGAACAATCCTCCTGCGGCTCGATTTTGTTGTGGACGACGCTACCGGCCCCCCGGGTCCGGCGCAAATATTTCGGTTGGACAAGGGCCAAGTCATTGCTTATACAGAGATCACTGCTCGATAGGTTTCTTGCCTGTATGAAACCTGCCTCAATGACTTACCCCGGCTTCGTGCCGGGGTTTTTTTTATCCACATGGGATCGGCAGGACAGCGCCGGGCGTCGCGCGGGCACAAAGCGGCTTTTCGCTTAATCCCGGCCACTTGCCACAATATTGCCCAGAAATGGATACGAAGGTTTCGCAATCCGTCCCACCGCCAGCCGCAATGCCGCGCCATACATCCTAGGGAATTTATCGGGATGTTACTCAAATGGCGTCGAAATCGTTAACCATCGCAGCGGCTCTTTTGTTCAGCGCGTCCGTCGGACAGGCGGCCACCGTTTATGATATCGGCTCGGGCGGCGGCCATTCCTATTACGACGTTCTCGACCGCATGTTCTTGTTGGAAGGCGGTGCCTCCGAGACTTGGGCGCCTTCCACCACCCGCCCGGATCGACTGGAGGTTGCCGCACGCGCTGGCGTGTTCGGCCCCATTGACCATAATGAAGAAGATCACATCCTTGGCCGCAGCTCTCTGCATCTGCGGGCCTTGATCGACGCCCCGGCCGAAGCGCCGCCCCCCGACAGCGTGGGCCTGCCCCGTGACCGCGTCGTGGGCGGCCAGAACGAGCCCGGTCAGAAGTTGAACAACGGTGTCGCCGCCGGTCGGACCGGGGGCAATGCGGGTGGCGGCCCCGTCGCCGCAGCACCGGCGCCTGCCCCGCTCCCCGTTGCGGGCGGCCGTGGCGGCGTGGCTGATCGGTTTGCCCGCAGCGTCGGGCGCAGCGGGTTTCGCCAGGCCGTGGTCGGTGGATGTGTTCAAAATTGCGCGCCGCGCATCGGCGGCACCCCGGATACGCCCGGCACACCCTTCTATCCGCCGGGGCCGACCGTGGTCACACCGGTCGCACCTGTCCCGGTTATCGCACCGGTTCCACTGCCCGCCGGCGTCTTTCTTCTGATGGGCGGATTGGGTGCTCTGGGCCTGATGCGACGGTCGCAGACAGCTCGCTCCGCCGCCTGATCCCCCAAAAAAGATTTCAAAACCGGCCGCTCGCCTGCCCCGCTGAGCGGCCATTTTGCGTTTGGGCGCGCTCCCTCTGTTCTTTTTGCAGTTGCAGCATTAGGCTGTCTCGCAACAACAGAATGACGGAGCGATCCCATGGCCTTGATCACCGACCTTTCCGGCAAAACCGCGATTATCACCGGCTCCAATTCCGGAATTGGCCTGGGTGTGGCCCGGGAACTGGCCCGTGCGGGCGCCGATGTGGTGTTGAATTCCTACACCGACACCGAAGACGACCATGCGCTGGCCAAAGAGATCGCCGACGAACACGGTGTGACCGCGCGTTATATTCAGGCCGATCTGTCCAAAGGCGACCAGGCGCGCGCCCTGATCGAGCAGGCGGGCACCTGCGATATCCTGATCAACAATGCCGGGATCCAGCATGTCGCCCCGATCGAGGATTTCGATACCGGAAAATGGGACGCGATCATCGCGATCAACATGTCCTCGGCCTTCCATACCACGGCGGTGGCGCTGCCGATGATGCGCAAGGCGGGGTGGGGTCGGGTGATCAACATCGCCTCCGCCCATGGCCTGACCGCCTCCCCCTACAAATCGGCCTATGTCAGCGCCAAACACGGCGTGGTGGGCATGACCAAGGTGGTCGCGCTGGAAACTGCGAAAGAGCCGATCACCGCCAATGCGATTTGTCCGGGCTATGTGCTGACCCCGCTGGTCGAGGCGCAGATCCCCGACACCGCGAAGGAATACGATATGAGTGAGGAGGAGGCCATCGAGAAGGTGATCCTTGACCGTCAGCCGTCGAAGGAATTCGCCACGGTCGAGCAGCTTGGCGGCACGGTCGCGTTCCTCTGCTCACCGGCGGGCGATCAGATCACCGGCACCACGATCAGCGTCGATGGCGGGTGGACCGCGTTGTAAGCGTCGCGCCGCCATCATCGAAAAAATCGATAGTCGAAATGGATCATCAATCAGATTGATATTTGCCCAGATCAGGAGCCGCCCATGGCAGAGAGTGACGAGGCCGGAACGGACCGGCTGGATATCGACAACATGTATCTCTGCGGCTCCAGCTTCACGCGGGTCAGTCTGAAAGACAGCACCTTTCGCGACGCCCATCTGGTCAATGCGCTGTTCGAAGATGTCGATGCGACCGGCCTGCGCTATGAAAACGTCAATCTGACCGACGCGAAACTGCACAATGTGAACCTCAGCGCGGTGCAGGTCAGCTATGCGAACTTGACCGGATTTGGCGTCACCGATGCGAATATGACCGATATCAGCCTGACCAATGTGAACATGACCGGCGCGGTGATCGAGAATGCGAATCTGACCAACGCGTCGATTTCCAACTGCAATATCAACGGGATGCGCATAGAAGGTGTGGCGCTCGCCGACCTGCTGGCGCTGTGGAAAGACACCCACGGGGCCTGACCCCAAGCTTTGAAGGATGACCGACCATGGCCCGCCGGACCAGATCCAATTCCACGAAACCGATCAACCTTGCGCTTCAAGGCGGTGGCGCCCATGGCGCGTTCACCTGGGGCGTGTTGGACGCCATCCTGGATTGTCCCGAGGTCGAGATTGCGGGGATGTCCGGCACCTCGGCGGGCGCGCTGAACGGCGCGGCGGTGAAATCGGGCTTGTCGCGCGGCTCCCGCGCGCTCGCCAAGGAAACCCTGGAATGGGTCTGGCAGCAGGTGGGCGCCATAACCGATGAACGCGTCGCGCCCTGGCTCGACATGATATCGCCCCAAGCGGTAAGTGCGGCCATCGAAACCTCCCTTCCCTTCGCGGTCAGTGACAGCCTCAGCCGCATGGTCAGCCCCTATGCGTCGGGGCCGTTCTATCAGAACCCGCTCGCTGCGATTGTCGAGCAATTTCAATATGATCACGTCTGCTGCGATGCCGGACCCGCCTTCTATATCTGCGCCACCAATGTGCGGTCGGGCAAGATCCGCATCTTCTCGGGTGAGGAGATCGGGCCCGACGCGATCATGGCCTCGGCCTGTCTGCCGACGCTGTTCCGCGCCGTTGAAATCCCCGATCCTGCCACCGGCAAGCTGGAGGCCTATTGGGATGGCGGCTATACAGGCAACCCGGCGCTGTTCCCGCTTTATGCGCCCGATCTGCCGCGTGACGTCATCGTGGTAAACATCAACCCGCTCTACCGCGATGAGGTGCCGACCTCCGCCCGGGCGATCCAGAACCGTATCAATGAGATCAGCTTCAACACCTCTCTGCTCCGCGAATTGCGCGCCATCGAGTTCGTGCAGCGGTTGCTCTTCCAAGGCGCTTTGTCCGATGGCGCGATGAAGGATGTGCTGATCCATATGATCGCCGATGATGAGCTGATGCGGCAGCTTTCAGTGGGCACCAAATTGGTGGCGACGCCGCAGGTGCTTTACCAGTTGCGCGCCGCCGGGCACGCCGCAGGTGACGCCTTCCTGCGCGATCATTTCGACGATCTGGGCGAGGAAAGCACCGTGGATCTGCGCGAGATGTTTCAGTAGCGCTAACCATGGGGACGTTGCTGCAAAGACTGGCCGCAGAGGGCCTGGGTACGCTGTTTCTACTGGTCGCCGTGGTGGGTTCTGGCATCATGGCGGCGGATCTGTCGCCCGACAATATCGGCGTGGCCCTGCTGGCCAATGCGGTGGCGACGGGCGTGGCGCTTTATGTGCTGATCACCATCTTCGGTCCGGTTTCCGGTGCGCATTTCAACCCGGCGGTGACGCTGGTCTTTGCGCTTCGGGGTGAGATCGCGCCCGTTTTGGCGATCGCCTATGTGGCAGTGCAGATTGTGGGCGGTGTGTTGGGCGTCTGGCTCGCCCATGTGATGTTCGATCTGCCGGTGCTGCAGATCTCGGTAACGGCGCGCAGCGGGCCGGGGCAATGGGTGGCGGAGGTCACGGCGAGTTTCGGCCTGGTTCTGACCATCCTGGGCGGGTTGCGCCATGCGCCGGGCCAAGTCGCGGCTTTGGTCGGCGCCTATATCACCGGCGCCTATTGGTTCACCGCCTCGACCAGTTTCGCCAACCCTGCCGTGACCATCGCGCGGTCATTCAGCGATACCTTCGCCGGGATCGGCCCCGGTGACGCGCCGCTTTTCATTGTTATGCAGATTGTCGGGGCCATTCTGGCTGTCCTGGTCGCGCGGCTGATCTTTCCGGCGCGATCCTAGCCGCTTGGCGGGGCCGAGCACGCGTCAGCGTGCGAGGCCCCCGGGCGACGCGCCGAAGGCGCGGCGCAATCCCTCAGGCCATGCCGGTGACCCACAGAATTGTCGCATCATCGTCCGAGATCGAGATCACGTTGTGCCCCATCGCGGCATCGTAATAGGCGCTGTCGCCACGTTTCATGTCCACCGGCTGATAGAATTCCGTGAAAAGCCGGATCTCACCGGTCAGCACATAGAGGAATTCTTCCCCCTCATGCCGGATCCAGCCGTCAAATTCCTCAAAGGCGCGCGCCCGGATCCGCGCGCGATAGGGCAGCATCGCCTTCTGGGTCAGTTGATCGGCCAGGATCTCATGCTCATAGGTGGTCGTCGGATGCGCCGTCCCCTCGCCGCGCGCGGTCACGGCCATGCGGCCCCCGCCCTGGGGCGTCGCGGCGGGCGTGAACAATTGCGGCACGCTGATTTCCAGCCCAACGGCCAGCTTTTTCAGCGCGTCATAGGTGGGCGACATCTGCCCGTTCTCGATCTTCGACAGGGTCGAGCGGGCCAGCCCCGCCTGTGTCGCCGCCTGTTCCAGCGTCCAGGACCGCGCCTTGCGCAATTCCCGCACCCGCGCGGCCAGATCGACGGGTTCCGCCAAAGCATCGCCGCCCGAGGCACGGGCCAGTTGGATCAGGCTGGGTTCGCTTTGCTCTTGCGTCATGGCGGGGGCGTAGCGCGATCCGGCCCCCGCTTGCAACCGGTCAAGCGCGGCTTTAGGGCAAGCCCATGACGCCCACCGCCCCCTTCAACCTTGCGCGCTACGTCTTGGAGGCGGGCCGCGCCACGCCCGACAAGATCGCGCTGGCGATCCTGGGTCCGGCCCGGTCCGAGCGCTGGTCCTATGCGCGCCTGCCCCAAGCCGTCGAGGCCGCCGCAGGGGGGCTGCGCGCGGCCGGGTTGCGGCCCGGTGACTATCTAATGTTGCGGCTGGGCAATGACGCGCATTTTCCGCTGGCCTATCTGGGTGCGATCTGGGCCGGGATCGTGCCCATTCCGACCTCTGCCGCGCTCACCCGGCCCGAGGTGACGGCACTGTGCGCCGCCTTGCCGCCCGCCGCGATCCTGGCGGGGCCCGACATCGCCCTTCCCGACATTTCCGCACCGGTTCTGACGCCGGACGTATTGCGCGGCACAGCCATTGCCTGCCATGACACGGGGCCAGACGATCTGGCCTATATCGTTTTCACGTCCGGGTCGTCCGGGCGGCCAAAGCCCGTCGCCCATGCCCATCGTGCGGTCTGGGCGCGGCGGATGATGTGGGAGGGCTGGTACGGGCTGCGCACAGAGGATCGGCTGCTCCATGCCGGGGCGTTCAACTGGACCTATACGCTCGGCACAGGCTTGCTTGATCCCTGGGCGGCAGGGGCCACGGCGCTGGTGCCTGCGGCGGGCACCGATCCCGCCACACTGGGTTTGCTGGCCAAGCGCCATGACGCGACGATCTTGGCGGGCGCGCCCGGGATCTTCCGGCGCCTGCTGCGCCAGGGTCTGCCACCGCAACCCGAGCTGCGCCATTGCCCGCCGCCCCTGCCCAAACTGCGCCACGGGCTCAGCGCGGGGGAGGCGCTGCCCGTCTCGATCCGCGCGGCGTGGCGGGCCGCGACCGGGACGGATATTCACGAGGCGCTTGGTATGTCGGAATGCTCCACCTTTCTGTCCGGATCGCCGCAGCGCCCGGCGCCGGAGGGCCATATCGGCTATGCCCAACAAGGCCGCCGCCTGGCTGTGGTCGATGACCAGGGCGCGCCGCTTCCCGATGGTACCGAGGGCACTTTGGCTGTGCATCGCAGCGATCCGGGCCTGATGCTGGGCTACATAGATGGCGCGGGCGCGGCGCCCGATTTGCCCCTGACGGGCGATCTGTTCCTGACCGGTGACCGGGTGATCCGCGGGGCCGATGGCGCCTATCGCTATCTGGGCCGACGCGACGCCTTGCTGACGGCGGGTGGCTACCGCATCGCCCCACTGGAAATCGAGGCCGCCTTCGACGGCGCGCCCGACCTATCGGAATGCGCGGCGCTCACCCTGCACCCCACACCCGAGACCAGTATTCTGGCCCTTGCCTATTCCGGCGCGGCAGACGAGGATGCCCTGACACGCCACATCACCAATCGTCTGGCCGACCACAAACGCCCAAGGGCTTACATCCGCTTGGCCGCCCTGCCCCGTGCAGGCAACGGCAAGCTGGATCGCCGCGCCTTGGCGCATGTTGTGGCCGAAGCCCTGAAGGACCCGCCATGATCAAGCTTGATATCCTGTCCGACCCGATCTGCCCCTGGTGCTATATCGGCTGGACCAACCTGGCGCGCGCGCTGGAACAGCGGCCCGATCACCCCTTCACCATCGAATGGCACCCGTTTCAATTAAATCCCGATATGCCGCCCGAGGGTATGGAGCGGCGCAGCTATCTGGAGACGAAATTCGGCGGGCGCGAGAATGCCATACGCGCCTATGCGCCGGTTGCTGAACATGCCGAGGCGGCGGGGCTGAACCTGAACCTCGAAGGCATCACCCGCACGCCCAATACACTCAACGCCCACCGGCTGATCCACTGGGCGGGGATCGAGGGGCGCCAGACGCCCGCAAAATTGGCCCTGTTCCGGGCCTATTTCATCGAGGGGCGCGATATCGGCGATACCGGCGTACTGACCGATATCGCGGCGGATCTCGGCATGGATCGCGAGATGATTGCCCGCCTTTACGACGGCGAGTCCGACGCCGAAGATATCCGCGCCCGCGACGCCCATGCCCGTTCGCGCGGCGTCAACTCCGTCCCGACCTTCATCGTGGCCAGCCAGCACGCCGTCCCCGGTGCCCAGCCGCCCGAGATGTGGCTGAACGTGATCGACGAGTTGTCAGAGCAAATCGCTCAAGCCAAAGAGGCCGAGGCGTGATCGCGCCGTCAACAGAGCGCGCTTGCCCCTTCATCTTGGCAAAAAAACTCATAATCCAACGCGATCCGCACGGGCCACGTCATGAGTGACAGCGCGTCAGCCCCCCAAATTGTCACCCCGCGTCTGTCGACAGCTGAGTTCATCGCGCTGATGGGCATGATGTTCGCCACGATTGCCTTTGCCATCGACGCGATGTTGCCCGCCCTGCCCTCGATCGCAGCGGAATTGACGCCCGATGCGGTCACCTTGGCGCAGCTGGTTTTGACCAGCTTTGTCATCGGCATGGGCGTGGGCACGTTCTTCACCGGCCCGCTGTCGGATGTGTTCGGGCGCAAGCCGGTGATCCTGGGCGGTGCGGCGCTTTATATCACGGGGGCGGCCTTGGCCTGGGCGGCGCCGACCCTGGAACTGGTGTTGTTCGCGCGGGTCTTGCAGGGGATCGGCGCCGCGGGTCCACGGGTCGTGTCGATGGCGATGATCCGTGACCTTTATACCGGACGCCAGATGGCGCGCATCGTGTCCTTTGCGATGCTGATCTTCACACTGTTCCCCGCCGTCGCACCGCTGATCGGGGCGGCGATCATCTGGGGCTTTGGCTGGCGCGCGATCTTCCTGAGCTTTGTGCTGTTCTCGATCATCTCGGTCGGCTGGCTGATGCTGCGCCAGGCCGAGACATTGCCGCGCGCGAAGCGCCGCAAGCTGGTCGCGGCCGAATTGTGGGAGGGAGCGCGCGAGGCGCTGTCCTTGCGGCAGATGCAATTGTCGATCCTGGTGCAGATGCTGATTTTCGGGATGCTGTTCGGGATCCTGTCCTCGATCCAGCAGATCTTCGATCTGACCTATGATCGCGGCACGCATTTCCATTGGTATTTCGCCGCCATCGCCGTGCTGTCCGCCCCGGCGGCGCCGATCAATGGGCGCTTGGTGGTCAAGCTGGGCATGCGCCCGCTGATCCGCAGCGCGATGCTGGTCCAAGCCGCCTGCGCCAGCACAATGCTGGTGATCCTGAGCCTTGGTTTGCCATTGCAGGTCGAATTCTGGGCCTATTTCCTGTGGTGCGCCTCGGCCTTCATGACAATGGGCTTTACCATCGGCAATCTGAACGCCCTGGCGCTGGAGCCGTTGGGCCATATCGCGGGCTTGGCCGCCTCGCTGATGGGCGGGCTGGCCACCGTATCGGGCGCGCTTCTGGGCGCGTTGATTGGGCAGCTTTACAATGGCACGGCCCTGCCGCTGGCCATGGCCAGCGCGGTGCTGATGGCGATTGGCTGGGTGATCATGCGGCAGATGCCGCGCGAACAGGTGTGATTATTCGGCCGGATGCGCCTGGATCGCGCGCCGGTCAAGCCGCCACCACCAGATCGCCACCACCAACACGTTGGGCACCCAGCAGGTCCAGCCAAGATAGGGAAAGACCACCTCAAGGTCCCAAAAGATCCGCAGGATCGGCAATTGCAGGCGGAAGGACACGGCGCCGAAGCTGAGCGCCGCCATCATCACCATCCAGCGCCGGTGCCGCTCGTACTCCTTGCGCAGGACATACCAGATCCCCATGACCAGGGCGCCGAACCAGGCGATGGAGCCAAGGGCAAAACCGATCTCGGACCAAAGAGGGTAATTCATGTTAAACGAGATCGGCGGCGTGGTCAGGGCCGAGATCGTGACGATCGGCACCAGCGCCCAGCCCAGATAGACGTGCTTTCGACGATCCCCGCGGCGCCACATGCGGCTGACCTGCAGCGGCACCAGGATCACCGCCAGCCCGCCGAAAATCATATGCACCGCAAGCGTCGTGCCGTAATTGGCGATGTGATAGGCGACGTGATCGGCGCCCCGCTGGATGCCTTCGACCACAAAGCTCCACCAGGCGGCGGCCAGGCCCTGGTCCAGCGCCGGGAAAAAGCCGTGGATCAGGCCCGCCGGGACAAATTTGAAGGCTGAGATCGCCGACAGGGCTGAAAAGAACAAAAACGCATACCAGCCCCAGCGCGGGATCTGCCGGGGCGGTAATGCGCGGGGTCTTGCGCGATGCTCTCTCATCGGGATCGGGGCCTGTGCTGAGCCGCGAAATAGCAGCGTTGCAATTTCCTACCGGAGAACGACGGCAAAGCTCAATCCACCCGCGCGGTTTTCAACGCTACCGGAGCATAAAGTCCACACTTCCCTGCAGCGTATAGGGCAGGTTTGGCACCTCGATTGGCGTGTCCTGGGCGCTGTCGGTGCAGGTGACCAATTCCAACTCGAAGTTGGCCGCGACATGGTCGTCCAGGCGCGTGCGATCCACCATCGCGACGGCATCCTCTGCCGCAATGGTGCATTTCACGACCCCGTCAAAGCCCGTCTCGGGCGCGGCAAAGCGCACATAGGTGTTGTGAGGATTCACCACATTGGTCTGGCCCAATTCGGATTCAAGCTGGAAGGTCAGCGACAGATGATTGTCGCCGCCGCGGATCGACCAGCCATCGCCGTCGACCCAATTCACGCGCACCTCTTCATTGGCCTGGGACACATCCGCAAGAACCGCGCCCGCAGCGTCAGTCAATGTCCAAGAAAATTGTGTGCCTTCCGCCGAGGCAAAGGCGGGCAGGCAGCAAAAAACGATCATGTAACGATACATGTCGGAACCCCGTGTCGATTGAAGCGTGAGGGGGCGGGTATCATAGAAGCCGGGCAATGGCCCGCATCTTGTCGAAGATCAGGCCGTCTCGGCGGTGCTCCGCGCGTGCATCGCCAGATCGCGAGCAATCGCGAAGGCGCCTTTGATCTTGTCGGCATCCCGTTTCCAATCGCGGCGCACGACAATCTTGTTGTCCTTGACCTTTGCCAGACCGTCTTGCGCCTGAACGAAAGCGACCAGACCGCCGGGATTGGGGAATTTATCGTTGTGAAACTGGATCGTCGCGCCTTTCGGCCCGGCATCGAGCTTGGCGATATGGGCGCGTTTGCACATCGTCTTGATCCGCACCACCAGAAGCAGCGTGTTGACTTCTTTCGGCAGCGTCCCGAATCGGTCGATCAGCTCCGCCGCGAAGCCTTCCAGATCCACTTTGGATTCCAGCTGGCTGAGGCGGCGATAGAGGCCCAGGCGCACGTCCAAATCCGGCACATAGGCGTCGGGGATCAGGACCGGCACGCCCAAATTTATCTGCGGCGACCATTGGCCATCGTCACCCGGCAGCCCCTCGGCCTCGCCCGAGCGGATCTTGGCAATCGCCTCTTCCAGCATGGATTGGTAAAGCTCAAAGCCGACCTCTTTGACATGGCCCGATTGTTCCTCGCCGACGATGTTGCCTGCGCCGCGAATATCGAGGTCTTGGCTGGCAATGGTGAACCCGGCGCCGAGGCTGTCGAGGCTGCCCAGAACGCGCAGACGTTTTTCGGCGGATGGGGTCAGTTTTCCGCGTGGTTTTGTGGTCAGGTAGGCATAGGCACGGGTCTTCGATCGCCCGACACGCCCCCGGATCTGATACAGCTGCGCCAGGCCGAACATATCGGCGCGGTGGATGACCATCGTGTTGGCCGTCGGGATATCGATGCCGGATTCCACGATGGTCGTGGCCAGAAGCACGTCGTATTTGCCGTCATAGAACGCCACCATCCGGTCATCGAGCTCGCCTGCGGCCATCTGGCCATGGGCGGTGACAAAGCTGACCTCGGGCACGTGATCGCGCAGGAATTCTTCGATCTCGGGCAGGTCCTGAATGCGCGGCACGACGTAGAAGGTCTGCCCGCCGCGATAATGCTCGCGCAGCAGCGCCTCGCGGATCGTGACGGCGTCGAATTCCGACACATAGGTGCGGATGGCAAGCCGGTCGACAGGCGGCGTGCCGATCATGCTGAGATCGCGGACACCGGAAAGTGACATTTGCAATGTGCGCGGGATCGGCGTGGCGCTGAGCGTCAGGACATGGACATCGCTACGCAGTTCCTTCAGGCGTTCCTTATGGGTCACGCCAAAGCGCTGTTCCTCATCGATGATCATCAGGCCCAGATCCTTGATCCGCACCTGTTTGGCGAGCACCGCATGGGTGCCGATCACGATGTCGACCGAGCCGTCGGCCAGCCCTTTGCGCGTGTCGGCGGCGTCTTTGGCGGACACGAAGCGGCTAAGCTGGCGCACGGTGACCGGGAAACCACGGAAGCGTTCCTTGAACGTTGCCGCGTGTTGGCGGGCCAGTAGCGTGGTCGGCGCGATCACGGCCACCTGCATGCCCGACGCTGCGGCCACGAAAGCGGCGCGCATGGCCACCTCGGTCTTGCCAAAGCCGACATCACCGACCACCAGACGATCCATCGGGCGGCCCAGGGTCAGATCTTCGAGGACGTCGGCGATGGCCGATAGCTGATCGTCGGTTTCCTCATAGGGGAAGCGGGCGCAAAACGCCTCCCACATATCGCCGGGCGGCTCGAAGATTGGCGCCTTGCGCAATTCCCGCTCGGCGGCGATGCGAATGAGCTTGTCGGCGATCTGCCGGATACGTTCCTTGAGCCGCGCCTTCTTGGCCTGCCAGGCACCGCCACCGAGCTTGTCGAGCAGCCCTTCGTCATGGCCGTACCGGCTGAGCAATTCGATGTTTTCGACGGGCAGAAACAGCCGGTCGCCGCCCGCATATTCCAACGCGATACATTCGTGCGGCGCGCCCGCGGCGGTGACGGTCTCAAGCCCCTTGTAGCGCCCGACGCCGTGATCGACATGGACGATCAGATCGCCTGGGCTGAGCGATTGCGCCTCGGTCAAGTAATTCTCCGCGCGCTTGACCTTGCGTTTGGGCCGGATCAGCCGGTCGCCCAGCACATCCTGTTCCGAGATCACGGTCAGCCCGGCGCCGGTGAAGCCTTCCTCCAATGGCCAGACCGCCAGATGCACCGGCAGATCCGTGCCGGATGCCACCGGAAGGCCGCCCATATCGGCGGCGTCCTTGATCCGGCGGGTATCGGTGATGCCCTCATCGGCCAGCAGGCCCTCCAGCCGTTCCCGCGCCCCATCGGACCAGGAGGCGATGACAACGGCGCTTTCGGCGCGTTTTGCTTGAACATGGGCCGCCAACGCCCCGAAAAGGCTCAGGTTTTCCTGTTGCCGTTCCGGCGCGAAGGACCGCCCCATACGTCCGCCCGCGTCGATTACGCCGGGCCCTGAAGCGGCAGAATGGACCGAGAATTGCAGCACACGTTTGCCCGAAATAGCCTTCGCCCAGGCCGCATCATCCAGATAGAGCAAGTCCGGCGGCGCGGGTTTGTAGACGGTATCGAGGCGGCCTTTCTGGGTCAGTGCCGTCTTCCGCGTGTCGTATTGGTCGGTGATACTCTCCCAGCGCGACAGGCGCTGCGGAGTGGATTGATCGTCTAGCGTCAGGGCGGCGCCGGGCAGATAATCGAACAGGGTCTCCAGCCGCTCATGGAAGAATGGCAGCCAATGCTCCATTCCCTGCGCCTTGCGCCCCGCGCTGACCGCTTCATAAAGCGGATCTTCGGAGCCGCCGGCGCCGAATTCGACCCGGTAGTTTTGCCGAAACCGTGCGATGGCGGGCTCATCCAAGATCACCTCTGAGACCGGCGCAAGTTCGACCCGGTCCAGCGTCTCTGAGGTGCGCTGGGTCGCGGCATCGAAACGGCGCGCGCCATCCAGCGTGTCGCCAAACAGATCCAACCGCACCGGCGCGGCCTCGCCCGGAGGCCAAACATCAATGATACCCCCGCGCACGGCATAATCGCCGGGCTCCGTGACCGTGGGCGCCTGCACATAACCCATGCGCACCAGGAAGGCGCGCAAGGCGCCCTCATCAATCCGGCCACCGACCTTGGCCGCAAAGGCCGAGGAGGCGAGCAGATCGCGCGGCGGTACATATTGCGTGGCGGCATTCAGCGTCGTCAGCAGGATGAACGACCCCGACAGCCCGCCAGCGAGAGCCGCCAGCGTTGCCATCCGCGCCGCCGAAATCTCGGCCTGGGGCGACACGCGGTCATAGGGCAGGCAATCCCAACCGGGGAATTCCAGCACCGGCACCGACGGATCGAAAAACGCCAACGCGGTGGCCATGGCCCGCAGCCGCTTGTCGTCGCGGGCCACATGCACAACCGGCCCCTTCGCGGCCTCGCGAAGGACAAGCGTGGCATCGAACCCTTCGGGCGCGCCACCGCAGAGGATGTGGTTTGGATCAGACATCGGACGCCTCACCTACCCCGCGGACGCGCCATGTCAAGGCGCGCGGTCCCGCTATCCCAGCGGACCGACATTCACATTCTGCCACATACCCCAAAACGCGGTGACGAAAATGAAGACGACCCCCAGCAACTGAACGATTGTCCGGTGCTGACGCAGCATCTGCGGCACGTTCTGAAAGTCATCGGCGCGCAGGCGTGATGAGGTCCAGACCCCAAGCGCCAGTACCAGCATGGCCGGGCAGAGCAGCAGGAAGATCGCCTGGCAGAACTCCACGCCATAGGCCCAGCCGATGATCGCCAAACCGCTGAGCAGGAAGGTCGCAAAGCCCGTCGCCACCGTGCCAGAGGTTTCCGCAAATTCCAGCATCCGGGCCGCATTCATCCGCGTCAGGATCATCATGTCGGTCTGGCTGGCCGCATGTCCGCGCCGCGCCTTCGTCACCAGATGGTACGGCACGCCGATCGTCCAATGGGACATCGAGGACCACAGGATCGCCAACACGATCCAATACCAAAGGTTCGAAAATGACCTAAGGTCAATCACTTCTGTTACGAGGTCGAGGAAATCCAAGGCGCAGCCACCGGCGGGAAGGTCGTTCGGCGCGCACAATAGGCGGCGGTCCCGCGGGATGCCAGCCCCTTGCGACACGCTTGCACGGGCGGCGTGGCCGTGGCACCTCTGTCAACATGCGTTGACGATCGAAAGACTTACAAAATGAGTGTCAATCAAGCCCCCTACCCGCTCAGCCGATTTCGCCGCACCCGGTCCGCCGCACCATTGCGCAACCTGGTTCTCGAAAGCACGCTCAGCGTCCATGATCTGATCTGGCCGGTCTTCGTCTGCGACGGGATGCAGGAACGTCAGGCGATTGCCTCGATGCCGGGGGTCGAGCGTTTGTCGGTCGATCTGATCGTCGGCGCCGCGCAAGAGGCCGCGGATCTGGGCATCCCGGCGATCTGCCTCTTTCCCTATACCGATCCGTCGAAAAAGACCGAGCTGTGTGAAGAGGCCTGGAACCCCGACAACCTGTCGAACCGTGCCATTGCCGCAATCCGCGATGCCGGTGTCGAGATCGCGATCATGACCGATATCGCGCTCGACCCCTATAACATCAACGGCCATGACGGGATCGTGCGCGACGGGGTCATCGTGAATGACGAAAGTGTCGAGGCGCTGGTGAAAATGGGGCTGGCCCAGGCGGCGGCGGGCGCCGACATCCTGGGGCCGTCCGACATGATGGACGGGCGCATCGGCGCGATCCGCGCCGCGTTGGAATCCGAAGGCCATGTGAATGTGACGATCATGTCCTATGCCGCAAAGTTCGCCAGCGCCTATTACGGCCCGTTCCGGGATGCGGTCGGTGCCTCGGGGGCGTTGAAAGGCGACAAGAAAACCTATCAGATCGATCCGCTGAATGGACGCGAAGCCCTGCGCTGCGTGGAACGCGACCTGCGCGAGGGGGCCGATATGGTCATGGTCAAACCCGGCCAGCCCTATCTGGACATCGCGCGCCAGGTCAAAGACCGCTTCGGCGCACCGACCTTCGCCTATCAGGTCAGCGGCGAATACGCGATGATCGAGGCCGCCGCCGCGAATGGCTGGATCGACGGCGACAAGGTGATGCTGGAAAGCCTGATGGCCTTCCGCCGGGCGGGATGCGACGGGGTGTTGACGTATTTCGCCCCCCGCGTGGCCCGGGCGCTGATCGGCTGACCACTATCGCTAGCGGCAAAATCGGCAAAAACCCGCAAACCTTGTGTCTTTGCAGATGACACAAAGGCAAAATCGGCGTATCGTCGCCGACGATGATCGGGGTGCAATGGATGCCCCGGCGACCAAAAAAACACAGGCAAGGCAGTATTCACATGACAGATCGTCGTTCCGACGCACCCCTTTCGCGGCGCACCCTTATGCTTGGCGCAGGTGCGCTGCCGCTTTTGGCGGCGTGTGGCAACCCGTTGGGCAGCGGCAATGCCTCGCGCATCGACGCCCGCGTGCAAGGAGCCGTCAGCTTCATGCAGCAGGAGGTGCCGGGCACCCGCGAATTGGTGAACAATGCCGCCGGGATGCTGGTGATGCCATTGGTGACCGAGGCGGGTTTTGGCTTCGGTGGTGCCTATGGGCGGGGCGCGCTTTTGATCAATGGCGCGACGGTTGATTACTACTCCGCGCTGTCCGGCAGCTTCGGGTTGCAGATCGGCGCACAGCAATACGCCCATACGCTGTTCTTCATGACGCCCGAGGCGCTCAGCCAATTCCGCAACTCCGTCGGTTGGTCGGTCGGCGCCGATGTACGCTATGCGCTGAACACCGACGCGGCCACGCTGGGCTTTGACACCGCCTCGATCTCTGAGCCGGTCGTGGCCGTGGTCTATGGGCAAGCGGGCTTGATTGTCGGTGCCACGCTGGACGGCACCCGCTACACCCGCATCATC
Source organism: Gymnodinialimonas mytili (assembly GCF_037544085.1). Taxonomy (NCBI): domain Bacteria; kingdom Pseudomonadati; phylum Pseudomonadota; class Alphaproteobacteria; order Rhodobacterales; family Paracoccaceae; genus Gymnodinialimonas; species Gymnodinialimonas mytili. The sequence continues at coordinate 24,764 of NZ_JBBIFW010000004.1, forward strand.
CCCTGATCGCGCAAGCGTGACTGGCACCGGACCGCCGCCCCATGGCATTTCCGATCAAAACTGAAAGGAGATGCCATGCTTCGGCTGATTTGCGTGCTGCTATGCCTCGCCCTGCCCGCAACGGCGCAGGAGGTGCGGGATCTGACCCCGCGCGATGGATGGGCCGTTCACCCCACGGAGCATGATTTCGACACCCTCGTCGCGCGCACCCGCAGCGCCGTGTCAGAGAACGGGCTTGCCGTCGTCACCCGTGCCGGACCGACCGGCGCCGCCGCAAATCGCGGCATTTCCATCCCCGGCAATATGGTGATCGGCGCGTTCAACAACGATTTTGCCGTTCGGATCCTGCGCCTTTCGCCCCATGCGATGATCCATGCGCCGATCCGGCTCTACGTGACGGAAAATGCCGATGGTACAGCAAGTCTGAGTTATATTTTGCCGTCTGCGTTGCTGTCCCCCTATGCTGAGCCGGGCGAAACGGCATTGTTGGACGCTGCGGCAGAGCTAGATCAGATCTTCGCGGCCATTGCCGTAAGCGCGACTGCAAGGTAGACGCTGCGGATCGACTCGCAGCGGGCAAGGCTTCGGAGGGTCCAGCGCAGAATGGGAACACTATTGCGATGGCTGACGCGCCTGGTGGCGGCGGGCGTGGTGATGGCTGTGCTTGTCGTGACCCTCGGCTGGTGGATGGCGTCCCGGTCGATCCCCGATTACGACGCGGATTGGACGGTATCGGGCCTGGATGCTCCGGTTGAGATCGTCCGCAACACTGCGGCTGTGCCACATATCTTTGGCCTGACCGATCACGACATCTACTATGGTTTGGGCTTTTCCCATGCCCAGGACCGGTTGTGGCAGATGTTGATGCTGCGTCGCACGGCCCAAGGCCGCTTGTCCGAGGTGTTCGGGCGCCGCACGTTGGAAATCGACGATCTGATGCGTCGATTGGATATCGACGGCCATGCCAGCCGCTCGCTAAATGCATATTCCGATGACAGCCGCGCAATCATGCAGGCCTATGCCGATGGCGTGAATGCCTGGATGCGGCTGGTCGGTACCGAAGCGCTGGGCCGCGGCGCACCGGAACTGTTCCTGTTCGAGCCGCAGATCGCCCCCTGGCGTCCCAACGATTCCGTGGCCATCTCGGCCCTGATGGCGCTGGAAGCCTCGACCCATCATGAGGCTGAGATCCTGCGCGCACGCGCCTCGCTGACCCTGCCCGAGCCGGACCGGATCGCGGATTTGATGCCAAACGCACCGGGCACCGGCGCAGCCGAATTGGGCGATTACGCCAGCTTGATCGGCCTGGATCAGACGATGTTCGCCGATGCGGGCCACCCTTCGGGTCCGCGTGACGCGCTGCACCCGAATTGGCAGGGCGTGAACCGCGGAGGCGCGTCGAACATCTGGGCGGCAACGCCCGAACGATCCGCGGCGGGCGGCGCGCTGATGGCCTCGGACCCGCATATCACCCTGACGGCACCGTCATTGTGGTATTTGGCACGGCTGGAATTGGCGACGGGCGGCGTGATCGGGGCGACCATCCCCGGCACGCCCATTATCCTGAACGGGCGCACAGATCGGCTCAGCTGGGGTCTGACCTCGGCCTATCTCGACGATATGGACCTGTTCATCGAAGAGATTAATCCCGAAAATCCCGAGCAATATCGTACCCCCGACGGCTGGGCCACGTTTGAAACCCGTCGCGAGATCATTCGCATCGCCGACGAAGCGCCGGTGACGATCACCCTGCGCGCCACCGAGAACGGCCCTGTCATTCCGGGCGCCCATTGGAATCTGGACAGCGTCACGCCGCCCGGCCATGTGATGTCGCTGGGATGGACCGCGCTTAGCGACGAAAACACGACGATCCAGACCGGCCTGCGCCTGATGCGCGCCCGCACGATCGAAGAGGCGCTGGAAGCCGGCGAGGATTACGTGGCCCCCTCGGCGAACCTGCTGCTCGCCGGGGCCGATGGGCGGATCGCGATGCAGGTGCTGGGCCATATGCCCTGGCGCCTAGTTGACCACGAGACCCAGGCCCGGATGCCATCCCGTGGCTGGATCCCGGAAAACCGGTGGCAGGGCGTCACACAATATTTCGCCAATCCCACCTTTCTGGACCCGGAAAGCGGCGTTCTGGGCAATACGAACAACAAGATGGTGGATCGCGATTTTCCCCTGCATGTCAGCTTCAACTGGGGCGATACGCAGCGGATCACGCGCCTGAGCCGATTGATGGAGGCGCGCGAGGTCCATACGCGCGACAGCTTTATCGAGGCGCAATTGGATACGGTGTCGGCGGCGGCGCGCAATCTGTTGCCCCTGGTGGCGCGCGATCTGTGGTTCACTGGGGAGCCCGCGGCCCCCGGCACGCCGGAACGGCGGCGGCAGCGCGCCTTGTCGTTGCTGGCCGATTGGAACGGTGAGATGAACCAGCATCTGCCCGAGCCGCTGATCTTCGCGTCGTGGATGCGGCATCTGCAACAGCGCCTGATCCGGGACGATATCGGACCGTTGGCCGACGAATTCTGGCAGGTGGAACCGGTGTTTATCGAACGGGTGTTCCGCGATATCGATGGCGCCTCGGTCTGGTGCGATCTGCGCGCCTCAACGCTGGTGGAGAATTGCACCGATGCGGCGCGCTTTGCCCTGGATGCCGCGTTGCAGGAATTGACCGAGACCTACGGTAATGATCTGGAAAGCTGGCGCTGGGGGGCGGCCCATGAGGCGCTGCACGAGCACCCGGTTCTGGGCGAGACGCGGCTGTTTTCCTGGATCGTGAATATCCGCCAGGCCACATCGGGGGGTGATTTCACCCTGAACCGCGGGGCCGCGCCCGGCACCGGGCCGGAGCCCTATCTGAACACCCATGCTGCGGGGTATCGCGGTGTCTATGATTTCGCCGATCCCGACAGTTCGGTCTTCGTGATCGCGACGGGGCAATCGGGCCATCCGCTGTCGCGGCATTACGACGATCTGGGCGAATTGTGGCGCCGCGGGGAATATGTGCCTATGACGCTGGATCCGGAGCTTGCCCGGGCGGGCAATCTTGGCATCACGGTCCTGACACCTGCGGAGTAAGCCGCGGCGCGGCAACGCGCTGACGCCGGAATCTTCGCTAGGTCAGGGCGTGAAGCATGGGTGGCGGGGCGAGCACCTCTGCAAGCTTGGCCGGACGGCCCAGATGGAACCCCTGCCCCAATTGCACGCCCAGATCGGCCAGCGCGGCGGCCTCTCCAGCGGATTCGATGCCTTCGGCGACCAAGGTTGCATTGGTTTCGCGGGCATAATGCACCATGGCTGCGCAAAGCGAGCGTCGGGCGCGATCCTGGTGAATGCCATTCACCAAAGACCGATCGAGTTTAATGATTTCCGGCCGCAGCCGAACCATATGTTGCAGCCCGGCATATCCAGCCCCGGCATCGTCAATGGCGATCCGATACCCCAAGGACCGCAACGTGCTGAGCGCGCGATCAAGCTCGGCCCAATCGGCAACGGCCACATGTTCGGTGACTTCGATCACAACCCGCTCGGGCGGCATATCCGCCAGCACATCCGGCAATTTGCCGGAGGCGATGGTTTTCGGGCTGGCATTCAGGGACAGATACGAGCCTTCGGGCATCTCCGCCATGGCTTTGATGGATTCCTCCATCACAACCAATTCCAGGTCACAGCCCATCCCGACCCATTCGGCATCATCAAACCAAAGGTTTGGCGGCCTGTAGGGTCTGGGATCAAAGCGGCACAGCGCCTCAAGCCCGACGATCTTGCCACAGCGCAGATCCAGGATCGGCTGATACACGATTTCAAAGCGCCGCTCTTCGAGAATGACCTTGATCTGTTCGACAAGCGCGGCTTCGTTGTCGGAGGCCGTCAATTTGCGCCGCACCTCGTTTTCGATCATCTGCGCGAACAACTTCATCATCTTCAGATCACGCGTCGTCAGATCGGGGTTGGGACGTGGCGAATAGCAATTGAACATGCCGTAGATCGTGCCGTCGGCACGGCGGATCGGAACCCCCACAAAGCTGCGCACATTGAAGCGATGCGTGGTTTTCAACCCCATCGTCAGGGGCAATTCGAACGTGTCGGGGATCAATTCCGGCAGCCGACCGGCGCGCACATGCCAGCAATAGCTGCCCGCCAGCGGCAAACGCTCTCCGACGCGAATGGGATCATCGACGCCTAAACTGTCCACTGAGTTTACGATCAACTCGTCCCCGGCAAATTCGCAAAGATAGGCGCATTCCATGTCCAAATGCGTGCGAACGGCGTGTAACGCGTCTGAGATAACATCCTCGGTCCCGACCGGTTCGGCCAGCAATCCAGCAATTGTGCCCATCTCAGACATATGGGTCTCTCCACCAAAACGTACCCTTTACCCAAGGCACCGCTGAGTGATGGCGGAAGAACGTTAATAGAACGTAACCTGAACAAAATAATGTGTCATCGGTTTTAGACGTGCGATTTACCTTAGGATGCCGCCATCGCGCGAAATGCTTTGGCCTGGCGGTCGGTCCAGCGCACCTCAAGACGGGCGTGATCTTCTTGCTGCGTTTCGCCTTCGACCACCCCTTGTTCGAACAGCCAGGCCCGTCGGCGCCCGTCGCTGTGCGGCAGAAGCAAAACCTCGCTATGCCGGGGCGGCGACAAGGTTTCGGACACGGCGGTCAGCACCGTATCCAGACCCTCACCTGTCAGCGCGGAGGTCGTGAAGATATCCCCATGGCGCGTAGCTTCATTCATCCGCGCGGCGCGTGCCTCTTCGGGCAATTGGTCCAATTTGTTCCACACTTCGATCAGCGGCGCAGTTTCTGCCACGCCCAGATCGCGCAGGATCGCGCCCACATCCTCGGCCTGTTCCACGGTTTCGGGATGCGAGATATCGCGCACATGCAGGATTAGATCGGCGTCCAGCACCTCCTCCAGGGTCGCGCGGAAGGCGGCGACCAATTGCGTCGGCAGATCCGAGATGAAACCCACCGTGTCGGACAGGATGACATCGGTTTTATCGGGCAGCGTCACCAGGCGCATCGTGGGGTCGAGCGTGGCGAACAACATATCCTTCGCCATCACCTCCGCCCCGGTCAACCGATTGAAGAGTGTGGATTTTCCGGCATTGGTATACCCCACCAGAGCGACCACGGGATAAGGCACTTTTTTCCGGGCGGAGCGGTGCAAGGCGCGGGTTTTGACGACCTTTTGCAATTGTCGCCGGATCCGTGTGACCGCCTCGTCAATCGCGCGGCGGTCAGCCTCGATCTGGGTCTCACCCGGGCCGCCCACAAAGCCCAGCCCGCCACGCTGGCGTTCCAGGTGGGTCCAGGCCCGCACCAGCCGCGTGCGCTGATACGACAGCGCCGCCAATTCGACCTGCAGCACCCCTTCGCGAGTGGCGGCGCGATCGGCGAAGATCTCAAGGATCAAACCGGTGCGATCCAGCAGCTTGCAACCCCATTCCTTTTCCAGGTTGCGCTGCTGAACAGGCGTGACCGGGCCGTCGATCAAGACAAGACCGACATGCTCGGCTTCGATCCAGGCGCCGATCTCATCGATCTTTCCGGTTCCGAACAAAAGACCGGGCTGCGCACGCGGCAAGCGCACGATGTCAGAGCCGACAATCTCTAGATCGGGGAGCGCCGCAGCCAAGGCCACAGCCTCGGCCAGGGCGTGGTCGGGCCCCCGGCGGGTGCGATCGCTCTGGATATCGGGATGCAGCACAATCGCCCGCATCCGGCGCGCGGCCGGATCGGTCTCATAGCCTGCATTGTCGCGGCCGTCGCCGGTCACTCTTCCCCGTCATACAGGTTGATCGGCTGTGCCGGCATCACGGTGGAAATGGCATGTTTGTAGACAAGTTGCGATTGCCCGTCGCGGCGCAGCAGAACGCAAAAATTATCAAACCACGTGATGACGCCCTGTAATTTGACGCCGTTAATCAGAAAAATCGTGACGGGTACCTTTGTCTTGCGGACATGATTAAGGAATGCGTCCTGCAAGTTTTGTTTATTGTCGGCCATTTGTGTCGCGCCCTGTTGGTGTTTTACGTGTCCGAGTTAACCCCGGCTCTACCAGTCGGACGCCACTATGTCGGGCTTCGAACGGGATTTCCACCCCCTGTTCAAGGTCTTGGGCAGACGTGGTGCGCTAGTCACGCCAGAAGGCGGGATTGAACAAGGCAATTAGGACCAAGGTTTCGATCCGTCCCACAATCATCGCGGCCGCACAGATCAGCTTTGCCGCATCCGACAAGGTAAAATACGAGATCGGAGCCTCTCCGGCAACGCTGGCAAGCGGTCCTGTTGTTGTCAGGGTGGCAATCGCCAGGATCACAGCGGTTTCGAAGTCGAGCCCCGTTGCCGCCAATGCGACCATCACCGCCGCAATCGACAGCACCATCAGCATGAACACCACCCAGGCGATATAGGCGCCTTCCCGCCGAATGCGGCGCCCCAACCGCCCTGCCCCCGCCACAGAATTGGGATAGATCAGTTTCCCCATCTCGCGCACGCCATGTTTGTAGAGCGCATAGACCCGCAGCAATTTCACACCGCCCGCGGTTGTCGCGACGCCACCGCCCATCAACACCAGCCCCACCAGCATCAGACCGGGCGTCGATAGGCCGGACCAGACCCGGGCATCGCCCCAGCTATCGCTCACAAATCCAGTCGTTGTCAGAAAGGAAATCACCGTAAAGACGCTGCCCCAGAGGGCCCGAAGCGCGGCGTTGAAATTGGCCAGCTCGTCCACCTCAAGCGCGCCCATCCAATGGCGCGCGAACAGAAGGGTCGGGATCACGATGCCTGCGAACAGGGCCAGGCGGATCTCACGGTCCTTGGTCAGACGTTGGCGCAACTCGCGCCCGATCCCGCTGGCATAGGTGCGCCGGGACAGGGCGAAGACGAAGAAGACGAAGATCATCGCCTCACCGACTACGCCAGCGGGGCGGGCCTCGAGGTTGGACAGCGGCGAAATGCCCGATGTCGCCATGGTCGACATGGCATGGATCGTGGCGACCAGCGGCGCCTCGCCCGCCATGCTGAGCAGAAAGGCCAACACCGCTGTCAGACCCGCATAGATCGGCGCCAGGCGCAGCGCATGTTTGCGCAGCCGGGCAGAGGCGCCTGCGGCCCGCATCATCCCGCCCGCATTGACCACCTGGCCGCTGATATTGGCCTCGGACGTGACCTCGTAACCGCCCAGATTGAGCGGGGCGAGCACAGCGAAAGCGGTGACCCAGATCAGCAGGCCCCCGACCCAGCCCACGATCCCGCGCCAAAGATGCACGGCCGGATCCAACCGCGCCGGATCGAAAATCGGGGCGCCGGTCGTGGTCAGGGCGGACACCATATCGAAATAGACGTTGATGAAGCGGGTATTGCCGACCGCCTGGTCCATGGGCAGCGACAAGACCAAGGGCAACCACAGATAGGCCAGGAACAGCGTGGCCAGATGGCTGCGTTCCGAGGGCGGGCGCCGGGGCGCCTGGCTGGCAAATCCCAACAACAACGCTGCGGTCAGCACCATCATCGCGCTGTAGAGAAACACGCGCGCGGTCCTGTGTTCTTCCAAGACCAGACCGACCAGCGCGGGAACCAACATCGCCAGCCCGCTGAGCCCCAAAAGGACGGTGTAGAATGGCAGGTTGCGGAAATAGGTGGCCATGTCGCCGGATCCGCGGTCAGAAAAAGTCGATGGAGACTTGCAGAAGCGTCTCAACCGCCGGAACATCAGCCGTCAACGCAAAGATCGCGACGGCGTCGCCTTCCTCGATGCGTGTGCTGCCCGCGGGGCGGAAGACCTTACCCGACCGCTGCACCGCGCCGACCAAGGCGCCTTCGGGGAAGTCGATTTCGCGGATGGTTTTTCCGCAAATCGGTGAGGTCGACAGCACCTGCGCCTCGATCACCTCGGCCTCGGCATCGCCAATGGAATAGACGCCGCGCACGCGCCCATGGCGAATATGGCGCAGGATCGAACTGACGGTGGTGGCGCGGGGGTTTACATAGGCGTCGATGCCAAGGGGGTCCATGAGCGGGATCATCGTCGGATCGTTAACCAGGCTGATCGCCATCCCCGCACCCGAGGATTTGGCCCGGACCGAGGCAAGCATGTTGGTCTTGTCGTCATCGGTCAGGCTGAGAACAACATCGGCGCGCTCTACACCCGCCTCGCGCATCAGATCCACATCCAACCCGTCGCCATGCAGGACAATCGTGCGTTCCAACGCATCGGCCGCAACTTCGGCGCGGGCGCGGTTGGCCTCGATCACGCGGCTGCGGATGCGGGTTTCGCTGGCTTCAAGGCTGCGCGCGACCGCGAGCCCGACATTGCCGCCGCCGATGATGACGATGCGTTCCGGCGCGGCACCGGTCTTGCCGAAAATTTCCAACGTGCGCGGCACATCGGCGGCATGGGTGAAGACATAGATCTGATCGCCCGCAAACATCTGATCGCCGGGCTCGGGCGAGAACAACGTGCCCTCGCGCCGGATCCCGACGACGATGGCCCGCAGGGTCGAAAACAGCTCGGACAATTGCCGCAAGGGCGTGTCGAGCACCGGGCAATCGTCATCCAGCGCGATGCCCAACATCTTCGCATCACCGCCCAGAAAGCTTTCGGTGTCGAAGGTGGTGGGCGACGCGATACGGTTCAGAACCGCCTCGGCGACCTCTTTCTCGGGCGAGATCACAACGTCGATTGGCAGGTGGTCGCGGCGATACAGATCGGAATAGATCGCGTCCAGATAGCTGCGCGCCCGCAGGCGCGCGATCTTGCGCGGCACGCCAAACACCGAATGGGCCACTTGACAGGTGACCATGTTGACCTCGTCGGAAAACGTCGCCGCAATCACCATATCCGCATCCCGCGCCCCGGCCCGGTCCAGCACATCGGGATAGGAGGCAAAGCCGGTCAGGCCTTGCACGTCCAACGTATCGGTGGCCCGGCGCACAAGGTCGGGATTGTTGTCGACGACGGTGACGTCGTTGTTTTCAGAAGACAAATGGCGCGCAATTTGCCAACCAACCTGGCCTGCGCCGCAGATAATGACCTTCATGCGAGGATCCGTTTCAAAGGTCTTAAGTCACGACTTGTTGGCAGGTTGATCGGCGGGCGTCAACGGGGCGGTGCGCAAGAGGCACGGGATTGCGCCGCCTCCGGCGTCGCCGGAGGGCCTCGCACGCGAACGCGTGCTCGGCGGACACGTCACTCGGCCCATATCGATAGGAGGTGGACGTGATCTGACTGGCCACTTTCATAGACTCCAAGAACTGGCGCGTGTGAACCGAGCAATGCGCAGTCTAATCAGATCAGCGATGCCGAGACGCCTCCCACCCGACCAAATGCGCGCCGCTCTGCGGGACCGCGCCGACGGGCCGCGTCAGCGGACCCCGGCGCGCCAGGCCCAAACGGTGACCGACCGCTTTGCGGGCGTGTCATCGGCGGGAGCGCTTCGAGCCGATGATCAATCCTCGCTGACCTGCGCCACACGCGTGCCTGCTTTCGACGTCGTGACCACGCCAAGCGATTTCAGTTTGCGGTGCAGGGCCGAACGCTCCATGCCGACAAAGCTCGCCGTGCGGCTGATATTGCCGCCAAAGCGGTTGATCTGCGCCATCAGATATTGCCGCTCGAACAGCTCGCGCGCCTCGCGCAGCGGCAATGTCGTCAGCGAAGCCGACAACGCCATGTCTTCCTCCGAAGCCGGCGCCTCACCCTGGTTGGGCAAATCGCGCGGCTCGATCGGGCCCGATCCCTCGCCCAGGATCAGCACACGCTCGATCACATTGCGCAATTGGCGGACATTGCCGGGCCAGGCCATCGTTTGCAGCATCGCCGATGAATCCTCCCCAAGGTCCCGCAAACCAAGGCCCTGTTCGCGGTTGAAGAACTCGATGAAGTATTTCGCAAGATCTGGGATGTCCTCGCGCCGATCCTCCAACGCGGGCACCTCGATCGGCACCACGTTCAGGCGGTGGTACAGCTCTTCCCGGAACCGCCCGGCGGCGATCTCGGCGGCCAGGTCCCGCGTGGTCGAGGAAATCACCCGCAGATCGACCCGCACCTTGGCGGTGCCGCCCACCCGTGTGAAGCTCTGGTCCACCAAAACCCGCAGGATCTTCGACTGCGTGCCAAGCGGCATATCGGCGACCTCATCGAAATAGATCACCCCGCCATGGGCCTGCTCCAACAGCCCCTGCTCCACGCCCCTTTCCTGGCTTTCGCGACCAAACAGCACCTCCTCCATATGGTCGGGCTGGATCGAGGCCGAGGACACCGACACAAACGGCGCATCAGCGCGGTTCGATTGCGCGTGGATATAGCGCGCGGCCACTTCCTTGCCCGAGCCGGGCCCGCCGGTTAGCATCACCCGACCGTTGGATTTCGTGACCTTGTCAAGCTGGCTCTTCAAGGTGCGGAAAGCTGCGGAATTGCCCACCATATCCGAGGCGCGCGTATCTTGCCGCCGCAGCGCGCTGTTTTCCCGGCGCAGGCGCGAGGTTTCCATCGCGCGTTTGATCACCACCATCAACTGGTCGATGTTGAACGGCTTCTCGATGAAATCGTAGGCGCCCTGTTTGATCGCGGCGACCGCAATCTCGATATTGCCGTGGCCCGAAATGATCACCACCGGCACATCGGGGTTGTCCCGTTTCACATGGCCCAGGATATCGATCCCATCCATGTTGCTGTCCTTCAGCCAGATATCCAGGATCATCAGCCCCGGCGCGGCCTTGTTCAGCTGCGACATGCATTCATCGGAATTGCCCGCCATACGGGTCGAAAACCCCTCATCCTGCAGGATGTCACAAATCAGCTCGCGAATATCTCGCTCGTCGTCGACGACCAGAATGTCACTCATTCACTCTCTCCTTGCCTGTCGGGCAGTCGGGGCAATGTGATGCGGGCCATGGCACCGGGATGGGCGCCCTCGGCAAAGGGCGCGGCATCGTCCAGCTCCAGCGTGCCGCCATGCTCTTCGATGATTTTCTTAACGATGGGCAGGCCAAGGCCGGTGCCCTTTTCACGGGTGGTCACATAGGGTTCAAACAATTTCGCGCGGTCGGGTGGCAAGCCTATCCCATTGTCCGAGATATCGATGCGAACGGCATCCTCCAGCACCGCCATCGCCACACGGATTTCTGGCACGTGACCCTCTGGTGCGCCTTTTTCTTGAAGACTTTCAATGGCTTCTCCACCATTTTTCATCAAGTTTGTGAAGGCCTGTCCGATCATCGTCGCATCGACTTCGGCCATGATCTGCCGATCGGGAATATCGGCGATGATCCTGGTGCCCGGCTGGCCCGCCTTTTGCAGGACAACCGCGTTGCCGAGCAGTTCCGCCAGATCCTCGATGCGGGTCTCGGGCTCGGGCATGCGGGCGAATTTCGAGAATTCATCGACGATCCGGCGCAGATCGTTGGTCTGGCGCACGATAACCTCGGTCATTTGCTCCAGCGATGCCTTATCCTCATCCTCCAACTTGCGGGAAAACTTGCGACTTATGCGTTCTGCCGACAATTGGATCGGCGTCAGGGGGTTCTTGATTTCATGGGCGATCCGCCGCGCCACATCGCCCCAAGCGGCCATGCGCTGCGCGCTGACAAGCTGGGTGACATCGTCGAAGGCGACCACATAGCCCTCCAGTTCGCCTTCGAAATTCACCCGCGCGGCCATGCGCACCAACAGGCTTTCCTGTTTTGCCCCGCGCGTCAGCTTGATTTCTTCCTGAACGGCCTCGGCGGTGGAGCCTTTCAGCCGCTCAAAGAGCGGCGCGAATTCCGGCACTGCGGCCTCTAGCGTCAACCCGCTATCGCGTTGCTCAACCAGGGACAGCAGCCGCATGGCGGACCGGTTCATGAAATCCACCCGCCCGTTTTCAGCCAAACCGATGACGCCCGCCGTGACCGAGGACAAAACCGAGTCGAACAGGCGGCGGCGTTCCTCGGTCGTTTCATTCTGTTCGATCAGCGTATCGCGTTGGCCTTTGAGTTGCCGGGTCATTTGGTTGAACAACCGCCCCAGCATGGCAATTTCATCGTCGGTCTTTTCCTCGGGCACGCGGACATCCAGATCGCCCTGCCCCACGCGCTCCGCTGCGCCCGCCAGGCGCCCAACGGGACGCGACAAACGTTCACCGAAGCTCAGCCCGGCCCAAATCGCGGCGAGGATCATCAGCGTCGCAAAGCCTAGATATAATAGCGCAAAGTCGAACAAAAGCTGGCCGCGATCCGCCTCGACCTGCCGGTAAAGCAGTACGGTTTGCTCGGTTTCGTCCAGCAGCGCGATGATTTGGCCGTCTACTTCGCGGCTGACATAGAGGTATCTGTCCGGAAAGGCCGCCAGCCGGATCAGGGCGCGAAATTCATTCTGGGCGCGGTCTTCGGACAGAACGACCTCGCCCGCCTCGGCCTGCTCCAATTGTTCAGGCGTGGGGCGGTCGTAATCGAACAGATAGGAGCGTTCGCCGCGGGCCCGGATCTCTCCGCTGCCATCGATCACAAAAGCCTCGCGCAGACCGCGCTGGATCTGGCTTTGCCCCTGGCTGAGGACCTGACGCAGATCGCCATCCGACAGGAACGGCGCGGTGCGGCGTGTCACGTTCAGATATGTGGCCAGGGCGTTCGCATCCTGTTCCAGATCGTCGCGGTGTTCCTGCTGATAGGCGACCGCAGCCTCGACCGAATTGCCAAGCGCAATGGACACGCGATCGGAAAACCAGCCCTCAAGCCCCATATTCACGCTGAGCGTCGCCAGAACGGCGACGACGATGGTGGGAACCAGGGCGACAACGCCGAAAATCGCGGTCAGACGCAGATGCAGGCGTGAGCCAGCCGATTGAGCGCGGCGGCGGTCGACGATCCGCGCCACTTCGCGCAACACCAGCGCGACAAGCACCAGAATGTAGACAAAATCGGCCAGAACAACCAAGCGCCAGGCCGGGAAATCCGCATCTTCGGCCAGCGGTCCGAAGGCCAGCAATGTCGCAAGCGCCAAGATCGGCGCCAAGGCGACCAGGCCAAACGTACCGATACTGCGCGCGCGCTTCGAGCGGCGCAGCTCCCCCAGCCGATCCAACACAGGTTGTCTATCGCCCAAGCCGCGGGCGGGCTCATCCACCACTCGCATCCCCCATTCCGACGCATTCAGCCGCCGGACGGGGGCCTGTACCCTATCCGCAACGCCGGTGTTGCCAAGTTACATCAACTTGCGGCGCCGTGTCACGCGGATATCAAGGTCAGTGATCTTCTTACGCAAGGTATTGCGGTTGATGCCCAGAAGATCGGCACATTTGGCCTGATTGCCGCCTGTGGCATCCAGCGCAATCTCGATCAGGGGCGTTTCGACCTCGCGCAGGATACGTGTGTAAAGACCGGGCGCGGGCAACACCCCGCCATGTAGATCAAAGTAGCGCCGTAAATGCTTGGCAACGCTGGCAGAAAGCTTGTCACTTTCACCGCCCGCCCCGATCAGAGGCTCGGTCGCGGGCTGGCTGCCCAGGACCGCCTCGACCTCGGCGCGGCTGATTTCCTCGACCTGCGAGGTCACGGTCAAACGGCGAATCGTGTTCTCTAATTGCCGCACATTGCCGGGCCAGGAATAGGCGCGGATCAGATCCATTGCTTCGGTGGAAAACCGCCGAACCGGCGCACCGTCGCGTTCGCCGCGCGCCAGGAAATGGGTGGCCAGAAGCGGGATATCATCGACCCTCTCGCGCAGGCTCGGCACCGACACGCCGACACCGCCCAGACGGTAGAACAAATCCTGACGGAAGCGGCCTTCTTCCATCTTCTCCATCAGGTCCTTTTGGCTGGTCGCCATGATGCGCGGCCCGGCATCGGGCATGGCATCGAGCATCCGCACGATCTTGGCCTGTGCCGATTCCGACAGATCGCCCACCTCGTCAAACAGGATCGAGCCGCCCCGCGCCCGTGCCATCACCGTCGAGGGGCCGTCGACCCCTTCGAGATCCGAGGCGGAGGCCACGACAAAGGGCAAGGTCCGCCGGTCCGAGAAATCGTGAATAGCGCGTCCGATCAAGGACTTGCCCGTCCCGCTTTCGCCAGTGATCAGAACCGTCAGTTCCGTATTCATCACCCGCGCCACCAGGCGGTAGAGCGCCTGCATCACCGGTGTGCGCCCGACCAATGGCAGATCCTCGCCCGCGCCGGGCACAGGCTCAGCCGGGGCCGGTACGGGTTCAGGGGCCAGACGACGCTTTTGATCCAAAGCGCGTGCGGCGCGTTTCATCAAGTCGGGCAGGTCGAAGGGTTTCGGCAGATAATCATAAGCGTCCTTCTCGGTCGCCTGGATCGCTGTCATGATCGTGTTCTGGGCCGAGATGATGATCACCGGCAGACCGGGCCGCCGTTCGGTGATCTGCGGCAACGTATCCAGGCCATTGCCATCGGGCATGACCACATCGGAGATCACCAGATCCCCTTTTCCTTCGTCGACCCAACGCATCAGTGTCATCAGGCTGGAGGTCGCGTGGACCTTACAGCCTGCGCGGGTCAGCGCTTGGGTCAGAACGGTGCGGATGGTGCGGTCGTCATCGGCGACCAGGATAGTGCCGTCCATGGCTTAAAAACCTCGTGTCGGGGTCGTTTCATGCGTGAGTTGAGCGGGTCGGCGCGACCCCTGGGGCAGAATAGCGATCATTGGGCCGCCTCCTTTGGTGCAATTGGCAGCGAGATGCGGAACACCGTGCGCCCCGGCACCGATTCCATGCTGATCCAACCATCGTGATCGGCGATAATTTTCGAGATTAGCGCCAGACCCAGACCTGTGCCATTCTCACGGCCGGAGACAAAGGGTTCAAAGACATCCTCGGCCATATCGGCGGGAATGCCCGGGCCATCATCGACCACCTCGATCTGGAGCGGCACGGCGCCGCCCGATCCATCGCGGCGGCGCACCTTCAAGGACAGCTCGTAGAAGGTGCGCAGGCGGATGGTGCCGCCCGCCGCGCCAGCCTCGGCTGCGTTCTTCAACAGGTTCAACACCACCTGCAGCAATTGATCGGGATCGGCCCAGGTCGCGGGTAGCGAGGGGTCATAATCGTCCAGGATCTGCATATGGGCGGCGAAGCCCACAGCGGCGGATTTGCTGGCGCGGTCCAGCACGTCGTGGATGTTGACCGCGCGGCGGTCGGGTGGGCGAATATTGCCGAAATCCTCGACCTGCTCCAACAATTTCAGGATGCGGCGGGTCTCGGCCACGATCAGATCCGTTAGCTCCCGATCCTCCCCGGACACATTCATTGAGATGAGTTGTGCGGCGCCGGTGATCCCGGCCAGCGGGTTCTTGATCTCATGGGCCAGCATCTCGGCCATGCCGATGGCGGATTTGGCAGCGGTTTTCGACGACATGGCGCGATCCATCCGCCCCTGCAAATCGCGGCTTTCCAACAGCACAAGGACATGGTCGGGCTTGTCGGCGAGGCTGGTGATCTGCACATCGCAGGCCACCGGCTTGCGGCTGCCGGTGCCGACATCGACCGAATTGACGAAGAGCGGAGCCTGGGCGGTGCGCACCCGCGCGAAGCTATCCTCAAGCGGCGCATCGACAAAGATCTTATCCCAGACCGGATAGCCGTTCAGAGACTTTTTCGATGCGTTTAGAAAGGCTTCCGCTGCGGGGTTCACGTCACGGATGCAGTCTTCGGCATCCAGGATCAGCGCCGGGATCGGCAGCGAGGCCCAAAGCGCATCGGTCCATTCCGTCATGCCGCCACCCGCAAACCGGGGCTGAGCGCCAGGGGCAACAATGCGGTCACCTCCAGCGGGTCACGCGCGGTCAGGACACGTTTGCGCAGGTCTTTCGGGGTGCCTGCGCCGTCCATATACCAGCCCAGATGCTTCCGCGCGACGCGCAGGCCCAGATCGGCACCGTAGAACGCCAGCATATCCTCGTAATGCGCCGCGACCATCTCGGCCAGTGCGGGGCCCGTCGGGATTTGCGGCGTGACAGCGCCGTAAAGGCTCGCCGCGATCTCGGCTAAAAGCCAGGGCTGGCCCTGGATCCCGCGGCCCACCATGACCCCATCGGCACCGGAACAGCGCAGGGCCTGGGCGGCGGCGGGCGCATCGGTGATGTCGCCATTGGCGATGACGGGAATGCGCACAGCCTCTTTCACCGCACGAATGGCGGACCAATCCGCCGTGCCCTTGTAAAACTGGCAGCGGGTGCGGCCATGGATCGTGACCATGCGGATACCCGCATCTTGGGCGCGACGCGCAATATCGGCGGCATTTAACGTGTCATCGTCCCAGCCCAACCGGGTTTTCAACGTCACAGGAACAGAGACGGCGGAGACCACAGCCTCGATCAGCGCCAGCGCGTGGTCGGGCGCGCGCATCAAGGCGGAGCCTGACATGCCGCCTGTCACCTTCTTGGCGGGACAGCCCATATTGATATCAATGATCCGCGCCCCCTGCCCTTCGGCGATGCGTGCGGCCTCGGCCATCCAATGGGCCTCGCGTCCGGCGATCTGCACCGCGCTGGCCTGTTCGCCAAAACCCAGCTCCGCCCGCGCCCGGACCGAGGCCTTCGCTTCGACCATCTCCTGGCTCGCGACCATCTCTGACACGACCAGCCCCGCGCCAAACCGCGCAACTAGGCGGCGGAACGGCAAATCGGTGATCCCAGCCATCGGCGCCAGCAGCACCGGCGGATCGAGGGTGATGTCGTCAAGCGTCAGGGGCAAAGTGCTTAATCCTTGAGCAGTTGCGACTCGAAATACGTTGCCAGCCGGGGGAAGACAAAGGGCTGACACGCCTTATGGCAGCGATAACAGAGTGATGATGAAAAAATAAGCATCGCGCCCAATAAAGCATCGCACGCATATCCGATTGTGCGCATGGGGTCGAGCGCCTATCACCGGGATATGGAGAACACGGGCCCCTCATCCCCGCTGACCGCCGCCCTGATCGTGGCCGCCGGGCAAGGCGTGCGCGCAGGCGGCGATCTGCCCAAGCAGTGGCAGGTCGTGGCCGGAAAAACCGTGGCGGAGTGGAGCGTTGCGGCCTTCGATGCCCATCCCGCCGTGGATATGATTTTGTTGATGGTGCGCGCGGATCTGGAACCTGATTTGATCCCTACCGCCGTCAAAACGCCTTTGCATGTGGCCCATGGCGGCGCTGAGCGCAGCGATACGGTGCGGCTGGGCCTGGATCTGTTGGCGGAAATGGATGTGGAGCGCGTCTTGATCCATGATGTGGCCCGCCCCGGCATTCCATCACGGGTGATTGACGCGGTTCTGGATGCGCTTGAGGATCATCCCGGTGCGGCCCCGGCCCTACCGGTCACCGATGCGTTGTGGCGTGGCGAGAAAACCGTCACGGGTACACAGAATCGCAGCGGGTTGTGGCGCGCGCAGACGCCGCAGGGGTTCGACTTGGCGGCGATCCGGGCGGCGCATCACGCCTTTGAAGGCATACCCGCGGATGATGTCGAAGTGGCCCGCGCCGCAGGTCTGGACGTGGCGATTGTGCCAGGCGATGAGGCCAATCTGAAAATCACCGGCCCCGCGGATTTCGCACGGGCCGCGTCGGTGTTGAAAGGACAGGATATGGATGTTCGCGTGGGCAACGGCTTTGACGTGCATCGCTTCGGACCCGGAGATCACGTGATGCTCTGCGGCATGTCCGTGCCCCATTCGCGCGGCTTACAGGGCCATTCCGATGCCGATGTGGCGCTGCATACGATCACCGACGCGATCTACGGCGCCTTGGCCGAGGGCGATATCGGCACACATTTCCCACCTTCGGACCCGCAATGGAAAGGCGCGGAGAGCCATATCTTTCTGACCCACGCCGTGGTGCGCGCCGCCAAGCGGGGCTTTGCGATCTCAAATGTCGATCTGACGCTGATTTGCGAACAGCCGAAGATCGGCCCGGTGGCGGGCGCGATGCGGGACAGGTTGGCGGAGTTGATGCGGATCGAGGTTGATCGCGTCTCGGTCAAAGCCACCACGTCTGAGCGGTTGGGCTTTACCGGCAGGGAAGAAGGCATCGCCGCTCTGGCGAGTGTGACCCTGGTGGCGACATGACCCGGATCATTGCAACCTTCGGCGGCGTTGGCCTTCTGCGCCCGGCGCCGGGCACCTGGGGCAGCCTGGTGGCGCTTGGGCTGGGCATTCTAATCCATATGGCGGGCGGCTTCCTGGCGCTGCTGCTTTGTTCCATTGCCGTGACGGTGATCGGCTATTGGGCGGTTGCGCAGGAAATCGGCGACAGCAAAGAGGACCCATCGGAGTTCGTGATCGACGAGGTGGCGGGCCAATGGGTGGCCTTGTGGCCGGTCTCATTGGGGGCCGCGATGACAGGATCGAGCATCCTGGCGCTTTATCCCGGCCTGATCGTGGCGTTCCTGGCCTTTCGCGCGCTGGATATTCTGAAACCCGGGCCCATAGGCTGGGCCGACCGGCAACCGGGCGCGTTGGGCATCATGGCCGACGATGTGATCGCCGGTTGGCTTGCCGCGATGATCGTGGCGCTGGCTGCCGTGCTTGGCCACCTGGTGCTGCTGTGACCCCGCAAGAGGTGAACGCCGCCTTGCGCGCCCAAGGTTGGGTGCTGGCCAGTGCCGAAAGCTGTACCGGCGGGCTGATCGCTGGGGCAGTGACGGATGTGCCCGGCAGTTCGGATGTGTTCGACCGCGGGTTTGTGACCTATTCAAACGCCGCCAAGGCCGAGATGCTGGGTGTGGATATGGCGCTGATCGAGGCCCATGGCGCGGTGTCGGAACAGGTGGCACGGGCCATGGCGCACGGGGCCCTGACCTATTCGGCCGCCGATATCGCGGTCTCTGTCACCGGGATCGCCGGGCCCGGGGGGTCAGAGCACAAGCCCGAAGGCCGGGTCTGTTTCGGCTTGGCTATGCGCGGGCACGATGCGCAGGTGGAAACGGTCGATTTCGGAGCACTCGGGCGCCCGGTTGTGCGGATGCGCAGCGTCACACATGCGCTGGATTTGGTGGCTCAGGCCGTGGCGGCGTCGGCGCCGTAAAGCGTATGGGCGCGCGCCTCGAATGCGCGAACGATCCGCTGCATCGCATCCATAAAGAACATGCCAGCGGCCCCCTGCAACAGGCGGTTCTTGAACTCGAAATCCACGTGGAAATTCACGTCGCACCCGGTCTCGGTATCGACGAATTCCCAGTTTGAGATCAGATGCTTGAACGGACCGTCGACATATTCGGTGTCGATCTTGCGCGCTTCTTCCCACAGCGTTACGCGGCTCAGGAATTTTTCGCGGAACATTTTGAAGCCCACGACCATATCGGCATGCATCACCTTATGGTCGCCCTTGGGTTCGACCGAGCGCACACGCGCGGCAATGGTCCAGGGGATGAACTTCGGATAGTCATCCACGTTGGCGACCAGATCATACATCTCGGCTGCGGAATATGGCAGCTTGCGCGTCTCGGAATGGGTCGGCATCGTTCCTTTTACCTTTCTTGCGTGATCTGCATGTCATAAACGATGCGCGTAAAATCAAGGTTCCCAAATCGACTGGAGGCGATATGGCGCAGACGGGTTACACCGTGTCTCAGATGATCTCGGCCAAGGCGATCGCCGCACGGATCGAGGATTTGGCCCGAGAAATCGAGCAGGACTTTGCCGGAACCAATAAGCTTGTTGTTGTCGGTTTGCTGCGCGGGTCGTTCGTGTTCATCGCCGATCTGGTGCGCGAATTGGACCTGCCGGTCGAGGTCGATTTCCTGGAGGCGTCCAGCTACGGGAATGCGATGGAAAGCAGCCGGGAAGTCCGCATTCTCAAGGACTTGCGCGGCGAAATTCAAGCACGTGACGTCCTGGTTGTGGAGGATATCGTCGATACCGGCCACACGTTGAACCATGTGGTGGGCTTGCTGCGCAGTCGCGCGCCCGCGCGGCTGAAAACCATCGCCTTGCTCGACAAACCCGTCCGGCGCGAAGTGGATTTCCGCGCCGATTGGATCGGGTTCGAAATCCCCGATGAATTCGTCGTCGGCTATGGGATCGACTATGCGCAGCGCAACCGCAATCTGCCCTTCATTGGCAAAGTGACGCTGCACGAGGACGCTTCTTAGAGATATGCGCAGAGTCTGTGCGAGGCCACACAGGTTGCTCGGTTGACAGAGTGTCGCAACCCGCTACCGTTTAAGGCGAACGTCCTGCCTGCCACACGCCAGCAACTCCGGAGCGCTTCCCTATGATTTCCCTGAAAAACATCTCTTCTGCCGCCGCAATTGGTGCGGTGGCACTGTCTTGTTTTGCCTTGTCCGCCCAGGCCCAAGGGGGCGACTCCAACCCAGCCGTCTCTGCACGCCAAGGGCAGTTCCAGTTGATGGGGTTGAATATCGGCGTGTTGGGTCAGATGGCCCGTGGAAACACCGAATATGATGCCGAGGCCGCCCAGGCCGCCGCCGACAATCTGCTGGCGATCTCGCAGATCAACCAGATGTTCCACTGGCCTGAAGGCACTGACACGGAAAGCATCGAAGGCACCCGCGCCTTGCCCGCGATCTGGGAGGAAGGCAGCACCGTTCTGGATATCTGGGCCGATTACGGCGCCGCCGCGGAAACGCTTGCGGGCGCTGCCGGACAAGGTCTGGATGAGATGCGCGCGGCCCTTGGCCCGGTCGGGGCCGCCTGCGGGTCATGCCACGACGATTACCGCGCGCCGGAATAAGGGGACGCGGGCGGTGCGACAGATGACACGCGCCGCCTGCCCCTGATCCTTAACTATGGTCCGGTTCCTGCGCCTTCTGCTTGGTCTTGCTCTGATTGCCGCACTCGGCGGTTGGATCGTAACGCGTCCGCAGCAGATCGACCCCGAGGAAGTCGCGGATCTGACCGGCGATCCGGTCCATGGCGAACAGGTGTTCTGGGCGGCGGGCTGTGCCTCGTGCCACGCCGCTGATGAAGCAGAGGGCGAAGATCGGCTGCTGCTGTCCGGTGGTCAGGCCTTCGCCAGTGATTTCGGTACTTTCTACGCGCCCAATATCTCGTCCGATCTGACCCACGGCATCGGCGATTGGACCCTGGCACAATTTCTGACCGCCTTGCAAAACGGTGTCAGCCCCGACGGGCGGCACTATTACCCCGCCTTCCCCTATACCGCATACCGTTTGGCGGAGCGTCAGGATCTGGCCGATCTGTTCGCTTACATGCAGACCCTGCCATCCTCCGACACGCCCAATGTTGCCCATGATGTCGGGTTTCCATTTTCGATCCGGCGCAGTGTTGGTGCCTGGAACCTTCTGAATTTAAATGATGACTTTGTCGTTCAGGGTGAGCTTTCCGCAGAGGTCGTGCGCGGGCGATACCTGTCGGAGGCTTTGGCCCATTGCGGCGAATGTCACACGCCACGCGACGCCTTGGGTGGTCTGGATCGGAGTCGCTGGCTTCAGGGTGCGCCAAATCCAAACGGCAGGGGCACGATCCCGTCGCTGACGCCGGACGCCCTTACCTGGTCGCAAGCCGAGGTTGCCGCCTATCTGCGCGACGGTTTCACGCCCGACTTCGATGTGGCGGGCGGGCATATGCGCTCGGTCATTCTGAACCTCGCTAATCTACCCGACGCTGACCGCGCGGCCATCGCCGCCTATCTCGCGGAGCTTCCGCCAGCGCCTTAACCGCACGGTAACGGCGAGGCCCTATGCAAGGGCAAGATGCCAGATTTGTGCCGATGAGGTGGCCCCATGGATGCGGCAGGAGTTCCATCGCAGATCAATGCCGACGACCCCGCGCAGACGGCGCGCGCGCCGTCCCATGACGGCCTCAACAGACTTGGCCAGCTTGCCGATCATGCGGGACAAAACATCGTCAAACTGGCGGGCCAGCTCGATCGCATCGATGCGGAGTCGAAACACCAGCTCGACATGGTCGACCGCACCACCGCGCAAACCCAAAATCTGCTGCGCGTTACCCAACAGATGAACGACGAATTGGTGACGGTGTCCGACGCCAATGCGCGGGCCTTGGACACGGTGAAAGCCTCCGTCACCGCATTGCGCGAATCGTCGGATCGCAGCCAGGAGGTCGCCAGTTGGGTCGGAGATCTGGACGGCGCGCTCGGCTCGGTCGAGGCGACCCTGTCCGCCGTCAGCCAGGCCAATGGGCGCATCGCTCAAATTGCCAAACAGGTGAATATCCTTGCGGTGAACGCCAAAATCGAGGCCGCCCGCGCCGGAGAGATGGGCCGAGGTTTTGCCGTGGTCGCCGAGGCGATCAACGCTCTCTCGCGCGAAACGGCCCAGGCGGCCCAGGATGTGACCGGGTCGACCACCACCCTGACCGGTTTGCTCAGCGGGTTGCGCAAAGATGCGCGCGATGTCGCAGACCAGGCCAAAGCCGTTTTAGAGGGCGCCTCCAGCGCAGATGACGCCCTGGCACAGATCAATGTCGATGTGACCAGTGCCGCCCAAGATACCAAAAAACTGACCGATGATGCCCGCGATGTATTTGGGATCATTAGGGATTTTGCCCCGGATTTCGAGGACTTGGCGAACGGTCTTCGCAATACCGCCGCTGGCGTGCATCGCGCGCGCGACCGCGCGGAAGAGGTTGTCACGATTTCCGAGCGTGCGGTTCAAGTCTCGGTGCAATTGGGCGCGGCCAGTCACGATGGCCCGATGATTGAACTGGTGATGGATCGCGCCGCTGAGATCTCCGCCCTATTCGAACACGCTTTGGATGCGGGCCAGATCAGCGCCGACAAGCTCTTTGCGCAGCAATACACCCCTATTCCTGGCACGGATCCACAACAGGTCATGGCGCCTTTCACCGCGTTCACGGATCGCGTCTTGCCCGCAATCCAGGAACCGGTGGTCGCGTCCGATCCCCGCATCGTCATGTGTGCCGCGGTGGATCGGAATGGTTATTTGCCGACCCACAATCTCAGCGTGTCTCATCCACAGGGCGACGATCCGGTTTGGAATGCCGCCCATTGCCGGAACCGTCGGATTTTCTACGACCGTGTGGGCCTGAAATCCGGCCGCGACACCGAGCCGTTCCTGATGCAGACCTATCTGCGCGATATGGGGGGCGGCACCCATGTATTGATGAAGAACGTATCGGCCCCGATCATCGTAAACGGGCGACATTGGGGGGGATTGCGCCTGGGCCTGTCCCTGGACTGACGCCTGCGCCATCCCAACACGCGCTGTATCCGGGCGACATGTGTCCGGAGCGGGCCTAGGCGTGGCCGAGTTTGCGCAGGCGGTTCTCACGCAAGCGGGCGAAATCATCCCCCGCATGGTAAGAGGATCGCGTCAGAGGTGTCGCCGACACCATTAAGAACCCTTTGCCCCAGGCCGCTTTTTCGTAGCCTGCAAATTCCTCGGGCGTCACGAAACGATCCACCGCGTGATGCTTGGGGGTTGGTTGCAGGTACTGGCCGATGGTCAGAAAATCGATATCGGCGGCGCGCATGTCATCCATCACCTGCAACACCGATTGCCGATCCTCACCCAACCCAACCATGATGCCGGACTTGGTGAAGATTGTCGGGTCCATCTCTTTCACCCGCTGCAGCAGACGAAGCGAGTGGAAGTAACGCGCCCCGGGACGCACTTCTGGGTAGAGGCCCGGCACTGTTTCCAAATTGTGGTTAAACACATCCGGCTTCGCGGCAACGACAACCGACAGCACCTCATCGGGGGCTTTGATGAAATCCGGCGTCAGAATTTCGATCGTGGTGCCCGGCGCACGGTGGCGGATGGCGCGGATGGTCTGGGCGAAATGCTCGGCCCCGCCATCTTGGATATCATCGCGGTCGACGGATGTGATGACCACATGGTTCAGGCCCAATTTTGCCACAGCGTCAGCGACGCGGCCCGGTTCGAACACGTCCAGCGGTTCGGGCGGCTTACCGGTTGCAATGTTGCAGAAGGTACAGGCGCGGGTGCAGACCTCGCCCATGATCATCATCGTCGCATGGCCCTGGGACCAGCATTCACCGACATTCGGGCAGCCCGCCTCTTCGCAGACCGTCGTCAACCGATTGTCACGCATGATCTTGGCGGTCGCCTTATACCCTTCACCCACTGGCGCTTTCACGCGGATCCAGCTGGGCTTTTTCGGTTGGGCATTGTCCGGGCGATGCGCCTTTTCGGGGTGACGCTGCTGGGGGATCTTGAGATCGCGCAAGGGGGGCCTCCGGTCGGTTGCTTACCCCTTATGTAGACTGGCAAACCCCAAAGGTCACCCCAGCGAAAGGGAGCAGCCGGATTGCACCGGCTGCAACCCAAGCTAGCCCATCGTGGCGGGCACGAAATTGTAGCGGTCTTCATAATGCTGCAGCAGGCGTTGCAGGCCGATTTTCAGCACCACTTTGCCGGACCGCGCCGACCAGCCCAGGCGTTTCTCGGCCGATTCCAGACCCTCCAGGAAACAGCAAACCCGCAACACGACATCCGCCAGGCCTGGCCCGAGGACATCCAGCGCGTCGGATACCCGCTGCCGCGCGGCGCGTGGACCTTCGGCAATGCCGGAATCGCCCAGGAATCCGCCGCGATCCGAGCCCGTCAGAAACCGTTCCCAGTTTTGCCCGACACGGGGACCCATGTGCGCCCGTTCAAAATCCTCGCGCAGGCGCTCGCCGGCTTGCACCAATTCCGGCCCCAGGAACGGTTTGCCATCGGGCCCTTTGCGGCGCGCGAGCGCTCCGAGGGGCGATTCTGCGAGATTCACCCGCATCTGACGCGGCGCGGCGCCCTCTTCCGGGGTGATTTTGCGGGAGCCCCACGCCGCATGCTGGCCTTGAAAGGCGGTCGGACCTTCGGCAAACCCCGCTGTGCCAAAGCGCCGCTTGCGATCCTCATCCAGCAGGCGTTTCAAAGCCGATTTCCCGGTCGCGGTGATCGAGTAGCGCGAGATGCGACCCTTTTTAAGGCAGGAAATCCAATCCTTGATCGCAAATGCCTGGGCCACTTGGCGGTCAACAACGGCGGTGCGCGTCTGCTCGCCATCAGTGCCCTGGCGGATGACCACCGCCTTGTCCATGTCTTGGGCCACCGCCAGGACAGCGCCGGTTTCGCACAACCGGCGCAGAATGCGCCGGGCTTCCCGGGCGATCAGGGTTTCATCGTTGATTGGCGTCCGAATAGGGGCAGTCATGCGCCGGATCTCCTTTGCGGAAGTCTTGTGAGTGTGGTGGGCGTGTTTCACGATCTCGGTCAGGCTCGATAAGGCCTCATCGATCAACGGATCGTCGCGGCGCGCCTCAATCTGACGGACACGACGACAAATGGTGGAAGGCGCTTGGCCTGTTGTCTTGGCGATATCCCGAAACGACAGGCCATCGGCCACATGGGCCAGATATTGCCGCGCGGATTCCGGGACCCAATCGGGAAACGGCAAAGCCGCCGGGGCAGAAGAGGCAGTGGCGTGGGTCATAGGCAGGAGGATTCCGGGATACAGGTCAACAAGAGCAAAATTCCGCCGTATTGATTACTGATTGGTTAAAATCTGTGGATAAACGGCAAATTGTTTCCAATACGTAAACAAATTAGATCCAGCGAACGCGAGGATAAGTCGACACGCAACACCCCGAAAAGGTGAGTCAGGCTAGGCTTACTCACACCAAACTGGGGATAAGATGATGACAAATCTGACTGATCACCTGACCAATATGCGCCGGCCGGGACTGTTGGTGCGCGCGGCCACTATGGCCTGTGAAACAGGGGATGCGCATCGGCGTGCTAAGCGGCGACCGGTGTCGAAATTGCTGGCCGAAGAAGAGACATTGAACGCCGCCCGTCTTGGCGGCGGCATGGGGTATTCGCCCACGCGCCACGTCCAGGTTATGAGCGCGCTTTTGGCTGCCGCGCGCGCGGTGCATTAAGGAAACAAAGGTTTACCGCAGCCCATTTGGGACAGGGCGGCGGTAAACAAAGCCTTTAGATGAAGGCGTCTGGTATAGCGGCCTTCTTCTGCGCGACATAGGCCCGCAACGCCTCGTCGATGGCCGGATCAAGGGCCGGTTGCTGATAATCCTGCAACATGCGCTGCACCTTGGCCGCGGCAATCTCGTAGGTCGAGCGCCCCCCTTCTTCGGCCCAGGTTTCATAGGGTTTGTAATCCAAAACACCCGACCGCCAGAAGGCGCTTTCGTAATTGGCCTGGGTATGTGCACAGCCCAGGAAATGGCCGCCGGGACCGACCTCTCGCAACGCGTCCATCGCCTGCGCATTGTCATCGGTCGCCACGCCCTGGGCCATCTTGTGCAAGATCCCCAATTGGTCGGCATCCATCACAAATTTCTCCGGGCTCGCAACCAGGCCGCCCTCCAGCCAGCCGCAGGAATGCAGCATGAAATTCACGCCCGCCAGCAAGGCTGCGTTGAGCGAATTCGCCGTCTCATACCCCGCCTGCCCGTCCGGCAATTTGGAGCCGTTGAACGACCCGCCGGACCGGTATGGCAAGCCAAGGCGACGGGCGATTTGCCCCGCGCCATAGGTGATTTGTGCGGCTTCGGGTGTGCCAAAGGTGGGGGCACCGGAATTCATGTCGATGGAGGTCACAAAAGCCCCGAAAATCGCCGGACTACCTGCGCGGATCAGCTGTGAATAGGCCACGCCCGCCAGCCCCTCGGCCATGACCTGTGTTAATGTTCCCAAAACGGAAACAGGCGCCATCGCGCCGCCCACGATGAAGGGTGAGATGATCGAGGCCTGACCGGCGGCGGCGTAATGCTCCAACGCGCCCATCATCACGCCGTCGAAGGTCAGCG
This sequence comes from Gymnodinialimonas mytili, assembly GCF_037544085.1. Taxonomy (NCBI): domain Bacteria; kingdom Pseudomonadati; phylum Pseudomonadota; class Alphaproteobacteria; order Rhodobacterales; family Paracoccaceae; genus Gymnodinialimonas; species Gymnodinialimonas mytili. The sequence continues at coordinate 51,493 of NZ_JBBIFW010000004.1, forward strand.
GCGAGTTAATGTTGATCAACGAGGTCATCACACAATTTGCGTCGACTACATCCGCGCCAAAGAGGATCTTCGACATCTCAATCGAATCGGCCGCGCGCGATGGCTCGGTCACGGAGCCCATATAGGGCTTATCGCTCAAGCTCATATGGGCGTAGAGCATGTCCAGATGGCGCTTGTTGACGGCTACGTCGGTCGGCTCGCAGACGGTACCACCGGAATGATGCAGCCATTTCGACATGTAGCCGAGTTTCACGAAGGCCTCGAAATCGGCCATCGTGGCATAGCGGCGCCCATCGGCCAGCGAATGGACAAAAGGCGGGCCGTAGACGGGCGCCAAAACCAGGGAATTGCCGCCAATCTCGACATCGCGCGCACGGTTTCGGGCGATCTGCGTGAATTTCGACGGGGCGGTTTTAATCAGCTCCCGGGCCAGGCCGCGTGGGATATGCACCCGCTCGCCCTGCACATCGGCGCCCGCCGCACGCCACCGATCCAGTGCGGCGGGATTTTCAACGAACATGACGCCAATTTCTTCCAGCACGGTTTCGGCATTTGTCTCAATGATCTCAAGCGCTTCGTCATGCAGGATGTCGAGGTTGGGGATCTTGCGTTCGATGAAGTGCGCGGTCTCAAAGCTGACCGCAGAGCGGCTGGCACGCCGTGCGGCGCCACCGCCGCCACGCGCCCGACGTCGAGGGGTTTCCTGCATCTGTTCCGATTCGGCCATCTCCGCCTCCATCGTCGACTACCCGTTGGACTTGGATAACGCGCACTGATGCGCAGACATCGGCAAATTACGTCACTTCGCGCACAGACGCGACATGACCCGGTTGAGCTCACGCAGACCAGCACGTATCGACAGGCGATGTCGCAGGGCGAGATCACTCCAACATGGCGCTCCCATGCCGTACCGCGCGCAATCGCCATCGCTGTGATTCGGCGGAATGATCGACTTCTGGTCACCAAGGTGACCCAAGATGATGGGCGCCTCAAAGGCTATCGCCCTTTGGGCGGCGGCATTGATCTGGGAGAGACCGCGGCACAGGCTCTAGTACGCGAATTCCGCGAAGAGGTCTCGGCCGAGATCCGTGTCGGCGCGAGATTGGCCGTGCTGGAGAACATCTTTACCCATGAGGGGCAAATCGGCCATGAACTGGTCTTCGTGTTCGACGCACATATCATCAAGACGGGTGCGATCGAGTCATCGCGTTTTCTGCGCACCGAAAACGGGCGGGTGACGGCGGTGGATTGGGTTCCGCTGGACCGCTTCCGCAGTGGCGTGGCGACGCTGTTTCCCGATGGGCTAGCGGCGCTGATATAGCCAAGGCCTTGCGCGCCCCTGCACCGCACCTTAATCCGCCTTTATGACAAGTGCCGCCGTCCCCGACCCCGCCGACCATGAACGCCTGCTGATCATCGATTTCGGATCGCAGGTCACGCAATTGATCGCTCGCCGCCTGCGCGAGTTGAACGTCTATTGCGAGATCCATCCTTATCAAAATGTGGATGACGCCTTCATCGCCAAGTTTGCGCCGAAAGCGATCATTTTTTCGGGGGGGCCGGATTCGGTGTTGCGCGACGGGTCGCCGCGTCCGCCGCACGCCGCCTATGAGGCGGGCGTGCCGATCCTGGGCATCTGCTATGGGCAGCAGGTGATGATGCAGGATCTCGGCGGCCTGGTGGAGGGCGGCAAAATCTCCGGTGGGGGCGGCACGGCGGAATTCGGGCGCGCTTTCGTGGCACGCGCAGGCGCCTTGCCCCTGATCGACGGATGGGAGGATCGCGAGCAGGTCTGGATGTCCCATGGCGACCATGTCAGCCGCCTGGCGCCGGGCTTTGAGGTCTACGGTACGTCTCCCAACGCCCCCTTCGCGATCACCGCCGATCTCGACCGGCAGTTTTATGCGGTGCAATTCCATCCCGAGGTGCACCACACGCCAAAGGGCGCGAAGCTTTATGAGAATTTCGTCCGGCAGGCCGGATTCAGCGGCGATTGGACAATGGAGGCGTATCGCGAGCAAGCCATCACCGCGATCCGAGATCAGGTCGGCGACGCGAAGGTGATTTGCGCATTGTCGGGCGGCGTCGACAGCTCCGTCGCGGCGGCGCTGATCCACGAGGCCATCGGCGACCAGCTCACCTGCGTGTTTGTGGATCACGGGCTGCTGCGTCTGAACGAGGCCCATGAGGTCGTGGAGATGTTCCGCGATCACATGAACCTGCAGGTCATCCATGCTCAAGAGCAGGACTTGTTCCTGGGTGAATTGGATGGTGTTTCCGATCCGGAAACAAAACGAAAAATCATCGGGCGGTTGTTCATCGACGTCTTCCAGAAATACGCCGACCAGATCGAGGGCGCGGCCTATCTGGCGCAGGGCACCCTCTATCCGGATGTCATCGAGTCGGTGTCGTTCAGCGGCGGGCCGTCCGTTACGATCAAGTCGCACCATAATGTGGGTGGCCTACCCGAAAAGATGGGGCTAAAGCTGGTCGAACCGCTGCGCGAGCTGTTCAAAGATGAGGTTCGTGCGCTGGGTCGCGAGCTTGGCTTGCCCGACCACTTCATTGGCCGCCACCCGTTCCCCGGCCCCGGTCTGGCGATCCGCTGCCCTGGCGAGATTACCCGCGACAAGCTCGATACATTGCGGCTGGCCGACGCGGTTTACATCGATCAGATCCGAAAGCACGGCCTTTACGACGAGATCTGGCAAGCCTTTGTCGCGATCCTGCCGGTCCGAACCGTCGGGGTGATGGGGGACGGGCGCACCTATGATTACGCTTGCGCCCTGCGCGCGGTCACCAGCGTCGATGGTATGACCGCCGATTACTATGCGTTCGGCCATGAGTTTCTGGGCGAAACCGCGACGCGGATCATCAACGAGGTGCCTGGGATCAACCGGGTGACCTATGACATCACCTCGAAGCCGCCGGGCACCATCGAATGGGAGTGACCGTGCGATGACCATCCGGCGCGTCGGCCGGGCTTTGGGCCTGCTGATCCTGTCGGGTCCGTTGATCTGGCTCCTGACCTTCGCCGCGGTGCTGGTCCTGTCTTGGGCTTGGTCGGACCGGGACGCGCGTGCAGAACGGGCCGACGCGATCTTCTGTCTGGGCGCGGGCATGTCCATCGACGATCCGATGTTGCCTGGCCCCGCCTCGGACCAGCGGGCCATCGCCTGCGCGGAGCTTCATGCGGCGGGCGTGGCGGATGTGGTCGTTTTCACCGGCCGCGGCAACGCAACGAACTCAGCCGCACAAGCGATGGCCACACGCGCAATTGTCGCCGGTCTGCCGCCGGACGCCGCGCTGGTCGAGCCCAACGCCCGCTCGACCATCCAAAACGCAGCCTTCGGATTGGCGATGCTGCCCGACGAGGTGGAGGATGTGGTGCTCGTATCGAACGCGTTTCACCTGCCCCGCTCCTGGGCTATTTTCCGGGCTTTGGGTGTGGCGGAGGTTTCGGTCCATGCCGCGGCACCATTGGACGACGCCCCGGACGATCCACGTTATCAAACCGTGCTGGATTGGCAGATCCGCGAAGCCTCTGCGATCTGGCTGAATGTCTTGCGTGGCATCGCATATGCGGCAGGCGGCGCGGTCGGGATCGACCGCGAAACCCGGATTTCCTGGTTCAACTGATGCCTAGCGAAACGCGTGGAGCTGGCCGTTTTCGGTAACCACCAACAGCGTGTCTTGCACGACAATCGGATGTGCCGCGGCGCCGTTTCGCAGGGCCACCGATCCAACCAAGGCGCCCGATTCCGGGCTGAACATCCGGATCTGACGATCTCCGGAGGCAATCAGCAGCCGCCCACTGGCCAGGATCGGGCCGTAATGCGTGAAGACGGCGCGGCGCCGACGCTCGCGCTGATTGACGTAGAGCGGCAGCTCGGTGCCCCAGACACGGTCGCCTGTCGCGGCATCCAAACGGATCAATTCATTGCGGTCGGAGACGTAGAAGACATTGCCGCCAGCAACCAAGACCGGAGAATAGGCTCCGTCATCTGCCGTCCACAGACGCTGACCCTGGCTGGGGTCCAACGCCACCACGCGGCCCGATTGGTTCCCGGCGTAAAGGCGCCCGCCTGACAGCACTGGGTCACCGGTGATGTCGTTGATATTGGCATAGGCCACGCCGGTACGTCCGCCGGCGACGTTTGTGACCCAACGCTGGTTACCTGTGGCGATCGATGCGCCAACCAATTCGCCTGAGCCGAATGGGAAGACGACCAAACCGTTGCCGACGGCTGGCGCCGCGCCGCCCGACAGCAATGCCGAGGCGCGGTTTGCCGGGATCTGCCAATTGATGCGGCCATTCTCGGTGCTGAGCGCCCAAGCCTGGTTGTTGCGGCTGACGATATAGACCGTGTCACCCGACACGGTCGGCGCGCCGATCCCAGCATCCAGGCGCTGGCGCCACAACACGCCACCCGATGCCGGATCAAGGGCCACCAATTCGCCAAACCCGGTTGTGGCGAACAGACGCCCGCCGGAAACCGCCAGGCCGCCCCCGGACACCGCCCCATTTCGGTCAAAAGCGGGCTGCAGATCCGTGCTCCAAAGCGTACCGCCATTGGTCAGCGAGGTCGCCACCAGGCCCGCGGTCGCATCCAGCGTGAAGACCCGCCCATCGGCGGCCACCGGATCGGCGGTGATGCGGTTGCGGCGCGAATTGCCCGCGCCGATATTCGCACTCCAGATCGGGGTCAGCGACCCGCTGAGACTGGCATGGGGTGTGAGGTTTGACGCGTTAAAGCCCCGCTGGGTCCAGGATCCAAGCTGCGTGACGCCGGGCAGGCTGATCGCGCGGGGCGCATCGGCGGCAGCGGGGTCGCCAAAGGCGCGCGCCTCTCCGGGGATCGCCTCGGACAGCGGGATGTCGGTGGAAAACCGCTCACCGGGCAAGATCTGTTCGCGCTCGCAGGCCGCAAGGGCCAAAGCCGCGGCGCAGAGGAACGGCAAGGCAAAGCGCCCGGCCGCGGGCTTTTGGCGCGTGATGGCATCAAACATGGGTGACCCCCGTCGTTTCACTGGCGTTTTGTCCGGGCATTATTCGCTGGCAGGCTCGGACGCGGCGCCGTCTTCATCTGTCTCAGGGGCCGGATCTTCCTCGGCCCCCTCTGGCTCCGCGCGCGTCTCGGGCGCTGCATCGGCGGGATCCTCGGCAGCCTCTGGGGCCGCGTCACCCTCTGTGTCAGGGACCTGTTCGGCCTCTGTCTCTTCGGCGGGCGCCTCATCTTGCGGCGCTACTTCGGTCTCTTCCGCAACCGGCGCCGGGCCTTCATCGACCAGAACCGCCCCGCTCGACAGCGCCACAATCAACTGCGACGCGCGTTGTTGCAAGCCCGGAGAGGCCGCCGCGCTGCGTTCAATGGCGCGAAGCCGGTCCAGTGCCGCCTCAAGATCCCCCGAACGGACCTCCAGCAATGCCAATTGTTCTTCCGCCAAAGGTGCATAGGGCGCGCCCGGTGCGGCGATGCGTTCCAGCACTTGCCGCGACTCCGCTTCCGTACCGGGGTCCAGCATTTCGGCTTTGAGCAGCGCCAGATCGGTGTAAAGGCGGTTCAGATCCGGCGCCTGCGCGGCCTCTCGCAAGCGCGCAGCAGCTTCCGGCGCCTGATCGGCGCTGGCCGCCTCAGCCGAGGCCATCAACGCGATAATCATCCGGGTCTGGGCGTTCGGCGTCGCGACGGTTTCCAGCGCGCCGATGCGGGTGGCCGGATCTTCGGCATCCAGCGCTGTCAACAACGCATCTCCGAAGGCCTGCGCGCGCTGCTCGGCTTGTGCGCGCTGCCACTCGAAATAAGCGGCACCGCCGACAATTGCGATCACTAAAAGAATTGGGATCCACCCCCATTTGCGGAACAGGGAATAAAGCCGATCGCGGCGCAGCTCTTCGCTGACCTCATCAATAAAACTGTCGGTGTCGGACATCAGACGCGCAAACCCCAGAACCATATATTGCGCGAGGAGTACCCCGGCACCGCCCAAAGGTGCAAGGCCCCGGAAAAGACAGCCAAATTGAGGACGAGCCAATGAGTATTCTGAACCGTTCAGTTCAGTCTTGTTCTCACTTGGCGGAAAATGTAATCTGAACCGGGCGGTTTAGCGTATTCCGTTCAGATGATGGCATTTGCAGGACCACGTTTCACCCTGCGGTCCTATACGGGAAAAGGCATTACGGCATGAAATTGTTTCCAATCGTTACGGCGATATTGGTCTGTGTGGCGCTGTATTTTGTGGTGTTGGACCGCGCAACCTTATTGGGATTTGCGGGGCGCTTCGTGCCTGAGCCGAATAATGCGCCCACGCAATTGGCCGAATTGCCCGCCGATACCGAAGCCGTGGAAGATGATGGTCGCATGAATGTGATCGTGCGCCGGTCCGAGGCGCAAGTCACCGAGAATGCGGTTCTTTTGCGGGGTCGCACCGAAGCATTGCGCCTTGTCGATGTGGCCGCCGAAACCTCGGGTCGGGTCATTTCAACGCCGATCCGGGCCGGAGCCTTCGTGAGCGAAGGCCAGGTGATGTGTGAGATCGACCCGGGCACCAGCCAGACCGAATTGGAAGAGGCCCAGGCGCGATTGGCTGAAGCCGAGGCGCGTGTGCCCGAAGCCCGCGCCCGCCTGCCCGAAGCCCGTGCCATGCTCGCCCAGGCGCGCGCGCAATTGGAATCGGCGCAGATCGACGGCAATGCCGCCGCGCGCCTGAACGAGTCGGGCTTTGCATCAGAGACCCGGGCCGCCTCCGCCGCCGCAGCCACCGCCGCGGCAGAGGCCGGTGTCGAAAGCGCCGCGGCCACGGTGCAGGGCGCGGAGGCAGGTGTGCAATCGGCGCTGGCCAGCGTGCGCTCGGCCGAGGCGCAGGTGACCCGCGCCGAAAACGCGATCGAGGATCTGACGATTGTGGCGCCGTTTTCGGGGCTTTTGGAAACCGATACGGCGGAATTGGGCGCCTTGCTGCAGCCCGGCACGATCTGCGCCACGATCATCCAGCTCGACCCGATCAAGCTGGTTGGGTTCGTACCCGAGGCGCAGGTCGACCGCATCTCGCTTGGCGCCACCGCAGGGGCGCAATTGGCCTCAGGGCGCGAGGTTCAGGGCGAGGTCACCTTTGTCAGCCGCTCCGCCGATCCGCAAACCCGCACATTCCGCGTCGAGATCACGGTTCCAAATGTCGATCTGACGATCCGCGACGGCCAGACCGCCGATATCCTGATCCAAACCGAAGGCACACCCGCGCATCTGCTGCCATCATCGGCGATGACGTTGAGTGACGATGGCCAACTTGGCGTGCGTATCGTTGTGGATGGCGTTGTCGAATTCGCGCCCGTGACGATGATGCGCGACACCGCGCGCGGGGTTTGGCTGTCGGGTTTGCCGCAAACCGCCGATGTCATTACGGTGGGACAGGAGTTTGTCACTGCCGGCGTCGAAGTGCGCACCACGCTTGAGGAGCTGACCCAATGACCGGCATAATCGACTGGGCCGCCAGCCGCGCCCGAATGGTCATGGCCTTCGTCATCCTGTCACTGACGGCGGGGACCTTGGCCTATGTGGGCCTGCCCAAAGAGGGCGAACCGGATATCGATATCCCGGGCCTGTTTGTGTCGGTCCCCTTCCCCGGCATTTCGGCAACGGATAGCGAACGGCTGCTGATCCGGCCGATGGAATCGGAATTTCAGGATCTCGACGGGCTCGTATCGATTAATTCGACCGCCGCTGAGGGATTTGCCGGGATCTTCTTGGAATTCGAATTCGGTTGGGACAAGGGCGCGACAATTGCGGATGTCCGCGATGCTATGGGCCGAGCCGAGGTGCAATTCCCCGACGGCGCCGAAAGCTTCCAAATCGACGAAATCAACTTCTCGGAATTTCCGATTATCGTGGTTGCGATGTCCGGTGATGCGCCCGAGCGCACGCTGATCCGGCTGGCCAATGAAATGCAGGCACAGCTTGAAACGCTGAGCCCCGTACTTGAGGCCGGTCTGGCCGGGACCCGCGAAGAGATGCTGGAGGTGATCCTCGATCCCCTGGCGCTTGAGGCTTATGACGTCACCGCCGCCGATCTGATCAACGCGGTCCAGGGCAACAACCAGTTGATCGCCGCCGGTGAAGTCGAGACCGCCAGCGGCTCGATCTCGGTCACGATTCCGTCGAGCTTCGACAATGCACAGGACGTCTACAATCTGGCGATCACCGTGAATGGCGACCGCGTGGTGACCTTGGGCGAATTGGCCGAAATCCGGCTTACCTACCAAGATCGCTCCGGCACAGCGCGCTTTAACGGCGAAACATCCGTGGCGCTGCAGGTGGTCAAACGCCAAGGCTTCAACATCATCGATACCGTGGCCTTGATCCGCGAAGAGGTGGAACGGATCGAGGCGAGTTGGCCCGAGGATCTGCGCGCCTCGGTGCATGTGGAAACCACGCTTGACCAATCGGTGCAGGTGGACGGCATGGTGCGTCAGCTTGAAGGCTCGGTTCTGACGGCAATTGCCCTGGTGATGATCGTGGTGCTGGCCGCCCTAGGCACGCGCTCGGCCCTGCTGGTGGGTTTCGCGATCCCAACCTCATTCCTGCTGTGCTTCATCCTGCTGGGTATCATGGGGATCACAATTTCGAACATTGTGATGTTCGGCCTGATCCTGGCGGTGGGGATGCTGGTCGATGGCGCCATCGTGGTGGTTGAATATGCCGACCGGCGCCTGCGCCAGGGTGCGCGCCCGATGCAGGCCTATGTGGACGCTGCCAAGCGCATGTTCTGGCCCATTGTGTCCTCGACGGCCACGACGCTCTGCGCCTTCCTGCCGATGCTGTTCTGGCCCGGTGTGCCGGGGGAATTCATGGGCATGCTGCCGGTCACGCTGATTTTCGTTCTGTCGGCCTCGCTGATCGTCGCGCTGATCTATCTGCCCGTTTTGGGCGGCGTTGCGGCACGTTTCACACGGATCGTCGACCGCGCCGCGGCGGTCGTGACGGCGCTGGTGCCGTGGTATTGGGCACGCATCGTCATGACCTTGGCGGCCGGATATCTCATGTTCATGGCGGTGATGAACCTTGTGCGGCCGGGCGTGTTGACCCCGGCACTGCCAGACGCGCCACCGCTGGTCCCGATTGCGATCGCCGGGATCATGTTCCTGCTGGCCGCGACCCTGATGTCTGTGCTGATCGCCACGGTTCAAATTCACCGCAAGGACACACAGGTGAAGGCCGGGTATCGCCGCACCTGGTTTGGGTCCTTCATCCATCTGATGACGGGCAATCCGTTCATGCCGCTGGTCGCAATCGTCGCCGTGGGTGGATTTGTGGCCTACACGTTCATGTATTTCGGCGAGAACAATAATGGCGTTGAATTCTTCGTCGAAACCGAGCCGGAAAACGCCATCGTCTATGTCCGCGCCCGCGGCAATCTCAGCGTTGAGGAACAAGATGCTCTGGTGCGCCAGGTCGAAGAGATTGTCCTGACCCAAGACGGGGTGCGCGACGTGTTTGCCTTCTCAGGCTCCGGCGGTTTGAACAACAATACCGGCGGCGCGGCGGCGCCCGCCGATACGATTGGTCAGGTCCAGATGGATATGGAACCCTGGGGGACGCGCCCGGACGGTGACCTGATCCTGGACCAACTCGAACGCCGCCTTGCGGGTTTGCCCGGGTTTGAGACCGAGATCTTCTCGGTTTCCACCGGTCCGGCCAGCGGCAAGCCCGTGACCCTGCGTGTCAGCGGCGACAATTGGGAAGAATTGCAAGAGGCGACGCAGATCGTCCGGACCTATTACGAGAACTTGCCCGGCCTGACCTTGATCGATGACAGCCTGCCCCTGCCCGGGATCGATTGGCAGATCAATGTGGATGTGGAGGCGGCTGGCCGTTTCGGCGCCGATGTCTCTACCGTAGGTGCCATGGTGCAATTGGTCACGCGTGGGATCCTGCTCGATACGATGCGGGTGCCGACGTCGGACGAGGAAATCGATATCCGGGTGCGCTTCCCCGAAGAGGCGCGCGTTCTGTCCACCCTGGATAGTTTGCGCGTACGCACCACGGATGGGCTGGTGCCGCTGTCCAATTTTGTCAGCTACGAGCCGACACCACAATTGGCCACCATCGACCGGCGCAATCAAAGCCGCTTTTTCGAAGTGCTCGCCGATGTCTTGCCGGGCCTGTCGTCGGTGGTGGATTCCGATGGCGAACAGGTTGCCATTCTACGTGACATCGCAACGGTATCGAGCGGTGCCCTGGCGGCCCTGACCTTTGGCGAGACCGACTATGTCGTTTTCGCAAACGATACCGGCATTGCACCGGACGAGATCAGCGCGGGGCTGGCGGATCAGAGCCTGACCCTTGCCCCGATCAATGCCAACGAGCGGATCGAGCGGATCACCGAATGGCTGCAGGCCGAAGAGCCGCTGCCCAATTCCGTCAGTTGGGAATGGGGCGGCGACCAGGAGGAACAGGAGGAATCCGGCCAGTTCCTGATGACCGCCTTCGCGGCGGCGTTGGGATTGATGTTCATTATCCTGCTGGCGCAGTTCAACTCGATCTACAATGCCGTTCTGGTGCTGCTGGCGGTTGTGCTGTCGACCACTGGGGTGCTCTGGGGGATGTTGGTCATGGACCAGACCTTCTCGATCATCATGACGGGTACGGGCGTTGTGGCCCTGGCCGGGATCGTGGTGAACAACAACATCGTTCTGATCGACACCTATCAGGAATATTCCCGCTACATGCCGCGGCTGGAGGCGATCGTGCGCACGGCCGAGGCGCGGATCCGCCCCGTTTTGCTGACCACCATCACCACGATGGCCGGTTTGGCGCCGATGATGTACGGGATCAGCCTGGATTTCGGATCTGGCGGCTATACCGTGCAAAGCCCGACGGCGCTGTGGTGGATGCAATTGGCCACCGCCGTCGTCTGGGGCCTGGGCATCGCAACCGTGCTGACGCTGATCTTCACGCCGTCCTTGCTGGCGCTGCGGATCTGGTTCTGGACGCTACTGGGCATGGCGGCCCGGGGGCTTGCCATGGTCGGTGCCGAGCGGGTCAGCCGCCGCGCCCAGGATTGGGCATTGCAACGGGAGGCGCGCCGCGCCCAGAATCCGGTGATCTTCTGGGATGAGGATCCGCGCCTCGATCCCATCGGCACCGGCAACGACGAGGATCGTGCCTCAGAGCCAGACGAGGCCGAACCGAGCCCTGACACCTCGGATCCCTATGACGGGACCGAATTGGACGAAGGCAACGTTCCGCCCCGCAAACCTTTGGCGGCGGAATGAGCATATCCAAAGGGCGGCCGCAGGGTCGCCCTTTGGCGTCATGGGCGTTAGCGTATGACCATGCAGCCCGGCACGCACACAGACATCCTTCGCCAAGTTCCACCCGACACACGCCGCCACCTGACCACGTTGCGCGACGGGCCGGGTCTGCGGCATCTGGCGGGACATTTCGGCCTGATCCTGGCCCTGGGAGGTTATGTGGCGGCCCAAGCGCCGCTTTGGGGCCTGGCGCTATGGCCACTTGGCATTGCACTCGCCTTCCTCTTCACGCTGCAGCACGAATGTACCCACCGCACACCGTTTAAAACGCCATGGCTGAACGAGATCATGGGTCACGTCACTGGGCTGATCCTAATGCAGCCCTTCCTGTGGTTCCGGGCTTTTCACATGGCGCATCACAAATACACCAATGATCCGGACAACGATCCCGAATTGGCCGAGGGCAAGCCCGACACGCGCCGCGCCCTTATATGGCATCTCTTGAGCCTGGCCTATTGGATCAGCAAGGCGCGGCTGCTTTGGCGCAACGCTATCGGGCCCGAACCAGCTTCCTATATCACTCGTCGCCAATCTCGTTTGATCCGAACCGAGGCCCGCGCCTACCTCGCCGCTTATGCGGCGATCACCCTGGTCATGGTCATGGTGGCGCCCTGGCTTTTCTATGTCTGGCTCCTGCCCCTCGTGCTGGGCTTTCCGGTGCTGCGGCTCTACCTTCTGGCGGAACATGATCGCTGCCCGCACGTGACTGATATGTTCGCCAATACCCGCACGACATTTACCAGCTGTGCGATCCGCGCTTTGGCGTGGAACATGCCCTATCATGCGGAACATCACGCCTGGCCCGCGGTCCCTTATCATCGCTTGCCAGACCTGCATGCCATCGCGAAACCGCATCTGAAGGAAATCGCAAACGGCTATGCAGACTTCGCCAAGGACAGCTGGAAGGCGGCCCAAACCCCACGCAGCTAACACGTTCGGCAGGCGCAGACGGCCTCTGCCCCGCTGCAATCTGGCGCCGATCCGCCAGCGCGTGGTCAGAAGACCGCTAGGCGGCATCCTCGTCGGCGGCCTGGCGATGCCAAAGCTGAGCATAGCGTCCATCAGTGGCCAGCAGCGCCTCGTGGCTGCCTTCTTCGACGACGATACCCTTTTCCAGCACGACGATCCGGTCGGCATCCACGATGGTTGAGAGCCGATGCGCAATGGTCAGAACCGTACGCCCCTCGCCCATGGCGCGCAGCTCTTGCTGGATCTCCAACTCGGTATCGGTATCCAAGGCCGAGGTCGCCTCGTCCAGAACCAAGATCGGCGGATCTTTCAGCAAGGTCCGCGCGATGCCAACACGCTGTTTTTCACCGCCCGATAGCTTGAGGCCCCGCTCCCCCACCGTCGTCTCATATCCATCCGGCAGCGACAGGATGAAATCGTGGATCGCGGCGGCCTTGGCGGCTTGCTCGACCTCGGCGCGGGTGGCGTCGGCCCGGCCATAGGCGATATTGTAGAAGATCGTATCGTTGAACAGGACGGTATCCTGCGGCACCACACCGATCTGCGCATGCAAGCTGTCTTGCGTGATATCGCGCAGATCCTGGCCGTCGATCTCAATCGCCCCTTCACCCACGTCGTAGAAGCGGAACATCAGCCGACCGATGGTCGATTTGCCAGAGCCGCTCGATCCAACAACCGCCACCGTCTGCCCTGCCGGAATATCGATATCGACACCTTTCAGGATCGCGCGGTTGTCTTCATAGCCAAACCGCACGCCTTTCAGCGAGACATGACCGCCCGTAACCTGCAACGGCTTGGCATCGGGCTTGTCCTTCACCTCTTGCGGCTGTTCCAGCAGGTCGAACATCTCACCCATATCCACCAGGGCCTGCCGGATCTCACGATAGACCGTGCCGAGGAAGTTCAACGGCATGGTGATCTGGATCATATAGGCGTTGACCATCACAAAATCACCAACTGTCAAATCGCCCGATTGCACGCCCATCGCAGCCAGCACCATCACAACGACAAGGCCTGTGGTGATCAGGATCGATTGACCAAAATTCAGAAACGCCAACGAATAGGAGGTTTTCAGCGCCGCGGCCTCATACCCTTCCATCGCGCTGTCATAGCGGGCCGCTTCCCGACCCTCGGCGCCGAAATACTTCACGGTTTCAAAGTTCAGAAGGCTGTCGATGGCCTTTTGATTGGCATCGGTATCCTGGTCGTTCATCTCCTTGCGGATCCGAACGCGCCATTCGGTGACGCGGAAGGTGAAGGCGACATAAGCGACAATCGTCACAACCAGCACCAGAAGGTAGGACAGATCGAACACAACCGCGAGGATAACACCGGTCAGAACCAGTTCCAGCGCCAGCGGCCCGATGGAGAACAGCAGGAATCGGAGCAGGAACTCGACCCCTTTCACCCCGCGTTCGATGATCCGGCTGAGCCCGCCGGTCTTGCGGCTGACATGGTAGCGCAACGACAGCGCATGGATGTGCTGGAATGTTTCAAGCGCCAATTGCCGCAGCGCCCGCTGTGCCACGCGGGCAAAGATCGCATCGCGCAGCTGTTGGAACCCCACATTCAGCGCCCGCGCCACGCCGTAGGCCACCGTCATGCCAACCGCGCCCGCGCCCAGCATCCAGGCGGCATCCGTGGCCTCGCCCGCCAGCGCATCGGTGGCCGCCTTGTAGAAAAACGGCGTCGTCACGGCGATAACTTTCGCCAGCGCCAGCATCGCCAGGGATAAGACCACCCGCTGTTTCACCCAAGGCTTGTCATCCGGCCACAGATAAGGCGCGACCTTGCGGATCGTGCGCAAGCCCGATTGACGCTGCGCCGCGTCTTCCGCCGTAGGGGCGTTGTTGGGCGCCGCGCTCTGATCAAGGGCGGAGTGAGCGGTGGTATCGGCTGGCATTGGGCTGGCCTTCTTCAAAGCGGAACGCTTTATCTAGGTCAGTGCAGGCCAAAGGGCCAGACTGCGGGGTCAGTTATCCTCGGCCGTCTGGGACAAATCGGGCAAGCGGAAGATCTGTCCGGGGAAAATCCAGTTCGGATCGCTGATCTGATCCTGGTTTTCTTCGAAGATCTGCACGTAGAGCAGCCCCTCGCCAAATGTCTGATCCGCGATCCCCCATAGCGTGAATCCCGGCTGTACGGTGATCACATCCACCCCCTGCGCCGCGGCCTGCTCGGGTGCGGCTGCGATCCGCTCGGGATCTTCCCGCAGAAAGGGTGTTTCCACCCGGCTCGCTTCACGCCCATCAGCGCCCAACTCTGCCACCGATAATGTGTAGGTGCCCGGATCCACATCGGGCAACTCCAGCGACCAGGCGCCGTCGGGGCCAACTTCCCCCAGTTGGATCGGAAGATTGTTGAGCGAGATCCGTAGATCCGCCTGGGCCGGTCCGCGGCCCGCCAGGATCACATCGCCCTCGACATTGTAGGAAATCGCATCGAGCAGCAGTTGGGTCTGAGCCTGGGGTTGCGCACCGCCCTGTGTGACGCGCACCCCATCGGGGCCGGCGATCACCAGGGTCGGCGCCTGTGGGACCTGCGCGGTCGGGCCAGTATCGGGCGCCGCGTCGGATTCCGCAGGGGCGGCTGCGACATTGTCTGGCGTCTCGGTCCCTGTATTATCTGCCATGCCCGAAGCGGGCGCTGCGGGCGCTTCTGCGGGCAGATCCGCCGCGTCGGAGCTTAGCGGTTCACCTGGATCTGGCGCTGTGGCATCGGCAATTTCGGGTTCAGCCACAGGTGCGACCTCAGTTGCCGGGTCGGTGGCGACCTGACCGGAGGCAATCGCATCGGGCGGCGGTGTCTCGTCGCCGGGCGGTGCGATCTGATCGGGATCTGGCGCGGGCAGTGCAAGCGAAGCCTCCGCCTCTGCGTCAGGGGTCGGTTCCAGCACATCCTCCGCCGCAGCAAAGGCGTCTTCTGCCCTGCCGCCAAACGGGGCGACCAAGACGGTCTCAGCCCCCGACACCTCCAAGCCCCCAGGCCCGCGACCGATGATCGTCAGGCTTCGCGGCCTATCCGAGGGCAAGACCGTCGCCAACGCCACGAAATCGCCATTTCGGTCAGGGATCGCCTCGGCCAGGAATTCGCCGTCCAACAGGATATCCAGCGACAGGGTCGTCGGGGATTGCCCGGCGATCACCGCCGCGCCATCGGGTGCGATCCGCACGACATCCAGTCGAGGCGCCTCCGGTGCAGGGTCGGCATCTGCCACGGGGTCTTCGGATTGCGGAACGGTCAAATTTGCGTCTTCTGTGCCCCCCGGTGCCGGGCCAATTGCCACCGGGTCCTCACCACCCGACCCCAGGGTCACGACGGCCACGGCGGCACCGATCACGGCGAGCCCTGCAACAGCAGCCAAGGCCACTGCCGGTCCGCCCGATCCAAACCGGGTCTTGAAACTCATGGCTTTCGCCCTCGCATGCCATCCCCCCGAACGCTGCGATCTGTGGGATCTTTGCCGTCCCTTTGCACCGATCACGTGCCGCTTGAGCCCGTCGATCAGCGCATCTATCAGGACCGATATGATGGCAAAGTGCAAGGTGCAGGAATGAAAACGCGATCACTCTGTGTTTATTGTGGATCACGGGCCGGTGCCGATCCGGCCTATGAGGCGGCAGCGACCGCGCTTGGCCATGCGCTGGCGGCGGAGAATATGCGGCTTGTCTATGGCGCCGGCGATATCGGGCTGATGGGGGCGGTCGCACGGGCGGCGCAGGCGGCAGGGGCCGAGACCTTTGGTGTGATCCCAACCCATCTTCTCAGTGTCGAGGTCGGCAAAACCGACCTGACCAGTTTTGTCGTGACCGAGACCATGCATGAGCGCAAGAAGGTGATGTTCATGAACGCAGACGCCATCGCGGTGTTGCCGGGCGGTGCGGGCAGTCTGGATGAGCTGTTCGAGGTTCTGACCTGGCGGCAATTGGGCTTGCATGACAAGACCATCCTGCTGCTGAACACCAACGGCTATTGGGATCCCTTGTTGGCCTTGCTGGATCACATCGTGGATCAGGGCTTTGCCGATGCCAGCCTGTTGAGCTTTTTCCAGACCGTTTCAGACGTGCCCGCGCTAATCGCTGCGTTGCGCTGAGGGCGTGCGGTCGGGGATCTTGCGCTTCTGAAAGCCGGTCTTCGTCCCGGCATAGCCCGCGGCGTGGTAGGTTTCATGCGCAGCCTCGTTGTGATTGCCGCTGACAATCATGATCCGATAGCAGCCTGCCTCCCAGGCCCGGCGCTCCGCCACGGCCAGCAGAGCCTTGGCGTGGCCCCTGCCCCGATGATCGGCATGGGTCACAACGTTTTCGATGAACGCGTAAGGTGCGCCCTGGCGGGTCATGTTCGGCACGATGATCAAAGTCACGGTTGCAACCGGCATGTCGCCATCGATGGCCAGCAACACGCATGATCCCGGATAAGCCGCCAAGGCCTGCAATCGCGCCTCCGCCACCTCCTGTGCCGCGCTATCCTCTTATTGGATCAGATGGCGATACAGCGCAAGAAGCGCGGGAATGTCAGAGCGGGTTGCGGGCCGATATCGAGTCATTGATTGCGAGAGTAGCCGACAATCACAAGCGATGTGAGCGCGTTGTCGTTCGCCCCGGGTGAGCGGCGCCCTGCGTAGAGCGATGTTCCAGCACGGCAGGCCAGGCGAAATCTCGGCTTTGCGGATCGACTGCGCTCACGGGCCCTTCGCGTCACGTTACGGCAGGGCGGCCCCAAGCCAGTTGCGAGTGACTCGCAAATGATGTATTGTGGAGAGATAAGCCAGCAACACGTCCCGCGAGCTTTTCCTGAAGCACTGGTGAGGAAGAATCGTGGTCGGCAAACTCATTCCATATCTCATTATCGCAGTGGCAACCGCCCTCGCCCTGTGGCGCGGCGCGCCATATGCCACAATCCCATTCATCGCCGCCATGCTGGCCTGGTACACGGCGCGCATGGCATTGACCGACACCACGCCCGCCACCATCAAGGAAGAGCGCGACGCAACGCGAGAGCGACCGTTGGCCGCGATCGTCGGCATTGGCATGATCTTCATTCCACTTCTCGCGCTGGCCACGCCGGTGCTGGATTTTGCCGCCTATGGAGCATTTCCCGGACAGCTTATCGCAGGTGCTTTGTCGGCACTTGCCGGGCTCTACCTGTTCTGGCGCTCCCATACCGATCTGGGATCGATGTGGTCGGCCCATCTGGAGGTCCGCGAGAACCATGCGCTGGTTACGCGCGGCATCTACAACCGCATGCGCCATCCGATGTACGCGGCGATCTTTCTGATCACGATTGCGCAGGCCCTGTTGCTGACGAATTGGCTGGCCGGGCCCGCGGGCCTTTTGGCGTTCACCTTGCTCTACGTCACCCGCGTGGGCCCGGAAGAGCAGATGATGGCGGATGAGTTTGGCACAGACTGGGAGGTCTATGCCGCCAGAACGCCCCGCCTTTTGCCGAGGCTTGGACGCGAATAGCGGGCTGTCTTGCCGCCGACCGCTCCCATCATCCGAAAACGTGCTGCACCCGTCGTTCGGCAGATCACTCAAAATACAGGGGCCTGCCAAGATCCCCTCCGGGCAGACCCCCATTCGTAAGCGTCACGTCCTTGGTTCACATGCGGCTGGCGACGTTTTCCCAGTTGACGAGGTTATCGAGGAAGTTCGACAAATAGGCGGGCCGCTTGTTGCGGAAGTCGATGTAATAGGAATGCTCCCACACGTCACAGCCCAACAGCGCGGTCTGACCAAAGCAGAGCGGGTTCACGCCGTTTTCGGTTTTGGTGACTTTCAGGCCGCCATCCGTATCTTTGACCAGCCAGCACCAGCCCGAGCCGAACTGACCTGCGCCTGCGGCGGAAAATTCTTCCTTGAACTTGTCGACCGAGCCGAAGCTTTCGGTGATAGCGGATTCCAGCTCACCCGGCATGCCCGCATCGCCGGGCCCCATCATCTCCCAGAACTGATTGTGGTTCCACAACTGGCTGATGTTGTTGAAAATTCCCGACTGCGCGACAGCGTTCGCGTCGTATGTGCCGGTGATGATCTCTTCCATCGATTTGCCGTCCCATTCGGTCCCGGCGATGAGCTTGTTGCCGTTATCGACATAGGCCTTGTGGTGCAGGTCGTGGTGATATTCCAGCGTCTCGGCGGACATGCCTTTGCCGGCAAGCGCGTCGTGGGAATAGGGAAGATCGGGAAGGTCGAATGCCATTTTGGCCCCCTGTCGTTTCAGTGTGGTGCGTTCGCATCACAAATGGAGGTCTCAGGGTGTTAACGTCAAGGGGCAGTCTGCGCATCACCCCCGCCGCTGACAGGTGCCGGAACCGGTAAACCTGTTGGAATACCCGCTGGGGCGCAC
The DNA here is from genome assembly GCF_037544085.1 of Gymnodinialimonas mytili. Classification (NCBI taxonomy): domain Bacteria; kingdom Pseudomonadati; phylum Pseudomonadota; class Alphaproteobacteria; order Rhodobacterales; family Paracoccaceae; genus Gymnodinialimonas; species Gymnodinialimonas mytili. Next base: position 70,121 of record NZ_JBBIFW010000004.1, read on the forward strand.
GGTCACGTTCAGCGTATTGCTCGCACGCGCATGGACCAGTTGAAATTGAAGTGTGGCGCGCGCGCCGCCGAAGCCCCTGAAATTGGTGATCGAGAACGCCACGCGCGACCGGGCGCTGTCGCCACGCACGCGTGATTGATGTTGGCGCAGGCCATCGTGCCAGCCATGGGATATGGTCGCTGTGTCTCCAGAATAAGCGATCTGAAAATCCGGTGGGATGACGGCACCGACGCGACTTTGAAGCACGCAAATGTAGGTTTCAGCCGCAGCGGCGACAGGCATCAACGAAAGACAAGCGGCCAAGGCCGTGGATCGAACAGACAGCATGAAAATACCCGTAAATTGATCTGCACGTCCAACGCTAATTGCCGGTCAATTCCGGTTCAATAGAAACCGACGCTTGTGGCGGGGTCTGCGGATGTGACCAAGAGGTCATGCACATATTGGCCGACGGATCGGAAACAGATAACGCGAGCGCGCGTCTCTGTTTCCAGCCAAATAGCCGCCGGCACCTGAGCCAGACGCGTCCGCCGCATCTCTCCCAACGCCAAGGCACCTAAATCCGCTGGCGTCAGCTTTGCCAGTACGTCCCGATTGGTCCCGCCATCCAAGACAAATCCCACCCGCGCATCCGAAATGTCGACCGCCAAATGATGCACTTTCGCAAGTCTCTTCGATAGATCCGCGGCCACATCAGGTGCCGCCGCATGATCGCACAGGATCAACAGCTCATCAGGCGCCATCCAGGCAACCGACATGTCAGCCGTTTCGATCCGCCGCTGCGCTGGTACGGCGCAACCTGTCACAGCGTTGAGCGCCGCGCCCATGGCCAAGATATCACCCTTCAGCGCCACCATGCCCGTCGGGCCCATTTGTGTGACGGTCACATCAGACATTCTGCTTCTCCCCCTCCGGGTCGTAGAAGACCGGGCTGACGATCTTCGCGCGAATGGATTTGTTGCCCAAATCGACGAAATCCAAGATCTCGCCCATGCGGTTGGGCCCGTTATGCACCAGCCCCATGGCAATGCCGCGGCTGAGCGTGGGCGAGTAGTAACTCGATGTGACACGGCCCTCGGTCAGCGCTTGGCCATTGGCGGTTTTACCCTTGGTGACCGCCAAGATCGCATGGGGCAGCACCGAGCCGTCCAGCGTCTCCAACCCCACCAATTGCCACCTGTCCGGATTGTCCATGAAAGATCGCTGCTGAGCGCGTTTGCCCAGGAAATCGTCCTTCTTCTTGGAAATCGCCCAGCCAAGACCCAAATCCTGCGGGATCACGGTGCCGTCTGTCTCATCCCCGATCATGATAAAGCCCTTTTCGGCCCGCATCACATGCAGGGCCTCGGTCCCGTAAGGGGTCGCGTTGAACTCGGCGCCGGCTTTGTGCAGCGCCTCCCAAAAAGCGAGCCCCTGGCCCGCGGGAACGGCGATTTCAAAGCTCAATTCGCCCGAAAAGCTGATCCGGAAGATGCGCGTATCAAAACCACCCAGCTTGCCCTCGGCCATCGCCATGAACGGCAGCGCTTCGGCCGAGACATCCATGCCGCCGAGTTTTTCCAAGACCTTCCGCGCCTTGGGGCCGACCACCGCGATCTGGGCAAATTGCTCGGTCACATTGGCGGTGTAGACCTGCCAATCCCACCACTCGCATTGCAGCCAATCCTCCATATGCGCATGGACATGATCGGCGCCGCCCGACGTGGTGTGGCAGAGGAACGTGTCCTCATCCAGCCGCACCACCACGCCGTCATCCATCAGAAATCCGTTTTCCGAACACATCAGTCCGTAGCGGCATTTGCCCGGTCTCAGGCTGCTCATCATATTCGTGTAGAGCATATCCATGAATTTCGGCGCGTCAGGGCCTTTGACGATGATCTTGCCCAGGGTCGAGGCGTCCAGCAGACCGAGTGACCGCCGTGTGGCATCGATCTCACGGTTGACGGCATCCTCATGGCTCTCGCCATCCTGCGGGAAACAATAGGGGCGCCGCCAATGGCCAACGGGCTCAAAATACGCGCCACGCGCTTCGTGCCAGCCATGGATCGGGGTCCGGCGCAGGGGTTGGAAAATGTCGCCGCGCGCCTCACCGGCGATGGCCCCCATAGAGATCGGCGTGTAAGGCGGGCGAAAGGTGGTGGTGCCCACGCGCGGTATGTCTTCATCCAATGCTTCAGCAAGCACGGCGAGACCGTTAATATTGCTTAACTTTCCCTGATCCGTCGCCATACCGAGTGTGGTGTAGCGCTTTGTGTGTTCGACGCTTTCATAGCCTTCTTGTGCGGCCAGGGCGACGTCAGAGACCTTCACATCGTTCTGGAAATCCAGCCACATCTTGGCGCGTTTCTTGGGCCCCGCATCGGCTGGCATCACCCAGACCGGCGCAAGAGGCGCCTCATGGGGCGCGTCTATCGCGGGTGGATCGCACGGGAAACCCATGCCGTTCAGCGGATTGGCGATCTGAGCCACACATTCACCAGCCCAAAGCCCACCCGCGGCAGCGCCGATACAGGTGACGAACCCATCTCCGGTCTGGTTGGTGGGTGGGCGGTTCGTGTCTGGCGCAAAGCAGGCCTGCTGCGCGTCCCAGGTCAACTTGCCGCCACAATGGGACCAGAGATGCACAACCGGTGACCAGCCGCCCGACATCGCTACGGCGTCACAGGCGATTTCCTCAAAACCGCCATCATCCGCCCCATGAGCTTGCACCCGGACCGAAACGACCCTGTTCAGCCCTTTCACCTTCGAGATCGCCGCGCCCGTCCGGATGCGGATCCCATTCGCGCGGGCCTCAGCGGGCAAATCGCCATCGGAGGTCTCACGCGGATCGATGATGCAAGCCACCTTTATCCCGGCGCGATGTGCCGTCAGCGCCGTGCGATAGCCATCGTCGTTGTTCGTGACCACGACCACGTTGTCCCCCGGTGAAACGCCATAGTTTACGATGTAGTCGCGCATGGCCGAGGCGAGCATGACGCCCGGTTTATCATTACCCGGGAAGCTCAAGGGCCGCTCAATGGCGCCGGTGGCGGCGATCACATGCCCAGTGCGAATGCGCCACAACCGGTGCCGAGGGCCGTCCGGGTCGGTCAATTGCTCATAGCCCAACACATAGCCATGATCGTAAATGCCCGAAATCTGCATCCGCAGCCTCAGATGCACGTTCTTCATCTTTTCAAGGGCTTCGATGATGGTGTTAATCCAGTCTTCTGCTGGCCCCCCCTCGATCAGATCGCCATCCACCGGGGCCCGCCCGCCCCAAAACGCACTTTGTTCGGCCAACAAAACACGCTTGCCCGCGCGCCCGGCGGCCAGCGCCGCCATCAGCCCCGCAATACCGCCGCCTGCGATCACCACATCCAGATGAGCGTAGAAATGCTCGTAGGTATCAGGGTCGCGCGTTTCGGGGTCCGGCGCGGCGCCCAGACCCGCTGAGTTGCGGATAAAGGGCTCGAACACGTGTTTCCAGAACGGGCGCGGAAACATGAACGTCTTGTAGTAAAAGCCAGCGGGCAGAAACCGCGCGACCAGTGCGTTGATCGCGCCCACGTCGAAATCCAACGACGGCCAATGGTTCTGGCTGCGCGCCTCAAGGCGGTCGAACAACTCGGTCGTGGTGGCGCGTTGGTTGGGCTCGTGGCAGTCCTTGCGGCCAAGATTGACCAAGGCGTTGGGCTCTTCCGCGCCGCTGGCGACGATGCCGCGCGGGCGGTGATACTTGAACGACCGGCCTACCATCATCTGATCATTGGCCAGCAAGGCAGAGGCCAGCGTGTCGCCCGAAAATCCACGCATCCACCTGCCGTTGAAGGTGAATTTGACACTGCGCGACCGGTCAATCAGGCGGCCGCCTTTGGATAAACGTGTGCTCATATGCGATATTGTCCCAAGATCACTCTGACCATCTCCGCAATGTTTGCTGAGCTTCATCCGCAGCCAAATCCAGCGCGACGTTTTCAACAAAGGCTTGGGTGGCCGCCAAAAGCGTCAGATGGAGCGCGGCCAATTCCTGCTCTTGGGTCGCACTCAGCTCGATGAAGCCGTCGGCATTGCGTTCCTCAACCGGCAAGTTCAGGATCCGGTGCATGTCCAGTTCGATAAACGACATATCGCCATAGACCCGTTTCGGGTCGATGGCCGGGCCCGGCCACATATCGAAGGAGAAATAGATATCCTCGGCGATTTCGTCATGGGTCCAGCGCCATTGCACGTCCCGCAGCAGCCGAATATGTGGCTCGGTCAGCATCACCTGCCCCTCCGCATCAAACCCGGCCCGCTCTAACGTCATGTCACCATAGCCGCTGACCCGATCCAGCACTGCCTCGGGTGTCGTGTTTTGCAACCGATACCGCCCGGGTTCGATCTGACCGTAAAAGCTGGCCAGCCGCAGCAACGGCAGCAGATCCAGCCAACCATCCAACAGCGTCTGTGGGTCGCCTGCGCCAAGTGCGGCACCAACGGCCTCCCACGGGGCGGCATCGACCAGCGGTGCTTGTCCATCGGTCATGGGGGCGCCCGCCTCTGCGCCGTCGAGCTCAAAGCGCAATTGCCCGATCAGCGGTAGAAGACGCTCCGGCGATGGGGTCATCACGGTGCTTTCCCGCTCGTAGCCGGGATTGATCAGCATATCGACCTGCGCGTCTGTCAGGGCAGGACGGCTCATGTCTCCGGGCTCCAACCCGGGCGCTTGGCTTTGATCGCGTCTATGATCTCGGCGGGCGGCTCGGTCGTTTGGGCGGAATATGTGCCGAAGACCTCAAGCGTGGCGGTGTCGCGGGCGGCCAGAAACCATTTGCCGCAGCCCATCGCATGGCGCCAGCGTTCGAAATGCACACCCCGCACATTGGAGCGCAGGAACAGATAAGCCTCAAAATCGGCATCCGAGGATCCAGGACCAAACCGCTTCAGATGCGCCTCACCGCCGGGTGCAAGCTCGGTCTCACAGGCGGCGATCCCGCAGACGGGACAAGTCAGTGTCAGCATAGCGGGATCTCCTGGTTCATCGGTCCGGTCATTGCCTGCATGTTGGATACACACGCCGCCGGAACGCAAACGGCCACGCCCTCGGAACAGAGGGCGTGGCCAATAGAAACATGATGACTTGGATGTGACGGCTCGGTGTTATTCGCCGCCCTCTTCAACGGACCCTTCCAACGCAGCGCCGCCTGGCAACTCAATACGCAGGTCGGGTTCGTCGGCGGCAAATCCACCGCCGAAGACAACCCATGCCAAAACGCCAAGCGCCACGACGACCCCGCCGAGGATGAAGGCCAAACCGGAATTGCTGCCGGAAGATGAATTGGTGTTGTCAGCCATGGATACAGCTCCTTTTCCGTTATTCTCCGACGAACAACGGGGCGAGCGTGGGATCGGTTCCATGGGGGCGCGAGATTCTGCCGGACGTCCCTACCACCGCGCCAAACGCGACAGGCCCCCGCCCGGGTCGTGAAACCCGACGGAGGCCCGTACCGTGAGTGGATGGGTTTATTCGGTTGGCACTGCCGGAACAGCGGGCGGGGCCGTTTCAACGGCCGGTGCCGTTGCGCCACCTGCGGCTTCTGGAGCGGTGACGCCACCATCTCCGCCGCCCATGAACACCATCGCGAGGATAAACAGCGCGAAGATGCCGCCAATGAAAAGTAGAGCGCCCCCGGCACCGCTACCGGATCGGTTCGGCGGTGTGTAATCGAAGGCCTTATTGCGATACTCGTAGTCAGCCATGGGAGTTCCTCCTGTAAGGTGGGGAACTCTGGCAACAGCCGGGGCCATGTCTCAATGAAATGGTTAACGCGCGCTGAGCTTGCGCTAAATCGGGCCGATCTGGACCTATTGTGTTGGCTAAAAATAGCCAAGTCCCGCCGAAAACTGCCCCTGTGCAAGATCTCGCCAGCGTTTCGCAGGGCCATCTGCGTGATCTCAACGATACCGAAACCGGGCTCTGGCCTGATGAATCCCGCAAGCGCCTTGTCCGTTGAGCGGGGATGATTCGGTAGATACGCCATAGGCATAGGGCCAAATGCACGCCCTCGAATATCGCCCCGCGCGGCATGGCGAGCTGCTGCGCCACCGCTTGCAGAGCAATTTGTCAAAGACAGATTATGCGCCCTCAATGCGCCACCCCCGCCGCCACGCTTTCGTCGATGAACCTGCCTTCGCGGAACCGCTCCAGCCCGAATTCCGCGGTCAAGGGCGAGTGGCCCTTGGCGATCAGCTCGGCAAAGCCCCAGCCCGAGCCTGGAATGGCCTTAAAGCCCCCCGTCCCCCAGCCACAATTCAAGAAGACGCCGTCAACGGGTGTTTTCGACAGGATGGGGGACCGGTCGCCCGTCACATCCACGATCCCGCCCCATTGGCGCAGCATCTTCAGCCGCGACAGCATGGGAAAGGTCTCGATCAGCGCACGGACGGTTTCCTCGATATGGTGGAACGATCCGCGTTGGGTGTAATTGTTGTAGCCGTCTGTGCCGCCGCCGATCACCATCTCGCCCTTGTCGGATTGGCTCATATAGCCGTGGACGGTGTTGGCCATCACAACCACATCCATGATCGGCTTGATCGGCTCAGACACCAGCGCCTGCAACGCCACTGATTCCACCGGCAGACGGAATCCCGCCATTTCGGCCAGCACACCGGAATGGCCCGCCACCACGACACCCAGCTTCTTGCAGCCGACAAAGCCCTTGGTGGTCTCGACCCCGGTGACCGCGCCATTGTCGCGTGTAATCCCCGTCACTTCGGTCTGCTGGATGATATCCATCCCCATATCCGAACAGGCCCGCGCATAGCCCCAGGCCACCGCGTCATGGCGCGCCGTGCCGCCGCGGGGCTGCCACAGGGCACCCAATACAGGATAGCGGGGACCGTCGATATTCATGATCGGGCACAGCTTTTTGACCTCGGCCGGTCCGATGAATCGCGTCTCGACGCCCTGCAGCGCATTGGCCTGGGCGGTGCGCAGATATCCCCGCACCTCGCCCTGCGTCTGGGCCAACATCATCACGCCGCGCGGACTGAACATGACATTGTAGTTCAGATCCTGGCTGAGCGTTTCATACAGGGATCGGGACTTTTCGTAGATCGCAGCGCTGGCATCTTGCAAATAATTCGACCGGATGATCGTCGTGTTTCGCCCGGTATTACCGCCGCCCAGCCAGCCTTTCTCGATCACTGCGACATTGGTGATCCCGAAATTCTTGCCCAGGTAGTAGGCGCTGGCCAGCCCATGCCCGCCCGCCCCCACAATCACCACATCGTAGCTGGGTTTGGGTGTTGGCGACCGCCACGCGCGCTCCCACCCCGAATGGTGGCGCATGGCTTCTTTGGCGATCGCAAAGGCGGAATATCTGCGCATATCGGGCTCCGATCCTGTCCTATCTGATGTGCGGTAGGATGCTGGATGACAGGATACTCAGCGCGACGAAACAGGTGCAATTTGCGACCTTGGCGCATCTTGTCGCGGCCAGACCCACACGGATGTGAGGGTTGCGGCCCGGTGCCGTCTTTCGTTTGACCTTTCGGGTGCTTATGTCAGGGCTGGACACGGAGGAGAGGATAAACGGTGCTGGTGTTTTGGATTGCGTCAGGCGCGCTTTGCCTGGTGGTCGCCGTCATGGTTGTGCTGGCTGCGCGCCGCCCAACGAATATTGAAGCCCCGGCAGCCGCCTACGACCTGCGCGTCTACCGAGATCAGCTGGCGGAAATCGACCGCGATGTTGCCCGCGGGATTGTCACAGAAGACGAGGCCGAGCGCGCCCGCACCGAGGTCAGCCGCCGCATCCTGGAGGCCGACCGCGCCTTGCAACGCGAAGGCCATGACAATCAGGCGGGCAAGTTTGGGCTTATGGGCATCACGGTGGCGCTTGGGATCAGCCTGGTGGGCGCCTTCGGCGTCTATTCGATGATCGGCGCGCCTGGCTATGCCGATCTGCCCTTGGCGACGCGGATCGACATAGTGGAAACCGCCCGCGCCAATCGCCCGGACCAAGCCACCGCCGAGGCACAGGCGCCTCAACGCCCGCGCCCCGAGGTCGACCCCGAGCGGCTGGAATTGGTCGAGCAATTGCGCGGCGTGATGGAATTGCGCACCGGCGATGTCGAGGGCCTGACCCTGTTGGCCGCCAATGAGGCGATGCTGGGCAATTTTCGCGCCGCCCACAACGCGCAATCGCGATTGCTGACCCTGTTGGGCGAGGACGCCACCGGGCGCCATTGGATCGACTATGCCGAGATGATGATTTTTGCCGCCGGGGGCTATGTCTCGCCCGAAGCCGAGGAGGCGCTGCTGCGCGGGCTTGAACTGGAACCGCGCGACGGCACGGCCCGCTATTATGCTGGCGAAATGTATGCCCAGCAGGGGCGCCCCGATCTGGCACTGCCGATCTGGTCAAACCTTCTTGGGGAAAGCCGCCCCGATGCGCCATGGGTCGAGCCCATTCAACTGCAGATCAGCTCTGTCGCGCGCGCGGCAGGCGCTGCCTTCGATCCGGCCGCCCTGCCTCAACCCAGCGGGCCGACCGCCGCCGATATCGCCGCCGCCCAAGGGCTCAGCCCCGATGAACAACGCGAGATGATCGAAGGCATGGTCTCAGGCCTCGCCGATCGCCTGGCGACCGAAGGCGGCACGCCGCAGGATTGGGCGCAATTGATCACAGCCTATGGCGCGCTTGGCCGCAGCAATGCCGCCCAAATCGTCCATGACGACGCGCAAAGCGTCTTCGCCGACGCCCCTGAAGCGCTAGCGCTGATCGACCGCGCCTTCCGCGCAGCCATGGCGCAGGCCGGGCAAACACTGGAATGATTTACGATCGTATCGAAGATTTTGCCGCCGCCCTGCCGCCGATGCCGCCGCTTCTGGGTTTGGATCTGGGCACCAAGACGATCGGCGTGGCGCTGTCGGATCGGCTGATGTCCTCGGCCAGCCCATTGGAGACGCTGAAACGTCAGAAATTCGGTATTGATGCCGATGCCTTGTCGACATTGGCCCGGGCCCGCGATGTGGCGGGGCTGATCCTGGGCCTGCCGCGCAATATGGATGGCTCCGAAGGGCCCCGCGCCCAGGCGACGCGTGCCTTTGCGCGCAATCTGTCCGGACGCCCTGATTTTGTCGCCCTGCCGATCACCTTTTGGGACGAACGGCTGAGCACTGTGGCCGCGGAAAAAGCCTTGCTTGAGGCGGATACCACCCGCAAACGTCGCGCTGAGGTGATCGACGCTGTCGCCGCGGGCTATATCTTGCAAGGGGCGCTCGACCGGTTGCGCCATTTGAGGGAACAGGCATGAGTGACGATATCTGGAGCCGCGACGAGGTCGAGAGCCCCTGCGTGAAGATCTGCGTGATCCACCCCGAATCGCGCCTATGCACCGGTTGCCTGCGCTCCATCGATGAAATCACCCAATGGTCGCGTATGGCGCCAGAAGCCCGGCGTTCGGTCATGGCGACCCTTCCGGACCGCCGCGACCAATTGCAGAAACGGCGAGGCGGGCGCGCGGCACGCCTGAACCGCGCGCCCTAGGCGGGTTGCCGGGGCCACGTGTCAAACGCGCTTGCGCCGGGCCATCCAACCCGCCCCCCCGAGCGCTGCCAGCAGCATTGGCAGGCTCGCAGGCAAAGGCACCGGGGCAATCTCGGCACCCCCGATCACCAATTGCAGATCAAGCGCGTCGCGCCGATTGCCGCCGAAAAACGATGTGGTGAAGGTCTGGCCCAATCCGCCTTCATCGAGATCACCGATATCGATGCCCTCAACCGTCAGCACCCCGGACCATGCCACCAGATCGCCAAGGTCAAAAGCCAGGTCACGATTGCCGTCGACACCGATACCAAGATCATCCAGGCCGGTATTGTCATCATCGATCAAAATGGCATCGATGTTGCGCAACTGAGTGTCCACCGAGATGACGGCATTTCCAAATACAGCCCCACCGTTGTCGGGGACATCAAAGGAATCCACATCCGTGAAATCTCCAAGATCGAAAAACTGCTCAGCGCTTTGAAACGTATCATCTGCGCTGAACCGACCGCTGTCGCGGGCAACGGCGCTCCCGGAAAACGTCCATGTGGTGAAACCCGAGCCAATCGCACCATCGACATTAATGACCAACGAGGCGGCGGCGGGTGAGACAAACGCGCCCAAAAGCGCCGCGGAAAGAAAGACGTGTTTCATAAAATGCATCCTTATTCTGTCAAAAAATAGGGCCGGGTATCGCGGATATGGCTGCGCGCCGCCCGAAGGAGAACGGCGCAATCAAGGTTGGATCAGCGTGCGATGGCGTCGAAGGTCCACGCCAAGCCCGACATCGAGGCGGGCCAGCCATTTTCGGGCATGAAGCTCAACTGGATCTCCGGCATCCGCCATGCGGCGGGTGCTGGCACGTCACTGTCCAGCGCCGCCGCGGCAGGCAGGATGATTAGCATGATAAGGGCGGTTGCAAGGGTCAGCGGGCGCATGGGAGCCTCCGAAACAATCTGTGTTCGGATGGGTTACGCCTGGGCAGCCGGAATTATTCTCAACGCGCCAGGTTTTTCCCGGCTAGGCGTTCAGCCAGCGCTCAACCTGCTCAAAACACGGACGAAAATAGGCGATGGCCCGCCCCGCCGGATCAGCCCTGCCCCCCTCGGCCCAGGGCGCAACACCGTGGATCAGATGACGGTGTAGCAAGACCGTCTCCCCCACGCGCAATGGCAGGGCACGCCGTCGGCAGGTCTCAAACACCTTCGCCCGGGCCGCCTGATAGGCCTCGGTTACGTCCAGATCGCCCCATGCGCCGGGCGGGATACCCTCGAAGATCTGCGCGAATGCGACCCCGATCACATGATGGCTCCCTTCCCAGATGACCAGCGGGGCGGCCTGCGCATCAGCTTCTGTGAGGGCGATGCCCAGGATCCAGGCATGGGGCTCGCGCAAATGCCGCCGCCGCCCCGGGCCCTCGGGCAACAGCCCGTCCAGATGCGCCGCATCGCGATTGCGCCGGAACCGATGGGCGGCCTCGCTCTCCTCAGGATCGCGCCTGGGATATCCGGGATGGACAACCGAGATCTGCGCCGGATGCAGCGGCATCGCGCCCGCCGCCCGCAACGCCGCGCCGCCGAAGGGCGGACCATCGCCCACGCGCCCGGCCGCATCGTTCGGCAACGCATCGACGCCAACTTGCCAGGTCCCGCCATGGCGCAGCGGCTCGTCATGGGCCAGCGCAGCGCTGAGCGCCGACGCCACCCAGTCCAAAACCACAGGCTCCGGCGGGAAAACCTGCCAGCCGCTATCGCGCATGGTTAAAACCCCAAAGCGCGGCGCAGCATATTGGCCGCCATGATCAGGATAAACACCGCGAAGACCCGCTTCAGCGGCTTGGGATCCATCGCATGGGCCAGTTTCACACCCAACGGTGTGGTGATTAATGTCATCGCCACCACGACCGCGAAGGCCACCAAGTTGACCTGCCCCAATGTGAAGGGCGGACGCCCGTCGCCCTCAACGGGCAACAGCAGAAATCCCATGACCGACGGCACCGCGATAATCACACCAAAGCCCGCCGCGGTCGCCACGGCCCGGTGGATCGCCTGCCCGTAAAGCGTCATCAACGGCACCCCGAAGGACCCGCCACCGATCCCCATCAATACTGACAGAAAGCCCAAGGTCGGGGATGTGACCGCGCGTCCAATCCCGCCGGGCATAGCGTCGCCCAACCGCCATTCAGACCGGCCAAACGCCATGTAAAGACCCACCGCGATGCCGAGAACGCCGAAAATGCCCATCAGCACCTCGTTGCGTAACCCACTGGCCACCACCACGCCCAACGCCGCGCCAATGGCAATGCCCGGCCCCCAGGCGCGCAGGATCTCCCAATCCACCGCCCCCTTCTTGTTGTGGCCCAAGACCGAACGCACAGACGTCACGATGATCGTCGCCAGGGACGTGGCGAGGCAAATCTGCATCAGCCCATCGGTGGAATATCCCAAACCCTCGAAGGCAAAGAAAAAGGCTGGCACCAACACGATGCCTCCACCGACCCCCAATAGGCCCGCAATCACCCCCGCGATCCCGCCAATCGCCAGGATCAACACCAACATCGGTAGAAGCTCTGAGAATTCCGGCATGTCCCCTCCATCCGTCGACGCGCTCTACCGCGCCTTGCCGCGAGGTGGAACCCCTCCCTGTCTCCCACTGGCCCCCAAATACCCAAAGAACAGATGCAACGAGGCGCCAAGTTCACAGGTGACGCGCAACGCTCCCGCGCCGACAGCGCGGAAAGCGACGGCGCGCCGGGCCCAAAATGGGACCTGCAGCTCTGCTGCCATGTCCTATGCGGGAGAGCCTCGTTTTGAAATATTTACGCGAAAAGCTCGTGGCAAAGCTCCAGAGCGTCCACCAATACATCCACCTCGTCACGGGTATTGTACATCCCGAAAGAGGCGCGCGCGGTGGCATTCACACCCATATGCTCCATCAAAGGTTGCGCACAATGATGTCCGGCCCGTACGGCCACACCCTTCTTGTCAAGCACCGTAGAGATATCATGGGCATGGGCCGCGCCCGCCATCGTGAAGCTGAAGATCGCCCCCTTGTCCGCGGATTTTCCCTGCAGATTCAGCCAATTCAGCCCCTCTAGACGAGTTCGCGCATAGGCTGTCAGATCACGCTCATGGGCGGCGATCCGGTCCATACCAACGCCCATCATATAGTCGAGCGCCACGCCAAGGCCGATCTGTTGCACGATGCCGGGCGTGCCCGCCTCAAACTTCATCGGCGGGTCGTTCCAGGTCACCTGATCGCGATGCACGTCGCGGATCATGTCGCCGCCGCCCATAAAGGGCCGCATCTCGTCCATCCGTTCGCGTTTGATATGGATCGCACCCGAGCCTGACGGCCCATAAAGCTTATGTCCCGTGATCGCGTAGAAATCTGCGCCCAGATCATCGATATTCACCGGCATATGCACCGCAGCCTGGCTGCCATCGAGCAGCACGGCGATCCCGCGCGCATGGGCGGCCTCAATGATCGGCTTTACGTCAAAAACCGTACCCAGCACGTTCGACATATGGGACAGAGCCACCAGCTTGGTCTTCGGCCCCATCGCGTCAATCACTGCCTGCGGGTCCAGATCGCCATTGGCATCTACATCCACCCACCGTAACACCACGCCTTGGCGTTCGCGCAGGAAATGCCACGGCACGATATTGGCGTGGTGTTCGGCGATGCTGAGAATGATCTCGTCGCCCGCCTGCATCCGGGGCATTGCCCAGCCATAGGCGACCAGGTTGATGCCCTCGGTGGTGCCGGAATTCATCACGATTTCTTCGGCATCCTTCACACCTAGGAACCGCGCAATTGTCTGACGCACGCCCTCATATTTCTCGGTCGCCAGATTGCTCAGGTAGTGCAGCCCGCGATGCACATTGGCATATTCCATCGCATAGGCCTGGCTGATCGCATCAATCACCACCTGCGGTTTTTGTGCCGAGGCCCCGTTGTCGAGATAGACCAACGGTTTTCCGTTTACCTCTCGCGACAGGATCGGGAAATCCGCGCGGATCTTGTCGATGTCATACATGCGGCACACTCCAAGTGCTCGGGCGGTCACGCCCCAAATCGTTCGGATAGGTCATGTAGGCTCCACCGTGACGATGCCCAGCAGGCTGAGAACCAGACTGATCACGAATATGATCGCTATGAAGCTGACCAGGGTCATCACAAACACCGCGCCCAGGGATTGGAACCCGTGCAGCACCGCGATGAAGTTCAAAAACAGCCACAGGAACAGGCCCAAGGCCAAGGTCATGACGATGGCGCCCAAAGGCGGCAGCACCAAGGTGGTCAGCAGCATCACGACCTGCACCAGCAGAAAGACAAATTGTAACCACGTCATCAGGGCCAAGGCGCCCAGGAACTCGCCCTGCCCGCCGAAAAGCCGCCCGATATGGGTGATCGCATGGACCACCAGAAACAAGGATGCCGCTTGTACCAGACCCATGACCAAGGTCGGCTGCCCGGTCAGTGGACCGTCATCCAATGGCCCCAGCATCAGGCTGGCCAATTCGCCCATGATCAGCGAACCGACGATAATGATGGAGAAACACAGCCACACTGCGCCCGCCGGCATTCCGCGGGCGGTATCCAGGATCACGCGGCCACCGCCTTGCGGATCCATCACGGTCGCGCGCGCCATGCCCAACAGGCTGCGCAGGTTCAACACATCTGTCACGCCGCCGCCCCCTCGGGGTTGCTTTCGGCCTCGCGCAGGCAAATGCTCCAGAAGGTCAGAAATGCGCCCAGAACGATCACGCCCGCGATCTGCTGGCCCGGCCCCGGCCCCACAAAGCCCGCCACCAAACCGTAGAAGAGCCAAGCGGGGGTGGAGGCCAGAAGGCTCCAAAACAGAGCCAGCCGTGCGGTATAGAACGTCCCGCGCCCCTTGAAGGCCCGCGCGATCAGGTGCGTCAGGCTGCCAATGCCGTAAAGCAAGAGCGGCCAAACCAGCATGATCCCGAAAAATGTTGTCGCCAGTTCGGCCTGAAACGGCACCTCGTCGGGGCGCAGGGTGTCTTCCCGCGCCAGGCGCGGCAATTGTGCCACGAAGATCAGCGCACAGGCCCCGAAGAGGAATGCCAAAGCGCGATCCTCCCGCTGGCCCATGGTCAGCAGCTTGCGCATCACCGCACGTGGGCGCCGCCACGTGGCCATCATGTCGGTCGAAACGCTCATAGTTGCTTCAGCCCAGACGCCGCCTTTCCAGCCATTCGGCCAATCTTGCGGTAATGTCGTCGCGCAATGCGTCATTGTCGATCTCTTCGATGGCTTCGGCCAAGAAGGCCAGTACCAGCAGATCCGTCGCAACATCCGTCGGCACACCGCGTGAGCGCAGATAGAACAGCGCGTCTTCATCAATCGCACCGGTCGTGGAGCCATGCGAACAGATCACGTCATCGGCGTAGATTTCAAGTTCGGGCTTGGCTTGGAACGAGCTGTCATCGTCCAGCAGGAGCGATTGGCTGATCTGATAGCCATCGGTTTTCTGCGCGCCTGCTTTGACCAGGATCTTGCCCTGAAACACGCCCTCCGCCCCGTTGCGCAGCACTTTCTTGAAGACCTGACGGCTTTCGCAATCCACGGCGTCGTGGGTGATGAACACCGTGTCGTCGTGGTGGAAGGCGCCATAGGCGCCGTCGCCGAGCGCCGCACCCGCGACATGGGCGGTGGCGCTATCGCCAATGATTTCAATCACATGTTCATTGCGCGTCATCACGCCGTTGGCGGTGGTGGTAAAGCTTTTGTACAAAGCCTCCGCCGCCACGCGGGCGAACATGTGGCTGACGCAGCGGCGTTCATGGTCACGGCCCTGGGCGCGCACATGGTGGAACGCGCCACCTTCGGCCACGTCGATCTCCATACATTTGTTGAAGCGCGCCGCGGCGGGTCCGACCTCTAGCAAGGTCAGCTCGGCGACGGGCTCCACCCGCACCAGATGGTGCAGGATTGCATCCGAACTCTCGTCGCGGTGCAGGTAGATCAGCGCGACGGGCTTTTCCGCCTTGCCAGTGGCCCGGATCACCACGCCATCGCTGGCAAAGGCCGTGTTCAACGCCGCCAAGGGCCGCGCGACAGGATCCTGACCCGCGGTTTCACGCGCGCCGTAAAGATCCTTCGCCCAATGGATGTCTTTAGACAGCGCATCGCTCAGACGCTCAATCTCAAGCCCTGCCAGGCTCAGATCATCCGATTTATCAGGCGAAAACACCCCATCGACAAAAACGATCTTCAATCGGTCGATGTCCTGGAACAGCGGCACATCATCGCCCGCCGAGAACACCGCCGCCCGAGGTGCGACAGCCTGGGTCAGGCTGCTGGGATCGGTATAGCGCCAATATTCATCACGTTTTGTCGGCAGGCGCATTTCGCGCAGTCTGGCCAATGCCCCCTCGCGCGCGGACATCGCCCACGCGGCACCACCTTCGGGAAAACTCAGCCCCTCCAACCGTGCATCGGTCACATCCAGTTTTGTGGCAGCCTGAGCCATCACGCCACCTCCGCCAGGATATCGGAATAGCCGTTTTGTTCGACCTCAAGCGCCAGTTCCGGCCCACCGGATTTCACGATGCGCCCATCGGCCATGATATGCACCACATCGGGTTTGATATGATCAAGCAGCCGCTGATAATGGGTGATCACAAGGAACCCGCGCCCCGCATCGCGCAGTGCATTCACGCCTTCGCTGACAAGCTTCATCGCGTCGACATCCAGGCCGGAATCCGTTTCATCCAGAATGCACATCTTGGGCTCAAGCATGGCCATCTGCAGGATCTCATTGCGCTTTTTCTCACCGCCCGAGAAGCCCACATTGACCGGACGCTTCAACATATCGGCATCGATTTTCAGATCCTTCGCCCGGGCGCGGATCAGCTTCAGGAAATCGCCTGCGCTGATTTCCTCTTCGCCGCGCGCCTTGCGTTGCGCGTTCAGAGCCGTGCGCAGGAAGGTCATGTTGCCGACCCCGGGGATCTCCACCGGATACTGAAATGCGAGGAACAGACCCGCCGCCGCCCGCTCTTCCGGGTCCATATCCAGCAGGTCTTCACCTTCGAGAAGAGCCGAGCCGTCGGTCACTTCGTAGCCATCCTTGCCCGACAAGACATAGGACAAGGTGGACTTGCCCGAACCGTTGGGACCCATGATCGCATGGACCTTTCCGGCCTCTACCGACAGATCGACACCCTTCAGGATCTGCTTGTCTTCTTCTTCAAGTTTGACGGCTAAGCCTTTGATCTCAAGCATCTCTTGTCTCCGTTCCGTGGCGCCACACGGCGCATGTATTGGGTGGGGCGCAGGTTCTAAAGCCCCGGGATCAGGTTAAACTCGGCCGCGATATGCACCGCGCCGAAGGCCAGCAAAAAGCCGACAAACATCACAATCACGCCGGGTCGCGTGCGCCCGAAGAGCATCGCGCCAAGCGCATAGAGAAACAGCAAGGCCGCCAGCAACGCTCCGCCCGCAAAGGCAAAGAGATTGCCGAAAAACTCGGCCTCCACGGCTGGGACTGGCGTCTCGACACCGATCACCTGATCGTAGAGCCGGTCCGAAACCAACTGCCCTCGCGCCGCGACAAAACCAATCGCAACGCCGATTGCGCCGAACAGAAACGGTCGCAGGCCGGTTGCGCGGGAGGGTGCCAAATCCGCGTTCATTCGACCTTGGCCCTACCCTCGTCGCGAAGCGTGCCGTTGATCAAACCGGTCACCTGCGCAGTTGCGCCCGGACGCAGGACGACATCGCCGTTCACCATGCCGGAGACAACGACGTCACATCCCGACGCAATGGTCACATTCCCTTGGACCATGGCCGTGATCTCACCGCTCTCTTCCACGGTAAGATCACCGCCAATCATGCCGCCATAGGTTCTCACCCCACCGATCCTTCCAGCGAGATCGCGACCAATTGCTGTGCTTCCATCGCGAATTCCATCGGCAACGCCTGCAGCACTTCGCGGGCGAACCCGTTCACGATCAGCGCCACGGCTTCTTCCTCATCCATGCCGCGCGATTGGCAGTAGAACATCTGATCATCGTCAACCTTGGACGTGGTCGCCTCATGCTCCACCCGCGAGGAGTTATTCTTCACCTCGATATAGGGCACGGTATGGGCGCCGCATTTGTCGCCGATCAGAAGGCTGTCGCACTGGGTGTAGTTGCGGGAATCCTTCGCCTT
The DNA here is from genome assembly GCF_037544085.1 of Gymnodinialimonas mytili. NCBI lineage: Bacteria > Pseudomonadati > Pseudomonadota > Alphaproteobacteria > Rhodobacterales > Paracoccaceae > Gymnodinialimonas > Gymnodinialimonas mytili. The sequence continues at coordinate 87,817 of NZ_JBBIFW010000004.1, forward strand.
GGGGTGCATGGAGACCAGCCCGCGATAGGTGTTCTGCGCACGACCCGCGGAAATCCCCTTGGAGACGATCCGCGATTTCGTGCGTTTGCCCAGATGCACCATCTTCGTGCCGGTATCTGCTTGTTGCATGTTGTTGGCGATCGCGATGGAGTAGAACTCACCCTGGCTGTCATCACCTCTCAGGATGCAAGACGGATATTTCCAAGTGACGGCTGAGCCGGTCTCGACCTGGGTCCACATCACCTTCGAGCGATCCCCGCGGCAATCGGCGCGTTTGGTCACGAAGTTGTAGATCCCACCCTTGCCGTTCTCATCGCCGGGATACCAGTTCTGGACGGTGGAATACTTCACCTCCGCATCCTCCAGCGCCACGATCTCGACGACCGCCGCATGGAGCTGATGGGTATCGCGCATCGGCGCCGTGCAGCCCTCCAAGTAGCTGACATAGCTGCCTTTATCGGCGATGATCAACGTGCGCTCGAACTGGCCCGTATTCTCCGCATTGATGCGGAAATAGGTGCTCAACTCCATTGGGCAGCGCACACCTTCCGGGATATAGACGAAGGATCCGTCCGAGAAGACGGCCGAGTTCAGTGTCGCGAAGAAATTGTCTGTAATCGGCACGACCGAGCCCAGATACTTCTTCACCAGATCCGGGTGGTCCTTGATCGCCTCGCTGATCGAACAGAAAATGACGCCTGCCTTGGCCAGCTCCGCCTTAAACGTCGTGCCGACGCTGACACTGTCGAACACGGCATCCACGGCGACCTTGCGGCCCTCCGCTGGCATATCTTCGGCGCCTTCGACACCGGCCAGGATCATCTGCTCTTTCAGCGGGATGCCCAGCTTTTCGTAGGTGCGCAGCAGCTCCGGATCGACCTCATCGAGCGATTTCGGTTTGTTGGTCATGCTTTTCGGGCGCGCGTAGTAATACTGATCCTGATAGTCGATGGCGGGGTAATCGACCATCGCCCATTCGGGCTCGTCCATCTGCTTCCAGCGCTTGAACGCCTGCAGGCGCCAATCGGTCATCCATTCCGGCTCGCCGTTCTTGTCGCTGATCAAGCGGACGATGTCCTCATTCACGCCCTTCGGGGCGTAGTCCATCTCGATCTCGGTTTCCCAGCCGTATTTATACTTGCCGCCCAAATCCTTGACCGCATCGACCGTCTCCTGATCGACGCCCTCTTTGACTTGGGTCATCTCGGTATCGAGTGCGTTCATGTCGTCCTCCATCGCACCAAAGCGGCGCAGTCCTGATATGTCGCGCCGCATCCAGAGGCGCATATGCCGTTTCGCGCCATCGGCGCGCGTGCCGCCTCGCGCGATGTCAGCGCGCGAATTTCTTTGCGTGGGCCCGCAGCCAAGCGTCGCAAAACGCGGCCACCTCAGCCTCTGTCGTGTCGGGGCCCAAAGACACGCGCAATGCACATGCCGACTGGGCCTCGGAATACCCCATGGCGCGCAACACGCCCGAGGCTTTGACCTTGCCGCTGGAACAGGCCGAACCCGCCGAAACGGCAAATCCCGCCAGATCCATCGCCATCACTTGGGTTTCGCCTTTCCACCCTTCCGTGATGAACATCGTGGTGTTGGGCAGCCGGTTCTCCCCTTTCCCGACTAAAATAGTCGATGGGGCGCGGGCTTCCAGGGTGTTTTCTAGAATATTTCTAAGTTTGTGCGTCTCGTCCCAATTCCCTTTGGCCAAATCTTGTGTCGCAGCCTCAGCCGCAGCGCCAAATCCAGCAATGCCGATCAGGTTTTCGGTTCCATGGCGGCGCCCCATCTCTTGCCCACCGCCCCTGATGCGCGCCTCAAGATCCAGGCCACGCCGCAGCACCAACGCGCCGATCCCCTTGGGGCCACCGATCTTATGGGCCGAAACAAACGCCATCTCCACACCGGACCAATCGAACGCCAAGGGCACTTTGCCAAATCCTTGGGTCCAATCGCTGACGGCGAGCCCCTCGGGTAGATCCTGTAGAACGCCGGTCTCGGAATTGGCCACCTGCAGGCAGGCTGTGGCGGGGTTCGGCACCGCAACACGACCGTCCCCTTGCACGGCAAGATCTTCCACCACCCAGGCACGTACGGCGTCATGTTCAATGCCCGCGCCATGCAAACCGCGCCCGGCCAGGGCAAGCGCCGCAGCTTCCGTCGCGCCAGACACAAACACGATATCCGCGGCCTGCGCCCCCAAAGCCTCTGCCACCCGCGCCCGCGCGCGCTCCAGAACCGCCTTCGCCGCACGCCCTTCGGAATGAACCGAGGACGGATTGCCAACCAAATCCATCGCCGCGACCATTGCGTCGCGCGCCTCCGCTCGCAACGGCGCCGTGGCATTCCAATCGAGATAGGTCCGGTTCACGCGCCCCGCCCCAAAGCAGCGCATGCTCCTTCATCTTGGCCAAAAAACTCCCGCCGGAGGCACCCGACATTCACGAATAGCGAGACCGAAATCCAAAATCCCAAACCGTCAAATCTGCGCCGCTGCAAATTTTTGCCAGAACATGTGCCTCCGGCGACGGCACAGTCGGCGCAATCCCTAATCATCCACAACCTCGAACAGGTTTGGCACGGCTGGGCAGGGCGTCAGGTCGTTTTTCACCACGTCCGATAGCCGCGTCTGGTGCAAAAAGACATAGACATGGGCGCTGAGGCCTTCCCAAAGACGATTGCTGAGGCTCTGCGCCCGGCTCCCCGACGCGCCACCCGACGCGCCCGCACCGGTGTAAAGTGCGCTGACCGTCTCATCGACCGCCTCAAAGATTTCGACCACCCGGATCTCGGAGGCGGGCCGCGCCAAACGGTAGCCGCCGCCTGGCCCCCTGACGGAGATCACCAGATCCGCCCGTCGCAACTTCACAAAGAGCTGCTCCAGATAGGGCAGCGAGATATCCTGCCGTTTCGACAAATCCGAAAGCGGTGACAATGTCTCCGGTTTCAACAGAGCCAGATCGGCCATGGCGACCATGGCATAGCGCCCCTTGGTGCTCAGCTTCATGCCACCCTCCGCAAATCAGGTCGAGACCCGCTAGAATGATTGACCTTTCAGCGCCCCACGCTTAACTGCGATGCAGCCCTGCGGCGCGACCATCCCGGCGCGCCCAAACTTGGAATCGTTCTAAGGTCAGGTCAGCGTTCCGTCAAGGAAGGGCTGCACCCGGCCCGCATACGACACGACGCGAGGAGACGTGGATGCCCGAGGTGATTTTCCCCGGACCAGAAGGCCGCCTGGAAGGCCGCTACCACCCCCAAAAGGCCAAAGATGCCCCGATCGCCATCATCCTGCATCCGCATCCGCAGTTCGGCGGCACGATGAACAACCGCGTGGTCTACAATCTGCACTACGCCTTCCATAATATGGGATTTACGGTCCTGCGGTTCAATTTCCGCGGCGTTGGCCGGTCGCAAGGCGAGTATGATCAGGGCATCGGCGAATTGTCGGATGCGGCCTCGGCGCTCGATTATCTGCAATCGCTCAACCCCAATTCCAAACATTGCTGGGTCGCCGGTTTTTCCTTTGGGGCGTGGATCGGCATGCAACTTTTAATGCGGCGGCCCGAGATCACCGGGTTCATCTCGGTCAGCCCGCCCGCGAATATGTATGATTTCAGCTTCCTGGCGCCCTGCCCGTCCTCCGGCCTGATCATCAACGGCACATCCGACCGTGTGGCCAAGCCCCAGGATACGCGAATCCTGGTGGACAAGTTGCACGAGCAAAAAGGCATCACCATCACCCATACCGAGATGGAAGGCGCCGGGCATTTCTTCGAGGATCCGGCGATGGATCCAATGATCGACCATGTGCAGACCTATGTCCGCCGCCGCTTGACCGAAACCACACGGTAACCCGCGATGAGTAGTTTTGCCCAGGATCTGGCCGAAAAGCTGGCCCTCGACACAGTGAACGCGTCCGAGAAATACGGCAATGAAGATCTGCCGGAGGAGATCGCGCGCAATATCGGATCCTCCTCGCCCACGACCGAGGAATTGTTCCGCACGGCCGTGCGCGTGATCATCTCTGAACGGCGCGCACGCAAGTTTCTCGAAGCGAAGATCGCAGGTTTCAAGGCGTCGGAAGACGAGAGCGGCTGACGCTTTTTTGTTTAGCTGGCCCGTTGGAGGCGCGGCGGACTGGCCGCGCCGTCTCCCAGAGTGTACTGCGCCATCCCACGATGCAAATCCGTGGCGGATTTGGCTATTCTGGCGGCCATGGCAGACACCTCTTCGGTCCGTGCGGCATATCCTTGAAGGGCCATGTCAATCGCCTCGACCGCACCCGACATGTCGCGCAATTGCGCCGTTTGATCCGACACCCGGTCGGCCAGATCCCCCACCTGATCCGCCGCGATGTTGATCGTCGCTTCGATATCTTCCAACGCCGCGCCTGCCGCATCGACCAATTCGACGCCATCGGCGACGTGACCCACGCTGGAGGAAATCAGCGCTTTCACCTGGCTGGCGGCCTCAGATGTTCGATGGGCCAGCGCGCGTACCTCTGCGGCGACAACCGCGAAGCCCGATCCAGCACTTCCGGCGCGTGCGGCTTCGACACCGGCATTCAAGGCCAGCAAATTGGTTTGGAAGGAGATATCCTCGATCACTTCAATGATGGAGCTGATCTCGTCCGAGGATTGTCGCACCTGCCCCATCGTCACGACGGCTCGGCGCACCACATCGCCACCGCGATTGGCTTTTTCGGCCGCATCTCCCGCCCGGTTCTTCAACTCTCCGATCGCAGTTTCCGTCCCGGTCAGAGAGGCCGACAGATCACGGATCGCATTTGATGTCTCGGTGATTTGTGCGGCCTGCGCTTCGAGCTGATCTGCCATCTTTTGCGACGCTTCGGCGGATGTTCCGGCCTCCTGCTGAAATTCGGTCGCGATGGTCAGCGTATCGGCCAACGCATCCCCCATCATCAGCAGCGCTGTGTCGTAGTCCCGCGCCAGGTCGCGGAACGCGTCGGGCACGTCTTGACCAAGTCGGCCTGTCAGATCCCGCGCCGCCACTTCCCGCAAGCGCAGGCCAAGCGCCTCGACCACCTGCGTGATCGCCAAGCGCGCCGCGTCGGCCTGGGCTTGCCGCGCCTCGGCCTCCGCGCGGGCCTCCTCGGCGCTGACCGCGGCCTCCATTGCCATATCGTGGGCCTGCTCGATGCTCTTGTTTTGCTGTGACTGCGCCCGGATCGACAGGGTCAGCACGCCGACCTGCAGCACCACGATCGCTGCGTGCAAAAACGTGCGTTCCAGATTTACCAAAGGGTCGACCGACGGATAGATTAATGTGGGCAGAAGGAAACCGAAACTCAGATGGTGCACCGCCACCACTGCGGCAATCGCCAATAGCGCCGGAATCGAACGCATCGTGGCCACCACAGCCAACAGCGCAAAGAACATCATGTGGCTGTCGATTTGAAACGGGTGCCCGGCGAAACTCGCCGTGAAGGCGATGCCCTGCCCGGCCAAGACGATTGCAATGATCACCGCCTGAAACGGCGGCGACAACCGGCGCGCCAATGTCGCGAGACCGGCTAAAACAAGCGCGGGCGCCAGACCGCTCCAGATCGGACCGCCGATCAGTGCCGTGGACAAGCCGACCACCAGCACCATGGCAAAGACCGCCCAATGTCCCAGCCTTACCTGGACAAAGCTATCGCGCTCAGGCGTGCTGTCTTGATCCGTCATCCCAACCAACCCTTCACCTAACCCGGCCGCAAACCGCAAATCTGTGCAACCAGCCGTCCATCAAGGACCAGCCAAGCCCCGTATTCCCTTGCCAAATCAGGCGCGTCCAACACCGCCAGAACGCCAAAGGGCGCCTCGACTGGGCCGACAAAACGCCCGGACAAAGCTGCGACAATCTCAGCCGCGCCGCCGGTCTCAGACCAAGGCGGAGCAATCACCAACACAACTTCACCAGCCTGAGCAGGCATGGTGAGAACACTCACCGGCACCACCAACGCCACGCAAAACAACGCAGCGATCCCTAAACAGATGGCCATTGCACGCTCAGTCATCCTGTTGGTCTAAGTGTGAAATCCTTCAAAGCCGTTAAGGGCCGCGACAATGGGGCGCCGGTATGCAATGGTATACCCCCTTCCCTTGTCCCGCCCCCTCCGCTACAGACCCCACAACGCTTACCACCCCGGACCGGAGGCCCCCGAGAATGACGAAGATCAAGGTCGAAAACCCCATCGTCGAGATGGATGGCGATGAAATGACCCGCATCATGTGGCAGTTCATCAAAGACAAGCTGATCCTGCCTTACCTGGATGTAGACCTGCTGTATTACGATCTGGGCATCGAAGCGCGCGACGAGACCAACGACCAGATCACCATCGACGCCGCCGAAAAGACCAAAGAGGTCGGCGTAGCCGTGAAATGCGCCACCATCACCCCGGACGAGCAGCGGGTCGAGGAATTTGGCCTGAAGAAGATGTGGCGCTCGCCCAATGGCACGATCCGCAACATCCTAGGCGGCGTGGTGTTCCGCGCCCCGATCATCTGTAAGAACGTGCCGCGTCTGGTGCCGGGCTGGACCCAGCCCATCGTCATCGGGCGCCACGCCTTTGGCGACCAATACCGCGCGACAGATATGAAATTCCCGGGACCGGGCAAGCTGTCGATGAAATTCGTCGGCGAAGACGGCCAGGTGGTCGAACATGAGGTCTTCGATGCCCCTGCCTCCGGGGTCTTCATGGCGATGTACAACCTCGATGAAAGCATCAAGGATTTCGCCCGCGCCTCGATGAATTACGGCCTCAGCCTGGGTTGGCCAGTCTATCTGTCGACCAAAAACACCATCCTCAAGCAATATGACGGCCGCTTCATGGAGCTGTTCCAGGAAGTCTTCGATGCGGAATTCGCTGACAAGTTCAAAGAGGCCGGGATCACCTACGAACACCGCCTGATCGACGACATGGTCGCCTGTGCGATGAAGTGGAATGGCGGCTTTGTCTGGGCCTGTAAGAACTATGATGGCGACGTGCAGTCGGATACCGTGGCCCAAGGCTTCGGTTCGCTGGGTCTGATGACCTCGCAGCTGATGACGCCCGATGGCAAGATCGTCGAGGCCGAGGCCGCCCACGGCACCGTGACGCGCCATTACCGGCAGCACCAGGACGGCAAAGAGACCTCGACCAACTCGATTGCCTCGATCTACGCTTGGACTGGTGGATTGAAGCACCGCGCGAAGCTCGACGGTAATACGCAACTGGCCAATTTCGCCGAGACGCTGGAAAAGGTTATCGTGGATACGGTCGAAAGCGGCTTCATGACCAAGGACCTCGCGCTTCTGGTGGGCCCGGATCAGAAATGGCTGACGACGATGGGCTTCCTGGAGAAGATCGACGAGAATCTGAACAAGGCGCTGGCTGGCTAGGCGCAGCCCAATCCGTCAATGTAAAGCCCCGCCAGGTCACGTACCTTGCGGGGCTTTTCCGTTTTTCGGCGCGGTCGGATATGTGGTGCGGCGCCCCTCCACCAACGCCCCTAGTGGACGGCAAAATCCGACAGGGCGTTGATCACCACGATCCCGGCGATGATCAGCGCCAGACCAATCGCCGCGGCCAGGTCCAGGCGCTGTCCGAAAACGACGACGCCCGCCAGGGCGACCACGATAATTCCCAACCCAGATGCCAGCGCATAGGTGATGCCCAGGGGCATGTATTTCAGCGCCAAGGTGAGGAAGTAGAACGAGCCGCCAAATCCAGCGATCACCAGCACGGACGGCCAGAATTTGGTGAATTGTGCGGCCGCGTTCAGCGCGGAATACCCAACGGCTTCGGCGATGACGGACGCGATGAGATAGAGATAATGCGTTGGCAAGGGTCTCTCCTTGGTTGGTCAGGTGGGGGCCGATCCTCGCGGTGATGCCCCGCCGCGCCAGAGCGCACGCCCCGTCCCGCCGGGCCGCGTTGCCGGTCATTCGCTGGCCTGCTAGCGTTCAAAAACCGCGGACGATATCGGTTTGGCGCCAACGACATGGAAAACATCGCGAACGACGGACTTGTGGCGACCACCACCGCCGAAGCGCGCGCGCTTGCTCGGCGCGCGCAGGTCTGGGCGGGTCTTTTGGGCGCCGGATTTGTCATTGGGCTAACGGGTCCCTTCGGCACCTATGATACCTTGCCGCTCGGCGCGCGCGTGATGTACTGGATATGTGTCGCGACGACGACGTTCTGGCTGGGATACCTGGTGTCATTCGCCATTGCGACCGCTGCAGAGATCCGTGGCTTCTCGGCACATCTCAGCCTGGGCCTCGGTGCACTCATCGCCAGCCTGCCAGTGACCGCCTGGCTCGCGGCGCTGCACATGGCCCTGTTTGCGACGCCGTTCTGGACCGACGCCGTGGTGCTTCTGCCTTATGTTATGGCGATTTGCCTCGGCGCTGCGGCCTTGTCCGAGGTCTTGGACACACGCGACATGGCCCCTGTTGTCGCCGAAGACACGCCCCGCACCCCATCCCCCTGGCTCGATCAGCTGCCCGCCCATCTGGGCACGGATCTGATCTTGCTGGAGGCCCAGGATCACTATGTCCGTGCGGAAACGGCCTTGGGCGACGCGCTGATCAGAACAACGCTGCAGGAGGCGACCCGCGACCTTGGAGATCATGGCCTGCGTCTGCACCGATCCTGGTGGGTTGCGCGCTCCGCGGTGAAAACCTGCCGATACCGCAATGGGTCACCTGTCGTCGTGCTGCATAACGGCTCCGAATTGCCCATCGGCCGCACCTACCGCCGGTCCGTGCAGCAGGCATTGTCCAAGACGTCCGGCTAAATGACGCGCGCCCACGGAACAAAAGGGACCACATCGGGCGTTGGAGGAGTTCACATGATCATTCGATCCGCAGACCCAAAAGACGCCGACGGCATTGCCCAGGTCCTTGACGCGCTCACGCAGGCGGGGAAACGCAGCAGGCCAAGCGACAGGGCATTCGCGCTGTCAAACTATGTCGCCCACCCCAACAAGATCGCATGTCATGTCGCGGTGGCCGATGATGGCACCGTGCTGGGATTTCAGTCGTTCAAACTGGCGCTCGACGGCAATGAATATGGCGCGCCGCCCGGCTGGGCCTTGATCGGAACACATATCCATCCCGATGCAGCGCGCTGCGGGATAGGGCAAAAGCTGTTTGCGGCGACCCGGGCATCCGCCCAAGCGGCCGAGGTTCCAGCGATTGAGGCCTTTATCGGCGCCACGAACCTGGAGGGCCAAGCCTATTACGAGGCGATGGGCTTTCGCGACTATCGCAAGGCGGAGGGCGCAATCTGCAAATGCTTCAACCTGCGCTGACCACAAAGGGTGGAGAGAGAATGCCCACGCCTGTCGTGACCCGAACCTAGCTAAAGCGCTCCCACGCCGATTGTCGCGAGATCCCCAGCGGCGCAGCGATCTTGGCCCAGCTCACCTCGCGCGCCCGCAGGGCATCGACCGCGCGGGCCAAGTGTTCCCTGTAGGAATCCGCGGTCGCGTCCAAAGCCGCCAATGCACCCAGCAAACGATCTGTTGGCCAGGTCGTCGGATCAAAGCTGTCGGGCGGCACATCCGCCCCGCTCATCATCACCTGGCAGACCTCAACGCATTCATTGCAGATATGCAGCCCGCCCGGGCCAGCGGCGAGTTTGGCGATCTCTTGATCCGACTTGCCGCAGAACGAACAATGTAAGTGTCTCATCAGAACCTCCGTCAGGAAAAACCTGACAGTCAGGTATGACCTGACAACGCCTTTTCAAGGCACCGGCGCAAAATTGACATACCGGCCCGGGCCTGATCATCCCGGGCCGACAGCAGCTATGCCGCGCCTAGCGGTCCCATTTGCGCTTGTCCTTGCCCTTGGTGATCGCGCGCACGTGTTTGCCGAAAGCTTTGTCTTTCGAACGTCGCTCAGCCAGACTTGCGGCATTAAACGCCTCCTCGGCTTGCAGCTTGCGCCACCGGCGCAGGCGCGCGGCATCGATATCACCCGCCTCCAATGCGGCCAGCACCGCGCAGCCGGGCTCGGAACTGTGCTGACAATCGCCGAACCGGCAGGCCCGCGCCAGATCCTCCAGGTCGGCAAAGACATCGGCCAGCCCGGCGGCGGCATCCGTCAATTGCAATTCGCGCATGCCCGGCGTGTCCAGCACCAGACACCCGCCCGGCACAAAGTGCAGATGCCGCGCGGTCGTAGTGTGGCGCCCCTTCGCGTCATCCTCGCGAATGCCTTGCGTAGCGACATCATCTTTGCCCAGTAACGCATTGGTCAGAGTGGATTTTCCCACCCCGGACGAGCCCAAAAAGGCAACGCTCTGGCCCGGCTTGCACCAGGGCGCCAGGGCCATGCGCGCCGCCGCCCCCCGCGCATCGAGCGCCACGGCCTGGGCCAGATGCGCCAGACCGGAAAGCTGCGCCAGATACGGCGCAATGTCCTCGGCCAGATCGGCTTTGGTCAGCACGATCACCGGGGTGATCTCGGCCTCAAGCGCCAAAGCGACATAGCGCTCCAACCGCGCGAGGTTGAAATCCGCGTTGCACGAGGTCGTCACAAAAACCGTGTCGATATTGGCCGCGATCAGCTGTACGCGCCGATCCGTGCCCGGCGCGCGGCGTTTCAGCAGGGATTTACGATGCAACACCTGGCTGCGCGTCGGATGGGCCCAATCTAGGCACAGCCAATCGCCCACTGTTGCCTCGGGGCCCGGCGGGATCATCTGATCAATGTCGTCCCCTTGCACCTGAAGGCCCGAGCGATGGACGGCAACCACCCGTACCGGGGGCGTCGTTTCCAATGCGTCGACGGTGATCTGCTGGGCGAAAAACGGGCCCCAGCCCAACGCAGTCAGGGCAGAGGCCTTCGGGGGTGGTACGCGGCTTGAGGCCGCGGACGGAAAGAATTGGGAATAGTCCCGTGTCATTGTGAAATGCTTTCATGGCGGGGTCCAAAGCGACGCTTTGGATCGGATGTCTGATGAGGGATAGCTGCACATCAAAAGATCGCCGCCGATCCATATCGGTGACGTGATGTCTTGGATGATGTGCATCGGAAGGCGCTGCCGCCTTCCACCCCTACCAGGTCATAAAAACTCCGCGTTTAAGCCCTTCACAAATACGTCGACCCGCGCTCCCGATCAAGAGGCGCGCGTTAGGCCGTTCCGCGGAACCGTGCAATCCATTCGGCGCTCTCCGCATCGGCGAGGCGTTTGACAGATGGTGCGATCCCCTGGGCGAGATCGGGATCGAGGCCCAGATAGGCCAAAACCTGGCCGAGCGTGCCGCCCGGATCGTGTGATAAGGCCCCGTAATCCAACCGCAAAGGGTTCACACCTTCTGCCGCAAACCACGTCTCCCATGCCGCATCATAGGCCTCAAACATTGCCACACGTTCGGCAATCGCCTCCGCATCGTAAAGGGGTCTGGCGGGCGGCGAGAGGCGCTCCAATTCGCTGCCATCGGCATGGCGGTGCCACAGGCCCGATTGCTGCGCGCGCAGATAGGACACGGCCTGGGCCACTTTATCGGCGCGGTGCAGATGCACGTAGCGCATTGCACCAAACACCCGGTTGATCCGCGCCACATCGCCTGCCAGATCGGGCAGAAACTGTGCCAGTCCCGCCCGGAAGCCCGGCAGGTTCGGCGCCTGCATCCGCACCGCAAACAGATCAGTGCTGCCCCGGCCCGTGTCGCGGATCGCGGCAAAGACCCGCGCCAGATCTGTGCGGCTGGGCGGATCACCCACCGGCCCGCCGCCGTGTTTCGAGGCCCACTCCGCGGGCGTCTGTTCAAAGAAATAGCTCTGCGGCTGCCCCGCCACGCCAGTATCCCCCAGCATTCGGCACAGCAGCGTGCTGCCCGACCGCGGCGCGGTACAGATCATATAGGCCTCGACCATATCCATTCGGCGGTTCTACCGCGCCTTCGGTGACGGCTCAACGACAGGGCCTGTATCGCCGAGCGTCTCGCCGCGCCATCTGTGCTCCGGCGTTGCCATACACGTTTTCAATCCACATCCTCCTCGATATGATCCGCCTGAGTCCCATCCTGACCTACGGGCCCATTGACAGCATCCACGCCCCCTGGCGCTGGCCCATTCTTAGGACTTGCCTTCGCGTTGGATATAATTAGGTCATGCATTATGACCCAATCTGCCGCCCAAGGGCGTGAGCCCCATCTGAAAACACCCCATACCTGGGCCGAGGACGCTCTGGCGCTGATCTTGGGCGCGTCGATGTGCGCCCTCGGCATCCATTTCCTGACCCATGCCGGGCTGATCACCGGTCAGACAGCAGGCCTCGCCGTGCTGATCACCTATCTCAGCGGTTGGTCCTTTGGCTGGGTGTTCTTCCTTGTGAACATCCCGTTTTACCTGTTGGCGCTGCTGCGCATGGGCCGCGCCTTTGTCATTAAAACCGTTATTGGCGTCGCGATGCTGTCGGCGATGACCGAGCTTGCGCCGCAGGTGTTCCGGATCGACTATATCGCACCGGGCCTCGCCGCGTTTCTGGCGGGCGCCACGCTTGGCCTTGGCTTGTTGGCTATGTTTCGCCACGGCGCATCGCTGGGCGGGATCGGCATCCTGGCCTTCTACCTGCAAGACCGTTTCAATATCCGCGCGGGCCTGGTGCAGTTGGGCTTCGATGCGATGCTGTTCGCCGTGGCCTTCGCCGTGCTCGACCCGCTGCTGTTGGCCTGGTCGTTGATGGGCGCCGTGATTGTGAACGTCATCGTTGCCGTAAACCACCGCGGCGATCTGTATATCGGGCGTTAACGCATGGCCATGGCGGTCGTATCCACGGCCCGCCCATATCAAACAAATCGCTGAAATTCAGTTGAGTTTTATCCGATGCCCTGGTTTGATTAACCAATTGATTAGGGGATATAGGTGATGCGATTTGTGCTCTCGGCGGCGTTGGCCGCAATGTGTCTGTGCGGGCCCACCTCGGCCGACACCGTTCCGTTCACACGGATCACCGTGACTGCGCCGGTTGTCCTGGATCCCGACGAAACCGTCGAGGTCGTCGCCCGCAACGGCGATGGGTTTGTGTCGGCGACCCGCACGGTCAGTGTCACGCCGTTTATCGGCTTTGACCCGTCCCTGGGCATCTTAAGCGCGGTCACGGTGCAGATGTTCGGCGACATCTCGGTACGGCAAAGCACGCTCATCGAAGGCACACCGATCCTCCCCTCCGCCGGTGCGGGGATTGCCACGTCCAGCGCAACACTGCGCATCGGCGCCGATGGCCCATTCGGCAGCGCCAGTGGATCGCAACTCATCAATTGCGTGAACCTCCGTGGCGCGCCCTGCTCCGACATCCAAGACAATGCCTACGGATTTGACATCACCGGCGGGGCGGGTGTGTCGGCTGCCATTTCCGTTCCGGCTTCCGTTTGGCAGAGTCTCACCCGGAACGGCACCTTCATCGCCCTTGATCTGACCGTCGGCGCCGAGGTGTTCCAAGGCACTCAAATCCGCAGCACCGCCTATGCCAGGCCGCGCAACGGACAGCCACAATTTCGCATTTCCTATACCTACACGGCCCCTGTCGCGCCTCCGGATGTCCTGCCCGGCACCATCGCCCCCGTGCCCGTTCCAGCGGGCAGCGCGCTGTTGCTCAGCGCCCTCGCGATGGGTGGGCTGATTGCGCGCCATCGCTCTGCTGCTCGGCCCAGACGCATCGGGGTGGCGGTTTAGGCAGTCTCGGCCTCGGGCGTCGGTTGCACGCCGCGATTATGGGTCTTGGCGTACATCTCGGCGATCATCCGGCTGGCGGTCTTTTCGAACAGACAGGGGATCACCGCATGGATTGCCGCGGCGCCCGCAGCCAGGAACAGCTTGCCCGAGAACTTCCCCGCGAAAGCTGCATGTTCCAGATAGGTTTCATTGACGCTTTTGGGGTGATCGAGAAAGACGGTTTTGATCATCGGACGCTCCTGTTGGCTTACACATCACTGTGTCACCTGCAGGCGGGGAAACGCTCCCATTTTTATAAAAATTTATCATTTTGCGCGGGATAATTTCCCATTAACCTGCTTGATATGGAAACACTTGATGATCTTGACCGCCGCATCCTCGCCCGTTTGCAACGCCGCTGCGATGAACCGTTAGAGGAGCTGGGCCGCCATGTCGGGCTCAGCCGAAATGCCGTTTGGCGCCGGATCAAGGGGCTGGAGGATCGCGGCGTCTTGACGGGCCGTGTCGCGCTGGTCGATCCGGGCGCCGTCGGGCTGGGGCTGATGGTGTTTATCCAGGTCCGCGCCGCACATCATTCCGCCGATTGGCTGGACCAGTTTCGCAGCGCCGCACGCGCCATGCCCGAGATCCTGGGCGTCTACCGCATGACAGGCGATCTCGACTATCTGATCCGCGCCCGCGTCGCGGATATGGCCGGTTACGATGCGCTCTATCAGCGGCTGATCGCGCGCATCGAGATGAGCGATGTGTCGGCGAGTTTTGTCATGGAGGAATTGAAAGAGGGGCATGCCCTGCCCCTCTGACCCGAACTTGGTATTCGGATAGTGAATATCAGCACCGCTTCGATATCCGATACTGATATATCGGATACTAGGCGTTTACATCGACGACGACGCGGCCCCGCACCCCGCCTTTCAGGATCGCCCGGCCCAGATCCGGCAGATCGCCGAGCGTCGCGGGGTGCACCATCGCCTCCAGCTTATCCATCGGCAGATCCTTGGCGATCCGCTGCCAGGCGCGCAGGCGGTTATCATAGGGCTGCATGACGCTGTCGATGCCCAACAGATTCACACCGCGCAGAAGGAATGGGATGACCGTGGCCGGAAGGCCCGCGCCGCCTGCGAGGCCCACAGCCGAAACCGAGGCACCGTATTTCATCTGGCCCAGAACACGCGCGAGCATGTCGCCGCCCACCGCATCCACACAGCCGGCCCAGGTCTCGGCCTCCAACGGCCGCTTTGTGGTTTCATTCAATTCTTCGCGGGGCACGATCCGGCTCGCACCAAGGCTTTTGAGGTAGTCTTCCTGCTCGGGCCTGCCGGTCACCGCGGCGACCTCGTAGCCCAGATTGGCCAGGATCGCGGTTGCGACCGAACCGACGCCCCCGGCCGCGCCGGTCACCAAGACCTCGCCGTTTCCGGGGGTTAGCCCGTGATCTTCCAGCGCCATCACCGCCAACATCGCGGTGAACCCCGCCGTGCCCACCGCCATGGCCTGTCGAGTGGTCAGCCCGTCGGGCAGCGGCACCAGCCAATCGCCTTTGACCCGCGCCTTCTGCGCATAGCCGCCCCAATGCACCTCGCCCACGCGCCAACCGGTCAATACAACCTTGTCGCCGGGGGAATAAGCTGAACTATCAGAGGCTTCTACAGTTCCGCTGAAGTCGATCCCCGGCACGTGGGGGTAGGTCCGCACGAGCCCGCCGCCGGGCCCGACACACAAACCATCCTTGTAGTTGAGCGTCGAATACTCCACCGCGACCGTAACATCTCCGTCGGGCAGACGATCCTCGGTGATGGCCTCAACCGAAGCGCTGGTTTTGCCGTCTTCACCTTTCTCGACCACCAATGCGTTAAAGCTCATATCCTCATCTCCCTTCGTTGAAGATCGCTGCGCAACGCACTGCAATCAAATCCAAAATTTCTCGTAGACCTTGGCGTCATACGCCCCTTCGGTCGTCTCGACGCGCAATTGGGTGCCCTCATCCCAATGGGTCATGCGCACCATGCCGACGGCGACGCCGCAGCCGAAATCAGGGCTGATCGCCGCCGAGCTCACCCGCCCCACACGCTTTTCGCCCGCCATAAGCGGCCAATAGCGATCACAGGATGGCAGCGTCTTCGCGTCGATTGCAATGGCGCGCACCTGTTGCACCGGCCCTTCCTTGGCCACCCGCAGCAGCGCGTCGCGTCCGATACAACCCACGGCGGTCGCGGTGTTGCAAAACCGCCCAAGACCGCATTCATGAGGTGTGTTGTCATCGGTCATGTCATTGCCATAGCTCAACAATCCACCCTCGATCCGTTCGATCCCGTTGGGGCATCCGGCGCGCACATCATAGGGGCGTCCGGCTTCCATCAAGGCGTTCCACAGATCCATGCCGATCTCACCGCCCTCCAGATAGATCTCAAACCCGCCCTGTTTCGAATATCCCGAGCGCGCGATGGCAAGGTCACGACCCTGGAATTCGTACCAGCCAAAACGGAAAAACCGAATGTCGCGCACGCTGTCGCCGAATACATTAGCCATCAGATCATCGGCCTTGGGGCCCTGCACGGCGAGGGGCGACACATCGGGTTCGTCGACCAGCACATCCAGCCGATACCCATAGGCCACGCCTTTGACCCAATAGAGCAAATCGCTATCGGCGATGGAAATCCACCACCGATCCTCGGCCAGTTTGACGACGACCGGATCGTTCAGCATCCCGCCGGTCTCATCAACGACGGGCATGTAATAGCATTGGCCCGGCAGCATCCCGCGCAAATCCCGGGGCGTCAGCATCTGGATCAGCTTGGCGGCATCGGGCCCGCGCACTTCGACCTGACGCTCGGCGGCGACATCCCAGATCTGCACCGCCTCTTTCAGGTGTCGGTAATCCTCCTCAACCGAGCGGAAAACAGTGGGCAATAACATGTGGTTATAGATTGTATAGGCGCTGACACCAGCGGCCTCGACTCCGTCGGAAAACGGTGTGCGCCGCAATCGGCGCGAAGGCGAAATGGACGTCATTTGGGGAAAACCTTACCTAGCCAAGGGGACGATGCCCGACCTACCTTTCCATCCCGAAGGAGATGGTGTGATGAAACGATTTTTTCTTCCGCTTGCCTTGCTGATCGGCGCACCGAGCATGTCGGTCGCGCAAACGCAGCCCGCCAATGTCGTGGCTGGGCAAATCCTGAACGCCTTTGTGGCGCGCGATGTGGCGCAGATCGCCCGCTTCAGCAATGCGCAGAATGCCAGCTTCTTTGGTGATGTGCTGGCCGGAGAGCAGGACGATGCGCTTGTTTTCAACGGAATCGAGGGGCGTGCCGCCGCCAATTGGGACGGCTCTGTCCTGCCGGTGCGCTATGACGACAACGGGCGCGCGATCATTCCTTATGCGATCGAGGCAAGCCCGGAGGCGCTGTCGTTGAATTCCGGCGCAGATGGGCGCCTGATCGTGCTGAGATTGAGCTTGGACGGTGCCGGCGACGATAGTTGGGGCCTGGATGATCTGAGGATCATGCCGCGCGACCGCTACACCGCACTGCCCGCCAGCCGTTAATCCCATTCCGGCACCTCATCGGGCATGAAAGGCAGATCGGTGACGTCGGTTTTAACGCCAAGTGCCGTCAGCATCGCATGGACCTGCCCGCGATGGTGGGTTTGGTGGTTGAAAAGCTGCGCGATGCAAATCGCCTTTGGCAGCGTCTTCGGAATGCCGGTCGAGCTGGGCGTGAAGGTCAGATCGCCTTCGAAATCGCTCTGCTCAGTCGACCAGGCCCAGGCCGCGATCCGCGCATCGAGTTGCGGGCGCAGCGTCATCAGCACATCCCAGGCATAGGCATCATGCGACTCGGCCAGTGAAGTGTCCGGGCCCGGTCCGCCGTCAAAGCGCGCGGTCCAGATCTGATCGCCCCAGGCCAAATGGCTGAGCGTTGCCTGAATGCTGCCAAAGAACGCGCCGCGATCTTGTGTTCGTTGTGCATCGCTCAACTTGTCGCTGGCCGCAAACATCCAATGGTTCTGCCAGGCATTGTACCGCGCCATGTGGCGCGCATAATCTGGTCCGATCATCTTGTTCCCCCTTTGCCGGGCTGATTGCGCTGGCACGCCGTTGGCGCGCTTCCGGTCCGTGAATAGGCCGCCTTTCCGCAGGTCTCGCAGCGGTATTCGACAAACCGCCCGTTCCTGTCGCCCGTGGCCGACCATTTGCACGCACGTCGCCGGGTCAGCGCATCCAACCGCGTCGCAACCTCGCCGCCCACACGGTGGCGGCCCCAAGACCACCAGATGAAACCGATCACGGCGATGGCGATTGCGATGAGAATTGGCATGGCGATGCCCCTTTGCGTGCTAGGCGTTTCCTCCCCATTCGATAGGACAGATCTCGGCGGATTTCCCGGAGAAATCCCACATCTTGCCAAAGTCACGGACCTTCGATTTCAGGCCCTTCGCGGCGATGATGTCGGGGCCCATCCAGTATTTCGAATTGGTGATCATGACCGGGTGATCTGGATTACCGCCGTCGATCATCTCGATCTCGCCCTGGATCTTACGGCCCACATAGAGCCCGCGCTTTTTGCCCTCGCGCACGATCTCGACCTTTTCACGCTCGGCCGAGACGATGTCAGACACCAATAGCGTGAAGAGCCCCGTCGTGCCGCCCGCCGCACCCGAGAAGATCTCAAGAATGCCCTGATAGGCTTTGCCCGAGGCGCGTTCATCCACATAGGCCGCGACCTGCCAGCCGCCTTCGGCCATCTTGCCGGGAATGTAGACCATCAGACCGACATTCAGACCGGCCAGGCTTTCGCCTTCGAAATGGCCTTCATCTATGGCAATCGCCATCCAGGCCTTGCAATCGCCCTCGGTCGGGTCGTGTTTGCCAAGCGACACCACGCAGGGGCAGAACACGGTGCAGGAGCAGTTCAGGAACAGCTCGCCCTTGATCGCCCAATCGCGTGGCTTCATCTGCCGCCGCTTGGGGTTGTCCATGCGTTGGTCGATGCGCTGGCTGACGGGCAAGCGATCCGCATCGGGGCGTTTTTTGATGGCCATGTCTTTCTCCTTACCCGGTGACAAGCGGCGCCGCGAAGACCGCGAGGCCACCCAATATCAATGCAATTCCAAGGGGTTTTGTGACGTAGTGCCCGATCTGGGGCAGCTTTTCGATCACCATGAACAGTGTCGCGAGGCCCATCCAAAGCAGGCTCATCATGCCACCCACAAAGCCTAGCGCCATAAATCCCCAACAGCAACCCGCGCAGTAGACGCCCAGGCCCACGCCCATCCGCGCGCCGCCTTGAAAGCCCGTGCACCAATAGCCCAGGAAGTAGTTCATCGGCGCGTGGCAGACGCCGTGGCAGATTTCCTTGGCGCGGGTGAATTGGAACGCGCCCACGGCAAGCAAGAGGCCACCCGCAATCCAGCGCGATTGGGCGATGCCCATTATATCGATGATCCCCGCGCGTAAGAGGCCGATCTGCAGGATGGCGAACAAAGCGGCCACACCAACCCAGACGACGGAATAGCCCGCAAGCACACCCAGCCAGCCGGGCCGCGTGCCATTGGCGGAGGTGATCAGTCGCTCGTAGGTTGTGAGCGTCGGGACCAGCGTGGGCAGCATCATGGCCGCCATCATGATCGACCACATTCCAAAAAGCGGACCGAAGCGGGTCATGGCGGACATATCCATGCCGCCCATCTCCATCTCGGCCATATCCATGGGCGCCGCCGTGCCTTCACCCATAGGCATCTGGCCGTCGATGGGCATTGTACCTTCCGTGCCAGTGGCCCCGTCCGTCGGCATACTGGCTTCGTCGGACGTGGTCGTGTCCATCGGCGCGGCCCCATCCGCCATGTCCATCGGCATCGCGTCGTCGGCCATCTCCATGCCCATATCCATATTGGGGCGCCCAATCAGGTCCAGTCCCATACCCGTGCTCATTTGATAGAGCACGACCCAGGCGACCAGGATGCCCGAGAAGAACATCAGCCATAAAGCGGACCGAATGGTGTGGGTCAAAGGCGGCTCCTCCCTCAAAAAGCACGCGACTCCTCTTGCCATGATCAATGTCAGACAATTAAATGTCTGACAAATGAAAATTGATCCCAACAGCCCCGGCGATCTGTCTGCGCAAATTGCCGCCGCCATCCGTGATGCGATCATCGGTGGCGATCTGATTGTCGATGAACGTCTGCCATCCGAGGCAGAGCTGGCCGACAATTTCAACGTCTCCCGCCCCACCGTGCGCGAGGCGCTGAAACGGCTGGCTGCGCAATCGCTGATCCGCACGCAGCGCGGGGCCTTTGGTGGCGCCTTCGTGAACCGGCTCTCTTATCAGGACGCGTATAACCAGCATATCACGACCTCGACCCTGCTGCTGGGGATGAACGGCGTCAGCTTCGATACGGCCTGCGAGGCGCGGTTTGCGCTGGAGCGCGCTTGCGCCACTTTGTCGGCAGAGCGGCGCCTGCCCGATCATCTGGCCACGATGCGGGCCGAGATCGTGCGCCAGGCGCAGCCGGGCCTGAGCGACGAGGCGTTTTGCGCCTCGGACGTGGCATTGCATCGGGCGCTGGTGGATGGCGCAGGCAATCCGGTGATGTCCTATCAACTGGCCGGCGCCGTCGAGGCGATGCAGCCGCTGATGAACATGATCACCTTCACCGCGCGCGACCGCGCGGAAATCGTGCGCCTACATACCAGCATCGCCGATGCAGCCGAGGCGCGCGATGGCATGGCTGTCAGCGATGCATTGGTCGAGCTTGAGGCCTATACCAAGGCGTTGGCGCAATCGGTCTTCGCCGCGCGGGCTCAGAACACGGCGACGGGATCGTCTGCAAGCTGAATGGCCTCGTAGATACGGGCCAGGATCGCGGCCCCGAAAATCGCCAACACAACGTCCGAGATCGCCACAACCACATTGTCGAAATACATATAGCTGAAGCTGTAGGGAATGGCCGGATCGGACCAAGCAGGATCATTGTACAGGAACATCTCGGGCACGAAGATCAATATCGCCTGCCCGACTGTGGCGAGGAGAGCTGTAACCAACAGTTTCGCACCCAAAGGCGCGGTTTGACGCCATGACTGCGTCATGTTGAACCCGTCGGCGCGTTCAATCGCGATCGCAGGCAGGCCAGTCTGCAAACGGTAGGTGAAAAAGAGGCCCGTGAACAACATCATGGACAACCCCGCCGCCGCAACGGACATGGCGACAGGATCAGCAAAGTCGAAGAATCCGCCCGTGCCGTATCCGAACCCTAGGATCCGATCCCATAGGTCCGGTGCGAAGAAGCCTATGGCAATGAACAAAGGGGCAGCAACCAAGAGCGCGACCCAAAAGCCCACGATCAGACCAAGGACCAGCCACGCCAACGCGTAGCGCCACCAGCGCCCGAATTGCCAAGGCGGAACAATCGACTTTGGAACCTCGCCCAGCAATTTGTATCGGTGCCACGAGACCGACACGATCCCGACGACGCCCAAAAAAACGATATAGCGAAAGAGCCAAGCGCCGCCAAAACCGGCCTCAAAGCTTTCGTAATCCGCAATATCGGCGCGGGTCATGGGCACTTCCAATGCGAGGTACAGCGCCAATGGCAGCGCAATGATCCGCGCCACAACAGGCAGATTGCGAAACACATCGCCAAGCGCACCGAAGAAAATGCTTACGCCCGTCACTGTCTGCGCCATGCCGTGTCGCTCCGCTTTGCTGCGCGTGCAAACGAGCACCCGGCTGCGGTAGCGTCAAGCAAATCCGCTTGCCGCAAGCGACATGCCGCCCTAGGGTCCGATCCGATTTGTTCAATCTCCATACCAACAGGGACCCCACACACATGACCAAATCTTTCCTGATGGGCAGTGCCGCGGCCTTGGCCTTCGGTGCGCCCGCCTTGGCCCAAGACCTGACCGTTTTCGACTATTCGGGCTTTGAGGATGCGGCGTTTCACCAGCCATTCATCGAGACCCATGGCGCAGGCCCGGACTTCGTGTTTTTCGGCGATGAGGACGAAGCGTTCCAGCGCCTGCTTGCCGGGTTCCAATCGGACGTGACCCATATCTGTGCGGGTTCCGTGCCGCGTTGGCAGGCCTCGGGCATCATCCAGGCCTGGGACACCGATCAGATCACCGCGTTCGACACGTTGAATGCCGATCTTGTCGGGCAAGACGTGCTGGCCGGGTCCGAGGACCTGTATTTCCTGCCGACCGATTATGGCTCGACCGCGGTCGCCTATAATGTCGATGAGGTCAGCGAAGAAGACGTCGCCAGCCTGGAGATCTTCAACAACCCCGCCTTTGCCGGGCGCCTGTCGATCCCCGACAATGTGGATGACGCCTTTGCGCTGGCCTATCTGGCAACCGGCGTGACCGATTGGGCGGATGTGACCGATGAGCAATTCGAGGCCGCCGCCGCCTGGCTGCGCGGCATCCATCCGAACCTGCGCACCTACTGGACCGATCCGGCCGAGATCAGCCAGCTGATGGGATCGGGCGAAGTTCTGGCCGCCTGGGTCTGGAACGAGGTGCCCGTGGCGCTGGCCGATGAAGGATTCAATGTGGGCTTTGCGCGGAACACCGCCGAGGGCACCAGTGTCTGGCTGTGCGGCTATGTGAACATGGTCGAGGCACCCGGCCCCGAAGAGATGGCCTATGATTACGTGAATGCCGTTCTCAGCGATGCCTCCGCCGGTCCGCTGTTAGAGAACGGTTTTGGTTCGGCCAATGACGCGGCATTGCAGGCGCTTGGCGCCGAGGCGATGGAGGCGGCCGGTCTGGGCGAGGTGACGGTGCCGGTCCTGGCACAATTGCCGATCTCCAACGACCAGCGTGAACGCCAGGCCGAGGCCTTCGAGCGCATCAAGGCCGGCTTCTAAACCATTGAACTGAATAAGCATCACGGCGCGGCGTCACTTGGCGCCGCGCCTTTTCGTGCCGATTGGCACGGTTTCATGGTCAGACTTGCGGACAAGAAAAAACGCACACGGACTAGCTCCGGTGCGTTTTCAGGTGACCTCCCAGGTCGGACTATATCAGCCCTATATAATTATTAGTGCACCTCTTCAGCGGCGGCCGCGACACGGGTAAATCGGTCGCCGCCGAAGAGGTGAAGCTCGCGAAGGGATTTCCGGGTCTCCCCGGGCACGCTTCAATCGCCCCGCTTGCTTTCGAGTACCTGTATACAGGGAAAATGGAAGTATACAAGTGTATTTTTAGACAGGTCTATTCGGACGGGTATGCTGATCGCCCGGTCTAGCCGTCACCGCGATTGCGCAGCCAGGCCTCTTGCGCATCACTTTCCACTGCGGGCGGAAAGGCATCGCGGACCCGCGCCATGGCGTCGTCGGGGGCCACCCCCTGTTCGATCAGGCAGAGCGCCGCCATCATACCGCTGCGCCCGGCGCCGTATTGGCAGGCAAAGGCCATTGTACCGCCAGCAGCAAACACCGCCTCGCGATCCGGACGATGGCTGGCCCACCATTCGCTAAATTCATGGTTTGGAACGGAATAATCGGTGATGGATTGATAGCTGACCGTTACCTTCATCGCCGCGCAGATCTGTTCCAGCACCTCAAAGGCCAGATCCTCAAGCTCTTCGCGTTCCACCAGCACCAAAAGCGAATTTGCGCCCAGCTCGACCAAGCCTTTGATCGTGTCGCGGCAATGCTCTGGGTCGGTGAAGGCGCGCCCATCCATGGCAGTGCGCAGGCCCGGGAATCCTGTCATGACGATGTGTCCACCGGCAGGCACAGGAACGACCGCGCGCAGTGCGCCCGGCAACTCGTCGTCACACAACGACAATTTTGCTGACATGGATGCAGACACTTCTATAAATAAGATGTATACATCTATACCAGTATTGTTTACCGCGCAACTCTTCAACAAAGGCATCCCATGGCAAAACATAACGCCGATACAATCGCCAACGCGCTGCGCAAACGCATTTGCCTTGAGCCGCCGACCGCCAGCCCGGTCCTGCATGAACAGTCTCTGGCCGAGGAATTCGGCGTCTCGCGTACCCCCGTCCGGCAGGCGCTGCAGCGTCTGGCCTATGAAAGGTTGGTCGAGGTCCGTTCGGGCGTGGGGACGGTTGTCGCTCCGCTTTCCGAAGAGATGAAAGCCAAAGACGTGGAACTCGCCCTGGCGCTGGCCAAGACGGCGGCCGAATTCGAAGGCGACAAGCGCCTCTCGCTGGAAGCGAACGCCTATATCGTCGCCCTGGGCCGTCAGGTGGCCGAAGCCAAAGAGATCGACTTGGAAACCAATTATGCGATCCGGTCGACGACGATCAATATCCTCACACGCGAAATGACAAACGACATTCTGGCCGAGGCACTCCGCTCGTCGCTGTGGCGTTTGTTCCGCTGGCGGATGGATGAGGCAAAGCATTCCCCATCGGGAATCGACCCGCGCCTGCCCGAAGTAATGGCCTCTCTGACCGAAGCGACCAAGGTCGGGACGTTGGGGGCCCTGTTGCAAGCGCAATATGACAGCGCGATGCGCAACAGTTGAAAGACGCAGACCGGCCACGTATATCTACTCTGTCCCCTCGGGGACTATGGACATAAACGCGCGTGTAATAAGCGGATCGGACCCGGGGGCGGTACCCGGCGGCTCCACCAATCAATCCCGTCGTTTGCGGGCAGGTCTGGGGCCGAAATAGGATCGACGAACGTGTAAAGGCGTTGCTTTGTTTCGGCGGGGTGCCACCGTATCGGCCCAAACAGTACAATTGCAAACGACAATCGTGCTCCGGTTGCTTTGGCTGCGTAAGCAGTTCGAGTGATCGAAATTTAAGCCCAGTCCTCTAGCAAGGGCTGGCGGGGTTCGCAGGCACCTGGCAACAGAAGCCTGCATTTCTTTCCCTTAGCCCTGTTTCACTGTGACATCGCGCGAGACGATGGCCGTGAACGATGCGCAAGGCGCGCGGCACCTGAGATCGCCTCAGCAGATCGCTGGAAAAATCTGGTGTTTTTTTCATTTGCAAGTGATCCAAACGCGGTGTTGGTACGTTTACTCAATACCACGCCCCCATACGGATCCGATCCAATGACCGCACTCGACTATATCAATATCATCGTTGCCGTTCTGACCGTTGGCCTTGGCCTGCTTGGCTGGCTGGCACCGCGCTGGACGATGGAAAAGCTCGATATGCGGGCAGGTCCAACGAACATGGCCTATACCGAAGTGTCGGCCGTGTCGGGATGTCTGTTTGTGGGCATCGGCATCGGCGTCTTAATCCTAAATGAGCCGATGGCCTGGGTGGCGCTGGGTCTGGCCTATGCGGGGGCGGCGGTGGGCCGCGTGACCTCGATCTTGCGCGACAATGCGGCATCACGTCAAAGCTGGACCTTCTTCGGGACCGAGGCCGCCCTGGCCGCCTGGTTGATTTTGGCAAATCTTCCATCGGCCTGACGCAAAGGCCACGGCGGGTTTCATCCCGCCGCGAATCTTCTATGGTAGAATGGTCTGCTCAAATACGGCCCTGCCAACATGTCTGATCCATCCGACTCGATCCCCTACGGACGTATGATGCACGATGCCGTCTGCGGCGTGATCCGGCAGGTGCTGCAACAGGTCTCTGACCATGGATTGCCGGGCGACCATCACTTTTTCATCACCTTCGACACCCGGCACGACCAGGCCGAATTGGCCGATTGGCTGCGCGACCGGTATCCGGAAGAGATGATGATCGTCATTCAGCATTGGTATGACGGTTTGGATGTGGACGAGGCGGGCTTTTCCGTCACACTGAATTTCGGCGATGCACCTGAGCGGCTGCGCGTTCCCTTCGACGCGATCCTGACATTTGTCGATCCCTCCGTCGAATTCGGTTGGAGATTCGAGCGGACCGAGGAAGAGGATGGCGACGGTCCCGAAGATGGCCCCCCTGCCCCCGAGCCACCCGAGCCGACCGATGACGAGGCGCCTGCCCCAAGCGCGGCGCAGGACGCCGATGTGGTCAGCCTCGACACGTTCCGGCGCAATCACTGATCCATAGATTTAGCCTTGCATGGCCGGTGGTTGCCGGGTCACAAGCGGCATGAATTTGGCTGACGGAGGCGCCACCATGGCCGCCAGTGACTTTGCGCTGTTCATGGGGCAGTTGTTCCGCAAACCGCATCAGGTGGTGGCTCTCGCGCCCTCGTCCCGCGGGCTTTGCGCAGAGATGGTGGCAGAGCTGGACCCGACCAAAGGCCCGGTGATCGAGCTTGGCGCCGGGACCGGCAATATAACTCGCGCGATTCTGGATGCGGGGATCGCGCCGGACGCCTGCCATTCCATCGAAATGAACTCCGATTTCTGCAACCGGCTGCGCGCGAATTTTCCGGGTTTGAACGTCTATCAGATGAGCGCGGGCGATTGCGGGGATCTGCCGGTCGACAACGTGCAGGCGGTGGTGTCCGGCCTGCCGCTTTTGTCGATGCCCGTGCAATTGCAACGCGATATCCTGGGTGGTTTCGCAAAAAAGGTCGCGCCGGGCGGGGCCTATGTGCAATTCACTTACGGCCCGAAACCGCCCGTCACCAAGGTCGTTCGGGACGAATTGGCGTTGACCTGGCGCAAAAGCCATAAGATTTGGTGGAACATGCCCCCTGCCCGCGTGTATCGCTTTCACCAAGGGTAAACCGTCGCATGGACGCCACCGGGGCGCCTCGCTAGACGGCATACAATAGCATACCGGAGAATATCCATGTCCCAGACCCGCACTGAATCCGACAGTTTTGGCCCGCTTGAGGTGCCCGCCGATAAGTATTGGGGGGCGCAGACGCAGCGCTCGATCCTGAATTTCCCCATCGGGTGGGAGAAGCAGCCGGTTGCCGTGGTGCGTGCCCTGGGTGTGATCAAACGCGCCTGCGCCGAGGCGAACCACAAGGCCGGTAAGCTCGACGGGATCGGCGAGGCGATCATCGAGGCCGCGCAAGAGGTGATCGACGGCAAACTTGACGACAATTTCCCGCTGGTCGTGTGGCAAACCGGGTCAGGGACGCAATCCAACATGAATTCCAACGAGGTCATCGCCAACCGCGCGATAGAGATCCTGGGCGGAACGATTGGTTCGAAAGATCCTGTCCACCCCAACGATCATTGCAATATGGGTCAAAGCTCGAACGACACGTTCCCCACCGCGATGCATATCGCCACGGCGATGACCGCACGGGAAGTGACGCTGCCGGGCCTGCGGCATCTGCTGGCCGCGCTGGAGGCGAAGGTGGCCGAATTCGAGGGCATCATCAAAATCGGGCGCACCCATACGATGGACGCGACGCCCCTGACGCTGGCCCAGGAATTCAGCGGCTACGCGCACCAGGTCCGCAAAAGTATCGAGCGCGTCGAGGCCGCATTGGGCGATATCTATGAACTGGCCCAGGGCGGCACCGCCGTCGGCACGGGCCTGAACACACCGGTCGGTTGGGACGAAGAGGTCGCGGCGAATATGGCGCGGATCACCGGCCTGCCCTTCGTGACCGCGCCCAACAAGTTCGAAGCGCTCGCCGCCCACGACGCGATGGTACAGATGTCGGGCGCCCTGAAGACCGCCGCGGCAAGCCTGTTCAAGATCGCCAATGACATCCGGCTGTTGGGCTCGGGCCCGCGTTGCGGCTTGGGTGAGTTGATGCTGCCCGAAAACGAGCCCGGATCGTCGATCATGCCCGGCAAGGTGAACCCCACCCAATGCGAGGCGATGACTCAAGTCTGCGCCCATGTCATCGGCAACGATGCCGCCGTGGGCTTCGCAGGCAGCCAGGGGCATTTCGAATTGAACGTCTACAAACCCATGATGGCCTACAATGTACTGCAGAGCATGCAATTGATCGGCGATGCCTGCGTGGCCTTCACCGACAATTGCGTCGCCGGGATCGCGGCCAATACGCAGCGCATCGACAAGATCATGAATGAGAGCCTGATGCTGGTCACGGCACTCGCGCCGACCATCGGCTACGACAATGCCACCACGGTCGCCAAGACCGCCCACAAGAATGGCACGACCCTGAAGGAAGAGGCGATTGGCCTGGGTTTTGTGGACGAAGAGACGTTTGACCGCGTCGTGCGCCCCGAAACCATGATCGGGCCGAAGTGAGCGGCAAGATCGTCAACCTAAACCGCGCCCGGAAGGATCGCGCGCGGTCGGGCAAACGGCGGCAAGCCGATGCCAATGCTGCAAAACATGGGCGCAGCAAGGCCGAACGCGCCGCCGATGCGGCACGGGCGGATAAAGCGGCGCAGGATCTGGACGCGCATCGGACAGATGAGTGACGCCCGGCCTCGAAAGCGGTCTTTGACCTTGCAGGGGCACAGAACGTCGGTGTCACTGGAGGATGCGTTTTGGGTGGAGTTGCAGCGCATCGCCGCGGATCGCGGGACATCGATGAACGCGCTAGTGGCGGAGATTGACGCCGCCCGCGGTGTTTCGGCCGGGCTGGCCTCGGCGATCCGGGTATTTATCCTCGAACAGGCGAAAGCGCGCCCGTAGCAAGGCGTTAATCCAGTCGCGGGTAGGTTTATGTTACGCCGATCCGACAGCCCTATAGCTCGTCCCAAGCCTATCTCGCAGATGCGGGGAAAACGCGGTATTGCCCGCATCCGCGAGAAGTCCGCTACGCCCGGCGGTCAAGCTGCAGATGGATCCCGTCCTTGCCACGCAATGTCAGATGCGCGACGGGCACCGGATCCGTCACCGTCTTAAACCGGAAGGCGCGCACCAGCATGGCCAGCAACAGTACAGCTTCCATCATCGCAAAACCCGCACCGCTGCAAACCCGCGCCCCGGCAGAGAATGGCAGGTAGGCCGCACGCGCGCAGGCTCTGGTGGCCTCGTTCTGCCACCGCGCCGGATCAAACGCATCGGGCCGCTCCCACAACCGTTCATGGCGGTGCAGGTGCCATGGTGACAGGACGATCTGGCTGCCCCGCCGCAGCGAGCGCTTGCGGAAGGTCTCAGGCCCCGTGGTCTCGCGCACCATCATCGGGACCGGCGGATAGAGCCGCAGCGTCTCGCGGACCACGTCGCGGGTCAGGCTAAGCTTTGACAGATCGCCGAAGCTCACCTCCTCGGGCAAGGCGCACACCTCGTCGGCGACGCGATCTTGCCAATCGGGATACCGTGCCAGCAGATACAACGCCCAACTGAGCGCCGCGGCCGATGTTTCATGCCCGGCCAGGAAAAAGATCGCCACCTGATCCACCATCTCATCCGCGCCAAAGGTCTCACCCGTCGCTGGATCAGGCGTGCTCATGATCTTCGTTGCCAGATCATCGGGCGCGGTGCCCGCCGCAATCTCGGCCAATCGCGTATCGACCATGCGCGTGATCAACGCGCGGATCGCGCGGGCCGTTGCGCGCGTTTGCCCCCTTTGGCCAACCGGCAGCCAGCGCGGCAAAGGCATAAGCGCCGCTGCGTTCAGGAGAGGCTGGCTGCGTTGATAGGTCTGAAATTGATCGAAAACCTGCTGCGCGATCTGGGCCTCGATCGGTATCGAAAACAGCGTCCGAAAAATCACATCCGCGGCGAGGTGGCTCATCTCGGCTTCAATCTCGACGGCGCCCTCCGGCAGCCGTGTCAGAGCGGACTGCCCCGCCGCGCGGATCGACGGAAATGCATCGCGCAAGCGCCCGCCCTCAAAGGCGGGGTCGATGATGCGACGCTGCCTCTGCCATTCTGCGCCATTGGTCAGAAAGACGCTGTTGCCCAGCAAGGGCCGCAATCCTGCGCCCACGCGGTCGGATTTTGGAAACTCCATCGGGCGTGTCTTCAGGATTTCCGCCACCAGTTCCGGCTGATTGACCAGATAAGACCGGAAGAAAGGGGTACGGAATTCGGCCATCCACGCACGGTAAAGCCGTGCCGGTTGTGCAGATAGAATATCCTTCCGGAACAGGCGCATATGGCGCCAGAATGACACGCGGTCGGCCCGTGCGACGGGCTTTGGCGGCAAGTCGGTCATGCCGCGATATCGGTAAACCGGTTCACCGGCTGTTCGATCCGACTGTGCGAGGGGGCGCGGGTGGCAAACCGATCCGCCAACATCATGGGCCCCGCTGTGACGCGCACATATTCATAGGCATCGCGCCGGTCCGGCAGGGCATCGAAGGCGTTCAAATACTGAAAATGTGTTTCGAACAGGCGATATTTCAGGGCATCCCGTGTTTGCGCCGTCAAGGTTTGCGTGAAACTGGCCGACAAGACCAAGGGGCCGCGTTTTGCGGGCCCGGCCAAACCCGTGACCGAAACCGGATCGCACAGTGCAAACGCGCAGCCGTCGCCGGGCGCCGAGATATCCACCCAATCGACACGATGTGAGACCGATACGGCCGCCAGATCGGCACGCAAGCGGCCAGCCTCCGGGAGGAAACTGAGCATCGGGATGACTTGACCGAGCGTCAGCAGCGACAGCGTCGGACCAGAGCGCTCCGGCCCGCGGCGCAACAGGTCTGCTACAACCGACACTGCCAAAAACGCGCCCGAGGAATGGCCGACCACAAGGACCTCGTCGACCTCTTCGGCCATGGTCCGCGCGAGACGGTCCCGAAACTGGTCCAACCGATCCGAGAGCGCCGCCGGATAGGCCCCGCGCTCCTGCGCCGTGAAGGCGTAATCCCTTATCAGATACCACGCCAGAAGATGGTCACGGCGCGCGCACCAGCGCAAAACCCACCATCCCGCGCAGAAGCCTGCCAACGCGGCAATTGGTCGGAACGCATCAAACGGATTGTCGAGCGATGCCGTGGCCCAAGCGCCGATGCGGTAGATGGCGAAGGCGACACCCACAGCGATACAAACCGCCAAGGCCGCCTGCCCAAACAGCACCAGAACCGGATAGAGCGCCGCGATCACCGGCCCCTTGCGCAAGCGCATCAGTCGAAACAAGGCACCTGAGCCGATGTAAATCCACGCAGTGCACAACATCCGGTGATAGGTTTGCCAGATCCCGCCCGCCATGGAGGTCTGAACCAGATCGGCCCAGGGCAGAACCTCGATCTCGGCCAGAACATCGGCCCCCTCGACCTCCGCCGTCACGCGCCAGCCATTGGGGCCGGATGGCGCCAGATCGACCCGGTAGCCGGACAGCTCCGCTTGTTTCGCAGCCTCGCGGCGATAGCGCTCGCGATAGCTGCGCGGCGGCATCGGATCATAGCCGGGAATATAAAGCACGCGGCGGCGGCGGACGGGTTTCATGCCTGCCAGCATAATATGTGAATGCCGCAGAGCCAGCAGGGATTACCCCAGCAAGGCCAAAGCAGGGAATGTTTCCAGTAACCAGAACGCAAATGCCGAGAAGGCGCCGGTCATCAGGGCCACGCCGACCGCCACCAAAAGGCCGCCCATCACCCGTTCGATCAGCTTCATATGGCGCTTCATTCGCCCCATAAGCCCCTGCGCCCGATCGATGAACGCGGCCGCCACCAGGAACGGCACGCCCAGGCCGATCGCGTAGACCGCCAGCAATGTCGTGCCCCGCTCAACCGAGGCTTCCGTCGCCGCGATGGACAGGATCGCGCCCAATTGAGGTCCGATGCAGGGCGTCCAACCAAAGGCGAAGGCCAGGCCCAGCACATAGGCGCCCGCCGTCGATCCGCCGCGATCCCCGGCATCCATCCGCGCCTCGCGATCCAGGATCGGGATGCGGATGATGCCCAGGAAATGCAGGCCGAAAATGATCACCACGGCACCTGAAAGACGCGCCAGAAGGATCTGATTTTGCAGGAAAAACTGGCCCAATATCGAGGCTGTAAAGCCCAGAAATATGAACACCGTCGACAGACCCAGCACGAAAAACAGCGCGGGCATCATCGCCTTGCGCCGCGAGGCCCGTGCCTCTTCCTGGATGTCGGTCATCGAAATCCCGCTCATATAAGCGAGATAGGGCGGCACAATCGGCAGCACGCAGGGGCTGAGAAAGCTCAGCACACCGGCCAGCAGGGCCACAATCATCGCCGGCAGAAGCGAGGCGTCAAAGAGGTCAATTCCAAACATGCGCTCAGCGTTAAGGCTCTATCTTAGCTATGTCACGGGGCCATTGGTCACATTCCCGTGGACGTTTCGTAACACGCGCGGTTAGGTCGTCCCATGACAGACCCGCTTCAAATCGATGCCCGCGATCTTCTGTGTCCGCTGCCCGTGCTGCGCTTGCGCAAAGCGCTGGCATCTGTTGCGCCCGGCAGCCAGGTTCAGCTCTTGGCGACGGATCCGGCATCCCAGATCGACGTGCCGCATTTCTGCACCGAACAGGGTCATCATCTGATCCGGCAGACGACGAGCGCCGAGGGGCATTTCCTCTTCACGATAGCAAAAGCGCTCTAACAATCGGTTTCTGCGGCAAGCTGCCCTCACGCGGAACGCCCCGCGCCGACAGCGCCGAAGGCGACGGCGCGCCACGCCCAACTGGGCGGGATTGCTTCGCAAGTGCGCCTAGGCGGGAGAGCCCCCCTCGCCCGGAAACACCACCATCGCCCGTGGGTCCCAGGCCAGCCGGGCCTGTGCGCCGACCTCAAGCACATCGCGGCCCACCACATTGCGCATCGACAGCCTCAGCGGCTCTGGTGCACCGTCCAGGCGCACGTCGTAATAGGTCATGTCACCGTAATAGACGACCTCGTCAATGACGCCCGTCACCTCACGGGCCCGCGCGACCTCTCCCTCGTAAAGCAGGGACATCGTCTCGGGCCGCAGCCCGACCGCGCAGGCGCCCAGAACCTTGCCCTGCGGCCAATGCACGGCGTCGATCTCGACGCGGCCCAGCCCCGCAACATCCAGACCGCCCGACCCCGCCTGACCCGGCAAAAAGTTCATCACACCGATGAAATCGGCCACACGGCGCGTGGCCGGGCGGCGGTAGAGCACTTCGGGATCGTCAAGCTGGGCAATCTCGCCCTCGAACATCACCGCGATGCGGTCCGACATCACCAGCGCCTCTTCCTGATCGTGCGTGACCAGGATGAAGGTGATACCGACCTCGCGCTGTAGCTTGATCAATTCCACCTGCATCTCTTCGCGCATCTTGCGGTCCAGCGCGCTGAGCGGTTCGTCCAGCAACAGCACCTTTGGCTTCAGGATCAGCGCGCGTGCCAGGGCCACGCGCTGCCGTTGGCCACCGGACAGAGCATGGGCGGCGCGTTTGCCCAGATGGCCGAGCCCCACCATCTCCAGCGCGGCGCCGATCGCGTGGGTCTTTTCCGCGGCGCTGAGATCGGAGCGCCGGAGCCCGAAGCCGACATTCTGTTCGACGCTCAGATGCGGAAAGATCGCATAGCTTTGAAAGACCATATTCGTGGGCCGCTTGTTCGGTGCGACGCCGGCCATATCGCGGCCCGCCAACAGGATCTGCCCGCCCGAGATATCCTCAAACCCGGCAATCGCGCGCAGCAGGGTTGTTTTCCCGCAGCCCGAGGGCCCAAGCAGCGAAAAGAACTCGCCCGCTCCGATCTCAGCATCGATCCCGCGCAGCGCGTGATACTCGCCATAGTACTTCTGCACGCCCTGCAGGCTGATCAACGCATCCGTCACAGGAACCCTCCGCTATCGTCTTGCCCCGAGCGCCGCAGCCCATAGCGGCGCAGCGCATTGGCAACCACCAGCAGCAGGATCGACAACGCCACTAGGATCGTTCCCAGGGCCATCACGATTGGCAGCCGCGCCGGGAATCGCAGCTGCCCCCATAGATAGACAGGCAAGGTCGGCTCATTGCCGCTGAGAAAAAAGGCAATGATGAATTCATCGAGCGAGATGATGAAACAGATCAGCAGCGAGGCGATGATGCCCGGCACAACCAGCGGTAGGATGACGGCGAAAAACGCGCCTGTGCGTGTCTCGCCCAGATCCATCGCCGCCTCTTCCAGGCTTTGATCGAGGCCGGAAAAGCTGCCCTGCAGGATCGCGATGGCGAAGGGCATGCATAACAGCGTGTGGCCCAGAATGATCGTGTAGATCGACGTCGTCAGGCCCAATTGGCTGAGCGTCACCAGAAGCGAGATGGCGACGATAACCTCAGGCAGGACCAGCGGCAACATGATGAAGCCCATGATCCCGCCCTTTAGCGGAAAGGTATAGCGTGTCGCGGCACGGGCCGCGAAAAGACCGAGGCAAGTGGCCAGAACCGCGACAGAACAGGCGATGATCAGCGAATTGCCCGTCGCCTCGCGCAGATCCGGTGTGTTTGCGAGATCGATGAACCAGCGCGTCGTGAAACCTTGCAACGGAAAGGCAATCACCGTTCCATCATTGAACGCGAATAGCGGCAGCAGGATGATCGGCGCGTAGAGGAACAGCAGGTAAAGCCCGGCAAACAGGGCCAGTGGTCGCATCCTCATAGGCCCCACCTACCCTTCGGCAGGAAGATCGCGATGGCAATCGCACCACCCGCCATGATCGCTGCCATCACGCCCAAAGTACCCGCCGGGCCGAACCAAGCATCGCCATTTCGCAGGATCAGCCATAGGATGCCGATATCCACCGCCGCCGCCGCGCCCGCCAGGCCAAGCCCCGCCAGGCCGCCGCCCACCCTGTCATTCAGATGCACCCAGAACCGGACGTGCAAAATCGCCCAGGCCAGCGTGATCGTGACCGCCAGCATCGCGAACACGGCCAGCGTGGCCCCCATGGGCCGGTTCGACAGATCGAAGATCTGCACATAGATCATATTGGCAATCATCGTTCCGCCCGATCCGCCCACCAGGCGCGGCGTCACGTAATCGCCGACCGTTGGGATAAAGACGATCAGCACGGCGGCCAGCACCCCCGGCATGGCCAGCGGCAGTGTGACGCGCAGGAAGGTCATCACCGCGTTTTCACCCAGATCCCGCGCGGCCTCTAAAAGAGATCGGTCGATCTTCTCCAGGCTCACGAAAATCGGCAGGATCGCAAAGGGCGCGAAAGCATGGGCCAGCGTGATCACCACGGCATTGGCATTGTACAAAATCCAGGGCAACGGCGTATCGATCACCCCAAGCTCGATCAGCGTCCCATTCACCGGTCCGTCAAAGGCCAGGATCACGCGCCACAGGAAGATACGGATCAGGTAGCTGGTCCAAAACGGGATGGTGATCAGGAAAATCCAAAGCGCCTTCCGTTCTGGGCGGACATGGAAGCTGATGTAATAGGCGATGGGAAAGGCCAAAACGACCGTCGCCAGCGTCACAAACCCCGCAATCCTGAGCGAGCGCAGCAGCAACGTGCGATAAAGCGGATCGGTCAACGCCTCGGTATAGTTTTCAACCGTGAAGGTGCGGTTGATCGTCAGAAAATCCTGGGTCCAGAAGCTGAACAGGATGATCGTCAGCAGCGGCGCGGCCAGCAATAGCAACGCAAAGATCAGCGGAGGGCTGACCATCGTCAGACCGCGCTTCGCCTCACTGGTTAAGCCCTGCCCCATGCGCTCCCCTTCTTTGTGAGCGATAGATTTGCAAGGATCGGCACCGCATCACAAGGGAGATCGGAGGGCGCGCCATGTTTCCTTATTCAGCGCGTCGCGGGCGCATCAATCGTGCCCAAAAACAGGGCATGTCTTTGCTAGAGGTCCTGCTGCGCCAAACGGTCCATCAGATGGCGCAGGCTGTCTGTATTGTCGGCAAACGGCCTTCCATCGGGGCCGATCATATTGTTTTCAAAGCCGATGCGCATCTTGCCACCCTTCTGAGCCGCCGCGACAAGGCAGGAGATCTCGCATGGGCCGAAGGCGCAAACCGCCCAGTCCGGCGCGAGCGGCAAAGCTGTCGCCGCGTCGAGAAATGCGTCGATCATATCCGGTCTACCGGGACTCGGCGGCGTGTAAGCGCCCAGAACAAAGATACATTGCACCTGCTCGAGCAGCGCGTGGTCGGCGATGAGGCGCGCCAACTGCTGCACGTCATCCGGCGTATAGAGGATGTGTTGGATCGCGATCCCGGCCTCATCGGCCCAGGCGTAAAAGCGCCGCGCCTCGTCCTGCATCGCGGGATCGGCCCATAGCTCTCGGATCGCGACGGAGGCGCTTTCGGGCTCCACCGCGCGGACGGTTGCGATCTGTGTTGCGGCGTCAAACAGACCGGCGGATTCCGTGGTGATCTGAACCGGTATGTGAGGCACGACACGCGCCATCTCGGCAAGCAATTCGCGATAGAGCCCGGGATCCAGGGAATGGCGCCCCTCGGCATCGCGGATATGGGCGTGGAGCGCATCGGCGCCCGCGTCGAAACCAGCTTTCGCGGCGGCCACCGTCTCTGCGATTGTGATGGGCAAAGCCGGATGGTCGGCCTTCATCCGCCGCGCGCCATTGGGCGCTAGCATCACGCGAGGCAACGTTTGAAACCGGGTCATGGGCGCAGAGCGATCTCCAAAGCGCCCGACAGCTTGCCGATCAACTCATCAATCTGCGCATCTTCGATGATGAAGGGCGGGGCCAGCAGAATGTGATCGCCGCGCACGCCATCCGCCGTGCCGCCGCCGGGATAAACCATCAGCCCCGCCTCCATCGCGGCCACTTTCACCTTGGCGTTGATCTTGCGGGCCGGATCAAAAGGCGTTTTCGTGGCGCGATCCTCGACAATTTCCAAAGCGCGGAACAGGCCCCGCCCGCGAATGTCACCGATATGGGGGTGCTGGCCAAAAATCGCGCTCAGCCCAGCCTGCAGCTTGGCGCCCTGCCCCTTCACATTCGAAAGCAGATCCCGATCCAGGATGGCGCGCAGAACAGCCAAGGCGCCGGCGGCAGAGGTCGGATGGGCCTGATAGGTATGGCCATGTTCGAACGCGCCAGAGCCCCCCTCGATCGCGTCGTAGATCTTGCCGGAACAGAGCATCGCGCCAATCGGCACATAACCCGCGCCAAGCCCCTTTGCGATCACGGTGATGTCGGGGGCAACACCATCCTGTTCGCAGGCGAACAGCGTGCCGGTCCGGCCCATCCCGCACATGACCTCGTCCAAGATCAGCAACACGCCATATTGATCGCAGATCTCGCGGATGCGCTTCAGATATCCTTCGACCGGCGGCACCGCGCCCGCCGTCGCGCCCACAACGGGCTCGGCAATGAAGGCCATCACGGTCTCAGGCCCCAGGCGGAGGATCTCCGCCTCAAGCTCATTGGCGACGCGCTGGCCATAGTCAAACGCGCTCTCATCGTCACGGCGGTGGCGATATTCGAAACACGGGCTGATATGGGAGGTTTCGACCAGCAGCGGCGCATATTTCTCGCGCCGTTTGGCATTGCCCCCCGCCGCCAAAGCGCCAAGCGTGTTGCCATGGTAGCTTTGCCGCCGCGCGATCACGCGGTGGCGGTCCGGCTGGCCAGTTTCAACCATGTATTGCCGCGCCAACTTGATCGCGGTCTCCATCGCCTCGGACCCGCCGGAGAGGAAGTAGACCTTGTCGATCCCTTCGGGCGCATGATCGATCAGCAGATCAGCGAGCTCCTCGGCGGTATCGGAGGTGAAATAGCCGGTATGAGCATAAGCCAATGCATCGATCTGGGCATGCATCGCCGCACGAACGCGCTCGTCGGAATGGCCCAAACACGACACCGCCGCGCCACCGCACCCGTCCAGATAGCGCGTGCCATCCGCATCGATAATGTAGCAGCCATCGCCCCGCACCGCTTTGCGCAACACTGCAGCACTGCGCCCGAACACATGGGTCATCGGCCCCTAATCCTCCCGCACCACAAAGACGGATTGTTTGGCGTGGCGGACCACACGCGCGGCATTGGGGCCTAGCAGGTAATCACTCAGCTCCGGCGTATGGGAGGCCATGATAATCGCGTTGGCGTCGAGTTTATCGGCGGCCTCCAGGATCATTTCATAGACGCGGCCATGGGTGACATGGGGATGCACATCGATCGAGGCTGGCACCTGTTCATTGACCCAATCGGTCAGATCCTCACCCACCTTGTGCAGCGCCTTTTCCTCGAACCCTTCGTCAAAGAAGCTGCCCACGACAGATAGGCCGAAATCCGGCACCACGGTCAGAACATGCAAGCTCCCGCCGGAGGCTTTGACGAGATCCATCGCAACGGGCAACGCCTTGGTCCAGCTTGCCGGGGCGGACAGATCGATGGGCAATAGGATCGTCTTGAACATGTCGAAGGTCCTTAGAAGGCCGGTTTGGTTTGGCGGCGACGTTGCAGCAAGACGACAAGGCCCAACAGTAACAGCGCGGGAAGATAGAAGACCTGTTCAGGCAACCGCTCTTGCGCGACCTGCACCGACGCCAGTTGCACTGGATCGTCGGCATAGAAGTCGAAATCGATCAGCGCCTCTGCCGCGCTGGTGCCGAACATCGGCTCATCCAGGCGCATCACATCACCTTCGGGCAACAGCAGCAGGCCGGTATTGGTCATCCGCTCCATGGCCGAGGCGCCCTGTGCATTCACCACCAGCGTCGTTTCCGCCGTCTCGCCGGTGTTGAAATCGGGCCCGGCGATCAGCAGCCGGATCTGTTCGCCTTCAGGCACCTCGGCGAGCACGGTTTCAAACTGGGTGGGTTCGATGGCGCGGAAC
This sequence comes from Gymnodinialimonas mytili, assembly GCF_037544085.1. Lineage (NCBI taxonomy): Bacteria > Pseudomonadati > Pseudomonadota > Alphaproteobacteria > Rhodobacterales > Paracoccaceae > Gymnodinialimonas > Gymnodinialimonas mytili. The sequence continues at coordinate 125,948 of NZ_JBBIFW010000004.1, forward strand.
GGATCCTGTACCATGTTCAGCCAGACATTCGGCACAAACAGGGTGAAGGCCACCAGCAGCAGCGCCGCGCTTTCGTAGATGCGGGATTTGGCCAGGAAATAGCCCTGTGTCGCCGCCGCAAACAGCAGCATCGCAAAGGTCGCAACGATGAAAACGAATACCGCCTGCCCGACGCCCGCCCATGTGCCCAGATCCACGCCATAGAGGATCAGGGTCGGGTTGAAGATGAACAGGAAGGGCAGCGCGACGGTCCGCAGGCTGTAGAAGAACGCCGTGAAACCGGTTTTGATCGGGTCGCCGCCCGAGACCGCGGCGGCGGCAAAACTGGCCAGCCCCACCGGCGGCGTCACATCCGCCATGATCCCGAAATAGAACACGAACAGATGCGCCGCGATCAGGGGCACGATCAGCCCCTCTTGCGCGCCGAGCGACACGACCACACCCGCCATCAGCGACGAGACGACAATGTAATTGGCCGTGGTGGGTAGGCCCATACCAAGGATCAAAGAGAACAGACCAACCAGACACAGCATCAGGAACAGCGACCCACCCGACAGCATCTCGACCAGACCGGCCAGCTCCGTCCCGATGGGCGTCCGGGTGACGGTGGCCACGATGATCCCGGCGGCGGCCGTCGCCACACCGATGCCGATCATATTGCGCGCGCCCGCGATCAGACCGTCGCGCAGGTCGATCAGACCTTCCTTGAACTCCGATGCGATGCGCGCGCCCTCGCCCCGGAACAACGCCTTCAGCGGGCGCTGGGTGACGATGATGCCGATCATCAACGCCGTGGCGAAAAAGGCGGACCGGGCGGGCGATTGACGCTCGACCATCAGGAACCAGACCAGAACCACGATGGGCAGCACGTAATGCAGGCCAGTGGCGTAAATATCCTTCACCTCGGGCAGTTCGACCTTTTCGGCATTTGGATCGTCGATCTCAAGGTCAGGTTTGCGGGCGGCTATGGCGACGAGCCACACATAGACCGCCGCCAGAACCGCCATCATGATCGGCCCGGTCCCACCGGGCACCGCACCGCGCAAAAAATCGACCGCATAGATCAAAGCGGTGAAGCCCGCGCCTGCGACAGCAAACCCGATGAAGAATTTCAGCAACATGCCCGAGAAGCTTTTGGCTTTGCCCAAAGCGGGCATGTCTTTCTTCAGCGCCTCAAGATGCACGATGTAGATCAACGCGATGTAGCTGATCACGGCGGGGATGAAGGCGTGTTTGATCACCTCGACATAGGAAATGCCGATGAATTCCACCATCAGGAAGGCCGCAGCACCCATCACCGGCGGCATGATCTGACCATTAACCGATGACGCAACCTCGACCGAGCCCGCCTGTTCGCTGGTGAAGCCAACGCGTTTCATCAGCGGGATGGTGAAGGTCCCAGTGGTCACCACATTGGCGATGGAAGAGCCCGAGATCAGGCCGGTCATGGCAGAGCCCACAACCGCCGCCTTGGCCGGGCCGCCCCGCAGATGACCGAGGCCCGCAAAAGCCAGTTTGATGAAGTAATTGCCCGCGCCCGCCTTATCGAGAAGTGAGCCGAACAGCACGAACAGGAACACGAAGGCGGTCGAAACGCCCAACGGAATGCCGAAGACCCCGCCGGTATCCAGCCATTGCGCGTTGATCAGCGCGGTAAAGCTCAGCCCCTCATGCTCGATCAGATCGGGGATCAGCCAGCCGGTGCCCAGATAGGCGTAAAGCAGGAACAGCGATCCGACGACGGTCAGAGCCGGTCCAAGCGCGCGGCGGCTTGCTTCCAGCAAAAGCAAGATACCAACCGCGCCCAGGATCACCTGAAATTCGGTGGGCAGACCCGACCGCGCGGTCATGGCCAGTGTGTCAGAGGCCCAGAAGACGTAGAAGGTACAAAACGCCCCGCCCGCCAGCAGGATCCAGTCGTACCATGGCACGCGATCGCGCGGCGAGGATTTGAAGGCCGGATAGGCCAAAAACGCCAGGACAATGGCGAAAAACAGATGCAATGGCCGGGTCTGGGTGGAATTCATCGCGGGGATGTATTCGGCGAACCAAAGCTGTGGCTGCGCGATCCAAAGCTGGAACAGCGACCAGACCAGCGCCAGACCGGCGATCAAAAGCGCGATATAGCGATTTCTGGGATTGCGCGCACCGCTATCGGTGCTGGCGACCAGATCCTGCAGTTCCTCATCGGAAAACTGACGCCCGCCGCGCCCGTCTTGATCGCTCATCGTGCCGTCCCCCAGCCGTGGTCTTTTTTGATGTGGCTGCGGGCGATCTCGAACCGCCCGCAGCAAAGCATTTGAGTGCCGATTACTCGATCAAACCCGCTTCACGGAAATAGCGCTCGGCGCCCGGATGCAGCGGCGCGCTGAGGCCGTCATTAGCCATCTGCGCCGGATCGAGATTGGCGAAGGCCGGGTGCAAGCCGCGGAATGTGTCGATGTTTTCGAACACAGCCGAAACAACTGTGTACACAACCTCTTCGGGCACATCGGCCGAGGTCACGAAGGTCGCGCCGACACCGAAGGTCTGCACGTCTGCGTCATTGCCGCGATACATGCCACCCGGGATCGTGGCGGTGCGGTAGAACGAGTTTTCTTCGACCAGACCATCGACGGCATCGCCGGTCACGTTCACCAGAACCGAGTCGCAGGCGGTTGTGGCCTCCTGGATCGACCCCGATGGGTGACCCACTGTGTAGATCATCGCGTCGATATTGTTGTCACACAGCGCCTGGCTCTGCTCGGCAGCCTGAAGCTCGGACGCGACGGAGAAATCATCCATCGTCCATCCCATGGCGCCCATCAGCACTTCCATCGTGCCGCGCTGGCCGGAGCCGGGATTGCCGACATTTACCCGCATGCCCTGCAGATCTTCGAAATTCTCGATCCCCGCATCGGCGCGCGCCACAACGGTGAAAGGCTCGGGATGGACCGAGAAGACGGCGCGCAGTTCTTCAAACGCCCCCTGTTCTTCAAAGCGCGAGGTGCCGTTGAATGCGTGATACTGCCAATCGGACTGGGCCACGCCGAATTCCAGTTCACCGCCGCGAATGGCGTTGATGTTGAACACCGACCCACCGGTCGATTCCACGCCGCAGCGGATGCCGTGTTCGGCCCGGTCGCGGTTCACCAGGCGGCAGATCGCACCGCCGGTGGGATAATAAACGCCCGTCACGCCGCCGGTCCCGATGGCGATAAACGTATCCTGGGCCGATGCGACGCCCGCACCAAAAATCGTCGTGGCCGCGGCGACCGCGCCAACCAAATGCTTGTTCATGATGTACTCCCGTTGGTCTGGCAGATTGTCTCAGACATGGGCGAGCATGAAACGAACACTTGAAAAGTGTCAAGCGGGAGAGGCATCTGTTTCATATGGCAAATGACATGATGCCTTCCGACGGGTCCTATGACGCGCTCAGCCGCGCCTTGGCCGACCTTGTGCATGACGGCTCTCCCGCTATATCCGCCTTTGCCACCTGGGCCCTGGCGCATCCCAATGACATGGCCTTTCACTCCGTCCGGCGCCTGGCGAGCCTGGCGGATGTGAATGTGAACACCGTCTATCGCTTGGCCGTGGCGCTTGGATTTTCCGGGTTTGAGGATTGCCGGGTGGCGTTTCAGACCGCCTTGCGCAAACAGGGCGGGCTTTATGGATCGCGCGCCGCACGACTCAATGCCGGGGACGGCGATGACCTGTTCGACCGCCTGCGCGCCGCATCCCATCGCAATCTCGATGCGATCCTCGATGAGGCCAGCAGCGCCCGGATCCGCCAGGCCAGCACCATGCTGCGCCGCGCCCGTCGGGTGCATTGCTTCGGCGTCCGCAGTTGCTTTTCCCTGGCGCATTACCTGACTTATTCTGGGCGCATGGCATTCGAAAACTTCGCCCCGCCATCAACCGAGCCCGGCAGCATCGCCGACGCGCTGACCCGGACTGGACCCGCCGATGTCGTCGTGCTGATCAGCTTTTCGCTGTATTCCGCCGAGGTCGTTCGCGCACATCAGGCCGCGCTCAGCCGCGGGGCGCAGGTCATCGCCATCACGGATACCTATGCCTCCCCCTTCGCGCGCGACGCGGCGCTGGTCTTCTGCCTGCCCATGGAGGGTCCGCAAACCCTGCCGTCCCTGGGCGCAGGCTTTGTTCTGGTTGAAGCCATCGTCGCCGACATGATCACCAACAGCCGAGCGGCCCCCAAACGCATCGCCGAATTCGAGCAGCAATTGATCGCGTTCGGTAGTTATGTCCGCGCCACCGATGACCCGGCGGGGTGAGGAAGGCAACCAAGACAAGGCCAGACCACTGCAATTCTGCCAACCCAACGAGATCGTGTTCGAAACGGCATTGGAGCCCGCCCCGTTCCCCCTGTAAACCGACCACCAGACAGGCGCATGCCACAAACGCGAATGGTGGAACGAACAGATGAATATGAGATCCAGACTGTCAGCCTTGGCCATAAGCGTGGCGCTGTGGCCAATGGCCGCCTCCGCCGACACCGCCGATGGCGACCAGCTGATCGCAATGGATTGGGATGAGATCGTCGCCCTGGCCCGTGGCGGCGAAGTCAATTGGTTCATGTGGGGCGGCTCCGACGCGATCAACCAATATGTCTCGGGCTATATCGGCGGCATTCTCGAAGAGGATTACGGGATCACCCTGAACCGCGTTGGTATCTCGGACACGGTCGAGGCGGTCAACATCGTCTTGGGCGAGCGCGAGGCTGGCAATCTGGATAACGGGTCGGTCGACCTGATTTGGATCAACGGTGAAAACTTCCGCACCATGGTGCAGGGCGATCTGGCCTATTGCGGTTATCCGGATCTGTTGCCCAACAATGCCCTGATCGATTGGGACAATCCCGCCATCGCGAATGATTTCGGCGTGCCGGTAAACGGATGTGAAATCCCCTGGAACACGGCGCAATTTGCATTTGCCTACAATACCGCGCTGCACTCCGCGCCGCCGCTCGCGATCCCGGAGCTGTTGGAGTGGATCGAGGCCAATCCAGGGCAGTTCACCTATCCCGCGCCGCCGGATTTCAACGGGTCGGTCTTTGTGCGGCACGTGTTTTATCACGCCGCGGGCGGCGTCGAAAACCTTCTGGGCGCGTTCGACCAGGCGGTGTTTGACGAGGCTGCCGCGGCAACCTGGGAAATCCTGAATGGGCTGGAGCCGTATCTGTGGCGCGACGGCGCGACTTATCCTGCCTCCATGTCCGCGCTGGAGCAGCTTTATGCCAACCAGGAGGTCGGCATCATCTTCAACTATGACCCTGCAACGGTGGGCGTAAACATCCTGAATGGCACTTTCCCCCCAACAACGCAGGGCTATGCCCTGACCGATGGAACCATCGGCAACACCAACTACACGCTCGTCCCATTCAACTCTCCCAACAAGGCGGCGGCACTGGTTTTACAGAACGTGCTGTTGTCGGCGGAGGCACAGCTTGAAAAGCTGCGGCCCGAAATCTGGGGTGCGGCGCCCGGCATCGATGTGACGCGCCTGGAGGGTGAGATGGCCGAGGCCTTCGACGCGATCGAAACGCATCCGAATGTCGCCCCGGCCGAGGATCTGGCCGCCAATGCTCTGCCCGAGCTTCAGGCCGAGTGGATCGCAGCCATCGAGCAGGGGTGGATTGAGAACGTCGGATCGAACTAAGCCCAAAGGGGCGCCAGTTTCCCTGCACTGCGAAAGGTCGGCCTGTCATGTCTGATCGCGTAAAAATCGTCCTGCTTTTGCTGCCTGCCATCTCGGTCATCGGGATCCTGTTTTTCGGCGGCCTGGCCATCGGCTTAATGCGCAGTTTCAACTACATGCCTGTGATCGGCCTGACCGAGCCAAACGTCGACGCCTATATCGCCGTCTTCACGGACCGCGACGTCTATCTTTCGTTTCTGCTGAGTTTCCATATCTCGTTCACCTCCACATTGATCTCGTGCGTTTTGGCGGTGGGCGCAGCGCTGCTGTTGCGACGGGTCGTTCTCGGGCGCGCCTTGATCAACTTCCTGTTTCAGCTGAACCTGACCGTGCCGCATTTGGTGGGCGCGATCGGTATCCTCTACCTGTTTTCGCAATCGGGTGTCTTTGCGCGGTTGGCGGCAGAGGTCGATCTGATCCAACGGCCCGCAGACTTCCCGGCCCTGGTTTTTGATCCCTTCGCGATCGGAATTATCCTGCAATATGTCTGGAAAGAGGTGCCGTTCATCGGCGTCATCGTCCTGGCCAATATGCAGACACTTGGCGAGGATTACGAAAGTGTCGCGCGGTCATTGGGCGCCAGCAGATGGCAAAGCTTTCGGCATGTTCTGCTGCCGCTGATCTTTCCAGGCCTGATGTCAGCCAGCGTGATCGTCTTTGCCTTCACCTTCGGCGCTTACGAGATCCCGGCATTATTGGGTGCAAATCACCCGGCCGCCCTGCCGGTGCTGGCCTATCGCAACTATACCGACGTGGATCTCGCCGCCCGACCCGAAGCGATGGCCCTGGCCATTGTGATCGCCTTGCTCAGCGCCGCGATGCTGTATTTCTACATCCGCTACGCGCGCAAACGCGTGAGGGGCTAGGATGATCGGACAAGACGGCATCTGGACCAAATGGTTCCGCTATCTCACCTGCGTGATCCTGGTGGTCTGGCTGATCCTGCCCCTGATCCCGCTGGCAATCTGGTCTTTCGCGCGGGGCTGGTTCTTTCCGGACATCCTGCCTCAGCAATGGACGATGCAGGCCTGGCAATACGCGATCTCCGACATATCGGGTGTTCTCGACAGCCTATGGCTAACCATCGGTATTTCCCTGGGGGCCACGGCATTGTCGATCCTGGTGGGCGTGCCCGCGGGCCGCGCCCTTGGCATGTATGAATTCCGCGGCAAGTCGGTGATTGAGATGATGATCCTCGCCCCCATCATCGTGCCGGGCATCGCGGTGGTTCTGGGCGTGCATTCCCTGTTCATCTGGCTCGGCCTGACCAACAGCGTCCAAGGCGTGATCTTGGTGCATCTGATCCCGACGCTGCCCTATATGACGTTGGTGATGGCAGGCGTTTTCTCGAATTACGATCCCACCTTCGAGGCGCAGGCGCGCAGCTTGGGCGCGTCGCCTTTGAAGACGTTCCGGTATGTGACCCTGCCCGCGATCCTGCCGGGGATCATCGTGGGCGGGTTGTTTGCCTTCCTTGTCTCCTGGAGCCAATACATCCTGACGCTTGTGATCGGTGGCGGACGTGTCGTGACGCTCCCGCTTTTGCTGTTCAACTTCGCCACCTCGGGCCGCAACGACATCACCGGCGCAATCGCGATGATCTATATGGGTCCCGGGATCCTGATCCTGCTTTTGACCGCCAAACATCTGTCGGGTCGGTCGGGCGCTGTCGGTGGGTTCGGTCGACTATGACCCATGTCCGCATCGACGATCTGACCAAGATCTATCCCGGCAGCACGACGCCCGCCCTGGACCATCTGAGCCTTGATATCGGCTCTGGCGAATTGATCGCCCTACTGGGGCCGTCGGGCTGCGGCAAGACCACCGCCATGAAGATGATCGCGGGCCTGCTGGAGCCAAGCGCAGGCGATATCCGTTTTGATGATCGCTCGATCCTGCGCGACAAGCCCGAACATCGCGGCGCCGTCATGGTGTTCCAGAACCATCTGTTGTTTCCCTATATGTCGGTGGCCGAGAATGTCGGTTTCGGCTTGAAAATGCGCAGAACCGCCCCTGCGGAGATCACGCGCCGCGTCGCCGATATGTTGGAGCGGGTAAAGCTGCCCGATATGGGCGCGCGCAAACCTGCGGCCTTGTCGGGCGGACAGCAACAGCGGGTCGCCCTGGCACGGGCCTTGATCGTTGAACCCGATGTTCTGCTGCTGGATGAACCGCTGTCAAACCTTGACGCGCATCTGAGGTTTGACATGCGCGACCTGATCCGTGATTTGCAGCGAGATATGGCGATCACCACGATCCTCGTCACCCACGATCAAGAGGAGGCGGTGGTCATGGCCGACCGAGTTGCTCTGATCCTGGAGGGCCGGTTGATACAATATGACCGTCCAGATGCATTTTACAAACGCCCCGCCAATGAAGCGACCGCACGGTTTTTCGGCGGGCGCAACTTCATCCCCGGCATGTCCTGCGACGGGAGCTTCGACAGCGCCCTGGGGCGTTTGATCTTGCCAAAAGACGTAGCGACCGGCCCGGGCACGTTGACCTTCCGCCCCGAAAACGTACGTCTCGGGATGCCCGCTGACGGCACGAATATGCTCTCCGCCCAGATCGTCGATGTGGTTTTTCTTGGCAGCCAGACACGTCTGACGCTTCGGGTTAAGGATACGCTTCTTGAGGCGATCGTGAACCCCAATGACGTCCAGGCGCTTGCGCCCGGCGATACGCTGTCCATCCATTTGCCGCAATCGGCGCTCTGGGTGGTCTGAGCGCGCCGGGTCGCGCCGCTCGCCGAACCGGGCCCATTTGGTTTATGAGGCCGCACGCCCTAAATCTTGATGTATCCATATGCACCTGGAGGAGATGATATGGCCGCCCTCACCCCACCGGTTTGCGATTTCGACTGGACCGCGCCGGACTTTACCCTGCCCGCCACAAATGGATCAGACATCAGCCTGTCCGACATCAAGGGAGAAACCGGGACGCTGGTGATGTTCATCTGCAACCATTGCCCCTTTGTCCTGGCGATCCTGGATCGGATCCTACGCGATGCGCGTGACCTGCAGGCGCTCGGCGTCGGGGTTGCGGCGATCTGTTCCAACGACCCGGTCAGCTATCCCGAGGACAATTTTGAACACATGGCGCAGATGGCCGAGGCAAGGGGATTTTCCTTCCCCTATCTGCATGATGCCGATCAAAGCGTTGCCCACGCCTATGGCGCCGTCTGCACACCCGATTTTTTTGGCTTCAACGCAGATCTGGGCCTGCAGTATCGGGGGCGGCTTGATGCCTCGCGCATGACGGCGGCGCCCGACAATGCGCCGCGTGAGTTGTTTGAGGCGATGCGGCAAGTGGCCGAGACCGGAAAAGGCCCCGCTGAGCAGATCCCATCAATCGGATGCTCGATCAAATGGGCGGCCTAAGCCGCACCCGAGCAACCTATTGGTCCGGCGCCGCTTGAACCTGACCGCCCCGCTCAAACATCAGGGAGGCGATATAGGGCACGCTCAGGCCCAAGGCGGCGATCACGGCAATCACCACCATCCATCGCACCCCGTTCATCACGCGTTGCAGGATCTGCTCGACCGCGAACCAAGTGAACAAACCAAGGGCAAAGGCAACGGTGCCCGGCAGGTCATTGACCGAAGTGCCGATGCGCACGACCCAATCGATCAGCGTCTGTGCAAGTGTTCCGAGATCCATGGCGCCGCTCCTTGTTGTCGGAGCGGTTTGGCGCCTCTAGCCGCCCGCCGCAACCCCGACACGGCCCCGCGCCGGCCCGAATAGGCAGGCAATGGCCAGGATCACGCCGGAAACCGCCGCCACCATGCCCGCGGCTGAGACCGAGCTTTGCGCGCCCAGCCAGAGCGGGCCATAGCCCGCCAATACGTAGCCGAGGATCGCCGACAACGTCGCAAACACCACGCTCCATGCCACTTGGATGCCAAGCCGATTGGTCATCAGGCGTGCGGCCGCGGGCGGGCAGATGAACATGGCGATGACAATGATCGAGCCGACAGCATCGAAGGCTGCCACCGCAGCCACCGCCGCCGCGATGACCAGCCCTAAGCCAATCGCCGTGACCGGCAGGCCGATGGCGCGGGCAAAGCTTTCATCGAAGCTAGATAGCTTGAGCGGTCGCCAGAAGACCGCCGTGAGCAAGGCGATGATCACCGCAACAATCGCCATCCGCGGCAATTCCGGCGGCAGAGTGGACAACGCGACCGGATCGAGCAGCGAGCCCCACCCATCGGCGCGCAACCAGATCAATTGTTCCAGATTGCCCATCAATGCGTGTTCGACATCCAGATGCACATTGGACGTGTCGGATTGCTCCAACAGCAAAACGCCACCCGCGAAAAGCGAGGTAAAGACCACGCCCATCGCTGCGCCCGGCTCGATCCGGCCCAAGCGGCGCACGGCCTCGATCAGAATGACCGCCACCAAAGCCGCCCCCGCCGCACCGATCAGCATCGGCCAAGTGGTGACAACGCCCGTGATCAGAAACGCTACGACGATGCCGGGCAGAACCAAGTGGCTGATCGCATCACCGATCAGCGCCTGGCGCCGCAGGATCAGAAAGTTGCCCGGCAAGGCGCAGGCGATCGCGGCGAAGATACCGATCAGGATCGGGGTCAGAGAGAATTGGACAAATTCCGCACCCATCTCAGACCCCCCTCGCCCGTGGGATCTGCAGGTCGAACATCGCGATCTCGTCGGGCGTGAAAACCTGCTCAATCGGGGTCAGGCCATCATAGCGTCCGGTCAGCGCAGTGTCCTGGTGCATACGGCGCGCGATGGACCAGCGATGCTCATCCCGCGCGACCTTGGCGGCGGCGGCGCGGCCCTCCTCGGTGGCAACCCCATCGGGGCGCATGAGCCCTTCACGGGTCAGAATGCGTTTCGTCAGCGGATCGTGGATCGGTTCCGCCCGGCTAAGCGCCAGCAAGCCCTGTCGGCGATGGACGCGCGCCTGAAATCCGCGCCGCGCCAGGATCGTTGCCGCCACGCCCCGCGCCGGGGCGAATAACAGCGAGGCCGCAAATAGCGCCGCGGCCACCAGGACGATGATCGGCCCGGTTGGCATGGCCGGGGCCGAGGCCGACAGCGCCGCGCCGACCCAGCCCGACACCGCGCCCAGCACGCCCGCGACCCAGACGACCGTTTCCGCCCGCTCGGACCAGAACCGCGCCGTGACGGGCGGGATGATCAGCATCGCGACAATCAGGATCAAGCCCACCAGTTTCAGGCCGATGACCGTAACCGCCATGACCAGGCCCATCATCGCCAGATCCACACGCCGGACATTCACGCCGCGTGCTGCGGCAAAGGCGGGATCGAAGGCGACCAGCGTCATCGGGCGGCGCAGCAGCCAGATCGCCGCAACGACCAACGCCCCGCCGCAGGCGATCAGCACCGCATCCTGGAACAACATGCCCGCGGTGGAGCCCAGAAGGAAATCCTCCAACCCCGCCTGACGGCCCCGGTCCATACCCTGGATCACCGTTAGCAAAACCACACCGATGCCGAAGAACACCGACAGAACCGCGCCAATCGCGGCATCCTCGGACAAACGGGTGCGGCGCACCATCCATTCCACAGCCAAAAGCCCAGCCCAGGCGGTCGCGGCGGAGCCCAAGAGCAAGCCGATCAGACTGCGCCCGTCCCCACCGAAGCTGACCATGGCGATGAAGGCCAAACCGACGCCGGGCAATGTGGCATGGGCGACCGCGTCTGACACCAAAGCGCGTTTGCGCAGGAACAGAAATGAGCCACCCGATCCGGCGGCAAACCCCAGTAAAGCAGCGCCAAGGGCCACCAAGGCAGCGTTGTAACCGGCCTGCAGGAAAAGGGCGTCGAAGAAACTGGCCAATGGCTACGCCCCGAGCCCCACTAGACGGTCAATCTGCGTCGCGGCCAGGCGACCGCCATAGGTCTCGGACAGAATTGCGGGGGTAAAGACCTCATCCACCGGCCCCTCCGCGATCCGGCGCAGGTTCACCAGGAACACATGATCGAAGTAGTCCGGCACGGTGCCCAGATCGTGATGCACCGCAATCACGCTACGCCCTTCCGCCTTCAGGCTTTTCAGAACGTCGATGATCGCGGCCTCGGTGGCGGCATCCACGCCTGCAAAAGGCTCGTCGAGTAGGTACAGATCGGCATCTTGGGCCAGCGCGCGGGCCAAAAAGATGCGCTGTTGCTGCCCGCCAGACAATTGACCGATCTGCCGGTCGGCGAAATCCGCCATCCCGACCCGGTCCAAACAGGACAGCGCCAAGGTTTTCTGCGCGCCGCTGATCCGCTGCCAGAGGCCCAATTTGCCGTAGAGCCCCATCAGAACCACGTCGATCGCTGTGGTGGGAAAATCCCAATCCACGCTGGCGCGTTGCGGCACATAGGCGATCAGATCGCGGGCCTGATCCACCGCTTGGCCAAACACGCTGATCTCGCCAGATACCCGTGGAATCAACCCCAAGGCGGCCTTCAACAGCGTGGATTTGCCTGCCCCGTTTGGCCCGACAATCGCCGACATCGCCCCCGCTGGAAAACAGGCGTCCAGCGAGAACAGAGCCGGTTTGTCACCGTAAGACACGGTCAACCCCCGCACCGCCAGGGGGCTGGCGGGATCAAGCGCTGGGGCGTCGGAAACGAGGCTAAGCTTTGGCATTCGTTGACTTTCTTCAGTTCATGGCGAGGCGGCCCTGCATGCCACCATCGGGCACGGTTCCACCAAGGGCCCCGGCAATTGTTGTAATATTGTGGTCGATCATGCCGATCCAAGTGCCCTCATAGGTGCCCTCCGGGCCCATCGCGTCTGAGAACAATTCACCGCCAATTGTAACCTCGTGGCCCTGGGCCGCCGCGCCTTCGATGAGCGCCCGGATATTGCGATCCGAGACCGAGCTTTCCACAAAGACCGCCCCGATCTCACGTTCGACCAACATGTCGACCAATTCCGCAATCCGCTGCAATCCTGCCTCGCTTTCAGTGGAAATTCCTTGGATTCCAACGACTTCGAAATCGTAGATCGCGCCGAAATAGTTAAACGCATCATGGGCCGTCACCAGAACGCGCGCCTGTTCGGGCACGGTCGACAGGACCTGTTCGGAATACTCGGCGAGCGTGTCGATCTGCGCGTAAAAGGCCTCGGCATTGGCGGCGATGGCGTCGGCATTATCCGGCAGCGCCTCGGCCAGCGCCGCCTGCACCTCGGCCACCACATCTTGCCACAGATGCGGATCCATCCAGACATGGGGATCGAATTGGTCGGCGTAATCCTCTGAACTCAAGAGGCTTTCCTGCGGCAATAGCTCGGCCAATGCCACCACGTTGTTGGTGTTATCGAGGTCCAGCAGGAACTCCTCCATCTGCGCCTCAAGATAAAGGCCGTGCCATAAAACCAGATCGGCCTGCGCGGTGGCCACGATATCGGACCGGGTCTGGCGGTAGGCATGCGGGTCAACGCCGGGGCCCATGAGGGCCTGAACCTCGACAAGATCCCCACCCACTTGCTGGGCGGCATCGGCGATCATGCCGGTTGTGGTCACCACATCCAGAACCTCTTGCGCGGCCAAAGCCGCGGGTGACAGGGCCATCAAGGCCCCCAGGGTCAGCGCGCGTGCAGTCATTCGGATTTGTCTCCGTGTTTGGGACACCGTCGAGAATGAATATGAGAGCCATTCGCAACTTGGTCAAGCCAATTGCGAATGATTTGCAAAAACACATCACGTCGTATCAGATGATATAGTGCAATTGCCTAAACTTTTGGCGAAATGCAGAGACCTCATCTGCCAGGTCTTGCGGCGCATCGCTACGGAGCGCGCTGGCGAAGAAATATGCTATTTCCCTGATATCACGATCTTTTTCAGCCATACCCCAGCGGGCAATCTCAGGCGCACCGATGCGGATGGCGTTCATATCACCGTGGATCGCGGGGCCTGGCACATTGATGCCACAGGCAATCAATCCGGCGTGATAGAGATGTTTCGAGGCCGCCTGGCCTCCACCGAAGCGCGCTGCGTCGATTGCAAATTGATGGCTTTCCGTGGCGCCTCGGATTGTTTCAAATACGGGGATATCCAGCCTTTTCAGCTCGCTAGAGAGCGTTCTTGAGGCACGCACCATTGCCTGCGCATAGGCCTGCCCGTGATCCCGCCAATCCAACAGGCTCCGCGCCAGGGCTGCGCTTTTGGAGGCATCGAAATTCGCGGTCATCCCGGGAAAGGCGATGGCGTCCAATCGCTTAGCCAATTCGGGATCATTCGTCACGATCAACCCGCCCGCCGGACCGCCAAGGCTTTTATAGGTGCTCATCGTCATCAAATGCGCCCCCTCGGCCAGGGGATCAGGCCAGGCCTTGCCCGCGAACAAGCCGCATTGATGGGCCGCATCCATCAAAACATTGGCGCCGACGCTGTCGGCAATCGCGCGGATCTCGGCCACGGGGTGCGGCAGCAGGTTCAGCGAGCCACCGATTGTGATCAATCGCGGCCGTTCCCGTTCGGCCAATTCAGCGAGGCCAAGTATATCAATGCTATAGCAATTTGGATCGACGGGTGCCTCAACGATCCGCAAACCGTAGAGCCCCGCGCACCCTGCCCCGTGATGTGGAACATGACCGCCGATCTCGGTGGGCGGCACCACGATCGTATCGCCGGGCTGGCAGGTGGCCATGAAGGCGTAGAGGTTCGCCATGGCACCGGAGGCGACGCGGATCTCGGCGAAGCGGGCCTGAAACACCTCGGCGGCCAATGCGGCGGCGATCACCTCGGCCTCTTCGATGGCCTCCAATCCCATCTCGTATTTGTCACCGGGATAGCCGAGCGAAGGGCGCGTGCCCATGCCGTTGGACAACAGCGCCTCGGCGGCGGGATTCATCACATTGGTTGCGGGGTTGAGGTTGATGCAGTCGCGTTCGTGGATGCGGCGGTTTTCGGCGCTTAAGGCCCCCAACCGAGCGGCGATTTCGGTGCTGTCCTGCGACGCTGTTCTGGCCGCAATGCGTTGCACCAGATCCTCGGACGGTGCCGGCACCCAATCGCGTCTGTCCAAAGCTATGTCCCCCTCACTGATCCGCGCATGAAAGCGGAGGTGAGGCTGGCTTTGCAATCATAAATGCCCCAGCGAAAAATCGGCCAGGATGCATTTATGATCCGATAACGGGATGCCATCGGGCCGCAAGGGCGCGCGCAACGGATGCGGCGTGCCGGTCAGCCCGCGTGTGGCAAACCAATCCAGGCGCATCCTGCGACTCTCATGGGGGGATATCAGGCTGGCGCGCACGGTGATGCCATCGGGGCTGGCCGACCAATCGTATCCCCGCCCCTCTGCCATATCGAACAGCGTTTCGTCGCGCCAATCGAACCGGGGCAGAAGATGGTTGCCACTGTTCAGATCGCCGCCGATGAGAACCGGCATGTCCGGCGCAAACTCGTCCACTGCATCCAGCAAGGTCTCGAATTGAGCGTGGCGCATCGCGGGACCGCAATTCGCCTCCAGATGCGTGCTGACGGCGCAGATCGGTCCGGCCTGAGACATCACCACCGCCGCGACAGCCATCCGTCCGCCAAGGCGCAGCTTTGCCGGGTCCCCTGCCCCATCGTCATCGGTGCAAAACCAATGACCCTTCGGATCGAGCCGAAACATCGCCGCGCGCTGAATCGGCACAGACGACAAGATGCCGTTGCCGTGGAATCCAAGCGCGTTGTAGCCGTCCTTGCAAAACAGCCGCTCGGTCACGCTGCCCAGATCGACCTCGTAGAACTCGACACCGAACGCATAGGTCATTCCAAGGGCAGCAGCCATCTCGGCGATCGTGTTGCGCTGGCCGGTGCGGTCCATGCCGATATCCATCTCTGACACAAGCACGAGGGCGGGCTTGGCCGGCGCCAGATACGCAGCGGAGGCCTCAGGGAACAGACAGCGTTCCAAGTTCCAAGCGGCCACGGTGACCTCGCGCGGCAACGCTTTGGAGGTGGGCGTCCCCCCGATTTCCACAGTATTCATCGCCGGGATGTCGGCCATAAGCGCGGCATGGGTCGCGGCATCGCGAGGCGCGCCCAAGATACGGGCATGCTGCGCCTCGGTCACCGGCGGCAGCGCCGCCACAAGCTCTGTCACAAGCGGCGGCCGTGGCCCGCGTCAAACAGATGCACGGCGCCGGGTTTGACGGCCAGGCGCATGGGCCCGGTTTCCGCCGCCTGATCTTTGGGCACCGCGACCGAAAACGCCTGCCCGCCCACTTGGCCATGCAACAACCGCTGCGCCCCCAGTTCCTCGATAATATCGACATTGAAATCCAAGTCGCCTTCCGGCGCGGGCGCGACATCCTCGGGGCGCAGACCCAACGTGATCTTGCCCGCATGGCCGTTCACAGCGGCGCCCGGCACCACTTCACCATCCGCGAGCGTCACACGCCCCTGACCGGCCTCGGCCTCCAGCAGGTTCATCGGCGGCGCCCCCATGAACGAGGCCACGAAGGTCGAGGCGGGGTGTTCATAGATCTCGTTGGGTGTGCCGATCTGTTCGATCCGGCCCTGGTTCAAGACGATAATCCGGTCGGCCATGGTCATCGCTTCGACCTGATCATGGGTCACATACATGGCGGTTGTGCCCAGGCGGCGTTGCAGCGCGCGGATCTCGATCCGCATCTGATTGCGCAGCTTGGCGTCGAGGTTCGAGAGCGGCTCATCAAACAGAAACAGATCGGGCTGACGCACGATGGCGCGGCCCATGGCGACGCGCTGACGCTGACCGCCCGACAGTTGAGAGGGCCGCCGATCCAGAAATTCGCTGAGGTTCAGCATCGCCGCCGCCTCGCGTACCTTTTCTTCGATCTCGGCTTTGGGGATGCCACGGTTCTTCAGCCCATAGCCCATGTTCCGCGCCACGGTCATATGGGGATAAAGCGCATAGTTCTGGAACACCATCGCGATGTTACGGTCGGCGGGATCGACATCATTGACCACGCGGTCGCCGATGCTCAGATCGCCTTCGGTGATCTCCTCCAGCCCCGCGACCATGCGCAAAAGCGTGGACTTGCCGCAGCCCGAGGGGCCGACCAGCACCACCAACTCGCCGTCGGGGACGGTGAAGCTCGATGCTTCAAGCGCCTCGACCCCGTTGGGATAGACCTTGCGGACCGCATCCAATGTGACCTGTGCCATTCTTATTCGTTTCCTTGGTTTTGCCCGCGTGTCGCAGCCGGGCCTATTTGTCGGACTCCGTCAGGCCCTTCACGAACCAGCTTTGGAAGAACACCACGATCAGAACCGGCGGCGTCATGGCGATGATCGCAAGTGCTGCGGCCTCGCCATATTCGGGGGTTGTCGAGCCATCGGCGTAGGCCTGCATGATCTGCCGGATGCCGCGCACCAGCGTGAACAGGCTTTCATCGGTGGTGATCAGCGTGGGCCAGAGATACTGGTTCCAGCCGAAGACGAACATGATGATGAACATCGCAGCGATCATCGTGCGGCTGAGCGGCACGAGGATGTCGATGAAGAACTTGACCGGCCCCGCCCCGTCGATCCGCGCGGCCTCGATCAATTCCTCGGGGATTGAGCGGAAGAATTGTCGGAAAAAGAACGTCGCCGTGGCCGACGCGATCAGCGGTACGATCAGCCCGGTATAGGTGTTGCCGAGATTCATCCAGGTGATCACCTCGTAAGAGGGCAAGATCCGCACTTCCAGCGGCAAAAGCAGCGTGGTGAAGATCATCCAGAAGGCCAAGGTCGCGAATTTCAGGCGAAAATAAACAATCGCATAGGCCGCCATCATGCCGACGATGATCTTGCCGATGGCGAAACCCAGGCCGAGGATCAGCGAGTTGGCCAGCATTGTCACGCCATTCACACTGTCGGTGAATCCGCCATATTCGAAGAGCGCGGCGTTGTAATTGTTCGCCATATCGTCGGAGAAACCGAATTGCAGCCCCTCGCGATGCAGGGTGATGTCATCCCAGCTCGACGAGGCGAAGATCATATAGACCGGCACCAGCATCAAAAGCGCGCCAGCGATCAAGATGGCATGGTCGCCCACAGCCTCCCACTTGATCTTTTTGGCGCGGCGCGCGGGGGCTTTGGTTTGCAGCCGGGTTTCCGTGATATCAGCCATGTCCCGCCCCTATGTGTAGTGAATGCGGCGTTCCAGGAACCGGAACTGCACGATTGTGAGGATAAGAACGAGGACCATCAGAACCACCGATTGCGCGGAGGATCCGCCCAGATCACCGCCCCGGAACCCATCGACGAACACGCGGTAGACCAGCGTCATCGGATTGTTGCCGGGCTCACCTTTCACGATCGTGTCGATGATGCCGAATGTGTCGAACAGGGCATAGGTGATGTTGATGATCAGCAGGAAGAAGCCCGTCGGCGCCAGGAGCGGGAAGGTGATGTCCCAGAAGCGACCGGTGCCAGAGCGGTTGTCGATCAATGCCGCCTCGCGCACCGATCTGGGGATCGCTTGCAGCCCGGAGAGGAAGAAGATGAAATTCACCGGGATCTGTTTCCAGACCGACACGGCGATCATCGCCGAAGCGGTATCCCAGTAATTGACGCCCAGCCGGTAATCGTAGCCGAAGCTGGCCAAAAGCTGGGTCAGGTTGCCGCGCGATTGGTCGAACAACATCACGCCCATCAGACCGGCCACGGGAGGCGCGATGGCATAGACCCACATCAAGAGCGTCCGATAGGTCTTGGCCCCCCGGATCACCTTATCGGCCTTCACCGCCAAAAGCAGCGCGATCGCCAGCGAAAAGAAGGTGACCAGCGTGGTGAAGATCACCGTGAACCAGAAGCTCGACATATAGGTGCGCGACGCAGGCAGACGAGTGTAATTGTCCATGCCCACGAAGGTTGACCCAAAGCCGAACGGATCTTGCAGGTAGAAGGAGGATTGCACCGCATAGGCCGCGGGCCAGTAGAAGAAGATCGCGATGATCACCAATTGCGGGATCAACAGCAGGATCGGAAAGCCGATATGTCCAAAGGCCGCGCGTTTCACAGGTGGATGTCCCCTTGCCCCATCGAACGATGGCCCAGCTTCGGCCAGGCCATCGTCGGTGTCACGTCAAAAAAGGCTTAGCCCTGGGTTTGCGCGAAGCGCGACAGCAGGTCGTTGGCCTCGGTTTCGATGATCTCGAACGCCTCGTCCACGGTCGCTTCACCGGTCAGGATGCGGCCATATTCGCGGTTCATCACGTCGCGGATCTGAACGTAGAAGCCCATGCGATAGCCGCGGGTGAATTCGCCGGCCTCAAGCGACAGCTGCTGAATGCCAACCTCGGCGGCGGGAAATTCCTCGTAATGGCCCTGCTCGGCGGCCAATTCATAGGCGGCGGTGGTGATTGGAACATAGCCGGTTTCGGTATGCCACATCACTTGGGTGTCGGCAGAGGCGAGGAAGTCGAAGAAGGCCGCTGTGGCGGCATTCTCGGCCTCGTCAAAACCCGACATGGCGAACAATGCCGCGCCACCGATGAAGGTTTGCGTGGGCTCGGTTGTGACCGCTTCCCAATAGGGCAGCATGGTGGCGGAGAAATTGAAATCCACGCGGTCGGCAATGCCCCCAAACGAACCGGACGACCCAAGCCACATGGCCACGTCACCGGCCTCGAACGGATCCTGGTTGTCGGACCAGCCGGTGCCGTACCATTCGAACAGACCAGCTTCCTGCCATTCGGTCAGCGCCTGGAAATGGGCGCGGATGGCAGGATGGTTCACCATGATCTCGGTATCAAGACCGGTATAACCGTTGTCGTTGGAGGCGAATTGCAGGTTGTGACGCGAGAAGAAGTTCTCGGTGAAGATCCAGGGCAGATGCGATTGCGCGAGTGGGATATAGCCCGCCTCGGCCAATGCGGGGCCAGTCACCTCTTGGAATTCTTCCCAGGTGGTCGGCGCTTCGACACCGGCCGCTTCCAGCGCGTCGGCGTTGTAGTACAAGATTGGCGTCGACGAGTTGAACGGCATCCCGATCATGGTGCCGTCGGCATCGGCGTAGAAATAACGCACGCCAGGGATGTAATCTTCGATATCAAATTCGATGCCGCTATCGGCAAACAGCGTCTCAACCGGGATCGTGGCGCCCTGCGCGCCGATCACGGTGGCCGCCCCGGCATCGAAGACCTGAACGATATTGGGCTGCTCGCCTGCGCGGAAGGCGGCGATGGCCGAGGTCAGCGTTTCTTCATAGGAGCCTTTGAAAACCGGCGTGATGACATATTCAGATTGGCTGGCGTTAAAATCCTCGGCCAGTTGATTGACCGTCTCGCCCAATTGGCCGCCCATGGCGTGCCAGAATTCAATCTCTGTCTGGGCCTGGACGGCGCCTGCGGCGAGGCCAAGCGCCAGCGTCAAACCGGCTGTGTTTGTGATGCTCATAACTCTCTCCAAACGTCTGTGCGGCAATTCTATTATCCGCATCTGGTGTCCACCCGGCAGGGATCGCCGGTCGGACGGTGATAGAGGTGCTTGCAATCATGGATGATCCAAGCGCGGGCGCGCGTCGTCAATCCAATGGTCGTCATACCCATAAGGGCCCGAAAACCGATCCCTCCCCAAGGAGAACGGTACGAGGTTCACCGGCATTTTCAAGAAAAACCGGTTCTTATGACAATCCAATTGGATGGTCCCCAGGATAGTTCGACCGCATCTTAACGTGCGCGCGGCGGTGGTAGTCCGAATCCGTGACGGTCTTGTGACAGCGCCGCTCACTTAAGTGTCGGAGACCAATCCGCGCAGCAGGATCGTGGCGCTCGCTTCGTTTACCGCCAAGAGCGTATCGTACAAAATCGCCAATCGAATCAGTGACTTAATATCGACGTCATGGGGCATCGCCGATAGCGGATCGATAAAGAAGATCAGCCCGTCCAAATTGCCATCGGCAATCATTGCGCCCAGTTGTGCGTCGCCACCCAACGGGCCGGATTTCAGCGGTGTGACATCCAATCCCGTCTCGTCCCGCAGCCGTCCACCCGTTGTGCCTGTCCCATAGAGCCGGTGGGCCGACAGGGCCTGTTTGTGGGCATTCGCCCAGGCCACCATGGCGTCTTTCTTCTGGTCATGGGCCACAAGGGCGAGCGTCTTCATGTCTGTTCTCCCGGCAGGGTCAGTCCGGCGGCGCGCGCATAAACCTTGGCAACCGCGGCATCGTCTTCGCCGCCCAACCCCATGCCTGCCGCGGCTTTGAATTGCGCCAGCGCCGCGGCGGTCATGGGCACCGGGAAACTGGCTGCGTCTGCGATATCCAACGCGATGCCCAAATCCTTCGGCCAGATATTCACACTGCTGGTGGGGGTGTAGTCGCCCGCCACGATATGGGGCGCGCGATTTTCCAGCATCCAAGACGTGCCCGCGCATTGGCGGATCACATCAAGAAATCGGTCGGGCGCTATGCCTTGGGTCATGCCGAAGGTCAGGGCCTCAGCCATGGTGGCGATGTGAACGCCCGCCAGGATCTGGTTCACGGCCTTCATGGCGGAGCCCAGCCCGATCTCGGCACCCATATTATGTACCGTCGAGGCGGTCGCCTCCAACACAGGCGCGGCCTGATCGAAGGCCTCCGCGGGGCCAGAGGCCAGGATCGCCAGGTCCCCCTGCGCCGCACGCGCCATACCGCCCGAGATCGGCGCGTCCAGGTAATGCACCTCCGTTGCAGCACAGCGCGCCGCCATATCCCGCGCGATATCAGGCGAGACCGTCGCACAGCCCAGGACAACCGTACCGGGACGCAAACCCGCGACGATCCCGTCGGGGCCGAACAAAACCTCCTCGGTCTGTGCCGCGTTCAGGACACAGACCACAACCGCATCCAAAGCGGCGGGGTCGCCGAGACCTTGCGCCCCACCCTGCTCTACAAACCGCCTCACCGCATCGGCGTTCAAATCGTAGCCATGGACCACATGCCCGGCGCGCAGCAGCGACACCGCCATACCGAACCCCATGGCACCGAGGCCATAGACAGCGAGTGTTTGCGTGTTGGACATCGTAGTCTCCTTACCCTGCCGTCGCATCAAGACGCGCAGCAAGGGCTGGGATCAAGCGCAAAAGCCATGCGCGGAAACCAGCATTGAACGCCGCCAATCACGCGCCATCTGCCAAATGGCGCGCAAATCGCGCGGCGCGCGCCCATGCCTTGCAAGACGCCGACCAACCATGGAACGCTCTGCCAAGTTGCGTTTGTTGCGGAGCCCTCTCCATGCGTCTTTGGATCCTTCTGTCCCTCCTCACGTTGGGCGCATCGCCAAGCGCGACAGCCCAGGAGACCGCAACGCTCTCCGAACGCACCATGGATGCTCTGGTTCATGTCGTGGCCCATGAAATCGGCCACGCGGTCTTGCGGGAATTCGACCTGCCCATTCTTGGACCGGAAGAGGCCATCGCCGACGATTTCGCGACAATCTACGTCCACATGACATTTCCCGAACGCGCCATGGCGATCGTTGCCGCGCGGGCGGACCAGGGGCTGGCCGATGGGGCCGAAACCGGCGCTTTCAGCGAATATGTTGATGACGAACACCGCGCAGGCCGAATGATCTGTGTGCTCTACGGGCTTTACCCCGACCGCTACGGGGATCTTCAGAACCGCTACGGTATGGATGAGGATGCTGCCGCGTCCTGCCGTGACATTGGACCCGAAGTGCTTCGAAGCTGGCGCCGCGTGATCGACAACTACAGAATGCCCGATGGTGCGCGGGTGACAGAAGTGCGTTTAACCGGTGATGACATCCCGCTGACCCGGTTCATTGCGGGCAGTCAACTGGGCGAAGATGCAGGCGTAATGCTCCGCGCCATCGATTGGCATTCGCAAATCACGCTGTCGATTGAGGCTTGCGAGGGCTCCGCCGGTTGGTCGCGCAACGGACGGATCATCACGATCTGCGACGCCTATATCGCCCGGTTCGAGGCTCAACTGAGGCCATGATTTGCGGAAAAACGCGCCCCGCGGGGTCCGAAGCAAAGGGATAAAGTGCTGCGCCCGGCTTGTGCAAATGCGAGCCAGGCATTCGCTGCCGCACAGCGATGACATGTTGGTCCGACGCACCCCGTCACATGTCTCGCGGCACAATCACCGCATGCACCACCATGCAACAGCGGTCCCGCCTAGATAGAGCGTGTTGCTTTCTATGATCGCTGTGAGCCCTTTTCGCTCAATGCAGCATCACCAACCAACCACTGCTCAGGTTGCCTGATGCGTCTTTGTTGGGCGGCGTCCGCTTATTTAACTTCGATACGATGGCTCATTTTTGTCAGGAGGTGAGCCAGTTCCTTAGCGCGAACAGATTTTCGATGGGAGATTCCAGATGTACGCATCCCAGTCTCTACATCCATAAGGGAAAGAAGGACGATATCTTCCCGGCCTTGTGCATGTGATGCAGGCACGAAAGCCACCCCTAAGCCAGCCGAGATAAGGTCCAACAGTTGGTGGTCATTCGTTGCATGAGCCGCAAAAACGATGCTGGATGATGTCAGTTCCAAACGATCTGCATGTGGACAATATGGCCTCTGAATAAGCGGTTGGTTCCGAAGGTCGTCGATATTGATCTCCCGCGAGGCAGCAAGAGGGTGAGCTCGGGCAGCAGCTACATAAAATGGTTCTTCTTCCACAGGTAGAAAAGCGTGTGTTTCAGGCACGCATCGATCTGACACGTAGGCCAATTCGCTCTCGCGCGCGTGTTCCGTGAACGTAAATTGCAGGTTCGTGAACCGGCGGCGTAGGCTGTTCAACTTGGGCGCAAGGCGATGCATTAACATGTCTGGCGCACAATAAACCTTTACCGTTTGTGGCGGTTTGGAGAGCAATCGTGTTTCCAGAGAAGCAAGATGGGTCACAGCGTCAACTACATCGTGATAAAGTCGCGCAGCAAAAGGCGATGGTTTAAGCCCAACCTTTGATCGCCGGAACAAAGGTATCCCCAGCCGGTCCTCCAGCTTCTGAATGGCGGCCGATATAGTGGGTTGGCTAACTCCGTTTACACGGGCCGCTTGGCTGAATGTACCAGTCTCGTAGGCGCTGGTGAAATAGCGCAGTGTGTTTAGATCTATCATAGTATTTGTCTATACTATAAATAGATGATGCGGCAATTTCCTTCTTCATCCCTGTGCCCCACTCTTCTCCCATCAATCATTCAAGGAGTGAAGAGCATGCACCCAACACCAGTCACCACTGAGGAAACCGTAATTGGCCGTGTCCTAACGAAATTTATGGCCGGAGACCTCTCGCTGTTCGAGTTAATCGCCACTGACATCGATTTTCGCATTGATCACTTCGGCGACGATGTGGATACGCGCTGGCAGCAAGCAGACACGCGGGATGCCCTTATGTCGGTCGTTGGTCGCCTTGGCGAGGAGGTGTTCCCGAAAGGAACAGAGGCCCTGAGCATTGACAGCTTTGCGCTTGGCGGGGGTTGGCACCTAACCCGTTTCCATCAACGCTTCTTCTATGGTGTACGACAGAAAGACGTGACCAGCCTAACCTACATCGTCTCGCACGAGGCCAACGGAGTATTGGATTACTTTCGCGAAAATGTGACAGATATCATGGATGTACAGTAGAAGCCGAAGCTGGAGAGACGCTGTTTGCTGCGCAAACGTAGCGTTATAGGTTGGAGACCTGTAAGCCGACCTTTAGCCATCAATGGCTAAGGTCCGCTTCGTCCGCCTACCTGTCTTATGGCACTCTCGAACCAACGATCGCAGAGGGCTGGCTGCGGTCATCGGAGCCTGGGTGGCGGATGGCAGGTTAGAGCCCATTTCGTTCAATGCTGCGACCGCGTATACTTCCACAAATAAGGGGTAAACCTATGCCTGTTGGCTTTGAAAGCGAAGACGTGTGGCGTGCACGAAATCGAGGGTTCCAGATGGCGGCTCTCCAACCTGATGGGATTTGCGTCCATCTCACGGGACAGGTTTCTTGGTCTGCTGATGAGGAAATCGTAGGCAGAGGTGATGTGGAAACGCAGACCCGCCAAATCTTCCACAACATTTCGAAACTACTCAATAAAGTAGGCGGTGAACTATCAGACATCGTGTCGATCACCACGTATTTTACAGATCGAGCACAATTGCCTGTGATCCAGCGAGTTCGGACCGAATACTTCGAATGCGGCACGGAACCGGTGTCGACGTCTGTGATGGTTGCCGGTCTAGGTCACGAGGATTTCTTGGTCGAATTGACACCAATCGCAGTGGTTCCCAATGAACGCTTCATCCCCCAGTAGCGAACAGTAGCAAAGTCCCACAACGAAACCTTCGAATTATCGCGGTGCGACATCGCACAAGCGGGGGTGAATGGCGGGCCACGCGTGATGAAGATGCGAACTATTGCTTCCCCATCGCACTACGATAGCGCTCCATTTAGCCTCGCGGACAGGATAGTACTGGATGGCAGAAAGGTCTGGCTGCGAAGCCAAATCAGATAATCAACGCCCGTGGCACTTCTTGTATTTTAGCCCACTTCCGCAAGGGCAAGGGGCGTTACGTCCCGTCTTTTTTGCCTTCACGGAAGGGACGGCATTCTTTGCCTGGTTGAGATTTATCGCACGAGCGGGTTGGGCCATTCGCGCAGCGTCATCGTAGATCCGGGCGTTTTCTTTTGTTCGCTCTGTCGGTACATGGACGTCGAAAGACTGCGCCCGGTGGTAGGTTCCGTCGGCACTAACGTCTGCCACGACGCCGATGACTTTAGAAGCCTTGGCAGCCACCGCAGCTGCACTGGCCTTGTCATTCACCCTAGTCCAGTCAATTTGGTGGTCGTGTTTTTGAAGCCAAACGAAGAGCGGCTTACCGTCCCTAGCCAAAACAAAGTAGCGAGCGGGATGCTGGTTCAGAGTCTGGCGGAGTTCGGACAACATCTTGGCCAGATCACTCCGGCCTTCCTCTCCAAGGTCACGGATATAGCTCTCCGCCGAGAGCCACCAGCGTGCTCGCGTGGCGTCAAGCGCCCCAAGTAGCTTCAGTACCTCCTCCGGGAAGTCCTGGGTCGGAAAAGGTCCGCTTTCCCAGTCTTCACCCTCGAAACTCTTGTCGACGATGTCGCTCATGCCGTCCCATATCAGCATGTTCGCCTTGCCGCCCTCTAACTGCTCGGCAATGTCCTGGTCGAAACGGTTCTTCTTCAGATAAGCGCCCAAGTGGTCGAACTCGTCAAAGAGATGAGCCCGGCGCATCCCTGCTACGGCCTGCCGGACCTCCATGTAGTGGACGAACTCGCCGGGTGTGGGCAGGAGGCGCTTGAGCACGAACAGGTCGTCGATGGACTGCGAAACAAAGGCATACCTTCCAAGTAACGGCTCAACCTGCGGCAGTTCCTTGCAGTATGTAGAAAAGGGCGAGAACGACTCGACCGTCAGCCCGATCGGCACCATCACACGGTAGTCGGCACGACGGACACGACCGCACTCTTCGTATTTGCCGTCCGCCAAGCGGTAGAGCGGCACCTCATCCGCCGAATTCAAATAATTGAAGAAGCGTTCACATTGCTTGTGAGCCTTGAGCACCAAGTCCTGTACGGATTGAGCATGGCGGCCAAAGTCAAGCGCTGGTGACGCGATGGTGGCAGCCGCTCCAGCCTTTGCTTCAACTAGAAACAGTACGTCATCAATCAGGATAAGGGTGTCGTTTTCGGACCACTGCTTGGTGACAGGGTCCTTATAATAAATTTCTTGGAAGACTGTGGCGCCGGGAAGCTGGGCGGCAAGAATATCGGCAAAGGCAGCTTCGCTCATCGCCTTCTGCCGATCTTCGAAGGTTTTCTTGTAATCCGGTTTTCGCTGGAGAAGATTGTAAAGAAGTGCGCGATACCCGGCATCACGTGCGAAGCACGGATCGATGGCGTAATAGTCCGACCCAAGCTGAATTAGGGGTTTCTTACGGGCAGGCAGTGTCCGGTAAGGCGTCCCTACAAAATCGCCTTCCGCGAAAAACTCAGTTTCTTCTCCGCGCCGATAAGCCAAGTCCGCCAATAGCGTCGAGGGAAGCTTTGTGTGACGGCTCACGTTGGCGATGCCGCCGCGAAACATATCATCCATCGCTCGCCCAGCGGCTTCAGATTGTTCCGCATTGGCCGCAACCCATGCCTCCATAACGTCTTCCAGAGGCTTATCCTGTGCGGCAGCGAAGGCCTGAGCCGCTTCAAATTGCTTCATCATTTCAGTAATAGCGTCGGCATGCCCAGAACGGGTGGCGTCGGCCATGGCCTGGAAGCCGTCCGCGATATCGGTGGCACCGACGCCGTACACTTCCTTCAAGACATCTTCGTGAGGCATCAAAACGTAGCGGTAGAACTCCCCCTCGAGGACTTGATATCGGTTTCCACGCAGCATGACCCAAGTTGATTTGGCGCGGAACTCAATATCAACCGTGTCGGGACCGAAGACGCCTTCCCTGGTATCGGCGGAGCTGGCCATAGCGAAAAACATGGCCTGTTCTCGTAGTTTGCGGCTAAGTTCAAACAGCTCTGCACATCGAGCTTCGTCGAATGTCATGTCCGTAGGGGAAGCATCCGACGCGAGCACCGCGTGTACGTACTCCAGTAGAAACTGGTTTTCGTTGATCAGGTCATCCGGACCGCCAGATTCGAGTTGCTCCTCGGCAGCGCTTTGGCCCGTTATCGCTTTCATCATGTGCTGGGCGTAGATGTAACCAAGCAGATCATGCGCGGGGATGGTGACAATGAGTGCGCGCATTCGCGCGGCAATAGCTTCCATTTCTTTCAGCAAGCGGGCAGCGGCCTGTTTCCTTTCTGATTCACCTATCATTTGTGCCTTCACCGAATTAGTTGTGGAACTCTGATAGTTTCCGAGTGCTTGACCGCATTCCAATGGAATTCTGTGTTATTTATGGCATCGTGAGGTGATCCAAATGATGACTTTTCTATGCAGACCTATGCAGAAATCAATAATCATTAACATCACACCGAGAGTTATGGCGAGTTATCTTAGGGAAGCGCGCCAACTACTTGTTCGACACGGAACCATGCGCATCGGACTAAAATTTTGGATGGGCGAAGCAGCATGCGTCATGATCGCAGTTCCAGGCTAAGGATGCCAACGTTCGCCCACCGCAGCTCGTTCATCTTCACGGTGGGCGTCGCATTCGTAGCCTTCAGCGACTGAAATGAGCATAGCCGACACCCGAGGGTGCGAATTTCCATAGCGACCGGCAAGGTCACGATATCGGCCTGCCAGCTTTCTTTCCTGTTCTCCACAGTCGTAAGGGCCATGAGACGTCACGCCGCGTGCATTGCGGACGCCGAGATCAAACCTCTCACTTAGTCCACCGTTTTCTGGTCGATCCAAGAAATCTAGCACGCATCCAGGCAACCAATCGTCCCAAGTTCGCCTGCGGGCGAGTCGGGCCAACAGTGCTCCGACATGCGTCTCAGCAACTTCCTTCCGATCTACCTCTTCCGCTCGCTGCAACGCATCGCTGGCCCAGTTGGTGAACTCATCTGCGTCCATCTGGCCGTCTTCCCAGGTGCGAGGAACCTCTCTCCAACCTTCAAGAGCGTGGTACGCGGGCTGCGCCAAGAATTCCCGACGCTCGGCGGACAGTTCCTCCTGTTCGTTTTCACTCGCGCCATCTCTGCGCTTATTGTGCCAAGTGAGTAGCTGAACGAAAAGTGCCGGATCGCGTGCAAGCTCAAGATGGATGGCCAATTTTCGCTTGTGAGTTCTGTGACCGTATCGGCAAAGAATTGGGATGAACGGCAGTTCCAGATTAGCAATCTGCTCATTCGAAACTTCGTCCGAAGCATCCAGATACGCTCGACGCAGCAGTGCGTAACGACGCGTTACACGAGCGCGGTTTCCGCCCCCTCCCGCACTCCAGTTTCGTGTTCTGCCGTTGCGCGCCCTGGCCGCAGAGGGCCGGAATATCGTGTTCCGGATAGCCCCGTTCAACTGTCGGAGGAGAGTTGCCGAACATAGTCAGTCGCTGCTTCGACGTCTGAGAATACGCGGCAGCCGTTGACAGCTTCCAAATTCACCTGGGGGCGCGTTACGAGATGGTGGAGCGGACCCTCTGTCAGGAACGCATCACAATAGCCCAGTGCGGCGGTAGCGTGCTCAAAGTCATAGTAATCGTTGGGCTTGAACTTGCGATCTTTGTCCCAACGCATGGCGGCGTGGATGCACGCACCGATATGGAGGCAGCGCAGCGTGTCTTTGGTCTGCGGTCTCTTGAACGCATGGTAGAGCAAGTTGCGGCACATATTGACCGAGTTCGCACGTTCTCCCGGTGTAGTTGATAACTCACGACCAGCCTCCTTTTCGGCAAGCTGATGGATGACATCTGCCGCAACGTCGCCTGCGACCTCGATAGCCCCTCTTAGTTCAGTGTCATAGGTTTGGGCGAAGCTGCGAAGCTCATCCTTGTACTCCGCGTTCTTCTTATTGGTTTCCCGGCTCAGGTTGGCGAACCTATCGGATGGCGGCATGTTGTCACCAATCGTTTTCACCATATCGCTGAGCGAATAGTCCCACAGATAATCGAAAAAAGATTTCTGCATGGCCAACTCCTCGGACGGGGAAAGCTCGGCCAGCGAAGGGTACGTGTCTCCAAGAACGTAAGCGACCTTGGTCCATATCAGCTCCTGCATGGGATAAAGCTCGGCACCCCCTTTGGCGTGCGACAGGAACGAGTGAATTTCGGTACCCATCACGATCCGCGACGGGATCATGCTGCTGCCGAGGCTAAGCTCGTCGATGAGCTGCGCGGTGCCGATCCGGCGACCAGGATTGTAGGGCTGCTTTATTAGCTCTAGGAACACGCTGGCGCTGATAGGGCAGACCAGACGGCCACTCGCAACACCCCGGCGAAGATAGTGGAGCATTTTGCGGGCTACTGGTTCCGTGCGAACGCCAAGCGCCGTATCTCGCGCGATGATCCAGAAGCGCATATCGAGATAGACTTTACGTCGGCCCTTAAGTGACCGACCAAGCTCAATCTGCCGCGCTCGGCTATGCCGCTCGATACTCATCGTGTTCAGAATATCCAAGAGAAAGGAAAAGCTTGGGAACGTCGGCAACTTGCGCATCGATAGGATTCGGTGAGGACAAGTCGTGCCGCGTTATGTGGCGTTATCTTCAATGGTGAGCGGCAATCAGGGCATTTGACACATGTAAGGTCAGCCAAGCGTTCCATCGCGTTGGCCTCGTTCTCCTCGCCCTCCACCAGATATAGGCCAAGTATGGATCGTACACGGAAGGCATTCGTACCACCAGGGTCGGAAGCGGCGATGCGCTCAAACAAACCAAAGATGACATGCGAAAGGTAGAGAAGGACGTGGGGTAGCACGTCGTAGATCAACTCGTACAAATCGTCGTCTTCATAACACTTGAAGATGAAGTTGAAGTTTTCCGGCGTGGTTTCCAATTCCACGCGCTGCACGGTGACAAGATGGACCGCGTGTTGAAACAGCTTCTGGAAGCCCGCTTGCTTCGCTCGGTTGAAGAGCGCCCTGTCAATAAACTCAGCATTGAGGACATCAGCCACCTCAGTCATTGCAAGCGCGCTTGATAGGATTTCGGCCCTCCTGCTTTTCAATATGCTCGGCGTGATCCCTCGGGGACTATTGGTAGTGAAGGTATGGTAGAAGCCATCTTCGTCCCCAAGCATCCACGAGAGATAGAGGAGGTTGTCGGTGAGGGGTTTTCGCAGCAGGTTGAGCGCTACAACTACCTTGCGTTTTTCGAGGCAGCGAAGCGCCTCGTAGATATGGTGAAGGTAGTCCGACACCATCGCCATGGTGATCTGATTCAAGACAACCTTTCGCACCTCGGCCTCGTATCCGCCAGCGCGCATTGCTGTGATGGGGTCGTCTTTAGTCGCTTGTCGGTTAAAGGCCTTCGCGTCCGCCTTGTTGCGGAAACTGAAGCTTACAACGTGTGCCTCCGCTTGTTCATATTCCACCAGAAGGCGGGCACTCTCATCATGAAGGAAGAAACAGTACTCGTGGGCCAACCTCAGATCGCTCGGAATCCAACCAAGGCGGTTACGGGGAATGAGGTGGACGCTGTTTGGCATTACCGAAGCCTAGCGATCTGTCGGCTGGATGCCCAGCGAACTTCAGCAATGTTGGCAAAGGCGACCGATCCTATAGGCGCAACGAAGTGTCTAATTTCCTCAATTATTCAATCCGACCCAATCAGCCCGTAGTCTCCAATGCTGGTTGATCGCACCATGTGTTACTTGTGAGCGACTGGCAAGTTTCGATGATACCACCTGCCTCTTCCTAAAAACAGCTTCGCCTATGCCTACATTTGCAACAGATTAGGCAAAAATCGGCCCTTTTCGTCGAAAGTCCTAACTCAACAAGCAGGAAGAGTTGCCGGGTCAATGCAATTCGTCTCAAGCGCCTTGAGATCAGCATTGGGTAAGGACTTCGTAATATGCGCCACATAGTCGGAAATTCCAATCGGACCTACCGCTCGGGCGGCAGATGGAACGACAATCCACGCCTGACCCGCGACAATATCGGCCGGAACTTCGGAAATCAGATCTTGATCGTCGGTGACTTGTACCGCCATAGTTTGGCCCGAGGGCGTCACGATCGTCAGGCTCAGAGTTTCCTTCAGCACTTGGAGCTGTAGCACCCATCCGGCCGGCCAAGCGAGAAAGGCGAGTCCGCCGACACCGCTGAAATAGGCTGAACCTCTGACCTTATATTGCTTGCGCTTTTCCGGGTTCGCCTCCCGAAAAGCCCGCCGTAGCAGTTCACCATCTGCATGTTTCCCAAAGCCTGCACCAAAAATCTGGCAGCCGATCGCTAACCCAAGCTTACAAAGCCAACGCTGCCCAACGTTTGTGAGATCCATTTCAAGACGCGCAGGCGTTGATTGACCAGCCTTTGCCCGCTCGAGCATAGCGTCAATTACTGCGAGCTCTGCAGCTTGCAACGGATCCTCTCGATTTACCTGCTCAAATGCAGTCCAATTCGACGGCAGGCCAGGTGTAACAATATACCGCTTCGCTCGCTTGAAATGCTTCTTAAAGGACCCCAGAGCTCCGAGGAGCCAGTATTCTGTGTTCGACGCTAGTGCCATATAGGCACGACCGGCGTCCGCCTTTTTTGCGCGTGGGTCGCCACCAAGATAGCTCTTCCAAAGGTCGCTTGTTTCTTCCGGGCGAAAATGCACAATCGTTGCACCACAGGGTCCAGCCCACCAATCTGCGACATTGCCAGATGGTATCGCAGGGTCGGTGAGTTTGCCGAGATAGTCGAGCGGAAGTACGGTCTTTAGGGGCTCGGTTGGGGAGAGATACATGCGGGCATCGTGACCGCGTTCCCGTGAGCCAGCCCATCCGCGAATGAATGCACCATCGACATACACCCCGGATATCGAGTTACAGCGCGCGCACACGTCGTCCGTTCGCCAAAACGGCGATAGATAGTCACCCCCAAGCGCAGCAGGCCATATATGTTCGTCCGAAAACTCCGACTGCGGCAGGTCATCTCCACAGTAGAAGCAAGTCACTACGGGCTCTTGGGAGTGCGTACTGTCTTTGATGGCATCGGTCATGGCAATCATCATTGATAATCAAGCCAGAAAGTGCAAGTTGGCTAGCGGTCTGATCGCTGCTCCATAAAGCGGGTGACAAGCTTGGATGAATAAGAGAACTACACTTATGTTCTGGCACTATTACCAGTCGCCCAACCAAGCGATCGTAAGTTCGGACTCGATTGGTAGAACCGAGCTGAAATTGAATTCCCTAAGACTATCATTCACCAACGTCATTTGCGTCATCCTGAATCCGCTCAGGTTTAAAAGCGTTCCGCCCAAGGCCTGATCTCGAATTCCGAAGTCCAGGCCGACCTATGCTGGTCGATGAGAGCCATGTAGGATTTCGCGATTTCGTCCGGGTCCAGCATGTCATCGGCATGCCCAGCATCTGACGATGACCTGACTGCAATGGTGCCGTCAATAAGGATATGGCCGACATGTATACCTTTGGGATGGAGCTCGCGCGCCAGCGATTGGCACAGACCGCGTAGGGCGAACTTTCCCATCGCGAAGGGAGCGGACTCGGCAAACCCTTTAGCGCCCGTGAAGAGCAACGCGCCTGAGTTTTTCACGAGCATCCGTTTCGCCGCGTGATGCGCCATGAGAAACGCGCCATATCCGGAGACGGATATCGCCGCTTCGACGGCCACAGGGTCGAGTTCGGCAATCGGCCCCCGCACACGATGGCTCGCATTGTAGACCGCAACTTCCAGAGTCCCGTCCAAGGCGTCAACCCGCTGGAAAAGCGATGCCATGTCGCGCCTCGCGCTTGCGTCGCAGTCGATCGTCGTCGCCCCAACCTCACTGGCGAGATCACGCAAATCAGACGTATCGCGCGCTGCGAGCACGACGTGGAGCGCTCGCTTCGCCAGGGCGCGGGCGAGTGATGCCGACAAGCCCGGTCCCGCACCCACAATCAAAGCAATCCTCTTCATGTTCTACGCTTCTGTGCTGGCATATCATCCCTCTTGCGAATAATCTATCGATCGGTATTATATTATGTGCGGCCAACTTGTCGAGCCGCACCAATGATTTGATCGCTTATGAACACCACCACCGCTCCGCAGCCGAGTCCACAGAAACGCTCCCGAGGTCGCCCCCGTGTTCTTGAACGCCAGACGGCGCTCGATCAGGCCGTCGATGTCTTCTGGGATCACGGGTATGAAGGCGCGTCGCTCGAACTCTTGACGGAAGCGACGGGCGTATCGCGCCCGACGCTCTACAGCGCCTTCAACGACAAGCGTTCGTTGTTTCTCACGGCGATCGACGCTTATGAGGACGGTATCGGTGCTGAGGCGCTGGCCGCGTTCGAGGCCAATCCGAATATCCGGTCGGCCGTACATGCGTTTTTTGATGTGTCGGCGCGCAACAACACGCACCCTGATCATCCGGTGGGCTGTCTCATTGCCTGCAGTGCCATCACCAGCGCCCAAACGATGCCCGACGTGCGGGCCAAGATCGAGAACTCGTTCCGGCGGGCTGAGGCGCGCGTTTGCGCGCGCTTCGAGCGAGAGGTGGAGAACGGTGAGCTTTCATCGAAGCCACCCGCGAACGAACGGGCAAAGCTGCTCCTCGACCTCATGAGCGCTCAAGCGGTCCGGGCCCGAGCGGGCGAGAGTCGGGATGACCTCCTTCATGGCGTGAACACGCGCGCTGCTATGGTCCTCGCGCACATGCCCTCCGACGCGAAGGACAAGGCGCGATGACGGTTGAGATTGTCATTGCGTTCCTGATGCGGCTCGGGCTCGTTGCGCTCTTCCTGCCCTTTAGCGCCTATTACGTCCTCGTCGATTTCGCCGGAGCACGAACCCACGCCATGACGCTGGGGGTTGGCCGAACTGTAGCCAGCCTCATGATGCTGGCAGCGTTGTTTATCGAGATCGTGATGTCCCTTGGGGTTCTCTCAGGTGTAGCCGACAGGTTCGCCGCCGTGGTCTTGGCGGTCTTCTGTGTGATGACGGCCCTTCTCTACAAACAATTCTGGAAGACGGATGATTTCGCGTTCGTGGGCACGAGCCGTGGCCTCGGGATCTTCTGGGACTTCTGGAAGAACATCGCTCTCGCCGCTGCGTTCTTGATGGTTGCGTTTGGCCCCGATGCGCAGAGCATCGGTGAAGGCATCGATGCGTTTCTCGCAAACCCGTTCTCTTCATCAAACCCTTACGCGCTTTCGCGCGCTGGAGGATGAAGAATGTCGACGACAGAACACAGCCAAACGCGCCAGAGTGGGGACGAGAGCAGCACAAAGCACCTCGCCCAAATCAGTATTGGACGGCTCAAATACGCGCGCGATGATGACCGTCTGGCCGGATGGCGCGACAATGTCGATCGCATCAACGCGCTCGCGGAAGCCCATCGAGGCTTCGTATGGCGCCTCACAGGCGCGGAAGGACAAGAGACCGGACGGCGATACTTCGACGACGAACGCATCGTCACGAACTATAGCGTCTGGGAAACCCTCGAGACGTTCAGGTCCTTCGCCTACGGCTCCGAGCATCGGGATTTCTTGCGCCGACGGCATGAGTGGTTCGAACCTGTAGACGGACACTTCGCAATGTGGTGGTCGCCTGCTGGTGTCGTGCCGTCGATGGTCACGGGTCGGAACAAGTTGCAGCGACTGCGGGAGTTCGGACCATCGCAAGACGCGTTCCGTCCGCAGGACCGCCAGTTCTTGAGGTCTGATCGATGAATGAAGCTGTCGCGGAACATCGCCAAGCTCGCATCGACCCTGTCAGTGACGACACCGCTCTTTCAGGCGGTCTAACTCCTCCAAAGCCATGAAACATGGAACTGCGGCGCCTTCGTTGCTTCCGGGCCGCAGCCGATGAGTTGAGTTTCAGGCGAGCAGCGGCCTTGGTGGGCGTCGGTCAGCCAGTCGTTTCGCGGCAGGTCGCAGCTCTTGAGGATGAACTTGGCGTCGCGCTTTTTGAGCGCCGATCTACAGGCGTGCGCCTGACTCAAGCCGGGCGCGTGTTCCAGACGGATGCCAGCAGGATCATAGATAGCGTAGATCGGGCGCGCGAGGCTGTCCTATCGGCTGCATTCGGAACTTCGGGCAAGCTGCGTTTGGCGATATGCGAAGACGCCACCACGCCAGTTTTCGCGGCGATCCTGGTCGCGCACCGCGAGCAACACCCCGCAGTCGATCTGGAGCTATTCGAACTGCCAAGCACCATGCAGCCTACCGCACTTCGACGCGGCGAAATCGATGCCGGACTGTTGCTCCCGCCGGTGGAGGATGCCGGGCTTCAAATCGACGAACTTTGGCGCGAAGACTGGTTGGTCGCCATGCCGTCGAAGCATCGACTAGCGGAACTTGACGCCGTTCCGATCCGCGAACTCGCAACCGAAAACTTCATCGCGACACATCCGAAATTCGGTCCTGGCTGCCATGCGCAGAGTCAGGCCCTGTTCGACTTGGCTGGCATCAAACCAACCGTGGTTGCGCGGGCATTCCGTAGATCGACGGTAGCGGTTCTGGTGCGATCTGGTGCAGGTATTGCGCTTTTTCCGGGTTCATTCGCTGCCACCATCATGGACGGCGTGGTGACACGCCCATTGACGTTCGCGAAACTCCAGATGCACGTGGCGGTAGCCTATCCTGCAGGCGACATGGAGGGCGTTGTGGCACAATTCCTTCGCGTTTCCGCTGCGACCGCCAAGGGTCTCAAAATGCGCTGAAGATGTCCGGCAACTGCCGTTCTGCACGTAATGAAAGCGCAAAGATGTCATCCTTTAGACTGTCGCAGTTACTGCCGCTCTGTCGTGCTCTATCGCACTCTTGGGTTGGATCGATAGAAAGAACGGCCCAACAACAGCTGGAGGGCAAGATAAAAGAGCGCGGCACATTCGCTTCTATGCCGTTGTTGTTATTGGCCTTTTAGAGTGCCGTGCGAGGTGGCTTAGTGCCATGTAGGCATCTATCATTTTGATTTCGCAGCAATTTCACCGTGCCGCGTATTTTTCGCCAAGTCAGACTTTGCGGTCTCATCGGGCGCACCGCTCGCTCTGAACTCACCAAGGGGATGCGCGCCTGCACCCTCTCCACCACCGCCGCTCGCCCAGGTCTGGGCGAGGCGAGCGACGGCGGCTCCGAGGGGATGGCTTTCAAAGGCGTGCTGGGGTCAGTTCGCTAACGCGTCGCTGCAACTTTGCTAGCGGCAACCTACATAACCCACCATGACTAACGATATCGAAGACTGGCACCACATAGCGGCGATCGTTCACGAGGCCCTACCGGAAATCGACCGGCTTCTCAGCCAAGCCAACACGCCCATTTCGGCGCGAAAGCTGAAAGCGTTCGACATCATCCGCGATACGATGCTCGAAGTATCGGACTGGGAGGCTTTCCTCGTCAGCGAGGCACACGGACGGTTCCACATCATCATCGAGACGTGGTTCCGCGACCGGTACGGCGATGCTGTCGACAGCGATACTGAGGACAGCTTTGGTTCACTTGTGACAGTGCATGAAACGCCTTTCGCGATAAACGTGCCGAAGAATTTCAAAACGCCCGCCGAAGAAGACAACATAGTCTGGATCGCATTCCCGGCCTCGGTGCAGAAGGAAGAAGACCCACTTGCTTGGATCGCGGACCCTTCTGTTCTGAAGGGTCTGGCGCCTGACGAGCAGGAAGAGGTTCGAGCTGAAGCTACCGAGGTTGCAAACGCTATCCGCAGCATCGGTTACGATCTACGCTCTCTGGAATATGAACCAGACGCTGATATCTGCGATTTGGCAGGCGCGGTCGCCACCGATCTGCAAGCAAGCGCCCGGCATTTGTGTCAACGCAGCGCGGCCGGGCTTCGCGCGTCGGGTTGGGATACTTCGCAGGCGACCGAGAAAGCCTTGAAGCTGTTAATCCGCAGGAAAGGACAGACGCCGCCGTTCACCCACGATCTGCGGAAATTGGCTGATCGCGTGGAAGCACTCAGCGCAGTCACGATCAACCGAACCGAACTTGACAAGATTCCTTCGAACAACGCTGCGACTGGCATGCGCTATGGCGGCGAAATTACTCTAGCCGATGCAATGGCCGCCTATCGTGCGGCTCTGCCGATAATCCGCGATCTGCTGTTCGAAGCGAAGCCGGACACGAAAGTGAATGCCCGGGAAGCACGGTTCAAGATCCAGCGTCCGCCCTGGTTCGACTTCGACATGCAAGTCTTCAGTGATCAGATTCGCTCGGGCAAGAGCGAGGCGGCTTCCGACTGACGCCGAAGCGCGCAAGTATTTGTACGATTGATTACGATTGCGCTTAGGGCGTTGTTTCTCTGCGCTGGCTAGGTTGCCAAACTGCGCCCATGGCATCCAATTCTTCGAAGAAACAGGGCGACCTACGCCCAAGTATTGACCTCTATGACTACGCGAAGCTGCCGGACCCCAAGCCGCGCGGCCGTCCGATTGCGGACGACCTGTCGGATTGGCGGGTTGTGGATGATTGGCCGGACGATGTTCCGGTCACGCCCGAAGAGGTCGATGTGTTTGAACGCTGGTTCGGAGAGTTGCTCGACGGGATGTTCGGGCCGGAGTCCGACCGCGGATAGGCAGTCGTAACGACTTGCCATAACTGCCTCATTGGAGTATTTTGATAATGGTAAAAGAAGCGCCCGTCAGCGTCATCGAGACGCCGGAATTCATCTCCGCGACGGGTCGCATGATGGACGAAGAGGAGCGTGCCTTGTTGGTGGATTATCTTGCCTATAACCCGGCAGCTGGCAACGTCATTCCTGGCACTGGCGGCGTGCGCAAGCTGCGATGGGCGCTGCCTGGTCGCGGCAAACGCGGCGGCGCGCGGGTAATCTACTTCTATCATAGCCGGGCCATGCCGCTCTTCGCGCTAACGGCCTTCGCGAAGAACCAGCGCGCCAACATCAACCAGGCCGACCGCAACGGGTTTCGCGAACTGACCGCGCACTTGAAGGAAGTCTATCTCAAGAGGAGCGTACCATGAGCGGCAAGGTAGCCGATAGCATCCGGCGCGGACTGGAAGAGGCCGTGGCCTATGCGGAGGGGACGGCGGACGAGAACCAATACGGCGTCCACATTCCCGCTGTGATCGACGTGAAAGCGATCCGTACAAAGCTCAAGATGACGCAGGAAGAATTCGCCGGGCGCTTCGGCTTCTCGATCAAGACGCTGCGTCATTGGGAGCAAGGCCAGCGCGTGCCGGAAGGACCGGCGCGCGCCTATCTTCTGGTCATCGACCGCAACCCCAAAGCGGTGCAAAAAGCCTTGAGGAAAGCGGCGTGAACGCGCCGCAGCCTGTCGTTAAGCAGCGGGCGGCGCTCTATCTGCGTGTGTCAACCGCACGGCAGGCGGAGCATGACGTTTCCATTCCGGATCAGAAGCGGCAGGGCGAGGCGTATTGCAAGGCGCGCGGATACGACCTCGTCGAAACCTATGTCGAGCCAGGGGCGTCAGCGACGAATGACAAGCGCCCAGAGTTTCAGCGCCTGATCGAAGCGGGAACGGCCAAACCCGCCGCCTTCGATATCGTGGTGGTCCATTCGTTCAGCCGCTTCTTTCGCGATCATTTCGAGCTGGAGTTCTATGTCCGCAAGCTCGCCAAGAACGGCGTGAAGCTCGTGTCGATGACGCAAGAGCTCGGCGACGACCCGATGCACGTCATGATGCGCCAGATCATGGCGCTCTTCGATGAGTATCAGTCCAAAGAGAACGCCAAGCACACGCTTCGGGCGCTCAAGGAAAACGCGCGCCAGGGCTTCTGGAACGGGTCATTGCCGCCCGTCGGATATCGCGTGGTCGATGCCGAGAAGCGCGGTGCGAAGGTCAAGAAAGTGCTGGAGATCGATCCGCTGCATGCGGAAACGATCCGGCTAATGTTCCAACTGGCGCTCAATGGCGATGGCGAAAGCGGTCGGATGGGGGTCAAGGCGATCGCCAGCTACCTCAATGAACGCAAGCTCTACACGCGGACTGGCGGACGCTGGGGTGTCGGGACGGTCCACCGCATCCTGACCCGGCGGACCTATATCGGCGAGCACGAGTGGGGAAAGAGCTACAAGGAAGGGACGCCCAAGAAACAGGCCGAAGTCATCACCGTGGCGGTGCCGCCCCTCGTGGATCGCGAGACGTTCGACGCCGTCCAGAAGCTCCTCAAAAGCCGCGCGCCGATGGTAACGCCGGGTCGGACCGTGAGTGGACCGACCTTACTGACCGGCATCGCTTTCTGCGCTGAGTGCGGCGGGGCGATGACGCTGCGGACATCGGGCAAGGGCAAGCACTATCGCTACTACACCTGTTCGACGGCTGCCCGGCAAGGGAAGTGCGGCTGTTCAGGCAGGACGATCCGGATGGACAAGCTCGATCATCTGGTTGCGGAACATCTCGAACGACGACTGCTCAACCCAAGGCGGCTGGAAGACTTGCTGTCGGCACATCTGGACCGCAGGGAGGAGCGAGACACCCGCCGCCGCGACACGGCCAATGAATTGACGAAGCGAGCAACAGAAGCCGAGCAGCGCTTGAAACGTCTGTATGACGCCATCGAAAGCGGGATTGCCGATCTCGACGATCCGTCATTACGCGAGCGGGTCGCCGAGTTGACGGCAGTGCGAGACCAAGCGCGCATCGACGCCAAGCGCGCGAAAAGCGCGATCCAGAACGCAGGCCAGCATCTATCACCGGAGCATCTTCGCCGTATGGCAATCTCTGCCCGCCAGAAGATGCGTGGAGAGGACGGCGGATTTCGGCGCGATCATTTGCGGGCTTTGGCGCAGCGAGTCGAAGTAGCAGATCGCGAAGTCCGCATCATGGGCTCGCATGACGAGCTGATCCGAGCGCTGGCCTCTTCGGATGGCGTAGGAACGGCGGCGAATAGCGTTCGCACTTATGTTCCAGGGTGGCGGAGAGACAGGGATTCGAACCCTGGAGACGGTTTCCCGCCTACACACTTTCCAGGCGTGCGCCTTCGACCACTCGGCCACCTCTCCGTGCCGACGCGAGATAGCGGGCGCGGACCGGCGTTGCAAGGTATTTTGCGATGTGGGTGCTGCCCATCTGGATCAGAAATGGCCCTGCCCCCATCTCAAGGCAAGAAAGGAGCATTCCATGACCGAAAAGGCCGACAGCGCACGCCTGATTGCCTCGCTTCTGGGGCCGGTGCTTTTGGGGGTGACAGGCACGGAATTATGGCAGCTCGATATCTGGTTGGGGGTCGACCCGTCAATCGTTTATCTCAACGGATTGATCTTCCTCGCGGCGGGTGTCGCGGTGTTGCGATTTCACCGGTACTGGCGGGCCGATTGGACGGCCCTCGTGACGCTATCGGGTTGGCTCTTGGTCGCCGCTGGCCTGTTCCGAATGGGCTGGCCCTCCGCCCCTCAAGCTGCGGACGGAACGCTTACCTATGCCGGGATCGGGTTGCTGTTCCTCTTGGGGGCGGTCCTAACCTGGAAGGGCTATCGCGGCGGCTAACCAGCCAGGGACAGCGTCACGCGCCGGTTCTGTTTGCCCTTGTTTTCGACCTTGCTCAGCACGACCTTACCAATCTCGCCGGTGCGGCGCACATGGGTGCCGCCGCAGGGTTGCAGATCGACCTCGTCCTTGCCCTCGCCGATGCGTACCAGCCGGATACGCCCTGCCCCCCGCGGCGGCTGGACCGATAGGGTTTTCACGAGGCCTGGATTGGCATCGAGATCCTCTTCGGAGATCCATTCCTCGATCACCGGCAGATCGCGGGTGATCATGGCGTTCAGCTGGCCTTCCAGGATCGCCTTATCCTCGGGCGGCTGGGGCATGTGAAAATCGAGTCGCCCCTTATCGGCGCCAATGGCGCCACCGGTGACCGGCAGAGGGATGACCACCGACAGCAGATGCAGCGCGGTATGGATGCGCATATGGCCAAAGCGGCGGTCCCAATCCAGGCGCTGTTCGACCTTGGCCCCCAGGGGCGGCATCGGCCCGGGCGCCGCGGGCAGCAGCACAATCGCCCCGTTCTCGCCCTTCACGGCGGTAGCCACCTGCATCCGGCCGCCTTCCCAATCCAACGTGCCGCTATCGCCGGGTTGCCCGCCGCCGCGCGCGTAGAAAATCGTGCGGTCCAGCACGATGCCGCCCTCCTCTGTCAGGGCGGTCACCACGCCGGTTGCGGAGGTGCGGTAGGGATCTTCAGCAAACAGGGGCTCGGTCATCGGGATCACTCGTCTGGATCGGGGCTGGACTCAATCTCGGGCTGCGGGTTCGGCTGCGTCTCGGGCCGCGCGGCGGGTTGCTGCTCGGTCTTCAGCGCCTCCGGGTTGCGCAGCCAGATATCACGCTGCGCAAACGGGATCTCGATCCCCTCCGCGGTGAAGCGTTCGGCGATCCGGTGGTGCAGCTCGGTCTTGACCGGGATCAGCTTGTTGATGTCGCGCAGGATACAACGCACGCGGAAATCGAGGCTATCGGCGCCAAAGCCCATGAAATCCACTGCCGGTTCCGGAAAGGTCGAGACATCCGGATGATCTCGGGCGATCTCCAACAGGATGTCGGAGACGCGGCGCGTGTCGCTGCCATAGGCCACGCCGACCGACACGATGGCCCGCCCGATCGTGTTGCCGCGGGTCCAGTTGGTGACGGTGCCGCTGATGAAATCGGCATTGGGCACGATGACGTCGGTCTTGTCGAAGGTCTCGATGGTGGTCGAGCGCACCGAGATATCGCGCACGATCCCCATATTGCCATTCACCTCGATCCAATCGCCTTCGGAAATCGGACGTTCGATCAACAGGATGATGCCCGAGACGAAGTTCGACACCACGTTTTGCAGACCGAACCCGATGCCGACGGACAGCGCCCCCAGAACAAAGCCGAGGGCGGTCAGATCGATCCCGGCCGAGGTAATCGCAATCACCAGTGCCAGCGCGATCCCAATATAGCCCACCCCAGACGAGACCGCGTTGCGCGCGCCGGTATCGAGCCGCGTGCGCGGCAAAACCGTGGTTTTCAACGCGCTTTGCAGGATCCGCGTCACCAAGATGCCCGCGGCGAAGACCAAAATGACGGCCAGGATCGTGGCCGGGGTGATGCGCGCATCGCCCAAGGTGAATCCTTCGAGGAACCGCGCCCAAAGCTCCCCCAACCGCTCGGGCCGGACGCCCCAGATCATCGCGATGATCGGCGCCGAGGCGAAGATCAGCGTGAAATTCACCAAGACCGGCAACAGCGCTTCGCCCGCCGCCTCGGACGTGGTGCGGAAAATCACGGCGTAGATGTCGCGGACCACCGGCTGTAGCGCCAGGATAATGCCGAGTATCACCAGCGTCATACCGGTCGGCACCATCACCGCCACGCCGGCATTCACATAGCCGATGGCGCCGAGGATCGGACCGATAAAGGCAATCACCAGCAGGGCACGTGAAATCATGAAAGCGATGCGCAGACCGACCCTCGGTGTCTCCCCCTCCGACGCCTCATCTCGGAAGCCTTTCAGCAGGCGCGCCAAACGCAGATAGGTATAGGCCAGCCCGATATGGACCGGCAGGATCAGCACGCCGCGCGCATCGCGCGGAACGATGTCCAGGTTTGCGACAACCTCGGCCATGTTGCCCAGGCCCATCAGGAAGCCGATCAGAAAGATCACCCGCCTTGCCGGATAGCGCCCCTCTTCCGGGGCGTCGAAGGCGGCGGGACGGTCGGTTGTGACAGGAAATAGCCGCCGCCCGATCCACATGGCGGCATAGATCGAGATGATCAGTTGCAGCAGCGCCTCCAGCAGGGCCAAGGCATCCTCGGTCAGCAGGCCCGAAAACTCCATCGCAACCAGGATGAAGACAAACCCGGCCACGGGCAGGATCACCTGCAAGAGTGACACGACAAAGCCCAGTGTCGCGCGCCCGCGGCGGCGGTCTCGGTCCAGCGCACGCTCGCCCCATCGGGTGATCCAGGCCCGCCCGCGCAGAACCAACAACCCACCGATCACCAGGCCCAGCACAATCGCCAGCGCGTTGTCACGCGCCGTCGCCCGCACCTCGGGGTCGCGCGCATTCTCGGCAATGCCTGCGGGGATTTGCGTCGTCATATCGGCCAGGGCCCGCAAGGCAGTGGCCCAATTGGCGGGCACCAGCGG
Organism: Gymnodinialimonas mytili; assembly: GCF_037544085.1. Taxonomy (NCBI): domain Bacteria; kingdom Pseudomonadati; phylum Pseudomonadota; class Alphaproteobacteria; order Rhodobacterales; family Paracoccaceae; genus Gymnodinialimonas; species Gymnodinialimonas mytili. The sequence goes on from NZ_JBBIFW010000004.1 coordinate 169,183, forward strand.
TGAGGGTTCCAGCTCCAACAGCTTCTCAGCCTGCCGGTTGGTCAGGATTGCGTCGATCTCGGCGATCAAGCCGTTGGCGCGGTTGAATGCCTCCGTCGCGCGCAGTCCGGGCGCTTGGGCCTGTGCCAACCGCTCGGCCAAAGCGGCGCGACGATTGGCGATGCTTTCCGGTTCACTCTCACCGTCCCCGGGAGCCGGACCCAGTGCCGCGATCTGGCTTTCAATCGTGTCGATCCTGACCGCGTTTTGGGATTCTGCCGCCAGAAACCGCGCCCGCCATCCCACAAGGACAGACCGCCGCGCTTCGAACAAAGCGGTCGAGGCGCGCTCCCCTGCGATCAGCGACTCGATCGTATTGGCCTCAGCCTCCCAGGCCTCATAATCGATCGCCGTGCCCGCATCACCCTGTACGGGCGCGGGCTGCGCATAGACAGGCGATACATGCACAAACGCAATGCACGCGAACAGCATGCAAAGCGTCAGAGCCCAAAGCCGAACGTGACGCATTAGGATTCGAAGACCGTTGGGATGGCGCGACCCCCATCCTCATCCAACCAAGCCGGAACCGGCAGGCCCTTGGACCGTAGGAATTCGGGGTTGAACAGCTTGGATTGATACCGCGTGCCGTAATCACACAGGATCGTCACAATCGTATGGCCCGGCCCCATCTCACGCGCCATGCGGATCGCGCCCGCCATGTTGATGCCGGACGAGCCGCCCAGGCACAGGCCTTCATCGGCCAGCAGATCAAAGACCAGCGGCAGGGCTTCGGCATCGGGGATCTTATAGCACATATCGGGCGTGAAGCCGTCGAGATTGGCGGTGATCCGCCCCTGCCCGATCCCCTCGGTTATGCTGTCGCCGCCCGCCTGTTCACCGGTGTAAAGCTTGTAGAGCCCCGAGCCTTCGGGATCGGCCAGCGCCACTTTTACGCCTTTGGGCTGCAAGGCGGCGCCGACGCCCGCCAATGTGCCGCCCGACCCGACGGCGCAGACAAAGCCATCTACCTCATGACTGGTCTGTTCCCAAATCTCGGGGCCTGTCATCTCGATATGGGCCTGTCGATTGGCAATGTTGTCAAATTGGTTGGCCCAGATCGCTCCGTTGGGCTCGGATTGGGCCAGCCGTTCGGCCAAACGCCCGGAATACTTTACATAATTGTTCGGGTCCTTGTATGGAACCGCAGGCACCTGGATCAGCTCGGCCCCGGCGATCCGCACCATGTCCTTCTTTTCCTGGCTCTGGGTCTCGGGCATGACGATGACGGTGCGAAAGCCCATCGAGGCGCCAACCAAGGCCAGGCCGATGCCGGTATTCCCCGCCGTGCCTTCGACGATGGTGCCGCCGGGCCGCAACAGACCACGATCCACCGCATCTTTGATGATGAACAAGGCGGCGCGGTCCTTGACCGATTGGCCGGGGTTCAGAAACTCAGCCTTGCCCAGGATCTCACATCCCGTCGCCTCGGACGCGGCGCGCAGACGGATCAGAGGCGTGTTGCCGATGGCGTGGGCAAGGTCGGAATGGATCGTCATGGGCCTGGGCCTTTCGGAGATGGTCAGGGGCCTAGGGATAGGCTCGCTTTGAGCCAACTTCAACCGCTGGCGGCGGCGCGCAAGCGATCTCTGTGCAGCAGCAGGTACTGCATCGACACGATCAGGACCGCATTGGCCATATCACCCTCTTCCAGCATCCGCTTGGCCAGATCAAAGGGGATGATATGGCTTTGGATATCTTCCGCCTCATCGGGATGGCCGCCTGTGCCCGTGGCGTCTTCGGGGAGGTCGGCAATGGCGAGATAGGAAAAGAACACCTGGCCCAGCCCACCGGGCGAGGGGTAGTAGCGCGCGATGAAATGCATCTCGCCCAAGGTCAGGTTGGCCTCTTCGATGGCTTCGCGGCGGCCCGATTGTTCGGCTGTTTCGCCCGCATCGACCATCCCTGCGATGGGTTCCAGCATCCATGGCGCCGGATCCCCATGGGTCAGCGGCCCCATCCGCAATTGTTCCACCACCAGGATCGCATCGCGCACCGGATCATAGGGTAGGATCGTGACCGCATCTGCAACGGTCGTCACACCGCGGTTCACATCACCCGAGACGCTGCCGTCGAACCGGCGATGGGTGACCGTGGCATCCTCGGCGCAGAAGAACCCGTCATGGAGGTGCTTGGCGCGGTGGCTGATCACATCGGCGCGGGTCAATTGCCCCCCGACATGGCCCGGGCGGTGCCATGCGGAGGTGGTCAAGCGTGATTGCGCCCGGGAGCGGATGATGCCGAACCGCGCCCCGACCCGGCGCGGATCCTCACGGCCCAATTGGCGCATCACCTCGGCGGCGGCAGCGACCGAGATTGGCCCCCAATCACGGGCCCAATCGGCCAAGGACCAATCGGCACCGGGCTGACCACTGGCGTGGCGCGGCTTCCAGGCCTGAGCCTGTGTCACGGTGCCATCGACTAATATCTCGACCGGTGCGCGGTGATAGTCGAAACAGGCTTCGTAAAAATCCAGCCGCGCGAGCGTGTCGGCCCCGGGTCGGATCAACAGCCCCTCCGCGACGGCGCCGCGCTCGGGCACCAGCATAGGCCAGGCACGGTTCTGAACCCAGGTCGCACGATTATCCGGCAGCATGGCGGGCTGCGTTTCAAGCCTTTTGCCCGCCACCAGGTCCAGCAACGGCTTGTGGCATAGCGTCCCGAACAGGACGACTGGCGCTTGGCTCATCGCCAAGCCTTCGCGGCAAATTCTGTAGCGATGCCAGCGATTACGCCACCAACCAGCAGCGTCCCCCAAATCTCCAGGGTCAAAGATTGCAGGAAGTATTCCAGAAACAGCTCCAACGTCTCAATCGTCGCTTCCCCGGGATTGTCATAGCGCAGATTAGCCGAGCGCATGAACATCGTGCGCAAAGCGAAAAGGGCAAGCCCGAGAAAGGCGATCTGCAATGAGGTGCGAAGCCCCGTGCTGATTGCGGCGCTGAACCCAGCGCCAGCCCGCACGCCCGCCAGCATCCAGCCCTGAGTGAGCCCGATCAATGCGATCACGAGCGGGAAATAGGTTGCTGGGGTCCCCTCAGGCAGGGTTTTAAGAACCTGTAACGCCGCGAACCAGCCGACAGCGAAAAACGTAATTGCGCCGATCAGCTTTGACCCTGTAGGCATCCTTGTCCACTCCGATGGTCAGACTGGCCGCCTAACCGTTATTTGCGTTACATCGCAATTTCCGAAATGGAACGTCGCCGCGCAAGATGTCAGGTAGAAATTCCACATGCGCCGGAACCGATCGTCAAAGCCAAGGGCGGCAATCTGATCCCATTTTTCGTTGAACACCTCGTGCCAACGGCGGCAGGTTTGGCTGTAGCTTTCGCCAAATTCAACGGAATGGGCGACAGCCAGACCGGCGCGCTCCACCTCGGCGCGCAGCACTTTCGGCGCCGGAAGCATGCCGCCCGGAAAGATGTATTTCTGAATGAAATCAACGCCGTTACGGTAAACTTCCCAGCGTTTGTCCTGCACAGTGATGATCTGCAGGGTCGCCTGCTTGCCGGGCTTGAGCCGGTCACGCAGGGCGTTGAAGAAGGTTGGCCAGTATTTCTCGCCCACGGCCTCGAACATCTCGATCGAGGCGACACCGTCATATGTGCCCGTTTCGTCACGGTAATCTTGCAATTTAATCTCGACCTGGTCGCTTAGACCCGCCGCTGCGATGCGATCGACCGCGTAATCGTGCTGTTCCTGGCTGATCGTCAGCCCGGTCACCTTCAGCCCGCGTTCCTTTGCGGCATATTCCGCAAAGCCGCCCCAGCCACAGCCGATCTCTAACACATGGTCGCCGGGCATGGCCCCCATCTGATCCACCATGGATTTGTATTTCGCGATCTGCGCGGCCTCTAGGCTTTCCTGCCCCGTCTCGAACAGGGCGCTGGAATAGGTCATCGTGTCGTCCAGCCAGAGACCGTAGAACTCATTGCCCAGATCGTAATGGGCCGAGATGTTCTTTTTCGCCTGGCGTTTGGTGTTGCGCTGCAACCAGAACCGGAACCGCTCATAGGCTTGGACCAGTTTGATGCCCAGAAAGCCGTCATAGAGGTCGTCATTATCGGCATGGACCAGGTCGAGGAAGCTTTGCAGATCCGGCGTGGACCACCATTCATCCAGATACGCCTCACAGAACCCAAGATCGCCCTCGCGGATCAGGCGCGCAAAAATATCGACATTGTGGATATGCAATTCGGCCATCGGACCCGGTTTCTGCCCCTCAACCCGAAACACGCGGCCATCGGGCAGGTGAAAATCGAGGCGCCCATGATCCAAGGCATGGGATTGCTCAAACACTTGTTTGAAATAGCGCGGCAAGTTGGTTTGGCCGTCGAGATTGGTCAATATGTCAGCGCGAGCGCCGCGCAGGGGGGCGTGTTTTGTCATTGATAACCCTTTGTTCGCACATTGAGAGTGCGGGCCATATGATGCTGGGGCAAGCCCAAATGGCGAATTATGTCAGTTTTCTTGGACACATAGGTGTCAGAAGCCGCGATTTTCATAAGCCTCCAGCGCCCGTTTGCGGCCATCGGCGGCGCCGACGATTGGCGCGGACGGATAGCCCATATCGGCGCTCAACTTCCAAGACCGGGGCACGGCATCAAAGTAGCTCAGCGCGGTTTCAGGTGGTTTTGACGTGATCTCCGCCAGCCACCGCATCCGGTAGCGCCCATCCTTGTCGAACTTCTCGGCCTGGGTTTCGGGATTGAACACGCGGAAATAGGGGGTCGCATCGGGGCCGGAGCCCGCCGACCATTGCCAGCCCATCGCGTTGCTGGCCGGGTCCCAATCCACCAGGCACTCGGCGAACCAGTCCATCCCGATCTTCCAATGGCACATGAGATGCTTGGTCAGATAGCTTGCCACCAGCATCCGCGCCCGATTATGCATGCGGCCGGTCACATACATCTCGCGCATGGCGGCATCGACAATCGCCATGCCAGTGCGGCCCTGTTTCCAGGCCTTCACTTCCTTCAAACGCTCGTCGCTGTTCCAGGGAAAGGCCTCCCATTCCTCGCGCCAACTGGTGCTGGTAATGCGTGGGGTGTGATAGACGAGGTGGTAGGCAAAATCGCGCCAGACGACCTCTTTCAGGAAGGTTTCGGCGCCCGATTTGCCGTCGGCCATGGCGCGCTGTCCGGCCCACCAGCATTGCCGCGCGCTGATCTCGCCATAGGTGAGGTTTTCGCTCAGCAGAGAGGTGCCGTTCTTGGCCAGATTGTCCCGCGCATCGGCGTAATCGTCGATACCGTTGCCGATGAACGCGCCCATGCGGCCATGAGCGGCCTCTTCGCCGACATTCAGATGCGGGGCGACGATGTCTGCGCCCCGATCCATCGCATCGCCTAGGGTCCAATCAGTCAACTCGTCCGAAGCGGGCCATGTCTCGGGCGACGGAAGCTTTGGCGCGGCCAATGCCTCACCCGGATCGCGGTCGCGGACAGCTTTCCAGAATGGCGTATAAACCTTGTAGAAGGATCCGCCGCCGGTCTCGACCGTCCAGGGCTCGAATAAGACGTGACCGCTGTGGCTCTTGGCGTTGATGCCGTCTTTTTTCAAAGCGGCTTTCACCTGTTCGTCCCGCGTGCGGCTATCGGGATCGTAGAGGCGGTTCCAGTGGATCGCCGTCGCGTCAGTTTCCTCAATCAGCTTGCGCAGCGTCGGCAGCGCTTTGCCGCGCCGCAGGATCAGGCGCGATCCGGCATTTTCCAACGCCTCGGCGAAGGCCGCGACACCCAACCCGGTGCGCCAGAGCGGCGCGGCACCAAGCGTCTCCAATACCTCGTCATAGAGAAAGACCGGGATCACTGCGCCATCCGCACATGCGGCCACCAGCGCGGGATTGTCGGAGAGGCGGAAATCCCGCCGCACCCAGTAAAGCGTCGCTGCCATGTTTTGCCTTGTCTTAACCGTTTCCGGCCAAGCTAGGGCGTGACGCGCCGCGTCAAGTCATTCAGCCGCTTCAACCAGAACAAGATCGCGTTCTGAGGCGCCTTTGGCGTGGCTCAGCGCCTCTTGATAGGTGGCGCTGTCATAGCAAGCATTGGCCGCGTCGAGCGACGGGAAGAAGGCGACGACATTGCGCGGATGGGCGCGGCCTTCCTTCTGGATGGCCTTTCCGCCGCGGGCGAGGAATTTGCCGCCATGGGCCGCGATGGCCTCGGTCGCAAGGGCAGCGTATTTGGCGTAAGCCGCGTCATCGCTGACCGTTACATGGGCGATCCAATAGGCTCCGGGCATATCTCAGGCTCCTTTCAGCACGTCTTCAGCAGCCGCAATGGCGGCATCGGCTTGCGAGGGATCGGCCCCGCCACCTTGCGCGAAATCGGGTCGACCGCCGCCGCCCTTCCCGCCAAGCGCAGGCACAGCGGCACGGACGAGATCCACCGCGCTGAGGCGGTCTTTCAAATCATCCGTCACACCGGCGGCCACCGCCGCCTTACCACCCGCATCGGCGATCAGAAGGACAGCTCCTGAGCCAAGCCGGGCTTTATGTTCATCGATGATCCCGGCCAGATCTTTGCCGGTTACACCGCTCAGCGCCTGGGCGTGGAAGGCGATGCCGTTCACCGATCTGGCCTCGGGCGCACTGGCACCACCGGCCATGGCCAAGTCGCGGCGCAGCTGCGCGACCTCGTTTTCAAGCTTCTTACGCTCATCCATCAGGGCCTTGACGCGGTCTGGCACGTCGGCGGCGGGCGCTTTCAGGGCCAGGGCTGTTTCGGCCAAAAGCTGATCCTGCCCACGCAGGTAATCATGGGCCGCCTGCCCCGTCAGCGCCTCGATCCGGCGCACACCAGCAGACGACGCGCTGTCGCCAAGCGTGACAAAGGCGCCGATTTGGCCGGTGCGGCTCACATGGGTGCCGCCGCAAAGCTCAATCGACCAGGTATCGCCATTGATGCCCTTGCCGGTCTGGGCCTTGCCCATCGACACGACCCGCACCTCGTCACCGTATTTCTCGCCGAACAGAGCCTGCGCCCCGATGGCCCGGGCATCGTCGGGCGTCATGATCCGCGTCTCGACACTGGCATTCTGACGGATGAAGAAATTCACCTCGCGCTCGATCTCTTCCAGATCCTCAAGGCTGAGCGCGGCATTGTGCGAGAAGTCGAACCGCAGACGGTCCGCGGCATTCAGCGAGCCGCGCTGCGCGACGTGATCGCCCAGACGCCCGCGCAGGGCCTCATGCAGCAGATGCGTGGCGGAGTGATTGGCTCGGATCGCGGTGCGACGGCCATGGTCGACCTCAAGCCGAACCGCATCGCCGACCTCCAGCGTGCCGTTTTGCACCTTCACCAGATGAGCAAACAGGCCCCCGCCGCGCTTTTGCGTGTCAGTAATCCGCGCCTCGACACGGTCGCCCTTGTCGTCGTGGCCTGCCTCCAGGCTGCGCACAAAGCCCTGATCGCCCACCTGGCCACCGGACTCGGCGTAGAACGGCGTCTGGTTGAAGATGATCCAGGCACCGTCTTCCCCGGCGGACACGGATGTGATGGCGGACCCATCGCGGACGATGGCCAAGACCTGACCTTCGGCGATCTCGGTGTCGTAGCCCAAGAATTCGGTTGCCCCATGGGCTTCGGCCAGGTCAAACCACGCGGTCGCATCGGCGGTCTCGCCCGAGCCTGCCCAAGCGGCGCGGGCCTTGGCCTTCTGATCGGCCATTGCGGCGTCGAACCCTTCGGTATCCACGCCCCGGCCCTTTTCGCGCAGGGCGTCCTGGGTCAGGTCCAGCGGGAAGCCATAGGTGTCATAAAGCTTGAACGCCGCGCCGCCGGGCAGATCAGAGCCTTCGGGAAGGCCGGCCAGTTCATCATCCAACAGCTTCAACCCGCGATCCAGCGTCTGGCGGAAGCGTTCCTCTTCCAGCTTCAGCGTCTCGGTGATCAGCGCCTGCGCCTGGCCAAGTTCCGGGTAGGCCTGTCCCATCTGGCTGACCAAGACAGGCACCAGCCGATGCATCAGCGGATCCTTGGCACCCAGCAAATGCGCGTGGCGCATGGCGCGGCGCATGATCCGGCGCAGCACGTAGCCACGCCCGTCATTGGAAGGCATCACCCCATCGGCGATCAGAAACGAGGTCGAGCGCAGGTGATCGGCGATCACGCGATGATGCACGTTCTGCTCGCCATCCGGCTCGACACTAGTCGCATGGGCCGAGGCCTCGATCAGGGCGCGCATCGTGTCGGTGTCGTAATTGTCGTGGGAGCCTTTCAGCAGCGCGCCGATCCGCTCCAGCCCCATGCCTGTGTCAATGCTCTGGATCTCCAGCGGCACCATCGTGCCATCGGCGAATTGCTCATTCTGCATGAAAACGACGTTCCAGATCTCGATGAACCGGTCGCCGTCTTCCTCGGGTGAGCCCGGAGGCCCGCCCCAGATGTGATCGCCGTGATCATAGAAAATCTCTGTGCACGGTCCGCAAGGCCCGGTTGGCCCCATGCGCCAGAAATTGTCATCGGTCGCGATGCGGATGATCCGATCCTCCGGCACGCCGACCTTTTTCCAGATCTCAAAGGCATCTTCATCGGTGTGGTAGACGGTCGTGTAAAGCTTGTCCTTGGGGATGCCGAACCCGTCGGTAATCAATTCCCACGCAAAGGGGATCGCGTCATCTTTGAAATAGTCGCCGAAGCTGAAATTCCCCAGCATTTCAAAGAAGGTATGATGCCGCGCCGTATAGCCGACATTGTCCAGATCGTTGTGTTTCCCGCCCGCGCGAACGCATTTCTGCGCGCTGGTGGCGCGGCTGTAGTCGCGCGTCTCGATCCCGGTGAACAGGTTCTTGAACTGCACCATGCCGGAATTGACGAACATCATCGTCGGGTCATTGCGCGGGACAAGGGGGCTCGACGGCACCACCGCGTGACCCTGACGCGCGAAGTAATCAAGGAAAGTCGATCGGATATCGTTGAGGCTGGTCATGGGCGCGTCCCGGCGGCTGTGTTGCGTCAGGCGATGTACCTTTGCACGCGGGCTCTGTCCACAGGGCGCGAGATTATTCGCGCCAAAGATCGGCCTCGGACCCCAGATAGCCCTGCCAGGCGAACCAGTAGGAGATATGGCCCGCGACGCGCGGCGCCCGCCGTCCATCGGGGGCCACCAGCGCGTCTTCGGTCTGGGTCCAGGTAACACCATCTGCACTCAGATCCTGGCCGAATTCCAGATCCCCCCGGTCATAAGCACGCACGCTGCGCGACGCGGCGTCCCCGACCAGAACCAGATTGTGGAACCCGACCTGATCGTTGATGACGCGCCCGCCCTCGAAAGCCTCCAGCGGATAGGCCTTTGCGCCACCGGCGAGACGGACGCCGAAGACATAGCTTTTCTGGCGATGCTCGGTTTCATCGACCAGCGTGGGGAACATCAGATCGTCGGAGGCGAAGTAGTCGCGATAGACCACGCCCGGCCCGTAATCGCGGGCAAATCCGGTATTCACCGACAGAACCCGCGTATCGGGATTGTCGGCGCGCCACCGCGACCATTCGGTGATCACGACGGGGCGCTGCGCCAATTCGATACCGCTATCGACCAATGGGCCTGAGACGGGCTGGCCGGTGAATTGATTCCACAGCGAATCCGTCTGACGATCAAACATCAGCTTATTGGAACGATAGAGAAACCCCGAAGAGCCAAACACAAGCGGATCTTCGCGGCTGGGCAATTGCGTCTCGAACAGGATCCCGGCACCGCAAAGCGTGCAATAGGCCAGCGCGACCGGCACGCCGCCGATCACCTCATTGAACATCTCGTGCCACCCCATGATCCGAAGGGGATAAGCGCGCGTATCGCCGTTGATCGAGACGCCGAAGACGAGATCATCCTCCAGCAGATAGCTCGCCTCATCAGCGGTGATCAGGTCGGGATTGTCGAGCGACGGAATGCCATCAAGCACCACACCACCCCAGGTCAGCTCTTCAAAGCGAATCCGCATGGAATCGGGCGCAACATATTGCGGCAGCAGGAACCGTTCCCAGTTGGGATCGATGCGGAACAGCGTCTGCCGCTTGAACTCGTAGTAAACGAGGTGAGAGGCAATCTGCGGGTTCTGTTCCTGCCACAACATCCATTCGAACCATCCGGCGTGGTCGGCACCGGTCAGCGAGGCGAGCACGGAGTCGAACGCGCCCGGGTCACCGCGGGCAAAGCGTGAGGCAAAGATCAGTGACGTGGCCAGGCTCAGATCACTTTGGTTCCGGATCGCGGCGAGGTTTTCCAGCGTGGTGATCGGGTTGCGCGTCAGCAATCCGTTGAGATGCGCAAGGAGCGTGGATTCTTCCGCTTGGGCCAAAACGGCCTGCGGCCCCAAAGCCGTGGTTGCGGCAGTGGCGGATAAAAACGTGCGGCGTGTGATCGACATGAAAACCTCCCCAGAAGCGTGACCGGCGCCGCGATGGCGCCGGATCTTGCCAGGAAGCTTGCAGATTTTTTGCCGCCGCGCGGTCACGACCCGGTGACATGACCGGATCGTGAGATCGGGTCAGGCGTCGTCGACAATGTCTTCGTCGTCGCGCTCCATCTCAAAATCCAGGCCATGGGCGGCGCGGATCTTGTCTTCGATTTGATAAGCGATGTCGGCGTGTTCTTTCAGGAAGGTCTTCGCGTTCTCACGCCCCTGCCCGATCCGCTCATCGCCGTAGCTGAACCAGGACCCGGATTTTTCCACCACACCGGCCTTCACGCCCAGATCGAGCAATTCGCCGGTTTTGGAGATGCCTTCGCCATACATAATGTCGAATTCCACCTGCTTGAACGGCGGCGCAACCTTGTTCTTCACGACCTTCACCCGGGTGGCGTTACCGACCACTTCGTCACGGTCCTTCAAAGCGCCGATACGGCGGATATCGAGCCGCACGGAAGAATAGAATTTCAACGCATTGCCGCCGGTTGTGGTTTCAGGCGAGCCGAACATGACACCGATCTTCATGCGGATCTGGTTGATGAAGATTACCATGCAACCGCTGCGGTTGATGGAGCCGGTCAGCTTGCGCATCGCCTGGCTCATCAGGCGCGCATGGACGCCGACGGAGCTGTCGCCCATATCGCCCTCAAGTTCGGACTTTGGGGTCAAGGCGGCCACGGAATCGACCACGACCAGGTTCACCGCGCCCGAGCGCACCAGCGTATCGACGATTTCAAGCGCCTGTTCGCCGGTATCGGGCTGCGAGATCAGCAGCTCATCAAGATTTACGCCAAGCTTCTTGGCATATTGCGGGTCAAGCGCGTGTTCGGCGTCGACAAAGGCACAGACACCGCCTTTTTTCTGTTCTTCAGCCACAGCATGGAGGGTCAGCGTCGTCTTACCCGAGCTTTCTGGCCCGTAAATTTCAATGATCCGCCCCTTCGGCAGGCCACCAATGCCCAAAGCGATATCGAGCCCCAGCGAGCCGGTCGAAGTCGACTCGATCTCTTGAACAGCGTTTTCGCCGCCCAACTTCATGATCGACCCTTTGCCGAACTGCCGTTCGATTTGGGCCAATGCGCTGTCGAGCGCCTTTTGTTTGTCTGCGGATTTGCGATCTGTCATGTCGAGAAGGTTCGCCGTTGCCATGGATTTGGCTCCTTATGTCATGCCGCGGGGCGTGGCGGCAATGGGGCCGGTATAGGGAACGAAACCCTGTCCGGCATGCTCATGTTCACCTCTTGTTCTGCAGTCGGGTTAGCAAACAAAACGAGAACAATTCAAGTTAAATCTGATCCATTGCGATAATTCTCCGTAAGGCGTTAACAATCGGTTACGCGTTTGCGGAAAAGATGAAGGGTCGGCCATGTTGGTGTTCAAAGAAGCCTGTTTGGTCCTGCTCGCAGTGCCAAAAACCGGGACAACCGCGCTGGAGACTGCGCTGAACCAACATGCCGATATTGCGATTATGGATCCGCCCGAACACAAGCATTGCTCGGTGCGGGTTTACAATCACGAGGTGCGCGACTTTTTCGAAACGGATCAAGGCCCTGCGATGGAATTGGCCGCCGTCATCCGTGAGCCTGTTGACTGGCTGCGCAGTTGGCACCGCTACCGCGCGCGTCCTGAATTGTTTGGAACACCAGTTTCGACGCAACATGTCACGTTCGATGCCTTTGTTGAGGGATGGTTGGATGACAACCAACCGGATTTCGCCCAGATCGGGCGACAATCGCGTTTCGTGGATTGGTCAGAGGGTCGAACAGGGGTGGACCATTTGTTCCGCTACGACCGGATAGACGAGTTGATGGCATTTCTGGGCGCGCGATTGGGTCAAGAAATCTCACTGCCGATGCGAAACGTGTCGCCCGACCGACACCAGCCGCTCAGTAGCCCTGTCTTGGATCGGATGCGCGCGGACGCCGAGGAGGAATTTTTGCTGTGGGATCATGTGGTTCGCATCTGTTCTTAATGCGATTCAAGCTGTGCGCGCACGGTCTCGGTCAGATCCACCAATGAGAAAGGTTTGGGCAAGAAGGCTGAACCCGGAATGCCAATCTTTCCCTCTTCGAACGCATCTTCGGCATAGCCTGACACGAAGACCACTTTGGTGCTCGGGCGGTCCGCCAGCGCTTCGCGCACCCAAGTTGGCCCATCCATGCCCGGCATCACGACATCGGTCACAAACAGATCAACCGCAACACTGGCATCAGACAGAGTGTCCAAAGCTTCCTCGGCACTGCCAGCCTCAAGCACGGTATACCCCTTCAAACGCAATGCGCGCGAGGCAAAGGCGCGCACAGGGGCTTCGTCCTCCACCAGAAGAACCACGCCCGGGGTTGCATCCTCGTCTTCTGCCGCCTCGGCCGGGTCCGATACCGGCGCCATCGGCTCTGCGGGCGGCGCAGCCAACTCATCTTCGCTCACGTCATGGGCGGGGATATAGATGGTAAATGTGGTTCCCTCGCCCACCACGCTGTCGACGAAAATGTAGCCGCCGGTTTGTTTGATGATGCCGTAAGCCATCGACAGGCCAAGGCCCGTTCCCTCACCGGTGCGTTTGGTGGTGAAGAACGGCTCGAAAATGCGGTTGATCTTGTCGGGCGGGATGCCGTGGCCGTGATCCTCCACTTCGATCGTGACGTATTGCCCCGGCGGGACCACCGCCTGATCGCGCTGCATGGGCTCTGCCAGACGCACCATCTTGGTTTCCAACTTGATCTCACCACCGTTCGGCATCGCATCGCGCGCATTCACGACCAGGTTCATGATCACCTGATCCAATTGCCGCCGGTCGGCACGGATCGGTTGCAGCCCGGGATCATTTGCAAGCGTCAGGCGGATACGCTCTCCGACAAGACGGTTCAGCAGATGGGTCAACTCACCGACCGTATCGCGCAGATCGATGACCTCGGGCTCCAATGTTTGTTTGCGCGAAAAGGCCAGCAACTGGCCCACCAAACTGGCTGCCCGGTTGGCGTTTTGGTTGATTTGAACCAGATCCGCATAATCCGGCGCACCCTGATCGTGGCGCAGCAGCAGCAGGTCACAATGGCCTGTGATGGCCGTCAGCAGGTTGTTGAAGTCATGGGCAACGCCCCCGGCAAGTTCGCCAATTGCCTGCATCTTCTGGCTCTGGACGAATTGCTGTTCCAGCGTTTTCAACTCGGTTGCATCGTGCAGAACCGCCACCAGCGACGGCCCCGCCCCGTCAAGGATCCGGCTGAGCGAGATTTGAAGAAATGTCTCATCCTTGCGCAATTTAGCCCGCGCCACTTCGGCCCGATGGGGAACGCGCTCGGCCAGCGTGTCGGCGACCCAATCGTTGACCGAGCGACCGAGATTCTCGACAAAACGCGACAGAGGCCCGGTCGTATCCGCGTCAATGCCCAGCAGTTTCTGGGCATGGGCGTTGGAGGCCAAGACCTCTCCATCATGGCCGATATGCAGCAGCGCCACGGGCAATGTCTCGAAAGCGCGCGCATTCACCGAGGCCGCCGACGGCTCGGCCATTCCGGGCACGGCATAAATCTCGCGTCGACCATCCCGCGAAGAGACAATGATCGGAACAACTTCGACCGGCCCGTCAGCCCCAGCCAAGCTGGTACGCCGCCCGGCCACCAAGGGTTGGTTGGGAAACACGTCGTCCAGCACGGTCGCACGGCGCCCGAGCACATCGCGCATCGCGGCATTCATCGACAGGATGGTATCGTTGTGGCTGGCGACCATCATCGGCAATCCGATCCATTCGCCGGTGCGCAGATGACCATCACCGATATCGTCCAGGCGCCACAACACGCCGCCGAAGAGGCGCTGCGCTGACAAACGCACGGTGCCGCGCGGCGTCACAATCACCTCATGGGCAGAGGCTCGCTGCGCCAAGGCAGTTTCGTGGCGGAAGACAACCGCCGATGCGTTGGGCAGCACCCCTGCCACAGCGCGCGGCACCGACATGCCCGCGCGTTGGCCGAACCGGCGTTCGGCGGCCTGGTTTTGCAGTACGATCAGCCCGGTATCGTCGGTGCAAAAACTCGGCGCCGGGTCATGTTCGATCAGGGAAAATGCAGATCGAAAACTGGCCCGTTTGCGGCCCAAGCGCCATACATCACGCGCGGCCACCAGCGCCGCGGCCCCAAAACATCCGCCCGCGGCCGCATAAAGCCCCAGACGCACCACGTCATTGGGCGCAAACCAAGACGCCAAACCCGCCACGCCGCCCAAGACCAGCAGCAAAACGGATTGGAGAAACGGTTTCCCCTCACGTGTATCGGCAACACTGCGTTCAGCAGCCTCAACACTCAATGCCCCAACACCTCCTTCAGTGCGGATGCCAAACCAAAGCATCCGTTTTCCCCTAGGTGGCACCATATAGGTTAAATTAACCTTAAGACTGTTGGAATTTACGATTTGTTAAACACGAGAGAGCGTCGCGCTGAAAAACCCATCGGACGCAGTTAGCATGGTATCGCAGTGCTGGGCCATCCGGCGCCATTCGGGATGGGCGGCCAGAAACGCGTCGACTTGATCTTCGTTTTCAACGTGAAACAATGAGCATGTCATGTAGATCAGCATCCCATCCGCAGCGACCAACTCCGCCGCCTTGGCTAAAATATCCGCCTGTAACGCAACAAGCTCGTCAAGCCGATCCGCGGTCAGGCGCCATTTCGCTTCGGGATCGCGCCGCCACGTACCGCTGCCCGAACACGGCGCGTCCACCAAAACCGCGTCGTATGGGACCTCTTGCATCACGTCATCGGGCGCAATTGTTGTAATCGCAACCCCCGCTCGTGCTGCCCTAGGCGCCAGATCAGCCATACGTTTCACATTGATATCATGGGCAAAAATCACCGCTTCGCTATGATCCGCCAAAGCCAGCGCCTTGCCGCCGCCGCCCGCGCAGTAATCCAGGATGCGCCCCTGCTTTGGCCAATCGACACGCGCCATCGCCGCTTGCACGGATAGGTCTTGAGGCTCCACCAACCCATTTGCATAAGCTGCAGTCTGGCGCATTCGACGCGGATTCTCGGTCACCTCAAGCGCGGTGACCAGGGTCGGATGAGGACGGGTCGCGACCCCCTCGGCGATCAGGCTCTCTGCCGCCTCCGCGCATGTTGCACGACGCAAATTCACACGTAACCAAAGAGGCGCGCGCTCGGCAAAAGAGGCTGCCAAAGCCTGCACATCTGAAGGCGCGCGTGCAGCGAGTTTTGGCCGGAGCCAATTGGGAATATCAGCCATGGCATCCGGCGGGTCGACAGACATGTCCCGTTCGGATGTGGTTAACGCGGCCGGCGCATGGCCTTCACCGTTAAACACGTTTTCGGGCGCAATCCCCTGCAACTTGAGCAATCCAAGGATGACACCTCGCCCGGTCCCGGACCCGCCCAGAGCGCGGCATCGCCCGAGGCATCGCACCGCATCGAACACATGATCGCGCACCGCCGCGCGATCTTTCGACCCGGCATAGCGTGAGCCACGTGCCCAATGGGTCAGCGCCTGTTCTAGCGGGCGGCCCACAATCCACTGATCAAGCACCTCGATCGCGGCAGCATAGCGCGCGGCGGGTGTCATCGCAGAACACCACTTGAAGGTCGCGCCATAACGCTTTTACCCAGCGCGATAATTTGGACTCTCTCGCGTGATCTGAACGTCATGGACATGGCTTTCCTTGAGGCCAGACCCCGTGATCCGAACGAACTGGCAGCCGGTGCGCATCTGATCGACGGTGCCGCAACCGGTATAGCCCATCGCGGCCCGCAAACCGCCGATCAACTGGTGGATCACCGTACCAGCCGAACCCTTATAGGGCACCTGACCTTCGATCCCCTCGGGCACAAGCTTGTCGCTGGCCGCATCCTTTTGAAAATAGCGATCCGCCGATCCGCGCGCCATGGCGCCGAGGGATCCCATGCCGCGATAGCTTTTGTAGCTACGCCCCTGGAACAGGATCACCTCGCCGGGGCTCTCATCGGTGCCCGCGATCATCGAGCCGACCATGGCGCAGTGGGCCCCCGCCGCGATGGCCTTGGCAAAATCGCCCGAAAACTTGATGCCGCCATCGGCGATCACGGGCGTGCCTGACGCCACCGCGGCCTCTGCGCAATCGGAAATCGCTGTGAGTTGTGGCACACCGACACCGGCCACGATCCGTGTCGTGCAGATCGAGCCCGGCCCAATCCCCACTTTCACCGCATCGGCGCCCGCATCGATCAACGCGCGTGTCGCCTCACCCGTTGCCACATTGCCAGCCACGACTTGCACTTCATTCGAGAGGCTTTTCACACGCTCGACCGCACGCGCCACGCCTTCGGAATGGCCATGGGCTGTGTCGATCACAATCAAATCGCAGCCCGCATCGACCAGCGCCTCGGACCGCTCAAAGCCCGCATCACCCACCGTTGTGGCCGCCGCCACACGCAGGCGCCCCAAGGGATCTTTGCAGGCCTGCGGGTTGAGAACCGCCTGCTCGGTATCCTTTAGGGTCAACAACCCCGTCAAGGCGCCCTGCCCGTCGGTCACCAAGAGCTTTTCGATCCGCCGCGCCTTCATCAGGGAAATCGCCTCGTCGCGATCCGCGGGTTCACGCAGGACCGCCAGATCCTTCGCCGTCATCATCACCCGCACCGGCGTGGTATCATCTTCGGCAAACCGCATGTCACGGTTCGTCACAATGCCCAGGACTCGGCGACGGTCATCGATGACCGGAAAACCCGAAAAACCATAGCGCTCGGTCAGCGCCCTGGCATCGGCGAGCGTCTGATCCGCGGTGAGGGTCACGGGGTTGTAGACGATCCCGCTTTCGAAGCGTTTCACGCGCCGCACTTCGCGGGCTTGCGTCTCGATATCGAGATTGCGGTGAATGACGCCCATGCCCCCGGCCTGGGCCATGGCAATCGCCATGCGTGCCTCGGTCACGGTATCCATCGCGGAACTGAGCAGCGGGATGTTCAGCGCGATGGTCTTGGTCACCTGGGTGCGGGTATCGGCATCCGATGGCAGGACCGAGCTTTCGCCCGGCACCAGAAGAACATCATCAAAGGTAAGGGCCTCGCGAATCTCCATCAGCGCTCTCCTGAATGGGCATGTCGGTTGGCACGTCCCTATCCCATGGGGTGAGCAGAGGAGCAAGGACGAAATGTTGTGCGAGGCGGTGCGGGAGGGTTTGCGCCGCCTCCGGCGTCGCCGGGGGCAAATTTTTGAGAAAAATTTGCCATGGAGATTTGGATCGGGTCGGCACAAGCGGCGGATGTCGAGGGGGCGCCGCCCCCGCCTTCGGCCCCCCGGAGTTTTTGGCCAAGATGAGAAGGGCTGCCGGATTAGCCTTTGAAACCCGTGGCGACGACGAATTTCTCGGAACTGTCCTGACGCGAAGCGCCGGGTTTGACATTGGCGACCTTTTTGAAGCGTTGTTTGAGGGTTTGTTGCAATGTCCCCTCGGCGCCGCCGGCCAGAACCTTGGCCACGAATGTGCCGCCAGGTTCAAGGACGTCGAAAGCAAGCTCGGCGGCGGCTTCGCAGAGCGCGATGATGCGCAAATGGTCGGTTTGTTTGTGGCCCGAGGCGCTCGCGGCCATGTCACTCATCACGACATCTGCCGGGCCGCCGAGCCATGCCTTCACCTTGTCATCGGCGCCATCCTCCATAAAGTCGAGTTGATGGAGTTCGCAGCCCGCAATCGGCTCCATCTCTTGCAGATCCAACCCGATGATGCGCCCGATGGCCTTGCCGCTTTTCTCACCCAGCGCATTCACGCGCCGGGCGGCCACCTGGCACCAGCCGCCCGGCGCACAACCCAGATCAACGACGCGCGCACCGGGCACCAGAAAGCGGTATTTGTCGTCCAATTCCAGGATCTTGAACGCCGCGCGTCCGCGATAGCCTTCGCGCTTGGCGCGGGCCACATAGGGATCGTTTAGCTGCCGTTCCAGCCACCGGGTGGAGCTTAGCTTGCGCCCCCTTGCGGTTTTCACCTTGACCTTCAGGTCCCGCTGGCCGCGCCCGCTTGTATTCTTTGCCATTTCGGGCCCTCACGCGGCGCTATTCGTCATAGAGCCGGTTTTCATCATTATGCTTCAGCCGCTTCTCGACATCTGCAAGCGGAACGTCAAGCTGACCGTGGTCGTGAATGGCGGCGGCATATGTGGGCAAAGCCTCCACGGAACTGGCCAGGTCCGGCGACCACAGACCGGATCGGATGATTGCCTTGCCGCAATGATAGAATGCCTCTTCCACATGCACCACCACGGCAAAATCCGGGACCCGGCCCTTGATCGCCATCCGCTCACGCAGCGGCAAATCCCGCGCGATCTGGGCGGAGCCGTTCACGCGCACGACCTCATTTCGGTTCGGCACCAGGAAGACAAGACCGATCCGCCCGGTCTGCAGGATGTTGCGGAACCCGAAGAAGAGATGATTTCCGGGACGATCCGGAATCGCAAGTGTCTTGTCATCGATCACTTTCACAAAGCCAGCCGGATCGCCCTTGGGCGAGGCATCGACGCGACCGTTGGAGTCGACCGTCGACATCACGACAAATGGTGAATGCGCGATCCAAGCCCGGCAATGGTGATCGATATGATCAATCACCTTGTGGCGTTGCGCGATATGAATCCCATCGACAACGGCGCGGATCTCGGCCTCGCTATGGACCGGATCGGTGACTTCGTAGGTCATGCGGCATCCTCAATACGGCCCGTCCTCCAGCACCCCGTCCCGGCTCATCTGCGCATAGAGCAGACCTTCGCGCAGGCCGCGATCGGCCACGCTCAATCGATCCGTCGGCCAAGCGCGCAGCAGCGCCTGCAGGATCGCGGCGCCGGACATGATCAACGTCTGCCGGTCGCGACCGATCCGCGGATCGCGGCGGCGGCCCTCGGGCCCAAGCGACAGGTAGCCCTGGATCACCGTGTCGATCTGGTCGGAGGTCATGCGCAACCCATCGACCTTGTTGCGGTCATAGCGCCGCAAACCCAGATGCGAAGCGGCGACGGTGGTCACGGTTCCCGATGTCCCGATGATCTGGAACCCTTCCCGTGTCTGCTCGGCGGCATCCATATAGGGCGAAAACTCGGCAAGCTGTTCTTCAAAGAACCATGACATCAATGCAAAGCGCGCGCCGTCATCGGCCACATCGTTATACATATCCTTCAGCGTCGCCACGCCCAACGGGATGGAAATCCAATCCACCACCTTGGCGCGAGGAAACACATCATCGGCATTGTCGAAGCCGTGATGCAGCCGCATGATCGCCCGGGGCCGTTCCAGCTTGGGCACACGGCTGAGGTCGATCCAGACCAGTTCGGTCGAGCCACCGCCAATATCCACCACCAGCAATTGCTCGGTCCGGGTCGAGACCAGGGGCGCGCAGGAGACAACGGCCAGCCGCGCCTCTTCCTCGGGCTGGATGATTTCCAGCTCCAGCGAGGTTTCACGCTTCACCAAAGCGATGAAATCGCGCGCATTCGTGGCGCGCCGACAGGCTTCGGTCGCCACCAAGCGTGCGCGTTCCACGCGATGTTTGCTGAGCTTTTTCTGACAGATCTTCAGCGCGCCCACCGCGCGTGCCATCGAAGCCCGGCCCAATCGGCTGGACGCTTCCAGGCCCTGGCCCAATTGCACGCTTTTGGAAAAGCTGTCGACCACATGCAATTGGCTGCCCTTGGGCTGCGCAATCAGCATCCGGCAGGAATTCGTGCCCAGATCCAGCGCCGCATAAAGATCGTCGGGATCAGGGCCTTGCTTGGGTTTGGCCACTGCCCGCCGCTCGATCGGGGGGCGAGCGCCCGGCTCTGCCTTCGGGGCCACCGGCGCCACCGGACGGGGAAATGGTCCGTCGCTATGGGGGGGCTTGGGCGCCATCTGGCTTGCACCTTTCGAAGCTGAGCGTGACCTGCACAACCGTAACGCGGTTGTTCAGCCAAAACAATAGATTGCACCGGCTCAGCCCGACGGCGCGCAAAGCCGCCTCAAGATGATGATGAAGGATTTGGGTCTGCAGCGGCGTGGCCAAACGCCCCCACAGCACGATATCGTGACGCTGGCAGGTCGCTTTGACAGCGCGGCATGTCGAAAACAGAACCGGCGCCGCCCCTATGCGGCCCTATTCTGCCCAGAAGCCAAGCGCCCGAATCCATCGTGCGCCAACGAATGACGGAGATGCCCATGGCCGCGATCACCCATGTGTACTGGCGCGATATCCCTGCCCAGGTGATCATCGGCAAAGGGCGCAGCGGGGCAAAAGCGCCCCTGCCTGAGCGGTTCGAACAAGCCATCGACCGCGTCGCCATGAAGGTGGGCGCCAAGGATGACGACGCCTATCTCGCCGAATGGCGCCGCGTGGTTGTGGGGGAGGTTGAGGGCGATCTGAAAGAGGCAGCCGCCGCCGAGGCCGCAGCCCTGGATGCCGCCTATGATGCCACGCGCCTGAAGGCGCTGATCGATGCCGAGGGGCGTGACCCTTCGAAAGCCGCCTGACCCTTGAGCCTTTGGGAGACATTCATGTCGCTTCTGTCCTTCCGCAAACCAGCGCCCAACCCATCGGGCACGCCCACCGGACTTGAGGCCCTGCTTGAGGGGTATTCGATCGAGGTGATGCCGCGCACCGCCGAGAAGGTCGCAGATTTCCGGGCCCTGCTGCCCGCCGGTACGCGGGTCTATATCGCCCATATCGACGGCACCGAGATCAACGACATGGTGGCGACTGCCGCACGCCTGCGGGCCGAAGGGTTCGAGCCGATGCCGCATTTCCCGGCCCGTTCGATCCCCGATCAAGCCACTTTGGCAGACTGGATCGCCCGCTATCAGGGCGAGGCCGATGTCACCCAAGGCCTGGTCTTGGCCGGTGGCATTAACACGCCGCGCGGCACGTTCAACAGCTCCATGCAATTGCTGGAGACGGGGCTGTTCGACAAGGCGGGGTTCACCCGGCTGCATGTGGCGGGCCATCCCGAGGGCAATCGCGATATCGATCCCGATGGCAGCGACAAAGGCGTGATGGACGCCCTGCGCTGGAAACAGGCCTTTGCAGAGCGTAGCGATGCGCAGATGGCGCTGGCCACGCAATTCCTGTTCGACGCCAAGACCGCCATCACCTGGGCCGAACGCCTGAAAGCCGAAGGCATCGACCTGCCGATCCATCTGGGTATCGCGGGGCCTGCCAAGCTGCAAACGCTGATCAAATTTGCCATCACCTGCGGGGTTGGCGCCTCTCTGTCAGTCCTGCAGAAACGCGCCAAGGACGTCACGAAACTGTTGGTGCCGTTCGAGCCCGATGCCATCCTGACCGATCTGGCCGCCCACAAAGCCGCCACGCCCGACAGCTTGATCGAAAGCATTCATTTCTTCCCGCTTGGCGGCATCAAGACGAATGCCAAATGGGCGATTGCCAATGGCGGAGCCTCCACCGTGCCTGCCAATCCCGACGCCGACATCTAATCAACAGAAAGCAGGCCAATGACGCGCACTGTCATCGAGTCGAAGACCAAAACCACCGTGATCGGCTTTGACGAGCCCTTTTGTGTCATCGGCGAACGGATCAACCCCACGGGCCGTAAGATCCTCAACGAAGAGCTCGAGCGCGGCGATTTCAGCCGTGTGCAGGCCGATGCCCTGGCGCAGGTCGCCGCGGGCGCCACGGTGCTGGACGTGAATTCGGGCGCGGTCTTCTCCAACAAGATGGCCGAGGACCCGCGCTACGCCGACAACAACTTTGTCGAGCCAACGCTGATGAAGCAGCTGGTCGAAACCGTGCAAGAGGTCACCGATTGCCCGCTTTGCATCGACTCGTCGGTGCCCGGCGCGCTGGAAAACGGCCTCGCTGCCGCCGAAGGCCGCCCGCTTTTGAACTCCGTGACCGGTGAGGAAGAGCGGCTGGAACTGGTTCTGCCGCTGGTTGCAAAATACAATGTGCCGGTTGTGGCGATCTCGAACGACGATACCGGCATTTCCGAAGACCCGGATGTGCGCTTTGCCGTGGCCAAGAAAATCGTCGAACGCGCCGCCGATCACGGCATCCCCGCCCATGATATCGTGGTGGATCCGCTGGTGATGCCGATTGGCGCCATGGCCACCGCTGGCCACCAGGTCTTCACGCTGGTACGGCGGTTGCGCGAGGAATTGGGCGTGAACACGACCTGCGGCGCGTCGAATATCTCCTTCGGGCTGCCCAACCGCCACGGCATCAACAACGCCTTCCTGCCCATGGCCTTTGGCGCGGGCATGACCAGCGCGATCATGAACCCGGTCGCTCTGCCCATCGGCCCCAAGAAAATCGCCGAGAAGAAGGCCGCCGTGGAAGCCGCCGGTGTGATCTTGCCGCCAGATATGGACGACGAAGCCTTCGTGAAACTGTTTGGCATGGGGTCGACCAAACCGCGCCCTGGCAAAGAGATGGAGGCTATTCGCGCCGCGAATTTCCTTCTGAATCATGACGATGGCGGCGGGGCCTGGATCAATTTCAACAAGGATCCCGATGCCGCCCCCCAAGGCGGCCGTGCCGGTGGGCGCAGGCGCCGTCGCTCGGCCTGATTGACCGGCGGGCAGGCGCACGCCAGAGTGTTCCCCGGGGATGGGGACACATATGTCAGACGAACGACCGGCGAAACGCGCCCTTGGGGGTGCGATCTGGCGCAGCGCCCTGCGTTTGGCCGTGATTGGCGCCTGCGTTTTTGCGGCGCATCTGGTGTTCGATGCGGCCCTGGCCCTGACCGAGCGACTGCCCGAAGCCAGCCGCGGGCCGATGCAGACCGGGGTCATGGTGCTGGCGCTGACGCTCTATGCGGCTTTGATCGCGATCCCCTTCGTGCCGGGGATCGAGGTGGGCCTGGCGCTGATGGTGTTGCGCGGTGCCTCGATTGCGCCTGCAGTCTACTTCGCTACCCTCCTTGGCCTGGGGCTGGCATTTTTGGTGGGCCGGTTCATGCCCGACATTGTCCTCGTGCGCTTGCTGCGGGATCTGAGATTGCGACGTGCCGCCGATTTATGCGCGCAATTCTCCGCCCTGGCCCCGGCGCATCGCCAGGAATGGCTGGCGGCGCGTCTGCCGACTTGGCTGGCCATGCCGCTGGTGCGGCACCGCTATCTCAGCCTCGCCGTGCTGCTGAACGTGCCCGGCAATGCCTTGCTGGGCGGCGGCGGGGGGCTTTTGCTGGTGGCCGGTCTCAGCCGGATGTTCTCTCCGCAGGGCACGCTGCTGACCGTGGCACTGGCGGTTCTGCCGGTGCCGTTCTGGATCTGGTGGTTTGGGCTCGGCTTCCTGTCGTAAAACCGTCACGACGGGCTTGATACAGATCAGCGCAGAGCGTGCCGCGATGCGCTTCCTTTAGCCCGATAGCAATGAGCGGAGCCTTCGATGACAGCCCCCCTGCACGGTGTGACGATCCTGGACCTGACCCATGTTTTGGCGGGGCCATTTTGTTCCCAGACCCTCAGCGCGCTCGGCGCCGAGGTGATCAAGGTCGAACGGCCTGGCATCGGTGACGATACGCGCGCCTTCCCACCCTTTCGCGACGGTGAAAGCGCCTATTTTGACGGGCTGAACCATGGCAAGCGCTCCATTGCATTGGACCTGAAGGCCCCGGAGGATCGCGAGATCTTTGACCGCCTTTTGGCCCGCGCAGATGTGCTGTTGGAAAACTATCGCCCCGGCGTGATGGCGCGGTTGGGCTATGGCTGGGATGATCTCCATGCCCGGTTCCCGCGACTGATCTACGGCGCGGTGTCGGGCTACGGCCAGACCGGGCCCGATGCGTTGAAACCCGCCTATGACATGGTCGTGCAGGCGCGCGGCGGTGTCATGTCGATCACTGGTGAGGCCGGGCGTGAACCGGTACGCGTCGGCGCCTCAATCGGCGATATCGTCGCCGGCATGTTTCTGACACAGGGCCTTCTGGCCGCGCTTTATGCCCGTGAAACCAGCGGCTTGGGGCAGCTTGTTGATGTCGCCATGCTGGATGCCCAGCTTGCCATCGTTGAACATGCCGTGGCCACCGTGGCGGCAGGCTACCCGACGCCGGGACCCAATGGCGCGCGCCATCCCTCCATCACCCCGTTCGAGACGTTCCATGCCTCGGATGGTCTGTTTGTGATCGCCGCGGGGAATGACGCGCTCTTTTCGCGGCTTTGTGACGTGCTGGGCGAACCCGGTTGGGCAAGTGACCCGCGCTTTGCGACCAATCCGGCGCGGTGCGAAAACGCGCGCTTGTTGAAACGGATGATCGAGCTGGTGACGCTGCATCGGCCCGCCGCCCATTGGATCGGCCTGCTGGAAGGCGCGGGTGTGCCGACTGGCCCGATCCAGAGCGTCGCCGATGCGATGCAAGATCCACAGATCCTGGCGCGCAACATGGTGATCGACGTGCAAGGGCGCCCCGGTCAGGATCCGCTGAAAGCGGCCGGAAATCCGATTAAAATGTCCGATCTGATTGATCCTGACACACGGCCCCCAGCGCCTGCGCTCGACGGGGATCGCGCAGCGATTTTGGCCTGGCTCGAAGGCGGCGACCTGCCCTGACGTTTCTGTACCGCGCAGGGGCGTGTTTCGGCTTTTCGCTGGCGGTCAATCGGCTAGGTTACCAGACAAATCCCGATTGGACCCACAGTCATGACCGACCAAGACCCCCTGGTGATTTTTACCCCGTCCGGTAAACGCGGGCGCTTTGCGATTGGCACGCCAATTCTGACCGCGGCGCGGCAATTGGGGGTGGATCTGGACAGCGTTTGCGGCGGGCGCGGGATCTGCTCGAAATGTCAGGTCGCGCCGGGCGTGGGCGATTTTCCAAAACACGGCGTCACCGTTGCCGAGGATGCGTTGAGTCCCTGGAACGAGGTCGAGGCGCGGTATGACCGCGTGCGTGGGTTGAAAAAGGGGCGGCGCCTGGGCTGCCAGGCCACGGTGCAGGGCGATGTGGTGGTCGATGTGCCGCCCGAAAGCCAGGTGCACCGACAAGTGGTGCGCAAAGCCGCCTCCACCCGGCCGATCACGATGGACCCGGCGACCCGGCTGGTCATGGTGGAGGTGGCGGAACCGGACATGCACGTGCCGTCGGGGGATCTGGAACGGGTGCAAGACGCGCTGGCCGCGCAATGGGAGATCTATGGCGCACGGGCGTCCTTACCCGTTCTCACACGTCTGCAACCGGCCTTGCGCAAGGGAAATTGGCAGGTCTCCGTCGCGGTTCATGCTGGCGCGGAGACGCCCGAAATCCTGGGCGTCTGGCCCGGCCTGCATGATGGCGGCCTCTATGGGTTGGCCGTCGATCTGGGCTCTACGACGATTGCAGCGCATCTCTGTGATCTGACCGATGGCCACGTGCTGGCCTCGTCGGGTCTGATGAACCCGCAGATCCGGTTCGGCGAAGACCTGATGAGCCGCGTCAGCTATGCGATGATGAACCCCGGCGGCGATGCCGAAATGACCACGGCGGTGCAAGCCGCATTGAACGATCTGGCGCTGGAACTGGCCAAAGAGGCGGAAATCGACCCGGCGCTGATCTTCGAGACGGTGATTGTCTGCAACCCGGTCATGCATCACCTGCTGCTGGGCATAGATCCGGTGGAGCTGGGACAGGCGCCCTTTGCGCTGGCCACATCCGGCGCCGTGACCTTGCGCGCCGCGGAACTGGGCCTGACCGGGATCGCGCCGACGGCACAAACCTACCTGTTGCCTTGTATCGCGGGCCATGTGGGCGCCGATGCCGCCGCCGTCGCCTTGTCGGAGGAGCCGAATGTTTCCAACGACTTGGCGCTGATCGTTGATGTGGGCACCAATGCCGAAATCCTGCTGGGCGACAGGAGCGGCGTGCTGGCCTGCTCCTCTCCCACAGGTCCCGCCTTTGAGGGCGCGCAGATCAGCTCAGGCCAACGCGCCGCGCCCGGCGCGATCGAGCGGATCGAGATCGACCCAGCAACCAAAGAGCCGCGGTTTCGGATCATCGGCTGCGATCTGTGGTCCGACGATCCCGCCTTTCCGACCGATACCCAGATCACCGGAATTTGCGGCTCCGGCATCATCGAGGCGGTGGCGGAGATGCGGATGGCGGGTCTGTTGGACGCGTCGGGCCTGATCGGTTCGGCCCAGGCAACGGGAACGCCCCGGTGCGAGCCCACGGGCCGCACCCACGCCTATCTGATCCACGATGGCAGCGCCTCGGGCGGACCGCGCATCACCGTGACCCAAGGTGACATTCGCGCGATCCAACTGGCGAAATCTGCGCTCTATGCCGGTGCGCGCCTGCTGATGGATCAGCGCGGCGTCGATCGTGTGGACCGAGTCGTCCTGGCCGGGGCTTTCGGCGCCCATATCAGCCCAAAACACGCGATGGTGCTGGGGATGATCCCCGATGTGCCGCTCGACAAGGTGCAAAGTGCAGGCAATGCGGCGGGCCATGGCGCGCGGATTGCATTGTGCAATCGCGCCGCACGCACCAAGATCGAGCGTATCGTGGGTGAGATCCACAAAGTCGAGACGGCCATCGAGCCGAAGTTCCAAGAGCATTTTGTAAGTGCCAATGCCATTCCCCATGCCACCGATCCGTTCCCGGAACTTTCGAAAATCGCGCCCCTACCTACCATTGCCTTCGGTGCCAGTGGCGCAGCGCCTGGCGAAGGCGGAAACCGACGCCGTCGACGTCGCGGCTAATAGGGATCGGAGGGTGGAGCGGGTAACGAGAATCGAACTCGTAACTTAAGCTTGGGAAGCTCGCGTGATACCTTTTCACCATACCCGCGCTCTGGAGCGTTGGGATAGCTCTGTCGGCCGCGTGCGTCAAGCAGGCCAGCCTTACGGTAGCGCAGCAAAAAACCCCGACGCCAAGTGGACGCCGGGGGCCAAGCTTTTGATCACCTGCGTACGCTTAGACGTTTGCGCGGCGGCGCAGAAGCGCCATGCCACCCAACCCGGCCAGCAACATCCACGCAGCGGCAGGCAGCGGCACCGGAGCGACAGTGATCGCGGCGCCGTCGAAGGTGAACCCATCGTTGATGCGCGAATTGCTCAGCGTAATTGTGGCCGACGACACCAGCGCACCCAAATCCACGACAAACAATTGCTCATTGTTATTGCCCAAATTGGAGAACGAGGCCGAGGCCGTCCCGGTGTCGACCGTCAGTGTCGCTTTGTTGTCAGCCGCGTCACGCAGCGCAAAGACAAGCTGGTTGAACAAACCGCCACCTGCAAGCTCTGCCACCCAGGACAGCCCGAGCGTGTCGTTGGAATTCAGCGCATACTGCCCCGGTTCGGGCAAAATATTCCCCTGACCGTTCAAGGCAGGGTCGAATTGCAGCGCGATGTTGTCGCAATTGCCCAAGCCACCGCTGAGCGAGCGGCAGGTCGAGCCTGTTCCGACACCCGGATTTGCGATGGTCGAAAACGACCCAACCGAAGATGAAACGATCGTGTCGTTGATCTCGCCGAAGGTCCGGTTCAGACCATCGGTGCTGACCTGACCACCATCGCGAAACCCGGCAGGGGTCAACAAGGTGCTGGCATCTTCGAAATCTTCAATCGCGAGGGCATTCGCCGTCGCGTCGTTAAAAGCGGCAAACGAGAATTCCTGAATGGAAATCGGTGTTGCCTGTGCTGCCGTTGCGGCGACGATGCCGAACGCAGTGCCGATAAGCGTCTTTTTCATTAATCATCCCCAAAAATCGTAATAGTTACCAATTTGCGGTAAAGTCTTGGCATTCCTCGGTCAATACTAGGGCGAGAGTGTGAACACCGTGTTGACGGACAAGCAACAGCGCAATAGTGCGAGACACTTGGTGAACGAGCCGCGCATCAAAGGGCCTGATCGCGCGCGCAAGAGACATCGTTCAGAGAGAAACTTAATCTAGACGTAAAATATGTATGCCTTTTCAAGGCTCTACAAAATCTGCCCCAGACCTGAAACGCCCCGACAAGCGATAGATGCGACGGCGCATAAAGGTTGCAAATCAATCAGACACCGGACTTGCCCGACCGGGTGCCACACTGCTGGGAAAAGATCGCGGCTTTTCCCATTTCGCCAATCACGCGCGACAGGGGGCGCGATCATATCGCTTTCAACGCGATCAAACGCTCAGCAATGCTGGGTCCTCCGCGATCAACCCCGGCAAGCGCGCCCAATCATCGAAACGGATCACATGGGTCAATTGATCCAAAGGAGTGCTGCGGTAACCCTCCGTATAAAGCGCGAAAGGAACACCAGCGCGCTCTGCGGTCTTCACATCTATCTCGCTATCGCCAACATAAAGACAGGGGCCCGCGCCAAGCTGCGCGAAGACCGCACGCAACGGCGCGGGGTCAGGCTTGCGCTGCGGCAGGCTATCGCCCCCGAACACAGTCGCGAAAGGGGCGGCCAAATCCAGATGAGCCAACACTGCACGGGTCGCGGCGATGGGTTTGTTGGTGCAGATGCCCAAGACATGGCCCGCCGCCGCCAAATCGGCCAGCGTGTCGCGCACGCCCTCGAAAACAATCGTCTGGTGCACCGCGCTCTGATACGCCTCAAGAAAGCGAGCGATCAGTTCCTCGCGCCCCTCGGTCAATCCGCGCGCGCGCATCATCCGGTCGACAAAAATCGGCACACCCGACCCGACGAAGCTGCGCGTCTCTGACAAGCTCAAGGGCGCGGCGTCGGTCACCTCCAAGGCGAAATTTGCGGAAAACTGAATGTCGGGTGCGCTGTCGATCAACGTTCCATCCAAATCGAAGACAATCCGTGCCATCCAGCACCCCCTTGTTTTCACCGTATAATCCGGCCATCAGATGTGTATGGATTTGCCCTATCACACGCCCCTTCCCGCCGACAGACTGCGCGCCTGTGGCATTCCCGCACCGTGGCGCTTTGGCCTGGCCGACCGCGTGCGGTTCGGTGAGCTGGACGCGCTGGGTCATGTGAACCACACCGCCTATCTGCGCTGGTTCGAAAGCTTTCGGCTGCCGTTTCTGAAGGCGCGCGGGGTGACGGATTACGGGCCAAACGCGCCACGGCTGGTGCTGAAACAGGTCACCTGCACCTACGAGGTCGAGATGGGGCTGGGCCTGGATTACGTGGTGACGGGCCGCGTCAGCCGCTTTCGCACCACCTCCTTCACGATGGACTTCGCCGTGTGGCTGCCCGGAAAGCCCGCCAAACGCACAGCCCATGGCGGCTGCATTGTCGTGTTGCTGAACCGAGAGGGCGCCGGTCGTTTCCCGATCCCGCAAATCGGGCGCGCCGCCTTCCTGGCAGAGGACGGCGCCGAGGCCGAGACGCCGTGACACTAAGCCGAAGGTAAGGATTCCCTGACTGCCACACCCGGCAGAGCACCGGTATACATGTGTCATTCAATGCCAATTCGGCGAGAATGCGATAGTCAGTGTACCGAGTATCTAAGTCGCGTATCCGAGATTTCAGCACGATCCCCGTGGCCAATTATGGCCACTCCATTTTCCCCGAGATGCGATCCAAGACATGCGACGGCCGCGCGGAACTTCTCAGATACCGCCCGACGCTCTCACCGCCGCAACAAGAGCACGTGTCGACGAATCCTTACCCGTGCCATCCTCAGCCCCGGTCAGAACCGGCTCCAAGGCCAGTGCGAGTTCCTTGCCCAATTCTACACCCCATTGGTCAAAGGAATTGAGACCCAGGATCACACCCTCGACGAACACCCGATGCTCGTAGAGCGCGATGATCTGGCCCAGGCGATAGGGCGTCAGTTGATCATAGAGCAGCGTCGTAGAGGGCCGGTTGCCCGGGAAGACCCGATGCGCGGCCTGGCGCTCCAACTCAGCGCCCTCAAGCCCTTTCTCGGCCAGCAGCGCCCGCGCGGTGTCAAGCGACCGGCCCCGCATCAAAGCCTCGGATTGCGCCAGGCAATTTGCGACCAGCAGACGGTGGTGATGGGTGAGCTCGGGCTCATGCCCCTTCGCGGCGACCATGAATTCACACGGGATCACGCGCGTGCCCTGGTGGATGAGCTGGTAGAAGGCGTGCTGACCATTCGTACCCGCCTCACCCCAGACCACAGGCCCGGAATGCTGCGCCAGATCACTGCCATCCATCGCCACGCGCTTGCCGTTGCTCTCCATCTCAAGCTGCTGCAGATAGGCGGGCAAGCGGTTGAGCCGTTGGTCATAGGGCAGTACCGCGCGGGTCGCGTGGCCCTGCACCTGATTGTGCCAGATCCCGACCAAGGCCAGCAAAACGGGCAAATTGTCGGCCAGGTCCGCCTCTTGGAAATGGCGATCCATCGCGTGCCCCCCGTCGAGGAAGGCGGTGAAATCCGCACCGCCAATCGCGATCATCAGGCCCAGGCCAATCGGACCCCAAAGCGAATAGCGCCCGCCAACCCAATCCTCAAACCCAAACACGCGCTCAGGCGGGATACCGAATTCCCCCGCCTTCGCCGTTGCCGAACTGAGCGCGACGAATTGCCTGGAGGGATCGTCGACCTCGCGGGCCATCCAGTTGCGCGCAGTCTGCGCATTGGTCATGGTTTCGATCGTGGTGAAGGTCTTGGACGCCACGATCACCATTGTTGTCTTTGGATCAAGACCTTGCAGCGTGTCGTTGATGTGGGCGCCATCCACGTTCGACACATAGTGCAGGCGTGGACCATCGTGAAAAGGCGCCAAGGCCAATGTGGCCATGACCGGGCCCAGATCAGACCCGCCGATGCCGATATTCACCACATCCTTATAGGCGCCCCCCGCCCCCGCGAAGCTGCCATCGCGCACGGCCTCGGCGAAATCCAGGCAGCGCGCGTGCGTGGCCAGAACCTCGGGCATCACATCCGCGCCCTCAACCGAGATCGGCCCGGATGGGGCGCGCAAGGCGGTGTGCAGAACCGCACGCCCCTCGGTCTCATTGATCTTCTCGCCCGAGAACATCGCGGCACGGCGTGCCTCGACCCGGGTCGAGCGGGCAAGCTCCAGCAGCAATGACATCGCGCCCGCATCCAGATGCGTCTTGGAGTAATCGAACAGCAAGCCGTCGGCGCGACAGGAATAGGCCTCAGCCCGCCCCGCATCCTCAAACAGGTCTAAAATCGCACGCCCCGATTTCGCAGCCCAATGGGACCGCAGATCCGCCCAGATATCACCCATGTCTCTTACTCCGCCCAATGAACCGTGGCGCCCTGCAACACCGCGCGCACCGGCGCCTGTTCGGGCATCAGGCTTTGCGCCCGTTCCAACGCGGCGCGCTTGTCGTCGCCGGTGATAACGATGTGTTTGTTCATCGCGTCGTTTAACACACGCGCGGTCAGGGTGACCCGCGGCTCGCCTGCGCCATCGGCCCGCATCGGCATCAGGATCGGGGCATCGCCCGCAAGCGCGGCCTCAAGATTATCAGCGCCGGGGAACAGGCTGGCCGTATGCATATCTGCCCCCATTCCCAGCAGCAAAACCGAGATCGGCAGATGCCCGTCAAACCCAGTGCCGAGTGTCTCCAGCGCCTCTTCGGGCGTATCGGTAGGCTGGTAAAGCGGGATCAGCTGCGCGGCTGCCGCCTGCCCCACCAAAAGCCGTTTGCGCAGCATCGCGGTGTTGGAGCGCGGGCTGTCTTCATCCACCCAGCGTTCATCATTCAGACATACTGCCACCCGATCCCAGTCGAGTGCCTGCTCGCTTAACACATCGAAAATCGGCCCCGGCGTGGTGCCACCCGGCACACATAGCGTGGCACTGTCGTGGCGGCGCAGGCAATCAGCCAATTCGCCGGTCAGGCGATTGGCCAAGCTCAGCATCATCATGTCGCGATCGGGGTATTCAACGATGTTCATCATGCAATCTCCCGCCAGCGGCGCCCATCGCGATGCATCAGCATCAGCGCTTCTTCGGGGCCGGAGCTTCCGGCCTCGTAGGTCACCGGTTTGTCGTTGCGATCCCGCCATCCCGCGATGATCGGATCGGTCCAGGCCCAGGCGGCTTCCACCTCGTCCCCACGCATGAACAAGGTCTGGTTGCCGCGGATCACATCCATGATCAACCGTTCATACGCATCGGGCACGTTTTCGGCGTCAGGCCCCAAGGCTTCGGCAAATGTCATATCCAAGGGCACATCCACCAGACGCATGCCGCCCGGTCCCGGTTCCTTGATCGTCACGCGCAGATCGATGCCCTCATCAGGCTGCAGCCGGATCGAAAGCACATTGGCACGCCGCCCGGCATCCTCGTCAAAAATCGAGTGGGGCGTTTCCTTGAAATGCACCACAATTTCCGACGCCCGCGCCTTCAACCGCTTTCCGGTGCGCAGGTAGAACGGTGTGCCATGCCAGCGCCAATTGGCGATGTGCAGCTTGATGGCGATATAGCTTTCGGTGCGGCTATCGGACGCTTCCGCATCCTCCAGATAGGAGGCGCCTTTCGCCCCATTGTACTGACCGCGCACGATATCGGCGGGGGCGACCGGATCCAAAGCGCGGATCACCTTGAGCTTTTCGTCGCGCACCGCGTCGGGCTCAAACCGGTTGGGCGGCTCCATCGCGGTCAGACACAGCAATTGCATAAGGTGGTTTTGCACCATATCCCGCATGGCACCGGATTTATCGTAATAGGCCCCGCGCCCGCCCACACCCACCTCTTCGGCGACCGTGATCTGTACGTGATCGACATATTGTGCGTTCCAAAGCGGCTCGAACAGGACATTTCCGAAGCGCACCGCCATCAGGTTCTGCACGGTCTCTTTGCCCAGATAATGGTCGATCCGATAGATCTGCGTTTCGTCGAAATGGGCCGCAAGCGTCGCGTTCAAGGCCTGGGCCGAGCCCAGATCGCGCCCAAACGGCTTTTCCACCACGATCCGCGCATCCTCACGCGCAATGCCATGGGTGTGCAGCCGCTCGGCCAGCGCACCGAAGAGGCTAGGTGCCACCGAGAAATAGAAGGCCTGCGGGACGTCATCGCGCATCTTGCCCTTCAACTCCGACCAACCGCCATCGCCCATCGCATCGATCGGCAGATAATCCAGATGGTCGAGAAACGCCTCCATCGCCGGATCGCCCTGCTCGGACGGGCGCAGGAATTCGGCGAATGCCTCGCGCACGCTCTGGCGATAGGCATCGGCGTCCTGATCCTTGCGCGCGGCTCCGATGATCCGGGCATCTTCCGGCATTTGGCCATCGCGGAACCGCCGAAACAGCGCCGGAAGGATCTTGCGCCGGGCCAGATCGCCGGTGCCCCCGAAAATCACAAGGTCGAAAGGATCAACCGGGATAACGCGTGAGACCATGGGATATCCTTCTTGTCGGGCCGTCTGCCGTCGGCGCGTATCTGATTTTCGTTAGCGCTAACGGCGCCTGTCTACCCCAAAGCTACGACGAATGTCTAACAAAACCCGACCGCCCTGCACCAGCGATCACGGCTGCATCGCACAGAGCAGTTCGAACATGATTGACGCGCCGAGCCAAGCGGTGATCCCACCATTGTCGAAGGGCGGCGAAACCTCGACCAGATCGGCCCCAATAATATCGAGCCCGCGCAAAGCTCGAACGCAACTGATCGCCTCGAACGCGGTCGGACCACCCACCTCGGGCGTGCCGGTGCCCGGCGCATAGGCCGGGTCGATGAAGTCGATATCAAAGCTCACATAAGTCGGCGCCTGCCCTACAACCGCGCGCGCATGGGCCATCACAGCAGGCCATCCCATCGACATGCATTCCTCGATCGGCAGGATCGTCACACCATTTTCATGCCCGTAATCGAAATCCGACGTGTTGTAGGATGTGCCGCGCATCCCGGCCATCACCGTCCGGGTCGGGTCGATGCAGCCCTCCTCAATCGCTTGGCGAAACGGGTTGCCATGGGTCAGCGTCTTGCCGCCGAAATACGGAGGGTACAGATCGGTATGGCTGTCCAAAAGCACCAGACCAAACGCCTCTCCCCGCGCGGCCCGCAATTCGCGCAAAACCGTCAGCGTGCAAAGGTGATCGCCACCCACCATGAAGGGTCGGATCCCCTGCCCCAAAACACCCGCGATAAACGCCTGCGCATCCCGCAATGCCTCATCCTGATCCACCGGGCTCATCGCGACATCGCCCAGATCGGCAATATGCGCCGCGGCAAAGGGTGTCTGCCCGGTCGCGCGGTTCATCTCACGGATCATCGTCGAGGCATCGCGCAAAGCCCGCGGCCCGTGCCGCGCACCGGGCCGATTCGACGTCGCACCATCCCAGGGTAGCCCAAAGATTCCGATATCCACCTCCGCGCGGCGCGGATGATCAGCGGCCAAATAGGGCAATCGCATAAAGCTCGGCACCCCCGCATAGCGCGGCAGGTCAGTGCCCGAGGGCGGCTGAAAAAACGGATCGGACATCGGCAAGCTCCCTCGACACCCGGCAGGCTAGCGGCCCCCTCGGTGGCTGTCACCCCGCCCTTTCTTTGTTTCAAAAATATCCCGGGGGCGCTCCGCAGGAGCGGGGGCAGAGCCCCCAATCGCCTACGCTTCCAACTCGCAATCCCAGTAGAGGAAATCGAGCCAGCTTTCATGCAGATGGTTTGGTGGAAACTTGCGTCCCCGGTTGCGCAGCTCTTCCGCGCCGGGTTGCCGGGGCGCGCGGCGCAGCGCGAGCCCCGATTGCCGCAGGCTTTTCGAGCCCTTGCGCAGATTGCATTTCGAGCACGCCGCCACAACGTTCTCCCAGCTCGTCACGCCACCCTTGGCGCGCGGCACCACGTGATCAAAGGTCAAATCGCCCTTCGCCCCGCAATATTGGCAGCTAAACTCGTCCCGCAGGAACAGGTTGAACCGTGTGAAGGCCACACGTTTCTGCGGTTTCACATAGTCGCGCAAAACGACAACCGATGGGATGCGGATCGCGGTGGAGGGCGAATGCACGTAATCGTCGTATTCCGCGACAATCTGCACCCGATCCAGCCAGACGGCCTTCACCGCCTCCTGCCAGGGCCAGAGCGATAGCGGGTAGTAGCTGAGCGGCCGGTAATCGGCGTTCAGCACCAGCGCGGGGTTGTGGCGCAATGCGCCCGGCTCACGCACGAAAGACGTGCGGAAATCCGGGTCAGTCGGTGAATAGGTCGATGTCTTTGCCTGCATGAGGGAGTCCGTCCTCACCCTGTTTACCTGTTATCTGGCATCAGAGCGGGAGCCCCCGCTCCAACCTTGGCCCCACTATATCTAGGCGTTGCCATCCGGCAAGCAAAATAGATGCAGTGGATGCGCGGCCAGACATAGGCGCGGACGGCAACGGTTTTGTGACGACCCTCAGCCAGGCAATTTGTCCCTGAGAAAGGCCAATGCAACGCTTAGCCCGTCGGGCGCGATGCCATGGGCGGTGCCCTTCATCACATGGGCATAGACCTCTTCCCAACCGGCCTTCTGCAACCCTTCCGCCGCCTCGGGCAGCGATTGCGGTGGCACCACATCATCGGCATCGCCGTGGATCAACAGAACCGGCGGACGCACCACAACCTCATCGACCAGCGTCTCTGGATCCAGCAGACGCCCCGAAAACCCAACAACACCGGCAAAGGCCTCGGCCCGGCGCGGCGCCACATGCAAGCTCATCATCGTGCCTTGGCTAAACCCCACCAAGGCCGTCTCCGCCGCTGTGACCCCGTTCTCCGCCATCACATGATCCAAAAACCCGTTCAGATCGTGAACCGCACGCTCCATCCCCTCTGCAGCCACCTCTTCGGATGAGCCATCGATCCACGGGATCGGGAACCATTGAAATCCCATCGGGTTCATCCCGCAGCGCTCGGGCGCGTCGGGTGCAACGAAAACCGTATCAGGCAGATGCTCGGCCAGCGGATCGGCCAGGCCCAACAGATCCCCGCCATCGGCACCATAGCCGTGCAGAAAAATCACCAGGCTTTTGGTGTCGCCCGAATGGGAGCCTTTGGTTTTGTAATCCAGCGTTCGCACTATAAGGCCCCTTCGCGCTTAGTCTTTTCCCGGTAGTAGGCCCAGAGCGCCCGGGCGGCAATGGCCCTGACCGGCGACCAGGCTTCCGCCATGGCGCGCATCTCTCGTTCTGCCGGACGCGCAGGCAGGTCGAACAACAATTTGGCGCCCTCTTGCAGGGCCAGATCCCCCGCGGCAAACACATCCGCGGCGCCAAGCGCAAATTTCACGTAGATCTCCGCCGTCCACCGCCCAATGCCGGGCACCGCAACCAACGTGTCGACCACGTGGTCGACCGGCGCCTCTCGCAACGCGCCATAATCAATCCGGGCGTCGGCCAAAGCACGGGCATAGCGGATTTTGGGCCGCGATAACCCACAGGCGCGCAGGGCATCAT
Source organism: Gymnodinialimonas mytili (assembly GCF_037544085.1). Lineage (NCBI taxonomy): Bacteria > Pseudomonadati > Pseudomonadota > Alphaproteobacteria > Rhodobacterales > Paracoccaceae > Gymnodinialimonas > Gymnodinialimonas mytili. Next base: position 205,847 of record NZ_JBBIFW010000004.1, read on the forward strand.
CATCTGCCCCGCGCACGGCAGCCTCATCGTCAAATCCCGCCGCTTGCACCCGCGCCCAGATCGCCGCAGCCGACGCAGTCGAGACCTGCTGCCCCACAATCGCATGAAGAAGCGCCGCAAACCCATCGGGCCTGCGCCGCAACGGCAATGGGCCCTCGATCACAGCAAATCGCGGCTCCAAGCGCAGCAAGACCGCGCGCCCCGCCGCGACATCCGCCTCTGTTTCGATCCAAATCGGCGCCTTCATACTCGCACCTTGTCAGAGAGCCCCGCAAAAGACGACCTGCGATCTTGCCCGCCATGCTGCGCGGCCCCGGGGAGAGGCGACGGGGTGGGTGGGTGGGCGGCGCCTCTCCCCGGGGCCGGGTTGCCAGAAGATGTGACCGGAGGGCCTCTGGACCCGCCCGCGCAAACCCGATACCGATCAACCCATGGCTGATATCACCACAGACGACTTCCCTGAAAGCGATACGCGCGCCAAACGCAATGTGGCCGTGCTGGTCCTCGCGCAGGCGATTCTGGGCAGCCAAATGCCGATGCTCTTTGTGGTCGGGGGCTTGGCCGGGCTGATGATCGCGCCCGACCCGGCCTATGCCACCCTGTCGATCTCGCTGATCGTTTTCGGCTCGATGACAACGGCGCCGTGGTTGTCGGCCCTGATGGCGCGGTTTGGGCGACAGGCGGGCTTTTTCGTCGGCGCAGCGGGGGGTGCCGCGGGCGCCGCCGTGGCGGGGATTGGCCTATGGTATAGCAATTTCCCGTTGTTTCTGTTCGGATCGTTCCTGACCGGCATCTATATGAGCGCGCAGGGCTTTTACCGGTTTGCGGCGACCGATACAGCCTCGGAGAGTTTCCGGCCCAAGGCCATTTCCTATGTCATGGCGGGCGGCCTGCTGTCGGCCATCATCGGCCCGCGCCTGGTGGGCGTCACATCCGAGGCGAGCGTCATCCCCTTCGTCGGCACTTATGCGGCGGTGGTTGTTTTGAACATTGCTGGCGCGCTGTTGTTCCTCGCGCTCGATCTACCCAAACCAAAGCCGCAAACCGCCGATATGCCCCAGGGCCGCAGCCGGTCCGAGCTGTTGCGTGACCCCAAGATCGTCGTGGCGATGATATGCGGCGCCGTTACCTATGCGCTGATGAACCTGATGATGACAGCCACACCGCTGGCGGTGGTGGGTTGCGGGTTTGGCGTGACCGATGCGTCCAATGTGGTCTCCGCCCATGTGCTGGCGATGTTTGCCCCGTCCTTTTTCACCGGCCATCTGATCGCGCGCTTCGGCGCCACCAAGATTGTCGCCACCGGCCTGGTTCTACTGGCTGCTGCGGGCGGGATGGCCCTGACCGGTGTGGAGCTGTTCCAATTCTTCGGCGCGCTGATCCTGTTGGGGGTGGGTTGGAATTTCGGCTTTATCGGCGCCACGGCGATGCTGACCGATGCCCACCGCCCCGAAGAGCGCAAGACCGTCCAGGGCATGAACGATTTCGTCGTGTTCGGCTGCGTCACCATCGCATCGCTCAGCGCCGGACAATTGCTGAATTCGGGCGGTGAGGATGTTGTCGCGGGATGGACCAGCGTGAACCTGGCTATGGTGCCGTTCCTGGTCCTGGCGGGCGCGGCTTTGATCTATCTGGTCATGCGCCCTGTCGATCCCAAAGCGGCCTGAACTTCCCACCGGTCGCCCATGTTCTCAAACCTTGCCAAACAAGGCCGCGCGCATCAGGCCAAGCCGCTCCGCGATCGGCGCGGGCTCCAACGCCCCCGCAGCCACCGCACCGGGCTGGGACGCCGCGCGGCGTAGGATCACGCGCGCGCCGACCGTCTCAAACAAGGCGGGACGGGCAGATACCGGCAGATCAATCTTGCGCGGCCAAGCCTGCAGCGCCGCACGGGCCAACTCCCCCACCGCCTCCGTGCGACCATCCACCAAAGGCACCCTGCCCCGCGCCTCCAGATCCGGCACCGCCATCAGATACCGTGCAAGACCCGCGCCATAGGCAATCGCACGCGTCGCCTCATTGGGAGCACCGCCCAGGGCGCGGATCCCCACACCGATCAACCCGCCTGAGGTCTGATCGATATAGTCGCGGAAATGTGCCGCGTCTTCGAACGGATCCTTGTAGATGTCCCAGCGGCGTGCAGAGACCAAGCGATCCAAGATCGCCGCGCCCGCGTCATCCAGAAAGGCCAGCGCATCGACCACCTCATGGCGGCGCGCGCGCCCCTGCGCGACCTCTCCCAACGCGTCCCGCCACCATTGCAGCCGCATCTCGGCGATCATCGGCTCGTCGGTGAGCCAGGGCGCGCGGGTGACCTCAACGTTGAACGCGTAAAGCGGCAGCAGCACCTCGCGCGCGGGCAACGGCGCGGCCATGGCGGCCCGAAACCGGCGCGGATCGGCGCGGGCGACCAGATCGGCACAGGCCTGGACACTCATGATCGCGGCGTGACCACCGACAGCAGATAGCCGGTCTCGGATTTATGGGCGCGCCAATCGGCGATTTCCCGTTCCTCACGTTCGATCATCCGCAACAATCCCGCATCGGCACCGGGCCGGAGGGTTTTGATGCGATCCTCGATGCCACGATAATAGGTCTCCCAGCCGATATCCGAGACTTTGCGCGTTGCACGCGTGTCGAAACCCGCGGCGCGGACATGGTCGGCAATGCCGTCGGCATCCGTCAGACGCGCATAACCGTCCCAAAACGCAATCGCACCATCGGACGGCATGTCGGTGAACAGGCACGGCTCAGAAAACGCCACGGCGCCGCCCGGGGCCAGATGCGGGGCCCATGCCGTCAGAGCGGCTTCGATCCCCACGAAATAGACCGCACCGGCGCACCAGATGAAATCGAACGTACCCTCAAGCTCCAAATAATCGCCCGTCTTCAGCGTCACGCGTTTGTCGTGCCCCCATCGCGCGCGAACGCTGTCGATGAAATGCCCGTGCTTATCCAGTGCCGTCACATGGCCGTCGGGCGCGGCCCGCAAAAGCGCCCCCATATCTCCGCCGGGCCCGCTGGCCGCGTCCAGCACCCGCGCGTCGGGCGCCAGGCCCGCGATCTCGGCCGCCCAGGCGACATCAGCCGTCTCACCGGGGCCTTCACGCGGCGTGTCGGCGTGGATCTTGAAGAAACTGGCGCTGTCCCAATCCTCCATGGCGCTACCACTCGTGGAAGCAGGGCGAATAGGCGCCGTCGATTGCGCCATCCACATAGGTTTCGGTCCGGTTTTCGGCCTGCGAGGCAAGGTCGACGAACACGACCTGCAGCGTCTCGGCCACCGGATTGCGGATACACGAGCCCTCGCGCACCTGGAGACTGCCATCATCGAAGCGGATCACAATCGTATCGCGCCAACCCTCGTCACATTGCTCAAGCGTGTCTTCAGGCATGGTCGACCAGCGGGGCGCCAGCCGCTCGTAGAGCTTTTCCGCAAAGCCGTCATCCTGCCATTCCGTCACGCGGCTGCGGCTGTCATTCGGCCATGGACTGTCGACGCGGACAGCGCGGCCATTGGTGAAATGCGTGAATCCCGTCACGCCATCGGCTTCAGTGCCCTGGGAGTAACAAACACTGACTAACTCATGACTATGGACAATTGAGGGCAACAGAAGAGCGAACGTCAAGCAAGCGAACCGTGTCATGTGGCTTGGGCCCCTTCGTGTATCAGTTTCCATTCGACAGCATCGAGAAGCGCTTCGAAGCTGGCATCCACGATATTGGGCGATACGCCCACCGTTGACCAGCGCCGCCCTGCAGCATCTTCGCTATCGATGATGACACGTGTGACCGCCTCGGTTCCGCCTTGGGTGATGCGGACCTTGAAATCGACCAGCCGAATATCGTCGATCAAGGTCTGATAACGCCCCAAATCCTTGGCCAGCGCCTTGGCCAGAGCGTTGACCGGCCCGCGATCGGATCCGACCTCATCCAGACTTTCGCTGACCGACAATTTCTTCTCATCGCCGATTTTCAGGACCACAACGGCCTCGGACAGGCTCACCATCCGATTGTATTTATTCTTGCGGCGCTCGACCGTGACTTTATAGCGCTTCACCTCGAAAAAACTTGGCATCAGCCCAAGTGCGCGGCGGGCGAGCAATTCGAAGGAAGCTTGCGCGGTGTCGTAGCTATAGCCCTGATCCTCGCGGTCCTTGATCGTGTCGAGAATGGCGGGCAGCGCGGGATTGTCTTTGGCCACATCCAGCCCCGCCTCGGCCAGGCGCTTGCGCAGGTTTGACTGCCCCGCCTGGTTCGACATCGGGATAATGCGCGTATTCCCCACTGCTGCGGGGTCGATATGCTCATAGGTCGTCGGGTTCTTGACGATGGCCGAGGCATGCAACCCCGCCTTATGGGCAAAGGCGCTGGCGCCGACATAAGCGGCCTGGCGATGCGGTACGCGGTTCAGGATATCGTCCAGCATTCGCGAGGTACGGGTGAGGTTTTCCAGCGCATCCTCGGCGATATTGGTGCTGTAAGCGCTCGCATAGGGCTGTTTCAGCAGCAGATTGGGGATCAACGTGGTCAGGTTGGCATTGCCGCAGCGTTCCCCCAGCCCGTTGAGCGTGCCCTGGATTTGCCGCGCGCCTGCATCAACAGCGGCAAGGCTACCGGCAACGGCAGTTTCGGTGTCATTGTGGGTGTGGATGCCCAGATGATCGCCCGGGATGCCCGCCGCAATGACCGCCTCGGTGATGCGATGGATCTCATCGGGCAACGTGCCGCCATTGGTGTCGCACAGCACCACCCAGCGCGCACCCGCCTCATAGGCGGTTCTTACACAGCGGATCGCGTAATCGGGGTTGGCCTTGTAGCCATCAAAGAAATGCTCGGCGTCGAACAGGGCCTCGCGGTCCTGGGCGAAAAGATGCGCGATGGAGGCGCGGATGTTTTCGGCGTTGTCGTCCAGCGTGATGCCAAGTGCATCGGTCACGTGGAAATCGTGGCTCTTGCCCACAAGGCAAACGGTTTTCGTGCCCGCATTCAAGACAGCGGCCAGCACATCGTCATTTTCCGCCGAACGCCCCGCCCGTTTGGTCATGCCAAAGGCGGTCATCTTGGCGCGGGTCTTGGGTGCGTCGTCGAAAAACGCGCTATCGGTCGGGTTCGCGCCGGGCCAGCCGCCCTCGATATAGTCCAGCCCCAAAGCGTCGAGCGCCTGGGCAATGCGAATCTTCTCCGGCGTCGAAAACTGCACACCCTGGGTCTGCTGCCCGTCCCGCAGCGTCGTGTCGTAGAGCGTAATGTGCTGGGTCATTCGGCACCGCCAGAACACAAATGTCCCTTACAGGATCGCCAGCGATCCGGTTTGCGCGCGACCCGACCCGCTGGGGCGGGCGCAAACGCTCTCCTCGCGCGACCGGCGCAAACCTGCTGTGCCGTCAACATCACACGTCCTCCAGCTTGGCAGGATCGAAATCAGGGCCAGGCACAAGCTCAACCCCCTCTTTCGACATCCGAACCTCAACACCGGCGGCGATAAGTGCCTGCTTCAATGCGTCCAACGCACTGAAATCTTTGCTTTCCATCGCAGCAGCACGGGTTTGCGCAAAGCGATCCACATGGGCGGACAGATCCACCAGTTGCGCCTCGGCCCAGTCCGGCACCCGCCCGCCCCAAAGACCCAGCAAAGACAGGGCGGCACCCAACTCGACGCCGTTAAGGTTGTGCATCGCGGCAAGAGCACCATGGGTGTTAAGATCATCTGCCAGGGCGGCAACGACCGCTTCCGGCACCTGAGCGCCATGTTCGGCCGCGACATACCATCTCCTCAGCGTCTTTGCCGCCTCGACCACCTTCTTCTCGGTCCAATCCATCGGCTTGCTGTAATGGGTGCTCAGCAGCACGAACCGCATCACCTCGCCAGGAATACCCCGATCCAGCAGATCGCGGACGGTGAAGAAATTGCCCAGGCTCTTGGCCATCTTCTTGCCCTCGACCTGCAGCATCTCGTTGTGCATCCAGATCTGCGCGAAGGCATGGCCTGCGGCGCAGCTTTGGGCGACCTCGTTCTCGTGATGCGGAAACAGAAGGTCCGAGCCACCGCCATGGATGTCGAAGCGTCCTTTGCCTTCGGGATCAAACTTGCCCAGCAGCGCATGGCTCATGGCGGAGCATTCGATGTGCCAGCCGGGCCGCCCCCGGCCCCACGGACTGTCCCAGCCCGGAATGTCGGGTGTGGATGGCTTCCACAGCACAAAATCCATCGGGTCTTCCTTGTAGGGCGCAACCTCGACCCTTGCGCCTGCGATCATGTCATCGACCGTCCGGCCCGAGAGCTTGCCGTAATCGTCATAGGCGCGCACGCGGAAGAGCACATGCCCGTCGCGCGCATAAGCGAAGCCTTTGTCGATCAGGTCTTCGATGAAGGCGACCATTTCGGCAATGTATTCGGTGGCACGCGGCATATGGGTCGGCTCCATCACCCCCAAAGCCGCCATATCATCGATATACCATTGTGCCGTTTCTTTGGTGATCTCGCCAATCGGGCGCCCGGTCTCGGCCGCGCGGGCGTTGATCTTGTCGTCAACATCCGTGAAGTTGCGCACATAGGTGACGTTGTCGGCGCCATAGACATGGCGCAGCAGACGGAACAATTGGTCAAACACCACCGCCGAGCGCGCATTGCCCATATGTGCCCGGTCATAGACCGTCGGCCCGCACAGATACATCGACACACGCCCAGGCGTGATCGGATCCAGCGTTTCCATACGGCGGGATTTGGAGTTCTTCAGACGGATTTCGACCATTTTTGCAAGGCCTTCACACAAGCGACGACAGGGCGCGGGGTCGGCCTAGCAGCTTGGGAGAATGAAGAAAACCACGACTGACCGATCCGCTGGATTTAGCGGGGAATACAGAAACCAAGAATGAGGACTGTATCGGTCATGGCAGGTGTATACTACGGCACACCCTGCGCGCACAAGCCGCAGGTGAGATAATCTGCACTCTCCGGACAATTTGCGCTAAGACCGAACTGATGCGGGAGGCGTTCGTCGATATTTATTGCAAAGACCTGATCGGAACCAAGCGCACCACACCGTTTGGCGACGATACGGTGATTTGGACGGTATATGACCATATGTTCGTGGCCTATACGGTGGGCGGCGAAGGTCTGTCCTTGCGGACGAATGGCAGGATCTCGGCGCACATGCTGGTGGGCACCGGGCGCGCGGCCTCTCCCCCTTACCTCAAGCAGGATGGTTGGGTGCTGTTCCCCTGGGACACGCGCCCGGAAGAATTGCGCGACAGGATCGGTGCGTCTTACCGGCTGGTTCTAAACGACGGCAACCGCTGAGCAGGGCTTGCGATTGGCCGCGCGGCATGGCCAATCTGCGCGCGTACGACACCCGCATGCACGGAGCCGCCCATGCCCACCTTATCCACCCGTATCCAGGGTCTCACCGAAGGCGGAGACGATGGTTGGGGCCTATTTCTGAAGGCCCGTCAGATGGTGGCGGCGGGGATTCCGGTGATGGAACTGACCATCGGCGAACATGACGTGCGCACCGACCCGGCAATCCTGGACGAAATGCACCGCGCCGCACGGTCCGGGCATACCGGCTATGCCGCCGTGCCGGGCACCCGGGCGCTGCGTGAAGCCGTGGCCGCGCGGTTGAGCGCTGGCAGCGGTTTGGACTACACGCCCGACAACGTTCTGATCACACCCGGTGGCCAAGCTGCCCTGTTCGCCGCCCATAACGCGGCCTGCGATCCGGGGGATGTCGCGCTGTTGATCGACCCCTATTATGCCACCTATCCCGGCACAATCCGCGGGGCGGGCGCGGTGCCGAGGCCCGTTCAGGCGCGCCCCGAGGACGGGTTTCAACCCCGCGCGGCGGATTTGCGCGCCGCCAGCGACGGCGCACGCAGCCTGTTGATCAATTCACCCAACAATCCCACCGGCGCAGTCTATACCGAGGCCACGCTGCAGGGCATCGCCGCGGTGGCGAGGGAGGCCGATCTCTGGGTGATCTCGGACGAGGTCTATGACAGCCAGGTCTGGAGCGGGCAGCACAGGCCCTTTGCCGCCCTGCCCGATATGTTTGCGCGCACACTCACCGTGGGATCGCTGTCGAAAAGCCATGCGATGACCGGATCGCGCCTGGGCTGGATCGCAGGCCCGGAGGCCGCGATTGCCGATCTGGTGAACCTGGCGACCCACACGACCTATGGTGTGCCGGGTTTTATTCAGGATGCGGGCCTCTTCGCCCTGCAACAGGGCGCACAGGTCGAACGCGCGGTGGCCGCCCCCTTCCTGCGGCGCCGGGCGATGGTGCTGGAACGGCTCGCGGGGCAACAGGTGCTGCGCGCCATCCCACCCGAAGGCGCGATGTATGTCATGTTGGATGTCCGGGCCACTGGGATGAGCGGCGAGGCCTTTGGCGAAGCGCTGCTGGCGGAAGAGCATGTGGCCGTGATGCCGGGTGAAAGCTTTGGACAGGCCGCCGCGGGCCATATCCGGGTGGCGCTCACATTGCCCGATGAGGTCTTTGCGACGGCCCTGGACCGACTATTCGCCTTTGCCGCACGGCACGCGGGCGCGCAGGCGCTCTCCTAGCCATCTCTCTGCCCCGACACTATGGGCCAGGTCGAAGCGGCGCCCACAACGGCCACTCAAAACGGCACATATGCAAAAGAAAACGGCCCGGAGCGCGATGCTCCGGGCCGCAATCGAGATCTCTATCGACGAATGTCGACGCGATGCACTTAGAAGCGGAACGCGGCGTTCACACCAAAGGTGGTTGCGCTGATGTCGAGGTCGGTGCCGTCGAAATCATCAAATTCGTGCTGCAGCAGCTCGGCACCAACGGTGACATTGTCGGTCACCAGATAGTCGATACCAACGCCGTAGAAGTAGCCGTTGTCGTCGTAATCAACGCCATTGATTTCGGCCGAGGCGCGGGCTGCACCGACGGTACCGTAAAGCAGTGCGGGGCCAGCATCATAGCCAAGCTCAACACCCAGGCGGTGAACGCTGTCCAGGCTGCCGATATCGGCGCCGGCAGGGCTTTCCAAGTCGATGTCAGCCAGGTTCAGGTCCAGCTCGGCACCAACAACCAGGTTGCCCAGGTCATAACGGTAACCACCGAAGATGCCATACAAAGCGCCGGTGCCTTCTGCGGCTTCTGCGCCGGTGGCGTCGTCAGCGGTGACATCCCCATATTCGAGCTGCCCACCGATATAGGCGCCGGTCCAATCGCTGATCGGCGCGGGTGGCAGCGGCACGGGGGCCGGCGCCGGTGCGGGTGTCACAACACCACCAGCATTGGCCGCAAAAGGCGCCAGGGCCAGGGTGAATACGCCTGCAATTACTGCGTGTTTCATTTGTTCGGATCCTTTGTTCCGTCTTACGTGCACATGGCCAACGCTTTTACCCTGCGCTGGTTCCGACTGGACATGTAGGGACGCGTTTCGCGGAATGCACCTCACGACGGCGTGTGCGTCTTGGCGTAGGCCATTTCTCGCCGACAACGCGACATGGCGTCAGCAAAGCTTGGCCGCATCCCGTGCAAGAGCGGTAATTTGCGCCCAATCGCCCTGCGCGACCGCGTCTTTCGGCGCCACCCAGGAGCCGCCTGCGCAGATCACATTGGGCAGGCTCAGATAGTCTGACGCATTGCCCGGAGAGACACCGCCCGTGGGGCAAAAGGCCACCTGTGGGATCGGCGCCCCGATGGCCTTCAACGCTGCCGCGCCACCCGAGGCTTCGGCCGGGAAAAACTTCAACATATCAAAGCCCTTCTCGTAGAGCGCCATAACCTCCGAGGCGGTCGCGGCCCCGGGCAAAAGCGGCAAATCATTGGCCAGGCAGGCATCGATGAGGCGGTCGGTGGCGCCAGGGCTCACGCCGAATCGCGCCCCGGCCGCTTTGGCATTCTCGACATCTTGTGGCGTCAGCAACGTGCCCGCCCCCACAACGCCGCCTTCCACCTTGGCCATCTCGGCGATCACTTCCAGCGCGGCGGGTGTGCGCAGGGTGACCTCCAGCGCGGGCAGGCCGCCTGCCACCAGCGCCTGGGCCAAGGGCGCGGCCTTACCGGCATCCTCAACCACAAGCACGGGAATAATGGGCGCCAGACCGGCAATGTTACGGGCTTCGATGGAGTGCTGGGCGGGTGTCATGGGCAGTCCTTAAGGTCGTGTTCAGTCGGGTGAAATGGGGTCGACGATTGTTGGTCGGCGCGTTTGTTGGTCGGCGTTTTGTGTGCGTTGAAGACGAAGGGGTTGCGCCGCGCATAGCGCATTTCCGGGGGCAAACTGTCTCGCCAAGATTTGGCGCCTGTGGCACGCGGAGTCGAGGGATGTCAGATGGGTGAGCATATGCGCGGTGACAATCTCCAAGGAATTAGACGACAACCCCCGCACCCTCGGTGGCCGGACCGGCGGTCTGACGAAAGATCTCGAACATCTCGCGCCCGACGCCATGGGCATTGGCACTCAGATCAGGCTGCGCGGCAGGCCTGTCCGTGACGCCGTCGGTCAGAACCGTCAGATCGCCGTTGATCGCATCGACACGGACCCGATCGCCACCCTGCAATTTTCCGATCAGGCCGCCATCGAGCGCCTCGGGCGCGACATGGATCGCAGCGGGCACTTTACCAGAAGCCCCCGACATGCGCCCATCGGTGACCAGCGCCACCTTGTGGCCGCGGCCCTGAAGCACCGACAGGATCGGCGTCAGGTTGTGCAACTCGGGCATGCCGTTCGCTTTGGGCCCCTGGAAGCGCACAACCACCACCACATCGCGATCCAGATCCCCCGCTTTGAACGCGGCCTTCACGTCATCCTGGCTGTGGAACACCGCCACCTCGGCCTCGATCAGGTGCCGTTCCGGATCCACGGCGGAAACCTTCATGACGCCGCGGCCGATATTGCCGCTCAGCTCGACCAACCCGCCCGTCGCCTGGAACGGATCGCTCGCGGGGCGCAGGATCTTGGTGTTAAGGCTTTCGCCCGCCCCCGCATCATAGACCAGCGCCCCGTCCTTCAGCTTGGGTTCCTGTGTATATAGCGACAGGCCGGGCCCGGCGGCCGTCAGCGTATCGGAATGCAGAAGCCCGGCCTCGAGCAATTCGCCGATCATATAGCCCAGCCCGCCAGCCGCATGGAAATGATTCACATCGGCAAGCCCGTTGGGATAGACACGCGCCATCAGAGGCGTGATGGCCGACAATTCCGAAAAGTCGGACCAATCCAAGATCACCCCCGCCGCGCGCGCCATCGCGATCAGGTGGATGACCAGATTGGTCGAGCCGCCCGTCGCCATCAGGCCCACGATGCCGTTCACAAACGCCTTTTCGTCCAGGATATCGCAGACGGGCGTGTATTCGTTACCCAACCCGGTGATCGCCGCAGCACGCATCGCGGCGGCTTCGGTAAGCGCATCGCGCAGAGGCGTGCCCGGATTGACGAAGCTCGCGCCCGGCAGGTGCAGACCCATGAATTCCATCAGCATCTGGTTGGAATTGGCGGTGCCATAGAAGGTGCAGGTGCCCGGCCCGTGATACGAGGCCATCTCGGCCTCCATCAGCTTGTCCCGGCCCACCTCGCCCGCCGCGAATTGCTGGCGCACGCGGGCTTTTTCGTCATTGGGCAGGCCGCTCACCATCGGGCCTGCGGGCACAAATAGCGCAGGCATATAGCCGAAGGTCGCCGCGGCGATCACAAGGCCCGGCACGATCTTGTCGCAGACGCCCAGATACAACGCGGCATCGAACGTATTGTGGCTCAGTGCAACGCCAGCGGCGAGCGCAATCACATCGCGGGAAAACAGGCTCAGTTCCATGCCGACCTGGCCTTGGGTCACACCATCGCACATCGCCGGAACGCCGCCCGCCACCTGGGCCGTGGCTCCGGCCCGCCGCGCTGCCTCTTTCAGCTTTTGTGGATAGGTTTCAAAGGGTTGGTGAGCCGACAGCATATCGTTATAGGCCGTAACGATGCCGATATTGGGCACCCGCCCCTGGGCCAAAGCATCCTTGTCGCCGCCCATCGCGGCATAGGCATGGGCCTGGTTGCCACAGGTCAGATGGGCGCGGCGAGGGCCATCTTCGGCCAAAGCGCGCATCCGATCGAGGTAGCGGCCGCGCGCATCGCGGGAGCGATCGATGATCCGAGCGGTAATGTCGTCGATGCGTGTGTCGAGGGGCATGGCGTGTCTCCGAAACTGGCTACGGCATCCATAACATGTTAGCGCTAACGCAGCCACCGCTTTCTTTGGGACGTTTAGGCACAGGCCAAACGTTGCCGCGCGATCATGGCGCGGGCGGCCTGGACACTCAGCGCCGGACGGGCCAGAGGCAGGGCGTCTGGCGTCCTAACGGCGGCCAGATCAACGCTGTCGGCCAGGCCCAGAGACAGGGCCGCGCGCTGAGATCGACGCAGCCCCGCCAAGACCATCGGCCCCGGATAGAGCGTTTCCGTCGCGCAGCCATTGGCAAGGATCAGATGATGGGCCCGGCACGCGACATGATGCCAAGTGATCCGACCCTTGCCGCGCATCTCCCGGATGCCGGGCAATGGGAGCAGGGATTTCGCCGCCACCAGTTGGACGTTCTGGAACACATCACAGAGCTGTCCGGCCTCCCCCACCAAAACACGGTGTTGAGGAGAGACGATAAGATCCTGCGCTGGCCGCCCGTCCCCCAAGGCGCCCGCTTTGATCAGGATCGGATAGCCGTGGTCTTCGAACACACGCTCGGTCACGGGCATGGCGCCGGTCCAGACCAGCGGCTCCAACGCGCCCGACAGCGTGCGTACTCGGTCGCCGACGCGCAACGCCTCAATCGCAACCGGTCCCGTTGCCGTGTCGATCAACGTGCCGGGCGCAAAACACGGGGCAGTGCCGCGGTTTTGGCTGGACTGACGGTAATAGGTCTGCCCGCCATCATCCGATTGTACGGATTCCCCCCGGGCCGGGCTGGCGGTTTGCTGCGATGTCTGACCGGCGGCGGGGCCTTGGGTGGCGGTGATCGGATTGCCGGTTCGCGACAGAAACTGCGCGACATCACCCTGATCATCCACCAAGGCCAGACCGGTATTGTAAGACAACTCAAATCCTGGCGTTGTCGATTGCTCAATCACATAGATATCGACACCGTTTTCGGTGGCCACCGGCGCCCCGAAGCTGAACGGGCCGTTTTTGATCGTGCCGTCGGCGTTGTAACCATAAAAGGTGTACCCCGACAGATCGGTGCCAGCCGGGGCGACAACCTCAACGAAATCACCGCCCGACGCGGACCACACATTGTATTCCGAAATATAGATCGCCATCGCGCACCCCAAAGTTTCGTCGCGATGGATGGCCGATGGCCGTTACGATGCATTTAAAACGTTCCCACAAATTCAATCGAACTTACATCAAATCCAATCAAGCGCGCGGCCACCGCCCTCTGGCAGACCGGGACATGAACGAAACGGGAGAGATCCATGGCCCTCGTCGATAAGGTCATCTGGCAGATCGAATGCCACCGCGACGCACCGCTGTCAGTGGCATCGCTGTCCGAGGCTTGCGCGGTCAGCGTCCATCACATGTGCCGGGCGTTCCAAATGGCGACCGGGCAATCGGTCATGGCCTATGCACGGGCGCGGCGATTGAGCGTCGCCGCGACCGAGATCGCCGATGGCGCGGATGACATTCTGCAAGTGGCCCTGTCGGCGGGCTATGGATCCCACGAGGCGTTCACGCGGGCCTTCATGGCCTATCTGGGCGTGTTGCCCAGCACGGTCAAACAGACCCGCGATCTCAGCACCCTTAGCTTGATGGAGCCTTTTGAAATGCAAAAAGACATGATTGTGGATGTGGCCAAACCCGAAATCCGCGACCGCGGCGCGTTCCGTGTCGCTGGTCTGGGCACGACCTGCAAAGACCATGATATCAGCGCTATTCCGTCCCTGTGGCAGGGGTTGAACGCGCGCGCCGGAGAGTTCGAGGATCTTGGCCCCGGCTACGGGGTCAGCTATGCGATGGAAGGTAACGGCGATTTCAAATACCTCGCCGGGATGGAAGCCCGCACGCCGCCAGCCGGGATGGAGGTGGTGGAGATCCCCGCCCATCGCTACGCCATCTTCACCCATCGCGGTCACGTCGCCGACCTGCCCAAAACGATCTACACAATCTGGAACAAGGCGCTGCCCGATTCAGAGCTCAGCCCGGCCCCTGCCCCCGAATTCGAACTCTACGATCAGCGGTTCGATGTCGCCACGGGACGCGGCGAGATCGAAGTGTGGATCCCGGTTACGTGATCCGGATTTGGCGGCACCTTTTCGACAATGTCCTAAAGGTGTCGCTAGCTTGCCACTGAGGCCAGGACCGGACGAAGCGCTGGCATCTCAAAGGTGAATTCCGTCCGCTCGGCATTGGACGAGACACTCAATACGCCACCATGTTTAAGCGCGATGTGATTGGCAATGAACAGGCCAAGCCCCAATCCCTGGGGCGCGTGGATGTCGCCACCGCGCGAGAATGGATCAAACAATTGCGGCATCGCGTCGGACGGGATCGGATCGCCGGAATTCCGGACCGAAATGGCGATGGTCTCGCCGCGATCTTCTGCGACGACACGGATAGGGTCACTGATACGACCATGAACGACAGCGTTGGCAACGAGATTTGAGACAAGCTGACCAATCCGGCTGCGATCCAGCCGGTAGGTGTCGCGCAGATCGGATGTGGTTAAGATCGTTGCCTCGGGGTTGCCGATGCGGATCTCCTCAACCGTCTGTGCGATCAACGCGGCAAGATCGCAGCCGTCTTTCGGATCGATCACTAAGCCTTGCCCTAACCGGATCCGCGCGAAATCCATCACGTTATCAATCAGTTCCGACATTCGGTTGAGCGATTCCTGGCCTATGGCCAGATATTCGCGAGACCGCTCGGATTGTGGCTGACGCCCCAACATGCGTATGGCGGCATCAGCCGCCGCGAGCGGATTGCGCAGATCATGGCCCAGAACAGCCACGAATTGTTCCCGAAGGCGCGCTTCCTCATCGCGGGTCTGTAGGCTTGCAGCGTTTTCCTTGTGCAAGGTCACATCGCGGGCCGAGCAGAAGAACAGATCGCCCTCCGGCACCGCGTTCCAGGAGAACCACCGATATGTGCCATCCTTGTGGCGGTAGCGGTTTTCAAAATTCAGGATGGGCTTGCCTTGCTGTATCTCGGCAAAGGCCGTCTCGGTCTTTTCCACATCCTCTGGGTGGATGAAGTCGAAGAATTGGCGGCTTTCGACCTCGGCCGGGGTCCGACCCAGGGTTGTTTCCCAGGCTGGGTTGATGTGTTTGAAGAACCCCGAGGCATCAAGCACACCCAAGAGATCTGGAGTAACCCGCCATGTCAGACTTTCAGGATCAATCTGCCCAGCCATGTTGGCCACTCCGCTGGAATGCTTCACCGACAACCATAAAGCAGAGCCTTAAATTGCGATAGGATACAATTTCCGGGGCTGCGTGTGGTCCATCGGATCACTTAATGCGGCTGGACCCCCGGCACGAATACGTCCTCATCGCGATAGAGCAGGCTGATCCCGTCCTTGAACACATGCACCTTGTCGGGCGTCGCGGTCAGGGTCATGTCGGTGCCGCGCAAACCCGAATGAATACCCGACAGCTTGGCAATCACGGTGTTTGTGTCGGCGCTGGAGCTTGGGGCCTCGAAATAGATCTGCGTAACCTCGCCCAATGCCTCAACAATGCTGACCGTGTCGCGGAAGGCGTAATCGGGGCCGTCGGTCTCGACCATATCCTCGGGCCGGATCCCGACCTGAACCTCCGCCCCCATATCGGCCTCGGTCGATGGGTAGTTTGAGCTGATCCGGCCACCGCCCTCGTTCATTTCCAGGAGCGTCGTCGCCCCCGTGCCAACGATCTTGCCGCCCAGAAGGTTCATCGCGGGCGAGCCGATAAATTGCGCCACGAAGGTCGAGCAGGGCTTTTCATAAAGCGTCAACGGGCTGCCGACCTGGGCGATACCGCCACCGGCCAGAACCACGATGCGGGTCGCCAATGTCATCGCTTCCACCTGGTCGTGGGTCACGTAGATCATCGTCGAATCGGGCATCTGCTCTTTCAGCTGCGCGATCTCGATCCGGGTCGCCACCCGCAGCGCCGCATCCAAGTTCGACAGCGGCTCATCGAACAAATACACCTTAGGGTCGCGCACAATCGACCGTCCGATGGCCACACGCTGCCGCTGCCCTCCCGACAGCGCTTTGGGCAGACGATCCAGAAAATTCGTCAATTGCAGCTTGTCGGCGGCGGCTTTCACCTTGCGGTCGATCTCATCCTTGCTGTCGCCCGCGATCTTCAGGGCAAAGGCCATGTTGTCGCGTACTGTCATATGCGGATAAAGCGCGTAGCTCTGGAACACCATCGCGATCCCACGCTCGGAGGGGGGCACGTCGTTGACGACCTGATCGTCGATCTCCAACTCGCCACCGGTGATCTTTTCCAGCCCCGCGATCATCCGCAACAAGGTGGATTTGCCGCAGCCCGAGGGGCCGACGAACACGACCAGCTCCCCCTGTTCGATATCCAGATTGATATCGCGCAAGACCTGCACCGTCCCGCCATAGGTCTTTTCGACATCGGTTAGCTTCAGATTTGCCATCTGTCCCGTCCTCCCCGTTACTCTGGTGTCATATCGCGCACGGCGAAGACCGCCTGATACGGCGGCAGCATGATATGCGTGTCGTCTTCGACGATGTGGAACGGCGCGCCGCGATCCAGCCGCCAGGCACCGTCGGGCCGGGCAATCGCCCGCTCCTCGTCGGTCATGTTGAAGGCGCAAAACAGCACCTGATCACCATGGCTGCGGGTGAAGCGCAACACGCCATCCTCCGCCCCTTGCAGCACGATGTCGCCCTTGACCAGCGCCGGATACGAGCCGCGGAGGCGGATCATCTGGCGATAAAAGTGCAGCGTCGACGTCTTGTCGCCCCATTGTTCGCCCACCGCGCGCTGCAAATGCTCCACAGCGACCGGTAGCCAAGGCTTGGTATCGGAGAACCCGCCGTTCTGATTGTCGGAAATCCAAGGCATCGGCGTGCGGCAACCATCGCGGCCTTTGAATTTCGGCCAGAAGCGGATGCCATAGGGGTCTTGCAGATCCTCAAACGCGACATAGGCCTCGGTCAGGCCCAATTCCTCGCCCTGATAGAGGCAAACCGATCCGCGCAGGCACAGCAACAGTGCCGCGTAAAGCCGCCGCGCAGGCTCTGTCAGGTTCCACCGGCTGGCGTGGCGCACGACGTCATGGTTGGAAAACGCCCAACAGGCCCAGCCATCGCCGATCGCATGTTCATATTCGGTCAGCACCTGCTGAAACCGCTCCGCCACGGGCGGTTGGCCGGACAGGAACTCGAACGAATAGCACATATGTACCTTGTCGTTGCCGGACGTGTAATCGGCCTGGATCTGCAAACCGTATTGCCCATCGCCAACTTCACCCACCGCGGTCGCGGCGGGATATCGATCCATCAACGCGCGCAGGCGCCGCAGGAAGTCGAGGTTTTCGGGCTGGTTCTTGTCGTACAGGTGGTCCTGCCAATTATACGGGTTCACCTCGGGCGCGATGGTGGCATTGCGCGCTTCGGGCGCCAGGGCCGGGTTGTCGCGCAGCGCGGCATCGTGGAAATAGAAGTTGATCGTATCCAGCCGGAACCCATCGACGCCGCGATCCAGCCAGAACTGCGCCACGCTCAGCAGCTCATCCTGGACGGCCGGGTTGTGGAAGTTCAGATCGGGCTGTTCCTTCAGGAAATTGTGCAGGAAATACTGCATCCGTTCGCCCGACCATTCCCAGGCCGACCCGCCGAAGATGCTCAGCCAATTGTTCGGGGGCGACCCGTCAGGTTTGGCATCGGCCCAGACATACCAATCGGCCTTGGCATTGGTGCGGTTGGATTGGCTCTCCTGGAACCAGGGATGCTGGTTGGACGTATGCGACAAAACCAGATCGATCAGCACTTTCAGGCCCAAAGCGTGGGCGCGATTGATCAGCGCGTCGAAATCGCCAAGCGTGCCGAACATCGGATCCACGTCGCGGTAATCGCTGACATCATATCCGAAATCCAGCATGGGCGAGCGGAAGAACGGGCTGATCCAGATCGCATCGACACCCAGATCGGCGATATGTTCGAGCCGATGGATAATGCCCGCCAGATCGCCGATACCATCGCCATTGCTATCCTGAAAACTGCGCGGATAGACCTGATAGATCACCGCGCCGCGCCACCAATCCTTGTCTGGCGCGACAATATCGCCCTGGGGCATGTCCTGCATCAGGTTCATGAGTATTCGACCTTATTTGACCGAGCCGGCCAGAAGGCCGCGCACGAGATAGCGTTGCATTGTGAAGAACACGAGAAGCGGCACCGCGATAGAAACGAAGGCCGCCGTGGCCAGGATCCCCCAATCACCCCCGCGCGAGCCCAGAAGGTCATCGGCGATCTTGACCGTCATGACCTGCGCGTCGCCCGCCGATGGCAGGAAGACCTTGGCGACCAGCAAGTCATTCCAGGTCCACAGGAACTGGAAGATCGCAAAGCTCGCCAGCGCCGGAAAGCTCAAGGGCAGGATGATCTTGGTGAAGATCTGGAAATCGGTGGCCCCGTCGACCTTGGCGCTTTCAATGATATCGCGCGGCAGTCCGACCATGTAATTGCGCAAGAGATAGATCGCGAGCGGCAGGCCGAAGCCGGTATGGGCCAGCCATATCCCCACAAAGCTTTGCCCGATGCCAATCTGGTTATGCAAGTTCAACAGCGGCACCAGCGCAAGCTGCAGCGGCACCACCAACAGCCCCACCACCGTCGCAATCAACAGCCCCCGACCCGGGAAATCCATCCAGGCCAGCGCATAGGCCGCAAAGGCCGCGATCAGGATCGGGATGATCGTCGCCGGAATCGTCACCGTCAGCGTGTTGATGAAGGCACGATCCATATTGTCGGCGGTCAGAACCGTTCGGTAATTGTCCAATGTGAAATCGGGCGGCGTCTCGGCGATGAAATAGATCCGCGGGCCGCGGTCCATCTCTTCGGTCGCGGTATAGATATAGGATCCGTCGGCCTCCACGATCACCGTGCCGCCATCGCGGTTCTCGACCTCTTCGCCGATGGGGAACTCGCCCGGATCACGGCCGCGCAAACCGAAAGCCGCGACCGAGCTTTCGCCAGAGGTGAAACTGTCGCGCACTTCGGCGCTTTCGAACAGATTGCCCTCCAACACGGTTAGATCGCCCGATTGGCTGGGCTCGGCATCGGCGCGTGTGCGGTAGGCCAGCTCCACCGAAAGCGGCGCCACCCACCAGCCCGACGCGCTGATCTGATCGCGGTCGCGGAACGAGCTGACGAAAAGGCCCACGGTCGGGATCAGCCAGGCCAGCACGATGATAAAGACCGCGATATTGGTGGCCCAGGTCAGACGGGATTTGGTGCCTGCAATGTTATCCATGCTCTTTGCTCCTTACGTCGCGGGCCATCTTACCGCATCTCCTTACGGGCCTGGGCGATGTTCCAGATCATCACCGGAAGGACGACCAGCATGATCACGAAGGCCACAGCCGTCGCCTGACCGTCGTCGCGGAACATGAAATCCATCATGAAGGACGGCAGGATCTCGGTCCCGAAATTGCCCCCCGTCATGGTGTAGACGATATCGAAGACCTTCAGCACCAGGATGGTGATCGTGGTCCAAACCACCACGATCGTGCCCATGATCTGCGGCACCTTGATCTTGAAAAACACCTGAAACGGCCCCGCCCCGTCGATGATCGCGGCCTCAATGGTCTCTTCCGGGATGCCGCGCAGGGCCGCCGACAGGATCACCATGGCAAAGCCGGTCTGAATCCAGACCAAGATCACCATCAGCAGGAAGTTGTTCCAAAAGGTGATCTGCAGCGGATCGAGCCCCTCTTCCGCGCCGAAAAACACCCGGATCGCGTTGATGATGCCGATATCGGGGTCTTGGGCATAGACGAATTTCCAAATCAGAGAGGCGCCCACGAAACTGATCGCCATCGGCATGAAGATCAGCGATTTCGCGATATTGCCCCAGCGCAGGCGGTCGGTCAGCTGCGCCACGACCAGCCCCAGAAACGTTGCCGCGGCGGGCACGAACAGGGCCCACAGGATGTTGTTGAAAAACGCCTGCCGAAACTCGGGACTGGCGAAGAGCCGCGCGTAATTGTCCATCCCGATGAACTCAGTGCCCGACCGGTTATAGAGCGACCGAATGAACGAGCCCACCACCGGATACATCAGGTATAGGCCCAGGGCGAACATCGCCGGAAACAGGAACAGCCAGGGCCGGATCTGATTGGCGCGGTTGATGTTGCGACCCGCATTGGGGCCGCGCGCCGGAAACAGCACTTTGTCGAGAAACAGATTGGCGAAGTAGAAATACCCCACGCAGCCGCCGACGCCGACAATGATGGTGATGATGCCTTGGATGATTGGCGACATGGGCCGTGCTCCCCTCCCCGCCGGGCCTTGGCCCGGGAACCGCTCTGCCCCGGTCCGCGTCGCTGCGGGCCGGGGCGTGTTGGATCAGCCGTGGCGGCCTATTGGATCTCTTGCCAACGGGCCTGGATCCGCCCCGCGACCGAGGCCGCATCTTCGCCACCGACGAAATCGACCATCCCGGACCAGAAGATCCCCTGCCCGATTTCCGACGGCATCAGATCGGACGCATCGAACCGGAAGGTCGTCGCCTCCAGCAGGATATCGTTCATCTGACGCAGCGTGTCAGAGGCGAACAGCTCGGAATTCACGCCTGTATGGGGCGTCAGGAAGCCCGATTGCGCCATCCAGACTTCATGGGCGATGGGGGTTTGCAGGAAGGCCATGAAGGCCTGCGTCGCCTCGCTATCCTCGGTTATGCCAAAGGCCGTGCCCGCGCCCAGAACCGGGCTGCCCAGATCCTCGCCCTCAAAGGCCGGGAAATAGAAGAAATCCGCGTCGGAATCTTCCGGGAAGAAGGTCGGGATGAACGAGGCCTGGCGATGCATGTAGCATTCCGGCGGGAAGGTGAAGAGACCGCCGGGGCTGTCACGGAAGTCGGTGGCCGCGACCGCGGCAGAACCGCCATTGACCCAATCGTTGTTGCGCGCGAACGAGCCGAAGACCTCGATCGCGTTGACCACTTCGGGCGCATCGAAGGGCATCTCGTTGGCGACCCATTGATCGTAGATTTCAGGCGATTGAGTGCGCAGCATGATGTCTTCAACCCAGTCAGTCGCGGGCCAGCCAGTCGCCGCCCCCGATCCCAGGCCAATGCACCAGGGCGTTTCCCCGTTTTCGACCATCTCCTCGCTCAGCGCGAGCAGGTCTTCCATCGTCTCCGGTACATCATAACCCGCCTCATCGAAGGCTTCGGGCGAATACCAGACCAGAGATTTCACATCGACCTTATAGAAGAACCCATAAAGCGCCTCGGTCCCGTCGGGGCCTGCTGCGGTGGCCAGCGACACCCAGCTTTCGCCCGCAGCGTAATTGTCGCGCAGCCATTGCGCGGTATCCTCGGAAAGCGGTGTCAATTCCCCGCGGGAGGCCAAGTCGGAGATCAATCCGGGCTGCGGGAAGACGGCGATATTGGGCGGACTATCGGCCTGGGTGGCGATCACGATGTCCTGCTCGAAACTGTCCGATCCGGAATATTCCACATTCGCGCCGGTGGCCGCTTCGAAATAGGCGATGACGGAATTCACCAATTCGGCGTCTGCCCCGGTCCAGGGGCCGGTGATCGTGACGGTCTGACCGCTCAGATCATAGGCGTCGGCAAAGGTGGTGTAGCTGTCCCAGTTGAAATCGCCCTCGCCCACAGGGAACGTCAGATCTGCATGGGCATCGGCCAAGGCGCCGGACGCAGACAGGGCCAATGCCGCGGCACTGGCGAGATACATGTTTCTCATAGATGACCTCCCAAGTCATTGCGCCGGGGTCTCGGCCCGGCTGGATCGTTCCCTCTGCGCCACTTTCAAAGCGCTTTGAAGTGGCGGAACACTGACGGATGAAAGAATAGCTGTCAATGAGACTCTGCATCATGTTCAAATATCTCATAAATTTCACTGCTATTCAGGGCTTTCGACGAATGGGGCTTTGACAAGTCCCCACCTGACTGGCTAGCAATAGACCCTATTCGAAGCGCTTTGAGGGCTCGATCCGCCATGAATCTCAAGCAATTGGCCGAGTCGCTCGGTCTGTCGCAAACGACGGTCAGCCGGGCCCTGAACGGCTATCCCGAGGTACGGGAGGAAACGCGCCTGCGGGTCGAGGCCGCCGCGCGCGCAGCGCAGTATTTTCCCAATGCCCGCGCCCGCCGCCTGGCCACCGGCCGCGCGATGACCGTTGGGCATGTGATGCCCCTGACCGAGGCGCAAGAGATGGTGAACCCGATCTTCGCCGATTTCATCGCGGGCGCCGGAGAGGTCTATGCCAAAGAGGGCTTTGATCTGTTGTTGTCGATGGTGCCCGTGGATGGGATCGAAGCCGCCTATCGCCAGATGGCAGCCAATGCCTCGGTCGACGGGGTGATTGTGCAGGCGCCGACCATCGACGATCCTCGCATTCCTCTTCTACAAGATCTGGGCCTGCCCTTCCTGGTGCATGGCCGGACCGCAAACCATCACAGCTATTCCTGGCTGGATGTCGCGAATATCCGCGCCTTCCGGCGAGCAACCGAATTGCTGCTGGATCTGGGGCACCGCAAGATTGCGCTGATCAATGGGCAAGAAAACCTGGATTTCGCACGCCGCCGCCGCCTGGGCTTCGAACAGGCGCTCGACGCCCGCGGATGCGCCGCCAATCCCGACTGGATGCGATCCGACATCATGACCGAGCAATATGGCTATCGCTCGGCCGTCGAAATGCTGGACGGCGACGATCCACCGACGGCCTTCCTGGTCTCTTCCATCATCCCTGCCATCGGCATCCGCCGCGCGGCGGGCGAGCGCGGCCTCAGGACCGGGCGCGACATCTCGATCATCACCCATGACGACGCGCTGAGTTACATCGACAACGAAGGCATCACCGCGCCCGAAGGCCCCGCCTTTACCGCCACCCGGTCGTCCATCCGTGCCGCCGGACAGCGTTGTGCGCAGATCCTGCTCAGCCTGATCAACGATCCCGACCAACCGCCGATCCAGGAGCTGTGGGAGACCGACCTGACGCTGGGACGCTCCACCGGGCCAGTGCCGACATGATCGGCTGACACGGCCCCGCGCCTCCGCATCCTCGACACTATCGAAAAAATTGATCTTCGGATTCTACTATTAGGAAAATCGATGAAGTTAACGCGTGCAGATTTCCCCGACGGCTTCAAATTCGGGGTCGCCACCTCGGCCTATCAGATCGAAGGTCACGGCCAGGGCGGCGCCGGACCGACCCATTGGGACAGTTTCGCCGCCACGCCGGGCAATGTGGTGCGCGCAGAAAACGGCGCCGTGGCGTGCGATCACCTGAACCGGCTGGACGAGGATCTGGATCTGATCGCCGGGCTGGGTGCGGATGTCTATCGCTTCAGCACCTCCTGGGCGCGCATCTTGCCCGAGGGCATCGGCACACCCAACGGGCAAGGGCTTGATTTTTATGATCGGCTTGTCGACGGCCTGCTGGCGCGCGGCATCGACCCGGCGGTCACCCTCTACCATTGGGAATTGCCCCAGGCGCTGGCCGATCAGGGCGGCTGGCGCAATGCCGAGATGCCGAATTGGTTCGCAGATTACACCGAGGTGATCATGGGCCGGATCGGCGACCGTGTCTGGTCTGCCGCGCCGATCAACGAGCCTTGGTGCGTCGGTTGGCTCAGCCATTTCGACGGCCACCACGCGCCCGGCCTGCGCGATATCCGCGCCACCGCCCGCGCGATGCACCACGTGCTGGTCAGCCACGGGCGCGCAACCCAAGTCATGCGCGGCTTGGGCGTGAAAAATCTGGGCGCCGTGTGCAATTTTGAATGGTCCGCGCCAGCGTCGGACGGCGCCGCCGATCAACAGGCCGCGGCGCGCTATGATGCGATTTACAATCGGTTTTTCCTGGGCGGCCTGTTCAAAGGCGCCTATCCCGATCTGGTGCTGGAGGGGTTGGAGCCGCATTTGCCCGAGGGCTGGCAGGATGACTTCGCCACGATCACCACGCCGCTCGACTGGATTGGGGTCAATTACTACACCCGCAAGCTGATCCGCGCGACCGATGGCCCCTGGCCCGCCTATGCCGAGGCACCAACGGAGCTTCCGCTGACCGATATGGGGTGGGAGATCTATCCCAAGGGCCTGAGCGATTTTCTGACCCGCACCGCCCGCGACTATACCGACGATCTGCCGATCTACGTGACGGAAAACGGTATGGCCAGCGCCACCACACTCGATCCCGACCGGATCGACTATCTGGATCAGCATCTGCGCGCGGTGCAGGGCGCCATCGATGACGGGGCTCCGGTCAAAGGCTATTTCGTCTGGTCGCTGATGGACAATTACGAATGGGCGCTGGGATACGAGAAACGCTTCGGCCTGATCCATGTGGATTTCGAGACCTTGGCAAGGACGCCCAAAGCATCTTATCACGCGTTGGCGCAATGGTGGCGCTAACTCTATCCCAGGCGAGGTTTTCGCAGCCAATGACATCCACAAGCCTGGCCCTTGTCGCCGATATCGGCGGGACAAATACGCGTGTGGCGCTGGCCGATGGGCCGCAGGTGCATCTGGAGACGGTCGCGCGCTTCAAAAATGCCGAGCATGGCGGGATCGGCGACGTGATCGCCCGCTACCTGGCGCAGACCGGCACCCGATCCGAGGCCATTTCAGGGACCTGTGTGGCCATGGCCGGACCGGTCCATGACGGGGTGGGCACGCTGACCAATCTGGATTGGCGGATTGACAAAGCGGTTCTGGGCGACGCTCTGTCGACCGACCGGGTTGCGGTCCTGAACGATCTGCAAGCCCAGGGCCACGCGATTGGCCGGATCGCCGAGGCCGATTTGACGGTGGCCGTGCCAGGCCCCGCGGCTGCGGAACATGCCGCGGCGCTGGTGATCGGATTGGGCACGGGCTTTAACGCCTGCCCGGTTTTCGACACCGATATGGGGCGTTTTGTGCCGCCGTCGGAGGCAGGCCATGTCAGCCTGCCGACCTCCATCACAGAACTGCATCCGCTTTTGGACAAGCTGGTGGATGGCGGCGGCTATCCGTCTGTGGAGGAGGTCCTGTCGGGCCGAGGGGTCAGCCATCTGCACGCAGCGCTCCATGGCGAACAGGCCGAACCCGCCGCGATCCTTGACCGGATCGGCGCAGGCGAGGCCCGGGCCGAGGCGACCGGCGCGCTGTTTGTACGGATACTGGGCGATGTGGCGGGGAACCTCACCCTGACCCACCTGCCCTTCGGCGGCGTCTATCTGGTGGGCGGCGTCACCCGCGCCTTCCTGCCCCATTTGGCGCGGTTCGGCTTCGCCGAGGCGTTCCACAACAAGGGTCGCTTCTCGGATTTCATGGCGCAATTCAGCGTGTCGGTGGTGACCGACGATTACGCCGCCCTGACAGGCTGCGCGGGCCATCTGTCACATATTTGATCGTCAAACAGTCTTTGACGTATCGGCTGTGACGACGCCCTATCCGTCTCGTCCAGGTTCGTCGGGATTGCTGGAGAACAAAGCCATCTTGTTGCCCTGGGGATCGCGAAGGTAGCCTACGTAAAACTGAGCTCCGTATGCCGCACGGAAGCCGGGCTGGCCCTCATCCGACCCTCCGGCGGCAAGCGCCGCTGAATGGAGGTCCCGCACCTGTTTTTGACTGCTTGCCTGGAAGGCGATCATGGTCCCGTTGCCAGCCGAGGCCGGCGCGCCATCGAAGGGCGATTTGACGTAGAATTCCGGCACCGCGACGGATTGGCCCGGTTGTTCGGGCAGCGCATAGCTGAGGTCGCCATGATACTCTTCGAGCTGATAGCCAAGCGCGGGCAGAAAGGCGGAGTAAAAGCGCTTGGCCCGCGCAATATCATCAACACCCACCGTGACATAGGCAATCATTCTTCGCGGTCCCTTTCCAAAGCTTGGCGATTGGCATTGGGCTTATCACATCTTGGCATACCGACACATCACGCCGATCAATACATGCAGCATGGTACGCAATGATCGGCCGCTTGAAGGTGCTGAGGTTGGCGGATTGGTTTCGTCATGCGCACTCTGTCACGCGCACGGGGAATTGTCGCAGAACCCACATGGAGCACGCGCCGTGGCGCATTTCGACGCTCAGCCGCAGGCCGTCGCGCTGCGAAGGCTATAGCAATTTCACCCGCTGCACCCAGTATGCAACGCCGCCGCAGCTTGGCCCCTAGTACAATTGATTGCCCACGCATTGAAGGTTGCGAGGGGCGGGCATTCCGGCCATTCTGCTGGGCACAGCGCGCTCTCACCCGATGGGGGCGCGCGCATCAAGGCGCGCGTTTCGGGTCAATCCGGGCAAAGGACGCGTCACGATACAATGGTCGTAAGGGAGGAACTTATTGTGACCATCAAACATCTCGCCGCCACGACGGCGGCCGCCACCGTGCTTGCCGCTTTGGCCGGGGCCGCCTCGGCCCAGGAAGTGCGCTTCATGTGCTATTCCGATGGCAATGAATGTGAAGTCTATGACGACGTTCTGACCCGGTTCGAGGCTGAAAACGAGGGCATCGACGTGGTTGTCGATGTGGTGCCGTACCAGGCGATCCTGGAAAATCTGCCGGTCCAGCTGGCCGCCGGAACCGGCCCCGACATCGCCAAGGTCACCGATCTGGGCGGTCTGAACGAGTATTATCTGGATCTGACACCCTATGTGGACGCCGAATACTGGGAAACGTCCTTTGGCGATACGCTGAACTGGTATCGCGGTGGCGAGGATCGCCAGGGCATCTACGGGATGCATTCGCAGCTGACCATCACGGGCGCCTTCGTGAACGGCACGCTGTTTGAACAGGCAGGGATCGAGATCCCAGGCGCGGATGCGACCTGGGAAGAGTGGGCCGAGGCCTCGCGCGCCGTGGCAGAGGCCACCGGCACGCCTTTCCCGATGGCGATCGATCGATCCGGCCACCGCGTTGCAGGCCCTGCGATTTCCTATGGCGCGGCGCTGAATGGCCCCGATGGCCCGACGCTGAGCGATGAGGGCTTCACGGCATTCGTCGAGCAATTCGTGGAATGGCACAATGACGGTACCATCGCGCGCGATGTCTGGGCCGGCCAGGGCGGCGCGACCTATCAGGATGCGGCGCAGGAATTCATCAATGGCGAGTTGGTGTTCTATTATTCCGGCTCGTGGCAAGTCGGCCGCATGGATGAACAGGTGGGCGATTTCTTCGACTGGCAGGTCGTGGGCAGCCCCTGTGGTCCGGCAGGCGCCTGTTCCGGCATGCCCGGCGGCGCGGGTCTGGTCGGCTTTGAGCAGACCGAGCATCCCGAAGCCGTTGCCGCGGTTCTGGATTTCCTCGCCTCCGAAGAAATCTATGCCGAAGTGACCGCGCGCACCCGCAACCTGCCCGGCCATCTGGGTGTGGCGGAAGCAGGTGTCGAATTCCAAGACGCTTCGCCTGCCGCGTCCGAGGCGCTGTCGGCCTTCGCCGCCGATCTGCCTGACGTCGCTCCGGCGGCCTTCTGGTATCAGGGCTATGCGGGCAACCGCGCGATGTTCGGCATCACCGTGGAGCGTGTGAGCCAGGCCATTGTCGGGGAACTGACGGTGGACGAGGCCATGGCGCGCGCCGCCGATGACCTGGAAGCGGCCATGGCCGAAACCGAGTAACATGGTCTGGCCCGGCCCCCGTCGTGGGGTCGGGCCGATCTGACGGACGGCCCGGATCATGCTCGCCATTCTCAATCCGCTGATGCGGATCATCGAAATCCCGTTCCTGGCGGTCCAACGCCTGGTCGGGATCAAGGGTTTGGCCTGGGTTTTCCTGGCGCCGAACCTGATCCTGTTCGGCCTGTTCGCTTTTCTGCCCGTCATCTTGAATGTGAGCTACGCTACGACCGGCGGCGATAACGTCTTGCTGGCGGACCGGCCCGATGTGGGCTTGCGCAACTTCAATACGCTGCTGGAATGCGAAAACCACCTGGACCCGAATTCCTGTCGTGAAGACAAATTTTGGCGCGCAGTGTGGAACACATGCTGGTTCGTGACGCTGCAAGTGGGTTTCATGGTCGGGTTCTCTTTGCTGACGGCAGTGATCCTGAACCGCGAGATCCGCGCACGGGGCTTTTTCCGGTCGGTCTTCTTCTTCCCGGTGCTGCTGAGCCCGGTCGTGGTCGCGCTGATCTGGAAATGGATCCTGCAGCGCGAGGGGATCCTGAACGCCTTTCTCGACTGGGCTGGGCCCGGCGGGTTCAACTGGCTGGTGGACGCGAATTGGGCCTTTGCCTGGTCGGTCTTCCTGTCGGTCTGGGCGAATATGGGGTTCTACACGCTGATCCTGCTGGCCGGGCTTCAAGCGATCCCGCGCGATGTCTACGAGGCCGCGATCATGGACCGGGCCAGCGCCTGGCGGACATTCCGGCGGATCACCCTGCCGCTTCTGGCGCCGACGCTTCTGGTGGTGCTGGTCCTGGCGCTGATCCGCGGCGTGCAGATCTTCGACGAGGTCTATGCGTTCACCGGCGGCGGTCCGGGCACGGCGACGACCTTCATCATCCAATACATCTACGAGGAGGGGTTTGCCGGGGCACCGCGCCTCTTTGGCCTCGCGGCGGCGGCGTCACTTTTGGTGGCCTTCGTGCTGGTGATCCTGACGCTGGTGCAGCTTTGGGTGAATAGGAAAAACGCGAATGGCTGAGCGGTCGAAGACACACGGGGCCACCGCCAAGGGCGCGCAGACGCGTCTCAAAAAGAAGCGGCGCGCTCCCTTTGGGCGCCTGCCCCGTTTTTCGCACGGGCGACAGAGGGGGACGTCATGAGCCGCGCCTTTGCTTTCCTCACTGCCACACGGGGCCGAGAGAAACTCCATTGGACGGATTGGGCCAGCTACGCCTATCTGATCTGCGGCGTCTTCCTGATGTTTGCGCCGGTTGTCTGGCTGATCTTGTCGAGCTTCAAGACCGAGGCCGACCTGCAACGCTATCCGCCGACCTTCCTGCCCTATCAGCAGCAGACCATCACGGTTGAGGGCTATGACGATCCCCTGCCCTTGTTTCAGATGACCGGCGGCGAATATGAGGGCATGGTGCTGGCGCAGCTTCGCCGTGTGGGGCTACAGGCGCAGATGATTGACCCGGCCAATCCAGAGGAGCGTCTGCGGGTCGGGATCGAGGAGTATGAGCCGGTCGAGCGCTTTGCACTCGCCACTGAGAATTACACCGGTCTGTTCGAGCGGTTCGACTTCCTACTCTATTTCTGGAACTCCACCTTCATCACGGTTACCGCGACCTTGATCATGCTATTGGTCAATTCCATGGCCGCCTTCGCTCTGTCGAAATACGAATTCCGCGGGCGGACGGCGGTGTTGCTGATGGTGATCGGCACGCTGATGATCCCACAAACGGTGGTTCTGGTGCCGCTGTTCCTGATCGTGACGGAATTGGGCATGTTCAACTCGCTCTGGGGGGTGATCATCCCCGGCGCTGCGACGCCGACAGGGGTGTTTCTGCTGAGGCAATACATGCTGACGATCCCAGATGAGATCCTGGATGCCGCGCGCATGGACAAGGCCAGCGAATGGAAGATCTATTGGCGGATCATCCTGCCGCTGAGCGCGCCGGCCATCGCGGTATTGGCCATCCTTGCGATCATGTGGCGGTGGAACGATTTCCTCTGGCCGCTGATCGTGTTGACCCGGTCCGAGAACTTCACGCTGCAACTGGCGCTGAATTCATTCCAGGGCGAGTTGCTGACCGATTGGTCCAGCCTCTTGGCGATGACGGTCCTGACCCTCTTGCCGATCGCCTGCGTCTTCATGTTCTTACAAAAATACATCGCGACTGGCATTGCCAGCACCGGAGGCAAATGATGGCCAAGTTAGAGCTTCGCGGGGTGCAGAAATCCTACGGCGCGGTGGAGGTCATCAAGGGCGTCGACCTGACTGTGGAGCATGGCGAATTTTGCGTCTTTGTCGGGCCGTCGGGCTGCGGGAAATCCACGCTTCTGCGGATGATTTCGGGTCTGGAGCCGATCACCGGGGGTGAGATCGCCATCGGGGACGAGGTGGTCAACAAGCTTCCAGCCGCGGACCGGGGCCTCGCCATGGTGTTCCAGAGCTACGCGCTCTATCCGCACATGACCGTGCGGCAAAATCTAAGCTTCGGGCTGGAGAATATCAACACCCCCAAGGCTGAGATCGACAAGAAGGTCGGCGAGGTTTCGGCGATGTTGCAGATCGACATGCTGTTGGATCGACGCCCGAAAGACCTGTCGGGCGGGCAGCGGCAGCGCGTGGCGATTGGGCGGGCCGTGGTGCGCGAGCCGCGGGTGTTCTTGTTCGATGAACCATTATCGAACCTGGATGCCGAATTGCGCGTCGATATGCGCGGTGAGATTTCGGCGCTGCACAAACGGCTTGGCAACACGATGGTCTATGTGACCCACGACCAGGTCGAGGCGATGACCATGGCCGACAAGATCGCCGTGCTGCGCCTGGGCGAGTTGGAGCAATTCGGCGCGCCGTTGGATCTGTTCAATCGCCCCGCCAACCTGTTTGTGGCGGGTTTCATCGGCTCGCCCAAAATGAATTTCCTGGAAGGTCACGTGGATGGCACCGACCGGTTCAAGGTGCAGTTGAAGACCGGTGATGAAATTACCCTGCCCAAGGGAAGGTTTGGGGCGCAGGCGGGCCAACCGGTAACACTGGGGCTGCGACCAATGGATTTGCAGCCTGACCCCGGCGGGGCATTGCATGCCGATATCCGGGCGGTGGAGCAACTGGGAACGGAAAGCTACCTTTACGGCGCGTTCTCCGACGGAACAAAGGTCACGGTGCATAATCCCGGGCAGACCAATATCGCGCCGGGCGACAAGGTGACGCTGACCGCGGTGGGCGATATGCATCTGTTTGACACGGAAAGCGGGCAAACGCTGCGCGCGTGAGATCGGTTGCGCGGCGGGGGCCAGCCCCCGCACCCCCGGAGTTTTTCGACCAAGATGAAAGGACGCGCGCTGTCGTTTGGCAGGTGAGCGTCTGACCTCGGTATAGGGTGACCGAGCGCATTCTTGCTGTGTGGTGCGCAGGATGAACTGGGAGGCTTTGGCCGCCTACGCGGCGTTAACCTTAATCACCGTTAAGGTTAACGCGGGAATTTGCGGGTTGTCCTGCGCTGAGTGGTGCAAGGTTTGTCCGCAGCCTCGGGGTCAGGGTCAGGCGACCTCTCGGCCCAGGGCGGCGGTGTAGATCTCGAACCAATCTTCGCGGGTCAGCGTGACCTTAGCGGCCTCACCCAGAGCTTTGATCCGGTCGAGATTGTTGGTGCCCATGACCGGCAGGATCTGCGCGGGATGGGCCAGCAGCCAAGCGACCGCGACGGCATCCCCGCCCACGCCCTGTTCCGCCGCGATCCTTTGGCAAATCGCATAGGCATCTGCCCCGTCAGCCCCGAAAAGCGCCCCGCCCGCCAAGGGCGACCACGCCATGGGCGGCACGCCGAGACGCTGCAGATGGGCCAGATCGCCATTGGTGAAGGGGGCGTGGTGCAGAACCGACATCTCGATCTGGTTGGTGGCCAATTGGGTCGTCATCGCCGATTGCAGCAAGTCCCAATCCCAAGGTTTGAAGTTTGAGACGCCCACGGCGCGGACTTTGCCCGAGCTTACCAGACGATCCAGGCAGGCACCGGTGGCGGTGTGATCCATCAGCGGATCAGGGCGGTGGATCAGCAACAGGTCGATGACCTCGATCGCCATATTGGAGAGCGACGCCTCGACGGAGGCCTCGATATGGGCGGGTGTGGTGTCGTAATGCTTGACGCGCGCATCGGCATATTTGCCAACCGGCGCCACGATATCGCATTTGGTCACGATCTCGATCCGGTCGCGCAGGCCCGGCGCGGATTTCAGCGCCGCGCCCAGGATCGCCTCGGCCGTGTAGCCGCCGTAAATATCGGCCTGGTCCATCGTGGTGATGCCTTGATCCAGGCAGGCTTCGATCTTGGCCTGCACATGGGCGGGCGCGGTGTTGTCGTCGTCACCCAGGCGCCACATGCCGTAGACGATGCGGGACATCTCAATGCCCCCGGTGGAAATGCGGTCCATTAGCGTCTTTCTCCTACACCCAAGGGGGTTCGCGGCGTCGAGGCGGGCACGCGCCCGTAAACCTCTGGCAGAGAACAGGTTTTCAGCTCAGGCATCACAAGGCGCCCGAAATGCTGGCATTCGTCCATATGCGGATAGCCCGAGAAGATGAAGGCACGGATGCCCATTTTCTGATAGCTCTCGATCTTGCTGAGCACCTGATCGGCGGAACCTACCAGCGCGGCGCCGCAGCCTGATCGCGCGCGGCCCACACCCGTCCAAAGATGCGGTTCGACATAGCCGTATTTGTCAGCCAATTCGCGGGCCTTGGCCTGGTGGCTGACCCCCAGCGACGTGGAATCCAGCGCCCGCTCGCGGATCAATTGACCCAGCTCGTCATCCAGTTTCGAAGTCAGATGCTCGGCATAGTCGCGGGCCTCGGCCTCGGTATCGCGCACGATCATGTGGACACGCAGACCGTAATCGAGCGTCCGTCCATAGCGTTCGGCCACCGCATTCACATCGCGCATCCGGCCCGCCAGGGCCTCTTCGGGTTCGGGCCACATCAGATAGACATCGCAATGCTGGCCGCACAATTCCAGCGCCGCCGGGCTATAGCCGCCGAAGTAAAGCAACGGTCCGCCGGTCTGGTAAGGCCGCGCGGGATCGGTGGTTAATCCTGTGAAATCGTAGACTTCGCCGGAATAGTTGATCTCGTCCTGGGTCCAGGCCTGCTTGAGGATTTCGACCACTTCGCGGGAGCGCTGGTAGCGATAGGCGCTGTCGGCTGTCTCACCGGGGAAGTCGGAGGAGATGATGTTGACGGTCAGCCGCCCCTCCAACATGTGGTCCAGCGTGGCGATGGTGCGGGCCAGCATGATCGGCTGCATTTCACCACAGCGCACGGCGGCGAGAAAATTGATCTTGTCGGTGATGGGCGCACAGCCTGCCACGAAGCTGAGCGTGTCCTGCCCGACCTGGTAGGAAGACGGGCAAAGGATGTTGCGAAACCCTTGTTTTTCCGCCTCCTTGACGAGGCCCGAGCAATGCGCCCAGGACGAGCGCAGGCGCCCGTCGGGCACGCCGAGATATTCGTAATCGTCCGAGCAGAGGGCGGCGAACCAGCTGACCTCCGCCCCGTCCAGATCCGCCGATGTGACTGGTACGACGCTCATCCCATGTCCTCCCTTGATCTTCGTCGGGTTGAGGCGTAGCAAGCGGGGCAAGGTAGATCAATGGTAGATCAATTGCACTGGATCGGGAGGCCGTGCGATGCCGGATGACCAAAGTCAGAATGCGTCACAGGACGGCGCGACCGGCGCGCTGCCGACCTACCTGCGCATTGCAGAATCCCTCACGATCGATATCGGCGGCGGGCGCTTGGCGATGGGCGACAAGCTGCCGCCCGAACGTCAGATGGCCGCCGATCACGGCGTCGCGGTGGCAACGCTGCGCAAGGCGCTTGCAGTCCTGTCGGAGCGCGGATTGATCGAGCGGCGCCATGGGTCCGGCAATTATGTTTTGGGCGGCAAATCCAACATCGGGACCTATGCGCTGTTTCGGCTGGAATTGCCGGGCGGCGGCGGATTGCCCACCGCGCGGCTTCTGGATCTGACCAAGACGCAGAAACCCGACACCCTGCCCTATATCGGCAGCTTTCCGACCGGCATTCGAATGCTGCGCCTGCGCTATCTGTCCGACATTCCGGTGGCGGTCGAGGAAATCTGGCTGGATCTGCGATGGTACGACGAGAATGCCCTGAACCGGCGTACGATCTCGGAATCGCTTTATCACACCTATCAAACGCGCCTGGGCCTTTCGATCAGCCGTGCTGAGGATGTCATCCATGCGGGCACCCTGCCCGATTGGTCGCCCGATGAATTCGGCCTGGAACCCGGCACGCGGATGATCCTGGTCGAGCGCCGGGCCTATGATCAGCACGGAAGCCCTTGCGAGGCGTCGTGGACGTGGTACGACCCCTCGCGCGCCCAATATTTCGCGCGCATCCTCTAACGATTAACGATCTAGCGAACAGGATCCCCCATATGATGCGTTACGGTATCGTCGGTTCGGGCATGATGGGCCAGGAACATATCCGCAATATCGCGCTGCTGGCTGACACGGCGGTGACTGCCTATGTGGAACCCGATGACGGGATGGCCGCGGCCACGCGCGGATTGGTGCCGGAGGCGGCGCGCTGCGCAGATCTGACCGGATTGCTGCGGCGCAACGATGTGGACGCGCTAGTCATCGCCTCGCCCAACCATTGCCATCTGGGGCAATTGCAGGAAATCGCGGCGACCCGCGCGGTGCCGATCCTGGTGGAAAAGCCGCTTTATACCGAAACCCGCCAGGAAGATGATCTGGCCGCCTTCGCCGCACATTATCCCGCGCCGATCTGGGTGGCGATGGAATATCGCTACATGCCGCCCGTCGCCAAATTCCGCGAGATGGTCGAGCAGGCCACGGGTGGTGTCAAAATGCTGACGATCCGCGAACATCGCTTTCCGTTTCTGGAAAAGGTCGGCGACTGGAACCGGTTCAACCGCAATACCGGCGGCACGCTGGTCGAGAAATGCTGCCATTTCTTCGATTTGATGCGCCTGATCCTGCGCGACGAGCCGGTGCGGGTGATGGCCAGTGCGGGGCAAGCCGTCAATCACATGTCCGAGCGCTATCACGGAGAGATGCCGGATATCTGGGACCATGGCTATGTCATCGTCGATTTCGCCAAGGGCGCGCGGGCGATGCTGGAATTGTGCATGTTCGCCGAGGGCTCGGACTACCAGGAAGAGATCAGCGCGATTGGCCCTGACGGCAAAATCCAGAGCTTCGTGCCCGGACCGACGCGGTTCTGGAATTTCGATGTCGGGCCGCAACCGGTGCCGCATCTGATCGTCAGCCCGCGCCATCCGACTGGGCCGCGCCGTGTCGATGTGCCGGTCGACAAGCAATTGCTGGAGGCGGGTGACCATAACGGCGCCACCTATTACCAGCATCTGCGGTTCCTTGAGGCGGTGCGCAAGGGGCGGCGCCCGGAAGTGACGCTGGCCGATGGGGCCGCCGCCGTGCGGATGGGATTGGCTGCGCAAGAGGCTGCGATGACCGGGAAAGCGGTGTCGCTGACGCGTTAAAGCGACTGGCCGACCAAGGCGCCGATAAGCGAGGTCATCGCCATGGCCAGCGCGCCCCAGAGCATCACACGCAGCGCAGCCCGTTTGCGGGGCGCGCCGCCGATCTGCGCCCCGATCGCACCAAGCGTGCCGAGGGCCACAAGCGTGGCGGTGGCGACCCAGAGGATCATCCCGTTCAGTGGCGCGAAGGCGGCCACGCCGAGGGGCACCGCGGCGCCTGCCGCGAAGGTCGTCGCAGAGACCAGGGCCGCCTGAACCGGGCGTGGCGGCGACAGGTCGGTCAGGCCGATCTCATCGCGCAGATGGGCGGTCAGCGCATCTTTGGCCGTTAATTCGCGGGCCACCTGCCCCGCCAGATCCGGCGACAGGCCACGTTCTTCGTAGATTGCCGTCAGCTCGGCCAGTTCCGCCTCAGGGTTGCGGGCCAGCTCCGCCTGTTCACGGGCGACATCGGCCCGCTCGGCATCGGCCTGGCTGGAGACGGAGACAAATTCACCCGCCGCCATGCTGAGCGCACCCGCCACTAGCCCCGCCAATCCGGCCAGCAGCACAACGGGGCGGTCCACGGCGCCCGCCGCCACGCCCGCGATCAGCGAGGCGGTCGACAGGATCCCATCATTGGCGCCCATCACCGCTGCCCGCAGCCAGCCGACCCGGCCCGACAAGTGCGGCTCCGCATGGGCGGAGGGCACGTTGGAGGCCGTCGGGCGCACCATCAGAGCGCCATTTTGCCGGGATTGAAGATGTTGTCTGGATCGACGCCGCGCTTGATCGCCGCCATCATCGCCATGGCGCCGGGGCCTAGCTCGCGTTCCAGATATTTGGCCTTGCCCTGCCCGATCCCGTGTTCGCCAGTGCAGGTGCCGTCGAGCGAGATCGCGAAATCGTTGAGCCAGCCGACAAACTCATCGGCGCGCGCGATCTCAGCGGGATTGTCCATATCGACCAGCAGCAGCGTATGGAAATTTCCGTCGCCCACATGGCCGACAATCGGCGCGACCATCCCCAATTCGGCCAGCCGCGCCTGGGTGCCCGCCACGCAATGGGCTAATTGGCTGATCGGCACGCAGACATCCGTCGAGATCCCTTTGGCGCCGGGGCGCAATTGCAGCGAGGCCCAATAGGCGTCGTGGCGGGCCTGCCAAAGTTGCGTGCGATCCTCTTCGCGGGTGGTGAAGGTGAAGCCTGTCCCGCCGTGATCACCCGCAATCTCACCAAAAAGCGCGGCCTGTTCGGCGACGGCGCCCTCGGTGCCGTGAAACTCCAGCAAAAGGAGGGGCGTTTCCGGCAGGTTGAGCTTCGAATAGGCGTTGCAGGCTTTGACTTGCAGCGCGTCGAGCAACTCGATCCGCGCCACGGGCAGGCCATATTGGAAGGTCGCGATCACGGCGTCGCAGGCGGCCTCGACGCTCGGGAAAGAACAGGTGGCGGCCGACATCGCCTCGGGGATGCCTTGGAGTTTCAGCGTAAGTTCGGTGATCAGCCCCAACGTCCCTTCGGAGCCGACGATCAGCCGGGTCAGATCGTATCCGGCGGAGGTTTTGCGGGCGCGCGCGGCGGTCTGGATCACCTCGCCCGAGGGCAGCACCGCTTTCAGCGCCAGGATATTGTCCTTCATGGTGCCATACCGCACCGCGCAGGTGCCGGACGCATTGGTGGCCGCCATCCCGCCAAGGGAGGCATCGGCGCCCGGATCGATGGGAAAGAACAGGCCCGTATCCCGCAGATGGGTATTGAGCGCCTTGCGCGTCACGCCGGGCTGGATCACCACATCCATATCCTCGGCATGGACCTGAAGAATGGCGTCCATCTGACTGAAATCCAACGATATCCCGCCAGCGGGCGCGTTCACATGCCCCTCAAGCGAGGTGCCGGTACCAAAGGGGATCACGGGGGTGCGGTGGGTGGCGCAGATGCGCACGATCTCCTGCACCTCTTCGGTGCTGCGCGGGAAGATCACCGCATCGGGCGCCTGATTGCGCAGCCAGGTGGTGGTGTGGGCATGTTGTTCACGGATCGCCGCGCCCTTCTCGACCCGGTCGCCCAACCTTTGCGTCAAAACGCCAAGCGCGGTGGCGATGCCATCCTCGTTGCGGGGCACATATGCCAACTCTACCATGGTCGATCTCGCCTCCCTCTCGATCCTGTGCAATCATACCGCGCGGCAGGGGCCTGGACCAGAGAAGGATCGGGAGCCGCGGGCCATGGCGCGCATCGTAGAACGGACAATGATTTTGGACGCAGCGCCCGAGCGCGTGTTCGATGCGGTCACACGGCCAGCCGTGCTGACGCATATCGCGGCGCCTTTGGTGCGCTTTGCGCCGGTGGATCCACCCCATTGGCCAGATCGATTTGCCACCGGCCCCCATCTGGTGTCGATGCGCTTATTCGGCCACCTGCCCTTGGGGCGGCAGGTGATCGATGTATCCTACCCCGAGACGCCACCGGACACGTATATCGTCCGCGATAACGGGCATTCGGCCCTGATTGCGCGATGGGATCATTGGATCACGATCCAGGCCACAGGCGATGGCGGTGCCCATTACACCGACCGGGTTGAGATTGAGGCGGGGTGGCGGACCGCACCCGTTGCGTGGTTTGCGACCGCCTTCTATGCCCACCGCCAAAAGCGGCTGCGGCGCCTGGCGGTGGTGGCGTTCGACCTGAGCCGGGTGTGATGGCGGGCTATTCGGCGGCGGCGGCCTCTGCCGCGGCGCGCTCAGCCTCGATCTGTTCGGCCTTTTTCTCGACCTGTTCGACGATATGATCGACCATCTGATCGTTCGACATCTTGTGGCTTTGCTTGCCTGCCAGATAGACCATGCCGCTCCCCGCACCTCCGCCGGTAAAGCCCACATCGGTCATCAGCGCCTCACCGGGCCCATTCACGACACAACCGATGATGCTGAGGCTCATGGGCGTTTTGATATGTTCCAGGCGCTGCTCCAGCGTTTCGACGGTTTTGATCACGTCAAAGCCCTGCCGCGCGCAGGACGGGCACGAGATGATGTTGACGCCACGGTGGCGCAGGCCAAGCGATTTCAGGATCTCGAACCCGATCTTCACCTCTTCAACCGGGTCGGCGGAGAGGCTGACCCGCATCGTGTCGCCCAGGCCCATCCAAAGCAAATTGCCAAGCCCGATGGCCGATTTCACTGTTCCGCCGACAAATCCGCCCGCCTCGGTAATCCCGAGATGAAACGGGGCATCGGTCTGTTCGGACAATTGCTGATAGGCCGCCATAGTCATGAAGACATCAGACGCCTTCATGGAAATCTTGAAATTCAGAAAGTCGTTGTCTTCCAGGATCTTGATGTGATCGAGGCCGGATTCAACCATCGCATCGGGACAGGGTTCGCCGTATTTCTCCAAGAGGTGCTTTTCCAAACTGCCCGCGTTCACGCCGATGCGGATCGAGCAATTGTGGTCGCGCGCGGCTTTGATCACCTCGCGCACACGTTCCGCGCTGCCGATATTGCCGGGATTGATCCGCAAACAGGCGGCGCCAGCCTCGGCGGCTTCAATCCCGCGTTTGTAGTGGAAATGGATGTCGGCCACGATGGGCACCGGGCTTTCGCGGCAAACCTCGTGCATCGCGCGGGCCGAATCCGCATCGGGCACCGACACGCGGACGATATCGGCACCCGCTTCTGCCGCGGCCTGAACCTGTTCGATGGTGCCCTTCACATCCGTTGTCAGCGTGTTGGTCATGGTCTGCACGCTGATCGGGGCATCGCCGCCGACCGGCACATTGCCGACCATGATCTGGCGGCTTTTGCGGCGATCGATATTGCGCCATGGACGGATGGGATTGTGCGACATGGGGACGGCCTTTGTCCGATCAAGTTACCGCTAAGATAAACATGTCGCGAGGGCGGGACAACGCACGCCAAGGCGCAAGGCGGCAATATGTCAGATCAGGGGCGTGGAACCGGGCGGATGTCGTCGGGACCTGGCGCGCTGACCTGAACGGGCAGTTCGTTGCTGGCGATGATCGCGGCGGCCACGTCGTCGGGCAGGTCGGGGAACAAAGCCGGCGTGGTCAGTTGCACATCGCCGCTGCTGCGTCCCGTCGGATCGTAGACCAGGTTTTCGCGGGCTTCCGGCACGACAACCGGGCCGGACGGCACGGCGAAGGCTTCGAACACGGCAGAAGCGACTTCGATCAGATCCGGGTCGCTCATATCGGCCAGCGGGAAGGTCTCGGACACGGCATCGGCGGTGAGTTCCACATCGCGCGCGATGGAGGCGCCTACCCCAGCCGGGCCAATCGCCACGCCATTGACCGCGAAATAGAGCGACCCCGCATTGCCCGACCGCAGCCGCGGCACGCCATCGCCATCGGGCACCACAAAGCTGTCGCCGCGGTTCAGCGTCGCCTCGAAAATGGTATCGCCCGCCGAAGAGGTGACCTGTACCCAGGTCGGATTGGTGGCGAAGATCATCACCTGATCGACCGGCTGCGTCACCTGGACATTGCCCGACTCGGGATCAGTATCGGCTTGAGCCAGTTGCGGGGTCCGTTGCGGCGCGGTCAGCGTGCCGACACTATCGGGGTCGAGCGTGCCGACGGCGCTGTCGCGCGGCGTCAGAACCGGCGCCTCAAGCGCCTGCGGGCGCAGAAGGCGATCCGCGGTCTGCGGGTTGGGCATGGCGATGTCAAAGCCCTGTTCAGGGTTGAACTCCTGCCCCATCCCCTCAAGCGGGTCCAATTGCGCCAGGGGCGCAGCGGGGGCTTCATCGATCGGGGCGATCTGAAGCCGTTGGATATCATGCAGAACGGCCCAAGCGCCGTAGCCGATCCCCAGCGCCAAAACGACGAGAACGGCGACGGAGCCAAGCGCGCCGGGCTCGATCCGGCTGAAAACGCTGTCGCTGACAGGCGCGTAGCTGATGCGGGTGGAGGACATGACCTCATTGGGGTGCACGCGCCGGGGGGCATCGCCGATAGAGCGTTTGACCTCGGCCGCCTGATGCGCCGAGCCGCCATGGACGCCACGAAACCCGGTTTCCTCGCAGAACCGGCGGAACGTCCATTCCGGGTCGATGCCCAGATAGCGCCCATAGGATCGGACATAGCCCGCGATGAACCCTTGGCTTTGGAAGGCGCCGACATCGCCGTTTTCTATCGCCGCGATATAGGTGGCACGAATGCGCAATTCACGCTCGACATCCAAAAGCGATTTGCCAAGCGTCGCCCGTTCGCCACGTAGCAAATCACCCAGCGGCACGTCGAGCAGATCATATCCATCGAAAGCGGGAGGCGGCGTGTCTTGCGGGGCAAAATCCACGGCGGAGTCGGAGTGTTCCGTGTCGGCATCCCAGCCCGACACGTCTTCGTTCCATCCATTGCCTGCGCCATGGCCCATGTGGCCGCCCCGATTCTATACGTCAGATACACCACGATTAGTGGTGTTCTGCTTATGTGTCCCAAGATGTTACCCCAATGCGGCCGATTCCAAAAGAACAACCACAGACAGCGCTTGAATTAGCATGGGAGGACGCGCCGTTGCACCCCGTGATGACCAAAAACACAGATTTTCGGCACGTTTCAGCGCAAGTTATTAACGATATCCGGTTAATGCAGCGCGTCGGGCAGATCACACCCGCCGCGCCGGGGCATAAATCTAGCCCGCCATCTCCTGGCGATTGAGCGCGCAATGGGACCAGAGCGAATCCATCGCATGGACCAGCCCGTCGACCTCTTTCGGGGTATGGACCGGCGACGGCGTGAAGCGCAGGCGCTCGGTCCCGCGCGGGACGGTGGGAAAGTTGATCGGCTGCACATAGAGCCCGAAATCTTCCAACAGCATATCCGAGATCGCTTTGGTGTGGACCGGGTCGCCCACCATGACAGGCACGATATGGCTACCATGGTCGATGATCGGCAGGCCGAGGCCCTTGAGGCGCAATTTCAGCACCTTGGCGCGTTCCTGGTGCAGATCGCGCAGGCCTTGGTCGGTTTTCAGGTGCCGGACCGAGGCCGCCGCCCCCGCAGCCACAACCGGCGGCAATGAGGTGGTGAAGATGAAGCCCGGCGCATAGGAGCGCACCGCATCGCACATCTTATCCGACGCCGCGATATAGCCACCATGGACACCATAGGCCTTGCCGAGCGTCCCGTTGATGATGTCGAGC
Source organism: Gymnodinialimonas mytili (assembly GCF_037544085.1). Lineage (NCBI taxonomy): Bacteria > Pseudomonadati > Pseudomonadota > Alphaproteobacteria > Rhodobacterales > Paracoccaceae > Gymnodinialimonas > Gymnodinialimonas mytili. The sequence goes on from NZ_JBBIFW010000004.1 coordinate 247,295, forward strand.
CGGTGCATCACGCCATCGCGTTCGGCGACACCACCGCCGCGGGGGCCATACATACCAACCGCGTGGACCTCATCGAGATAGGTCAGCGCGCCAAACTCATCGGCCAGATCGCAAATCTCGGCAATCGGGCCGAAATCGCCATCCATCGAATAGATCGACTCGAAGGCGATCAGCTTCGGCGCTGCAGGATCGTCAGCTTCGAGCAGCTCACGCAGATGAGCGACGTCGTTGTGGCGGAAGATCCGCTTGGCCCCGCCATTGCGGCGTACACCTTCGATCATCGAGGCGTGGTTCAGCGCGTCGGAGTAAATAATGAGGCCAGGGAACAGCTTAGGCAGCGTACTTAACGTAGCATCATTGGCAATATAGGCGCTGGTGAAGATCAACGCGGCCTCTTTGTCATGCAGATCGGCCAATTCCGCCTCAAGCCGTTTGTGATAGACGGTCGTGCCCGAGATATTGCGCGTGCCGCCGGAGCCTGCGCCCGTAGCCTCAAGCGCTTCGTGCATCGCTTCAAGGACGACGGGGTGTTGGCCCATGCCCAGATAGTCGTTACCACACCAGACGGTGATGTCCTGCTCGGTGCCATCGGGCCGCTTCCAGACCGCATGGGGGAAATTGCCCTTGCGCCGTTCGATATCGATGAATGTGCGATATCGGCCTTCCTCGTGCAATTTGCCCAAGGCGGCGTCCAGAGCGTGTTCGTAGTTCACTGGCGGTCTCCCTTCCGGGGGTGTTCGCGCACCCCGAATGAAACGCTGGCTGCAAGGCGGATTATCCCGCGTTTGGCCTGACATATGGCGCCAGAGCGCCTTAGGCCAAGTTACAAAATGCCGCGACCCGGGCTTTGATCTGCGTCAAGGTGCGCGCGGAAAAGCCCGGGCCTGTTCGCCCGGGCCAAAGGGTCAAGCATTATTGGCTCAAACGCACCTCAAAAGCCGGGTAACCCAGACTGTCGGAGAACGCATAGCCGCCATGACAATCGTGGCAGAAGCTTTGGCTGATATTCATCGGATTACCGTTGGGTTGAACCGCGGAATAGATCCAGCCATCAGTATCGGGGTAATCGGCGGTCGCGGCGCGTTCCATGAAGAAGAGCGGGCCAGGACGCGGGGCGCCTTCGCGCAGGGAATAGCTTTCCTTGGCGATCACGCTGCCCACCGGCATTTCGAAGCTTTCGTCATCCTCTTCATACTGAATGTATGCCTCATACCCGACCTCGTTGACGAAGGTGTTCAGGAACCGGTTGGAGTGGAAACCGGGCGCGGCGGGGCCCGTCGCGGCAGCGCCCCAGCTACGATACTCAGTAGCCCAGGCATTGTCGCCCTGGGCGTACCCCGCGGCGAGATCATCGGAGATACACTCATAAAGCGCATCAATCTGCTCTTGCGTGAAATCGGGGATCTCGGCGTCGAATGTGCAGTCTTGCGCGGCAGCGGACGTGGCGACGAGCGCTGCAACCGCGGCTGCAGAGGCGAGAAGACGGTGATTCATGGATGGCATTCCTGCTGTCTATTTATATGTCCCTATCGTCGCATCTCAGGCGACATCGGCACGCTATCGCAGTTTGGAAGGATTCCAATCACACGGGTGTTCACAATGGCGGGAGGGCCCTTGAGAGGGCGGTTCTGTCATCGGGTTGCAGCCGCCTGCGCGGCGGGCCACGATGGGTAAAACACCCTCTGCCCCCGGAGCCACGTCCATGTCCCTTGACGCTGTTCTTGCCCGCATAGATGCCGATCTTGATGACGCCACTTCGCGCCTGTTCGAATTGCTGCGCATTAAGTCGATCTCGACCGATCCGGCCTATACGCCGGAGGTCGCCAAGGCCGCCGATTGGCTGGCCGAGGATCTGCGGGGCTTGGGCTTTGACGCCGAGGTACGCCCGACGGCGGGCCATCCGATGGTGGTGGGCCATGCGGGCGATGGCGGGCCCCATGTGCTGTTTTACGGCCATTACGATGTGCAGCCGGTCGACCCATTAGAGCTGTGGCACCGCGACCCGTTCGATCCGACCATCGAGGATCAGAATGGCGTCAAGGTGATCCGCGCGCGCGGGGCGGCGGACGATAAGGGGCAGTTGATGACTTTCCTAGAGGCCTGCCGCGCCTGGAAAGCTGAACATGGCAGCCTGCCCTGCCGGATCACGGTATTTTTGGAAGGTGAGGAGGAATCGGGCTCGCCCTCTTTGGTGCCGTTCCTGGAGGAGAACGCCGATGAGTTGCGCGCCGATGTGGCGCTGATCTGCGACACAGGGCTCTTTGGTGATAACACGCCCGCCATCGTGACGCAGCTGCGCGGGATGTTGCAGGAAGAGATCACGCTGACCGGCCCGTCGCTGGACCTGCATTCGGGCATGTACGGCGGGATCGCGATGAACCCGATCCGGGTGCTGACCAAGGTGCTGGCGGGCCTGCATGACGAGAACGGCGTGGTGCAGGTGCCGGGGTTCTACGATGGCATCCCAGAGATTTCCGATGAGCTGCGCGCGCAATGGGACGGGCTGAGCTTTGAGCCCTCTGCGTTTCTGGGCCCGGTCGGCTTGAGCGAGATGGCGGGTGAGTCGGGCCGGTCGGGGCTGGAGATGATCTGGTCGCGCCCCACGGCGGAGGTGAACGGGATCTGGGGCGGCTATAACGGCGCCGGGTTCAAGACGGTGCTGCCCAGCAAGGCCCATGCCAAGATCAGTTTTCGCCTGGTGGCGGGGCAGGATCCGCTGGTTCTGCGCGAGAATTTCCGCGTCTGGGTCAACGCGCAATTGCCGCCGGATGTGGAGGCGGAATTTGTGGGCCACGGCGCCTCACCGGCCAGCCAGATGGATACGAGTGCGGCGATCTTTGAGCAGACCCGCGAAGCGCTGAGCGAGGAATGGCCGTCGGCGGCAGCCTTTGTGGGCTGTGGCGGATCGATCCCGGTGGCGGGGTACTTCAAGGAGATTCTGGGGATGGAATCGGTGCTGGCCGGGTTCGGCAAGGATGACGATGCGATCCATTCGCCCAATGAGAAGTATGATCTGTCGAGCTTTCACCACGGCATCCGGTCCTGGGCACGGGTCCTGGCGCGGCTGGCCTGAGGGTCGGCGGTGGGCCAGGCTCTGCCGAGCGTGCTCGGGCGCTGACGCGCCCTTGCGCCCCGCTACGGCTCTGGCGCCTCGGCTGTGCCTCGGCGCGGCTGCGCGTCGATGCGGGCCGGTCCGCGCGAATTCCGGCACGTTTTGGGGGCGCTGCCCCCCGCCTTCGGCGACCCCCGGGATATTCTGGAAACAGAGAAAATGAGGCCGGTTCAGATTGCGGCGGGTGCGTCGAGGCGTGCAACCGAGCGCCAGAAGCGGGTCATCATCGTGACGGAGGCCAGGGCCAAGCCGATGAGCAGGCCCGCCCAGATCCCCTCACCCCCATAGCCAAGCGGCAGTCCCAGCAGATAGCCGCAGGGCACGCCGATGAGCCAGTAGGACACGACCGCATAGACCATCGGGATGCCCGTATCCTGCAATCCGCGCAGGAGGCCCAGGGCGATGACCTGACCAGCATCGACCAGTTGGAACAGGGCGGCCATCACCAGGAGGCTGGTGCCGACCGCGATGATCTGCGGGCGCAGCGGGTCGGTCGGGTCGACGAACAGACCCACCAACATCGGACCTGCCGACACCAGGAGCACGATCGTCGCCGCCACGGTTGTACCCGAGAGCAGGATCACGGCCAGCGCGGTTCGGCGCAGCCCGATGATGTCCCCTTTGCTGTGGGCGCGGCCCGCCCGTACCGTGGCCGCAGAACTGAGCCCGATATGGATCATGAAGGTGACTGACACGATCTGGAGGGCGATGGTGTGGGCCGCAAGCTCTAGCGTGCCGATCCAACCCATCATGATCATCGTTGCCATGAACAGCCCCGATTCCGCCAATAGCGTCAGCGCGATGGGCCATCCCAGCCGAAAGACCTGGGCCAGTGCCTCAGGGTCCGGGCGCCAGAACCGAGCGAACAGCATATCCTCGCGCAGCCCCTCGGCTCGCGTGGCATAGAGCGCCAGGACGATGAAGATCAGGATATGGGTGCCGAGCGAGGCCAGCGCCGCGCCTTCGATCCCCAATTCGGGTGCGCCCAGATTGCCGAAGATCAGCACCCAATTCAGGCCCGCATTCAATGCCGTACCGGCCAGCCAGGCCCAAAGAACGACGCCGGGCCGCTCCAACGCGCTGAGATGGCTGCGCAACACCACCAAGAGAACGCCGGGCCAAATTGCCAGGCCAGCAATCCGAAGATAGACCTGCGCGTCGGCGGCGATCTGAGGCTCTTGCCCGAATGCCAGCAAGATCGCACCGGAGAACCAGAAGATCGGCAAGGCGATCACACCAAAGCCCAGGCCGATCCAGAGCCCCATCCGTGTCACGCGGCGCACTTGGCGCCGGTCATCCCTTGCCCCCGCGGCCGCCACCATCGGCATCACGGCCAGACCGAAACCCATGCCGAGGATCAAGACGATATGGAAGAAATTGGCGCCCATACCCACGGCGGCCAATTCCGCGACCCCGTACCAGCCCATCATGACCGTGTCGGTCACTCCGATGAAGACCTGCGCCAATTGTCCTCCGATCAGAGGGAGGCCAAGCTTCAACGTGGCGCGGATATGATCGGGGAAGGTCATGGATCCCGCTTACGCCGCCCCCTGCCCCCGCGCAAGATCGCGCGACGGAAGAGCGACCGTTGCCAAAGCCAAGACATTTTTCACGATTGTTGATCAATTTGGCGCGGATTGTTCCGGGCCCCGACCCAATGCGCCATATTCTCGCCCCGTTCTGCAGGCATCACGGCATCTATCGCGTTTGCATTCCTTACTTTTTGTCGGTGTCGCCCATGATCAAGCATTTTATTCGTGAAGAACGTGGCGCCGTCACTGTCGACTGGACGGTTTTGTCGGCCGCTGCCGTTGGCATGGCGCTTGCGACTGTCGCGATCATGAACATTACCATCGACGATCTTGAGGGCCGCATGGATGGCGAATTGCGCTCTCGCCAATTGAGCGATCAATATATCGGCTACCATCAGGCCCATTTCGAGCTGTTGCTTCAGACCGGCTTGGTCACGGATGAACAGGCGCGCGAGACCTTCGATCTGGCCAATTCCATGATGAACCATCAGATCATCACCGAGTTGGCGGATGGCATTGCGGAAATGGAAGCGGGCACGTTGACGGATCAAGAGCTTGTCAACTTGTTGGCCATGGCATCGGTCGCCTCGCAGCGCAACATCGTAGATGATGCCATTCTGGAAGAGAATTTTGGTATCACCCCCGGCGGCAACAACTACGATGTGACAGTTGACGATGCGGGCAACGTGAGCGTTTCGCCCACCCAGTGAGCAACGCATCGGCGCACGCACCTACAGCTTTGATGGCCTGCTCCCCCACGGGACCAGGCCTTCTCGATTTTTTAATCCGTTTCGCGACGCATCCTGTCGGCCATAGAATGCACGCGACAGATCTTCCCCCCATGCCCTAAACCTGCCAATATACGGCGCAGCGCCCACAATATAGAGCAGAACCATGGCCGACGACCTCCTGTCCGGGTCCTCCGACACCACCGCCTATGACGCGTCCTCCATCGAGGTGTTGGAGGGGTTGGAACCCGTCCGCAAGCGCCCCGGCATGTATATCGGCGGCACCGATGAACGCGCACTGCACCATCTGGTGGCCGAGGTCCTGGACAATTCCATGGACGAGGCCGTTGCCGGCCATGCCAGCCGGATCGAGGTGGAGCTACACGCCGATTACGCCATCACCATCCGCGACAATGGCCGCGGCATGCCCTTTGATCCGCATCCCAAATTTCCCGGAAAGTCAGCGCTTGAGGTGATCCTCTGCACGCTCCATGCGGGCGGCAAATTCTCGGGCAAGGCCTATCAGACCTCTGGCGGTCTACACGGCGTGGGCGCGTCGGTGGTCAACGCGCTGTCGGATTCCATGGTCGTGCAGGTGGCCCGTGACCGCAAACTGGTGGAGCAGCGCTTTTCCCGCGGCCTCCCCCTTGGTCCGGTTGAGGAAATCGGCGCCGCGCCCAATCGCCGGGGCACCACCACAACCTTCCATGCCGATGAACAGATCTTCGGCTCGCACCGGTTCAAACCTGCGCGTCTGATGAAGATGGTCCGATCCAAGGCCTATCTGTTCTCGGGCGTCGAGATCCGGTGGAAAAGCGCGATCGATGATGGCGAGACCCCGACCGAGGCCATTTTCCACTTCCCCGGCGGGCTGAGCGATTATCTGGTGGAAACCCTGGGCAGCGCGGCGACCTATACCGACACACCTTTTGCCGGAAAGGTCGAGTTCCAGGGCCGGTTCCAGGTGCCGGGCTCGGTCGAATGGGCGATTTCCTGGACGCCCGCGCGCGATGGCTTCATCCAATCCTACTGTAACACCGTGCCCACGCCCGAGGGCGGCACCCATGAAACCGGCTTTTGGGCCGCGATCCTGAAGGGCATCCGCGCCTATGGCGATCTGGCGGGCAACAAGAAGGCCGCGAATATCACCCGCGACGACCTGCAAACCGGGGCCTGTGCGCTGGTCTCGTGTTTCATCGCCGAGCCCGAATTCGTTGGCCAGACCAAGGACCGCCTGGCCACGACGGAGGCGCAGCGGCTGGTCGAAAACTCCGTCCGCGACCATTTCGATAATTGGCTGGGCCAGAACACGAAAGAGGCGGGCGCGATCCTGGATTTCCTGGTGCTGCGTGCCGAGGAACGCCTGCGCCGCAAGCAGGAAAAGGAAACCGCCCGCAAATCCGCCACCAAGAAGCTGCGCCTGCCCGGCAAGCTGGTCGATTGTTCGCAGCAGGCCCGCGACGGCACCGAGCTGTTCATCGTGGAGGGCGACAGCGCGGGCGGATCGGCGAAAATGGCGCGCGACCGCAAGACCCAGGCGCTGCTGCCGCTGCGGGGCAAGATCCTGAACGTCTTGGGCGCGGCCTCGTCCAAGCTGGGCCAGAATGCCGAGATTTCCGATCTATGCCAAGCCCTTGGCGTGGGGATGGGGACGAAGTTCAACATCGATGACCTGCGCTACGACAAGATCATCATCATGACCGATGCCGATGTCGACGGCGCCCATATCGCGGCGCTGCTGATGACGTTTTTCTTCAGTCAGATGCGCCCGATGATCGACCAGGGGCACCTCTATCTGGCCTGCCCGCCGCTCTTCCGCCTGACCCAGGGCGCCAAGCGGGTCTATTGCCTGGACGAGATAGAGCGCGACGCCTGGCTGGAGAAAGGCCTGGGCGGGAAAGGCAAGATCGATGTGTCCCGCTTCAAGGGCCTGGGCGAGATGGACGCCAAAGACCTCAAAGAGACCACAATGGACGTCACAACCCGCAAACTGATCCGCGTGTCAGTGGACGACGACGTGCCGGGCGAAACCGGGGACCTGGTGGAGCGACTGATGGGGAAAAAACCCGAGCTGCGGTTCCAATATATCCAGGAGAACGCGCGGTTCGTGGAGGAGTTGGATGTCTAATGCCACAGCGTCTTTGCGTTTCTCTTCGTCAAATTAAAGAACATGAGATACATACAACACTTCGCTATGTTAGAAAACACGGCACCCAGTGGAGTGAAATTTATCTCCGATATGGAGAAATACAGAAGGATTTGACGCAAAAACTAATTAAGACCGGTGCGAGCTTGCTGTTGTACTACTTTTTGCTATCTACACTAGCCAACGAGACCCACGTTTCAGTCACTGTACAAGGTTACACCGCTGCTATTCCCACAGCTTATGTGACTCTAATAGCCAGCACCACTCTTTACTTCTTCATACTCCAATTTCAATCTTTATGGATGATACTTCACATTCGAGCGCGAGAAAGCTCAAAGATTGTGCTTCGAGGGTTTTCTCCAAACTCCTACGGATTTCTTATGAGCCAAGATGATATGGCGCTCGTGACACCGATCCATAGTAATGGCTTTTTCAAAGAGCGATTTAAGACATCCTCTATTTTGACGATTTTTACCATTATAACTACCACTACACTTCTAATACCTATAGCAGCTTTTATAGTTTTTTTGCTCCTTAAGCAGATCGAGGTTCTTAAATTAAATGATTTAAGACTAGATTACTTTTTGGCTATTTGCATCGGATCTATGATAATCTCTTTTTCAGTTATTTTCGTAATACTCTTCAATATACCACTTCCTGTCAGTAGGAATTCTTATAGTATCAGATGGGGCCTACTAGCGAGGCTCCATCCAATCGGGAGCCATCCTAGATTGCAAGCATTTCTGGATGATGACGAGATAAATAGCCAAGGGCCGTAGCACATATTAGGTTGATGAATCTCAATCAATCTTCTTTGCAGCGCAGACCCGCGGGGTGTCGCATGCCGCCTTTGAGTTGTGCGCTTTATGTCTCAAACCCGCACAAAGCCCGACCCTCGCGCCAAGACCCGCCAAAGCGCCGCCCCATTTGGGCGGGTCGGCGCTGGCCACGGGCACTGACGTGCTATTCCGTGGCTTGAGCGCATAGCATGCCCATTGGGGCGCCTCTCGCGTTTGCAGGCAAACGCTGCCGGTGGCGCGGGTGCAAACACCCGCTGAGGTCGGCGCTGGCGCGGAGGCGCGTTTGTGCCGGAACCGGCAGCGCATGTCACCAGAGATGTGCTAGAGGACGGCACCTGCTGTGCTGTTCCGTGGCCGGGTTCTGTCGTTGATTTCTTTGGACCGTCTCTCGGCAGATCGGCTGGCGGGCGAACAGACGCCATAACTGCGTCCGCGCCTTTCCAAGCCGCGTCGTCTCGCCTACGCTTCCCCGATGACCATTTTCACCATTGCCGCCGCGCAATCCGCGCTGACCGATCATTTTGCGCCCTGGGTGCTGGACCTGAACCTGAGTGTCGGCAGCATCGACGACACCCATGTGCTGACCCGCCTGCCCCTGACGCCGCGGCTCGCGCGCACCGGCGGCATTGCCAGCGGTCAGGCCCTGGTAGCGATGGCCGATACCAGCATGATCCTCGCCCTCGCGGGCTATGTGGGGGATTTTGTGCCCGCGGGGACGGTGACGCTGGATACGCAATTCCTGCGGCCCGGCACCGGCGCCGCGATCCTCTGCCGCGCGACGATCCTGCGCGCGGGCAAAACGCTGGCCTTCGCGCGAGCCGACCTGACCGCGGAAGAGGGCGGAAAAGCGGTCGCCACGGCCACCGCCACGCTCGCCCTGCCCTAATCCTGCTGGGTCTCCAGAAAATCGACCAGATCCACCACCTGCTGGCTGGTTAGGACGGTCTGGCCGCCTGGGCTGGTCATCACCTCGTTGAAATCCCCGAAGATGCGGCCAAAGATCGGCATGTCACCGCCATGGGCGGCCAACGGATCGCGCCCGTCGATCAGACCGGCGACGCCGACTCGCGGGAAAAAGCCGCTTTCGGCCTCGATCCGGCGCAGATTCGGCGGCGGGATGACCAGCACCTCGGCCATGGGCCCGTCGCCCAACAGGCCGGTGCCATGACACACGGCGCAATGATCGGCATAGAGCGCGGCGCCGCTGGCGATGTTTTGGGCCATGGCCGGGGACGCAGCGAGCAAAAGCAGGACGAGCACGGATCTGAGAGAGGTCATGGATATCTCCTTTCGCTTGATCTTGCGATGGGGCGCGGAGTGGGCGCGTTGATCCTGATCAAACTGGCTGACGGTGCCCGATATTGCGGTTCTCTCCCCGCGCCGAATCCGCCAAGATGCCGATATGCGGACCTTTCTCCTGATCGCCTTGGCCCTGTGCGTTGCGGCCTGCGGGCGCCCCCTGACCCCGAACGAAGCCGCTTATATGGCCGAGCTGCAAGGCGACACGTTTGATCCGGCGCGGGTGCGGATCGTTGAAAATCCGCTGGTGGGCCTGATCACCCAGACCTATCCGACGCGCCCGCCGACCACTTGCCGCGAGCGGATCTTTCCGCCGCCCGAGGGCCCGACCTTTTCCGCGCAGACCGGTGGGATCGTGTTTTTCAACACATTGCATCTGCGCGAGGATCTGGTGATCCCCGACTATACCCAGTTTCCCGACGGCACCCGCGGCCTGGTCGCCGCGATGTTCTTCGCCCATGAGATGACGCATGTCTGGCAATGGCAGAACCGGGACGTGACGAATTATCACCCGTTCCGCGCGTTCTGGGAACACGCCAGCATCGAAGACCCCTATCTTTTCGACACCGACGCGCCGCGTGATTTCCTGTCCTACGGGTACGAGCAGCAGGCCAGCCTGGTGGAGGAATATGTGTGTTGCCGCGCCATCGACCCAAGCGGCGCCCGCACTGCCCGCCTGGAGGCGCTGATCGGCCAGGCGATGCCCGTCACGCCGCTGCGCGAGCGTGCCGATGATACGCCGATTTTGCTGCCCTGGGCCGACGCGCCTTTGGGTGGGATCTGTTCCTGAACCAAAGGCCACACCCATGCCGACCCAAGCCGCCATCATGTTCCTTGCCGGGATCGGCATACCGCTTCTGGCCGCGCTGAACGCGCGGTTGGGCGCCAATATCGGGTCGCCCGCAGCGGCCGCGACGGTGCTGTTCGTGGTGGCCTTTGCGACGGCGGCGGTCACGATGGTGGTTACGGGCGCAGATGCGCTGCGCGCGGTGGCCAGCCAGCCGAAACACCTGTTTCTCGCCGGGGTCCTGATCGCCTTCTACGTGCTGTCGATCACCTTCATCGCGCCCACATTCGGGGTTGGCAATGCGGTCTTCTTCGTGCTGCTCGGCCAATTGGTCAGCGCCGCGGCCATTGACCATTTCGGCCTGTTCGGTGCCCAGGTCACGCCGGTGTCGGGGATCCGATTGATAGGGATCGCCGTGATGGCAGCGGGTGTGGCGCTGACGCAATTGGCTGGGCGTTAACCGGCCCTTTCCGCCAGTTCCAGCCACTCAATCTCCGCCTCATCCAACTTGTCCTGACGTTCGGCCAGGGCCTCGGTCGCCTTTTGTGCCTTCACGGGTGTTGCGGTGTAAATGTCTGGATCCGACAAAAGATCAGACAGTTTGGCGATCTCAGCCTCCAGGCGCGAAATGATCTCAGGCAGTTCGTCCAACCGGTGTTTCTCCGTGAAGGATAAACCCGATTTCTGCGCCTTTTCAGATGGTTCCGGCGCGACCTTCACGGGTTTTGCTTTTGCTTTTGCCGCCTCCGAGCGCTGCACGCCGCGCTGCGCCACCATATCTGACCAGCCCCCCGCATAGACCACCGCGCGTCCGCCCCCTTCGAGCCCGATCGTCGTGGTCGCCACCCGGTCCAAGAAATCGCGATCGTGGCTGACCAAAAGAACCGTGCCGGGATAATCCCCCAGAAGATCTTGCAGAAGATCGAGGGTCTCCACATCCAGATCATTGGTGGGTTCGTCCAGGACCAGCAGGTTGCTTTCCCGCGCCATGATCCGCGCCAGCAGCAGCCGCGCCTTTTCACCGCCCGACAGCGAGCGGACCGGCGCGCGCGCCTGCGCCTCGTCGAACAGGAAGTCTTTCAGATAGCCCACCACATGGCGGGGCGCACCGCGGACCAACACCTGATCGGAGCGTCCGTTCACCCCGATGCTGGGGTCATTCGCCAGGCTCTCCCATAGCGTCGCATTCGGGTCGAGCGCCGAGCGGGTCTGATCAAACACCGCCATCTCGATGCCGGTGCCCCGCTGCACCTCCCCCTGATCGGGCGTGACCTCGCCGATCAGCATCTTCAGAAGCGTCGTCTTTCCCGCCCCGTTTGGCCCCACAAAGGCCACGCGATCTCCACGCAACACCCTTAGGTCAAAGGGTTTCAAGATCACCGCGTCGCCATAGCTCTTCGAAATGCCACGCGCCTCGATGACGCGTTTGCCCGATTGCGGCCCGGCCTCCAGCGCCATGGCCGCCGTGCCCTGGCGACGGATCATCGCAGCACGTTCGGCGCGTAAATCACCCAAGGCGCGGACCCGGCCCATATTGCGCTTGCGCCGTGCGCTGATACCTTCCACGGCCCAGCGTGCCTCGGCCTTGATCTTTCGGTCGAGCTTGTGGCGGTTCAGATCCTCTTCTTCCCAGATCTTGTCGCGCCAGTCCTCGAAGCGGTCAAAGGGGCGGTCCATCCGGCGGACCACACCGCGATCCAGCCACAACGTGCCGCGCGACAAGGCCTTTAGAAAGGCGCGGTCGTGGGAGATCAGGATGAAACCCGCCTTGGTGGCCGATAGCTCACCTTCAAGCCATTCGATGGCCTCGATATCCAGGTGGTTGGTGGGCTCGTCCAGCAGCATCAGATCGGGCGCTTCCGCCAACAGGTGCGCCAGGGCAGCCCGACGGCGCTCCCCCCCAGAGGCCGCGCTGGTCTCGGCCTCCAGACGCAGCTTCAGCCCCTCCGCCGCCGCTTCCACCCGCCAGATGTCCGACGGGCCGAGCGTGGCCGTGGCAAAATCGCCCAATGTCGCAAAACCACTGAAATCCGGGTCCTGCTCCAGATACCCGGTCGAGACACCCTCCGGCAAAACCCGTGCGCCGCCATCGGGCTCCACCAGGCCCGCCATCACCTTCATCAAGGTCGATTTGCCAGAGCCATTGCGCCCCACCAGAGCAAGACGATCCCCACCCTGAACCACCAGATCCAGATCCGAAAATACCGGATCACCGCCGAAGGTCAGCGCGATCTCATTCAATTGAAGCAAAGGGGGTCTGGCCATGGGGGCGAGCTACGCCAGCCACCCGCAATTTTCAAGCATCCGCGATGGCTTTTCCGCGGCAGCACGGGCAGTCGATGGCCCCGCAGGGGCTTGAGACCGCCCGTCCCCCCGGGCGACGCGCCAAAGGTGCGGCGCAATCTGTAGGGGCTACTCTGTCGCCTCGCCTTCTTCGGCCTCGGTCTCGGGCTCCGGCGCAACAGGGTCATCCTCGCGCACCCGCAGGGCCACCATCCTGTCGGGCTCGCCTGTCACAGCACCATTGCGACCCCGTCCCCGGCGGATCGCATCCACAATCTCCATCCCCTCGACCACCTGCCCCACGGCGGTATATTGGCCGTCGAGATGCGGCGCGGGGGCGAACATGATGAAGAACTGGCTATTGGCCGAGTTCGGGCTCTGGCCGCGCGCCATACCCAGAACACCGCGCTCGAACGGGATATCAGAGAATTCGGCGCGCAGATCCGGATAGCTTGACGCGCCACGGCCCGCATAGCGCATATCCTGGCCCAGCCGTCCATATTCGACATCCCCGGTCTGCGCCATGAACCCGTCGATCACACGGTGAAACACGACATTGTCGTAGGCGCCCTCCGCGACCAGGGTCGTGATCCGTTCCACATGCCCGGGCGCCGCCTCTTCGAACAGATCGATGATGATCGTCCCTTCGGCCTCACCAGCCAAGTCGATCTCGATCCCCGTCGCATGGGCGGGCAGGCCGAAGCCTGCCGCCAGAGCCAGCGCCACAGCAGCCAGCTTACGCATCGGCGGCCACCTTGACCGAGATCATCACGTCCGGGTCGGCAGGCGGCTCACCCCGTGTGATGGCATCCACATGCTCCATGCCCGAGATCACACGGCCATAGACGGTGTATTGCCCGTTCAGGAAATCGTTGTCCTTGAAGTTGATAAAGAACTGGCTGTTGGCCGAGTTTGGGTTCGACGACCGCGCCGCGCCAAGCGTGCCTCGGCTATGGGGCAGTTTCGAAAACTCCGCCGGAAGATCCGGCTTGTCCGATCCGCCAGTACCCGCGCGGCCGATGCTACCGCCGGCCACACCGTGCTGCACATCGCCGGTCTGCGCCATGAACCCATCGATCACGCGATGAAAAACGACTTTGTCATAGGCGCCATCGCGCGCCAGCTCTTTCATCCGGGCGCAATGTTCAGGCGCCACATCGGGCAGCAACTCGATGGCGACGGTGCCTCCCTTCAGCTCCATCAGGATGGTGTTTTCGGGGTCTTTGATCTCGGCCACAATGGCTCTCCTTCAGATTTGTTCTTTGGATGTCTACGTCAGGGCGCGACCTAGCGCGCCGCGTATCTTTCGACCAGCGCGTCGTTCACGCGCGGCGTCACGAAGGACGACACATCGCCGCCCAGCCGTGCAATCTCCTTCACCAGTTTCGAAGCGATGTCGCGGTGATTGGCCTCGGCCATCAGAAACACCGTGGTGATATCGGGATCCAACTTGCGGTTCATGCCGACCATCTGGAATTCATATTCGAAATCGGCCACGGCCCTCAGACCGCGGATGATGATCTGCGCTCCGACGTCTCGCGCACAATCGATCAGCAGGTTTTCAAACGGATGCGCGACGATCTCGGTACCGAACGCCTCGGTCATCTTCACGCATTCGGCCTCAACCATGTCAACCCGTTCTTCCAGCGAGAAAAGCGGGCCCTTGTCGCGATTGATCGCAACACCGATGACCAATTTATCGACCAATCCGCAAGCGTGTTTGATCACGTCCACATGACCCAAAGTGATTGGGTCGAAGGTTCCAGGATAAAGCCCTGTCCGCATGCCGTCCACTCCTCCTGCCCGCCGATTGCCTCGGCGCAAGACTGCGCCGGGCGACGCAAACACGAATGGGCGACCGGTTGCAACCGGATCGCAGACTTTCGGGCGGTTTCAGCGCCGGAGCCGGACTTTAGAAGCCCTTGATCATGCTCTCCAGCGCCTCTTTTTCCATATTCAGCAGGGAAAGCTGCGCTTTGACCACATCGCCGATGGAGATCAGGCCAACCATCTCACCGCCTTCCACCACCGGCATGTGACGGAACCGACCTGCGGTCATCTTGGCCAGAACGCTGTCCACGGTTTCATCGCGCGTGGCTGAGACGATTTTGGAGGTCATCAGCGTATCGACCGGATCGGCCAGACAGCCCGGACCCGAAGCACCGATGGCACGCACGATATCACGTTCGGACAAAATGCCTTTGGCGTCTTTGCCATCCGATGAGATCACCACCGCCCCGATCCGGCGCGACGACAGGGTCTTTGCGGCCTCACCAACCGAGCTTGCCGGGCTCAGCGTGACGACACCATCATCGGATTTGTCTTTTAGGATTTGTTGCACAAGCATGGGCGCCTCCTCGCGTCAGGTTGGTCCCTATGGGATCAGCGTCCTCCCATCGGGCCTATCCTGTCAAGGATTTCAGGCTCTAGGCCGCCGCAAGCGCCTCTAGCCGCGCAATCTCGGCCCGCATCCCTTGACTGAGCAAAGCCGACACGCGTTCCAGTCGGGCATCGCGCGGCCCGGCATGGGATGTCAGCCAGAAGGTCCGCGTGAGGGCGATCTTTTCGGGCAGAACGCGTTGCAATACCGGTGCGGCGGGCAGCGCGAAATCATGCACAATCGCCAAACCTCCGCCCGCCCGCGCCATCTGCAGCTGCACCGAGACCGAGGTCGAGGCCAGTGGTACGCGCGAAATGCCGAAGGGGCTGAGATAATCCAGCTCGGCATCGAAGATCATATCGGGGATATAGCCGATCATGCGGGCGTGGCGCAGATCCTCCAGGCTCTGCGGGGTGCCATGTTCCGCCAGCCAATCGCGGGAGGCCGCGAGGCTCAGACGGTAATCGCCGAGCTTTTCGGCGCGTAGCCGCGCAGCATCGGGGCGCGAGACGGTAATGGCGATATCCGCCTCGCGGCGCGACAGGTTCACCACCCGCGGCAGGGCCAGGATTTGCAGATCAAGGCCAGGATGCAGGCGCGCGATCTGCGCACAGACCTGCGGCAACAGAAACGTGGCACAGCCGTCCGGTGCACCGATCCGCACCGCACCGCTGAGCTGGGTGCCTTCCGCCGATAGGCCCGCCAGCCCGCGCATCACCCGCGCCTCGGCGGCCTCCGCATCCCCCAACAGGCGTTGGCCCGCCTCGGTCGGCCGATAGCCCTGCGGCGATTTGAGGAAGAGCGCCACACCCGTCGCCCGTTCCAGCCGCGTGATCCGGCGCGCCACAGTGGCGGGATCCATCCGCAAGACGCCGCCTGCCCCAGTCAGGCTTTCGGCCCGTGCCGTGGCCAGAAACACGCGTAAATCATCCCAGTTCACCGGCACACCCTTGCATTTTTGCAAAATGATCTGGCGAACCTGCCGCTTTCCCTGGCGAGAATGCAAGACTATTCTGTCTCCAACAGCTTTGGGATGGAGAGATAGATGGAACAGATCGGTCATTGGATTAACGGTGAACATGTCGCGGGCACGTCGGGTCGCACGGCAGATGTCTGGAACCCGGCCACCGGCGAGGTGCAGGCCCAGGTTGCGCTGGCCTCCAAGGCCGAGCTGGATGCCGCCGTGGCCGCAGCCGCAGCCGCACAACCTGCCTGGGCCGCCATGAACCCGCAGCGCCGCGCCCGTGTGATGATGGCCTTTGTCGGCCTGTTGCAGCGCGATATGGACAAGCTGGCCGAAGCACTGAGCCGCGAGCACGGCAAGACGATCCCCGATGCCAAAGGCGATGTGCAGCGTGGCCTGGAGGTCGTCGAGTTCTGCATCGGTGCGCCGCATCACCTGAAGGGCGAGTTCACGGATGCCGCGGGACCGGGCATTGATATGTATTCCATGCGCCAGCCCGTGGGCGTGGCCGCGGGCATCACGCCGTTCAACTTTCCCGCCATGATCCCGATGTGGAAAATGGCCCCCGCCCTGGTGTGCGGCAATGCGTTTATCCTTAAACCGTCGGAACGGGATCCATCCGTGCCGATGATGCTGGCCGAATTGCTGCAAGAGGCGGGTCTGCCCGATGGCGTGCTGCAGGTCGTCAATGGCGATAAGGACAGTGTGGACGCGATCTTGGACAACGAGGCGATCGCCGCCGTGGGCTTTGTTGGATCAACGCCGATCGCCGAATACATCTACAGCCGTGGCTGCGCGAACGGAAAACGCGTACAATGCTTCGGAGGCGCCAAGAACCACATGATCATTATGCCCGATGCCGATCTGGACCAAGCCGCCGATGCGTTGGTTGGTGCGGGATATGGCGCGGCGGGCGAACGCTGCATGGCGATTTCGGTTGCGGTGCCCGTGGGCGAGGAAACCGCCGACCGTCTGATCGAAAAGCTGGTCCCAAAGATCGAAGCGTTGAAAGTCGGCCCCTACACGGCGGGCGACGATGTGGATTACGGGCCCGTTGTAACACCGATGGCAAAAGACAACATTCTGCGCCTGGTGCAATCGGGGGTGGATCAGGGCGCGGATCTGGTCGTCGATGGCCGTGACTTTCGGCTGCAGGGCTATGAGGACGGGTTTTTCGTGGGGGCGCATCTGTTCGACCGGGTGACGCCGGATATGGACATCTACAAGACCGAGATCTTCGGCCCGGTCCTAAGCACCGTGCGGGCGGGCAGTTATGAAGAGGCCCTGAAGCTCGCGATGGACAACGAATACGGCAACGGCACGGCGATCTTCACCCGGGATGGCGACGCGGCAAGGGATTTTGCCAGCCGTGTAAATGTGGGCATGGTGGGGATCAACGTGCCGATCCCGGTGCCGCTGGCCTACCACACCTTTGGCGGCTGGAAGAAATCGGCCTTTGGCGATCTGAACCAGCATGGGCCCGACGCGTTCCGCTTCTACACCAAAACGAAAATCGTGACCTCGCGCTGGCCCTCTGGCATCAAGGAAGGCGGAGAATTCACGATCCCCGTCATGGAATAACGCAATGCACGACCCCCATCCTCAACGCGTCTACGTGGCTTTTGAGGGTGGGGGCGCAAAGGGCATTGGCCATGTCGGGGCGCTGGCCGCCTTGCAGGACAGCGATGTCGGCAAATCCGGTGCGCTGGATCTGGCGGGCTATGCGGGCACCTCGGCGGGCGCGATCGTAGCGGCCCTGGCTGCGTCGGGCTGGGCGGCAAGCGATCTGGTTGATCCGGCACAAAAGCACAGCGTCCTCAATATTCTGCAAAAGAAAGGCGTCGCAATCCCGGGCCTGCAGGCGCCGGATCTGCTGGGTCGCAAGGGCTGGCTGGCGATCCGGGTCTTTGTCTTGGCGATGCGTTGGTTGGGTATGGTCAGTTCGGCGGCGATCATGGTGCCGATCACCGGCGCCCTGTTCTTCGTCGCCCTCTTCTCGGCACTCGGATGGTCTATGCTGTCGGTCCTGGCGCCGTTAATCCTGCTCGCTGTCTTGATGGCGCTTCCCGTGCTCTATCTGGGGTGGACGTTGCGGCTCAAAGGGTTGGCGCGGCTCGACAAGATGGAGGCGCTGTTGAACGCCGCCTTCGATGTGGGGTTGAACGGCGCGGCGACCGGCGCAACGATCACCTTTGGTGACATGCCGAAGCCGCTGCGCATCGTGGCGACCGATCTCGATAGCGGACAATTGCGGCTATTCCCCTCGCGCCCGGAAGATCTGAACCTGCCGGTGGCCAAGGCGGTCACGGCCTCGGCCTGCGTGCCGGGGATCTTCGCCCCGGTCGAGATCGGTGGCATCCGCTATGTCGATGGCGGGCTGGTGTCGAACCTGCCCGCCTGGGTCTTCGACACCGAATTGCGGATGGAGGATTATTCCAGCGTCTTCGCGGTGGGCATCGGGCCCGACGCCTACGCAATCAGCCAAAATCAAACCACGCCGCCGCCTGCACCCACGACACAGGGCGCATTTGACGATCTGGTGCAACTGGTCCGCACGGCGATTTTCGGTGCGGGGGCGCTAAACACGCGGGGGATCCCGCAATTGCACAGCGCCAATATCGATGTCGGTGCGCGCTGGGTGGAACAGCGGCCCACGAAAAACGGGATGCTGGATTTCGATATGTCCTGGGAGGATATCCGCCGCCATATCGTCATCGGGCGCGAGGTGAGCCAGAGCGGCCTGGTGGATGCCGCCGTCAGCCATCAACAAGCACTAACCGGTGCGGCGGAATATGCGCGAGTCGCGGTGCAGCAATTCCTGGACAGCTATGCCAAACGCTATGGCGGACGGCCTGATGGCTATCCCGGCGGCGTGCGGGTTGCCCTGCTGGATACGTTCGGCACGCCATCATCGGGGCTACGGGTGCGCTATACGGCCGGGTATGTGCGCGACGAACCGGTGGAGCGGCCCAATGGCGATCCCGATGACCGGATGTCACTGCCCGTCAGCCGCAGCGTGTCGGGTGTGGCCTATCGCAGGCGGGGCGTCTATGTGGCGCCGGGGCAAGATTTGCCCGTCCAGGCCAATCTGTCGGGCCACGAATACTCGGTCCTGCGATTTCGGACCGAGACGGTCAAAAAAGGCTTCATCGCCGCGGCCTATCTGGATTTGTCGCAGATCACCGAATTGGTGGGCCATAACGAATTGGTCATGCAGATCGACGGGCCGGAACCGCTGGATTGGATCGAAGATGTCTTGGACGCGCTGAAAACCAAAGGCGAATTGGCCCCGGATATCGGATATGAGGCGTTTTTGAACCAGATTTTCATTGGGTTTCGAGACGATACCGTGGTAAAACTTCAACAGACTATTCAAGGGGATCTGCCGCGGGATTTGCAATCTGAGCCCGCAGACCCCATTTAATTGTCTAGGATGAGTATGATGACCCAGAACCTGAAACCCGCGCCGAGCCTGTCGGATGACGACATTACCACAAACCCTTACGGGTCTGTGATGGATCCCCAGATGGCGCAATGGTTCAAGGCCAATGTCGCTGACCCGGCCTGGCGCGCCCATGGTGACAAATTGCAAACCGCGATGGAGCCATTGCGGCTTTACAACGCCAAGCGCAGGGCCAAACAGGCCGCGCGCTGACTAGTTCGACATGCGAAAAATGATGGGGCCTGCGGGCCCTTTTTTGTTGTGTTTTCAAAAGCCTTCACTCCGACCTTCATGTAAAAAAAGTCCCCCGGATAAAATCCGGGGGTCAGTCCAACAGGGAGGGAGAAATCAAGGTTGGGATCAGCCCGGGCGGGACTGTGTGAGGGAGAGGTTCCGGCCCGGGCCAATTGGGTAACCTTGCGTTAAGGTGTAGCCGATGCGGTCTGACCCGGATATGGAGGAAAACCCCACCTCCGGCTCCGGATCCCTGAAACTTGGTCGATCCCAGACGATCACCAGAGGGCTTGCCAGCGCCCCCCTCTCCGGCCCAGGCTGAGCAAAAAGGGGGGATGCCATGGCCAATCCGTTCTGCGATGCCCATTTCACGCTGGGGCTGGAAGAAGAATACCTTCTCGTCGATCGCGACAGTTTCGATCTGGCAGAGGCGCCGTCGGATCTGATGTCGGCCTGCATGGCCAAGCTGTCGGACCAGGTCAGCCCGGAATTCCTGCAATGTCAGATCGAGGTCGGCACCGGGATCTGCCCCCGCATTTCCGACGCGCGCGAGGATCTGCGCCGCCTGCGTGCCACCGTCTCGGATTGCGCCGCCGAATTCGGCCTGACGCCGATTGCCGTCAGCTGCCATCCCTTCGCCGATTGGAAGGATCAACCCCATACCGATCGCGACCGCTACAACCAATTGGCGCGCGATATGGGCGGCGTGGTGGATCGGATGCTGATCTGTGGCGCCCATGTTCATGTGGGCCTGCCAAATGACGATTTGCGCACCGATCTGATGTCGCAGATGGCCTATTTCCTTCCCCATCTCCTGGCGTTGTCGGCCTCCTCTCCCTATTGGCAGGGGCGCGATACGGAGCTGGCGAGCTATCGACTGACCGTGTTCGACAATATGCCCCGCACGGGGTTGCCGCCGCTTTTCGGATCCTATTCGGAATTCCGCCGTTCGGTCGATGTATTGATCAATCTGGACATCATCGAGGACACGTCGAAAATCTGGTGGGATCTGCGCCCCTCCCACGCCTTTCCGACCTTGGAAACCCGGATCTGCGATGTCTCGCCCCGATTGGAGCATGCTTTGGCCTTGGCCGCGCTGATCCAGTGCCTTACGCGGATGCTCTGTCGGCTACGACGGCTCAACCAACGCTGGCGGGTCTATGACCGGTTCCTGATCAATGAAAATCGCTGGCGCGCCCAACGTTATGGTGTCAGCGAGGGCTTGATCGATTTCGGTGCGGGTCAGATCGCGCCCCTACCCCAATTGATCGACGAATTGATCGATCTCACCGCCGAAGACGCCGAGGCGCTGGACTGCGCGGCCGATATGGCGCGGCTGCGCGAGATGGCGCAGGAGACCAGCGCTGACCGTCAGCGCGCGGTCTATCGCGGTGTGCGGGAGGCCGGCGGCGATCACGGCGCGGCCATGCGTTCGGTGGTTCAACACCTGATCGAAGACTTTCACGCCGACCTCTAGCGGCTGAAACGCAAACGTGCGCCCGAATGGGGCGCACGTTCGGTGACATATTTGGTTGCTGAGATCAGGCCGCTGCGGTTTGACGGCGGCGCAAGGCAGCCAGACCACCCACACCCGCCAGCAGCAGAAGCGCCGATGCCGGAAGCGGAACAGGCGCCAGATCCACGCTCAGACCCTGCAACTTCCAAGCCGAATGATTTCCGGTCGTGCCCACGAGGAAAAACTGGCCAATCGCGTCGCTGTCGACACCGACAGTCGCGACGGAGCTGCCCCAACCGTTGCCCGATGGCAGCCAGCCCGAATCTTCGAAGGTGAAATCTGCAAACGTACCGCTCAACACGCGCCAATTGTCCGACCGGTTCGCATAGGCAAAGGTCAGTGATGTCAGGTCGACCGCTTCGCTGAACGATAGCGCCAGATATTCATCATAATACCCGTCCACCCGGTGATTGTCGCCGTGGTAGGAGCTCAGACCAACGCCATTGCTCCAGGCGGTCGGGTTGCCGGTCCAACCGGTCCCATTGATGCCGCCGCTGAACGCTTGGCCGGTGATCGTCAGGGTGACGCCACCACTCATCGCAATAACGCGGGTAGAATTGTCGGAGATGACGTCGCCGCCAGGATTTCTCAGGTCAAAATCGACGGTCGTTGCTGTCGCGGCACCGGCTGCACCAAGGGCAACGATCGCTGCGGCGACGAGGGATATAAGTTTCATAATCAATCTTCCACTCAGTATGAACGCGAACAAGGTGTCGGCGCGACAGACGAAATAGATGCCTGTGCGAAGCCACATTTACGTCACAAAGTGGTTTTTCGGCAATGGCAAATCTTAAAGATTGGTTAAAACTGACCGAAAAAGACAGGTCCGCACCGGGAACTGTTTTCCAAACACAAGACAATCCTTTGAAACGGCGAAAACTGCTCTGTCTGAGGTGACAATCGCCTGGCACATTCAGCGCTCAATTAAGGGCACTCGGATTCGGTCGCGCGGCATCTGGACTTGCATCGGCCCGGAAAACCGCATTAATTAAACAAGCGTTCAATTCTTGGTGGCGGGAGGGCCCATGGATTTTGCACTGAGCGACGAAGCACAGGCTGTCTTCGAGATGGCACAGGCCTTCGGGGCGGCAGAAATTGCACCCCATGCCCAGCAATGGGAACGCGACGGCGCCATCCCCAAGGATCTTTGGCCTCGCTTGGCCGAATTGGGCCTGGCGAGCTTGTATGTGTCGGAGGACAATGGCGGATCGGGCCTGACCCGTCTGGAAGCGACCCTGGTTTTTGAGGCACTGTCCGAGGCCTGCGCCTCGGTCGCGGCCTTTCTGTCCATCCACAACATGTGCGCCAAAATGCTGGAAAGCTACGGGTCTGAAGTGCTGAAAGCACGGCTCCTGCCCAAGGCGGTGCGGATGGAAACCGTTCTGTCCTATTGCTTGACCGAACCGGGCAGCGGCTCGGACGCAGCAGCGTTGAAAACGCGCGCAGAGCGTACCAATGACGGCTACCGCCTGACCGGCACCAAGGCTTTCATTTCCGGGGGCGGATATTCGGATGCCTATATCGTCATGTGCCGAACCGGTGAGGACGGGCCACGCGGCGTCTCGGCCATGGTGGTTGAAGACGGCAGCCCAGGGCTGAGCTTTGGCGGGCTGGAAGACAAGATGGGCTGGCGATCCCAGCCGACGCGTCAGGTACAGTTGGACGAGTGCGCCGTCCCTGCCGAGAACCTGTTGGGCGAGGAAGGCCATGGGTTCCGCTATGCGATGGCGGGGCTCGATGGCGGGCGGCTGAACATCGCGGCCTGTTCGCTCGGCGCGGCGCAGGCTGGGCTGCGGGCCACGCTCGCCTATATGGGAGAGCGCAAGGCGTTCGGGCAATCGATCGACCAATTCCAGGCGCTGCAATTCCGGCTCGCGGATATGGAGATCGAGTTGGAGGCCGCGCGCGTCTTTCTGCGGCAGGCCGCGTGGAAGCTGGATCAAGGCACACCGGATGCACCGAAAGCCTGCGCGATGGCGAAGAAATTCGTCACCGAGATTGGCAGCCGCGTGGCGGATCAATGCCTGCAATTGCATGGCGGCTATGGGTATCTTGCCGATTACGGGATTGAGAAGATCGTGCGCGACCTCAGGGTTCATCAGATCCTGGAGGGCACGAATGAGATCATGCGGCTGATCGTGGCGCGCCAGATGCTGGCGGCGCGCGGTTAGCGCCGTGGGATGCCTCCGGCAGGGGTATTTGGAGCCAATGGAAGAGGGGCGTTCACGCAATGGCGGATGATATTCACATCCGGATCGATGGCTGTGCGGGCCGGATCACGTTGAACCGACCCAAGGCGCTTAACGCACTGAGCTATGCGATGTGTTTGGAGATTGAAGCCGCCTTGGATGCTTGGGCCGCGGACGATGCGGTGGCCCTGGTGATGATCGATGCCGAGGGGGAGCGCGCCTTTTGTGCCGGTGGCGACATTCAAGAGATGTACGAGACCGGGATGGCCGGGGATTTTGATTATGGCCGCCGGTTCTGGGCCGATGAATATCGGATGAATGCCAAAATGTTCCGCTTTCCCAAACCGGTCGTGACCTTTTTGCAGGGCTTTATCATGGGCGGCGGTGTTGGCGTCGGCTGCCACGGCTCGCACCGGATTGTCTGCGACAGCAGCCAGATCGCGATGCCGGAATGTGGGATCGGCCTGGTGCCGGATGTCGGTGGCTCGCTGCTGCTGGCGCGCGCGCCGGGGCGGTTGGGCGAATATCTGGGGGTAACGGCGGCCCGGATGGGGCCCGGCGATGCGATCTACGCGGAATTCGCCGATTACTACTTGCCTGAGGCCAGCTGGGCGGCGCTGAAGGATGAGTTGATCGCTTCGGGGGATATCTCGGCGGTAGACCGCACCGCCGTCGCGCCACCCGAAGCCGCGCTGGCCGCGGATCAGGCCGATGTCGACCACCTGTTCGGCGGTGAGACCCTGCGCGACATCTTGGTGGATCTGCAACATTCCGACAGCGCCGTGGCGCGGCGTGCCGAAAAGCTGATGGGGCGCAATGCGCCTTTGGCCATGGCTTGCGCCGTGGATCTGGTACACCGGGCGCGAATGCGTGACGATATCGGCGAGGCTTTGCGAAACGAATACCGCTTTACCGCACGCTCCATGGAGCATGGCGATTTTCTGGAAGGCATTCGCGCGGCGATCATCGACAAGGATCGCGCCCCGCGCTGGCGCCATGCGGCGCCAGGGGATGTCGCGCCGACCGATGTGGCGCGCATGTTGATGCCGCTGGGGCCGGACGAATTGAGGATCTGACAGGGAGGTCAGCAGATGCAGATTGGGTTTATCGGCCTGGGCAATATGGGGGGCCCGATGGCTGCCAATCTGGCGGCAGCGGGCCATCACGTATCGGGTTTCGACACCGCAGCCGAGGCGCCCGACGGCGTGACGAGCACCACTTCTGCCGCCGAGGCCGTGGCGGGTGCCGATGTGGTGATCACCATGTTGCCCAATGGCGCGATCCTGCGCGCAGTTGCCGATCAGATCCTCCCGGCCATGCGGGCGGGCGCAATTCTGGTCGATTGCTCGACCGTTGAGGTGGAGGCCGCTCGCCAAGTGGCGGGCCAAGCGGCGGTGGCAGGGCTTGGTTGGCTCGACGCGCCGGTTTCGGGCGGTGTGGGCGGCGCGGCGGCAGGCACGCTGACCTTTATGGTCGGCGGAGACGATGCGGCCTTTGAAACGGTGACACCTCTCTTCGACATCATGGGCCAGAAAGCCGTGCTGTGTGGACCGGCGGGCAACGGCCAAGCGGCGAAGATCTGCAACAATATGATCCTGGGTGTGACCATGATCGCCACCTGCGAGGCCTTTGCGATGGCCGACAAGCTGGGTCTGGCGCGGCAGGCGATGTTTGACGTCGTATCCACCTCGTCCGGCTACAGCTGGACGATGAATGCCTATTGTCCGGCGCCCGGGATCGGCCCGAGCAGCCCCGCCGATACTGGATATCGACCGGGTTTCGCAGCAGAATTGATGCTGAAAGATCTGGGTCTGGCGCAAGCCGCTGCACAGGGAGCGGATGCCGATACGCCGATGGGGGCCGCGGCGCTGGAGCTGTATCGGCGCTTTGTCGAGGAGGAAGACGGTTTGGGACAGGATTTCTCAGCCATGCTGCCCCGATTTGAAGGACGTGGGCGAAGCACCTGATCCGGTTCGCTTTCTTTTTCTTTCCGGACGGGCGCAAATGTGGCATTCTGTTGGGGACACTCCAAGATATGTCCGCTTTCAACGTCCTGTGTGCTGCATATTGAAGGTGCACCTCGTCAATGCCGTATCGGACGGTGGATACCAACGGTGTCAGAAAACGCCCCACGGCCCACGTGGGGCGTTTTTCTGTTGGGCGTCCGGCGTGTTTTTGCCGTGCGAAAGCGGTTAGCTGGCCAGCCCTGCCCCGGCCACTCGGATTGGTGTGACGTCGAGCTGCGGGAGCAGACGGTCGAGCATGGCATAGCTTTGCTCCATCCCCTCGGCGAGCCCTTGATGCAAGACCTGATCACGCAGCTCTTCTGCGGCGTAGGTAATCCGCGTCACCACACGGGTGGCATTGCCGATCTCATCGAACATGACGTCATTTTCGGTTGGTGTTCCCATCGGGATTCGTGTCGGGCCACGCTCAAAATGCTGTATGTCTTGTACCCGCGCCTCAGGCTCCACCGCGAGATAAGACCCGGTTAGCCCGACCTCGGCCCCCAATGCAGCATCGCGCCACCGCCAGGCAAAGGCACCGCCGGTGCGGACATCCATCCGGCAATCCACCATCGCCCAGCCATCTGGACCGTGGAGCCAAAGCTTCAGGATGTTGGGATCGGTGAAGGCCGACCAGACCAAGGCCCGCGGCGCCCGAAACAGACGGGTCACCACGACACTCTGCGCGCCATCGGCTATGGCAGTGGCTGGCTTGCTGGTCATTGCGTCGCTCTCCATGCGGGTCGAGTCCTTAGGCCGAAGGTCTATACGCATGAGGTTAACGATCTCGGAACGCCCCAACAAAAACAGAAGAAATAGCCAGAAAAGCGCATGTCTCCGCAGGTATGTAAAAAAGATTCACTTCACCTCTTGCGTCACGGCGGCGATATCCCATATTCGTTAATGTGATTAACATTAACATCCAAGACACCCAACCAAAGGAGCTTCCCATGACCACCACACCCGCAGTCACCATGCCGGCCAAAGCCGAAGGCTGGTTCACCCGAGCCGAGCATTGGCTGGACGCGCGCGGATCCGGCGCGTGGATCGCCGCGATGGTTCTGGGCTTTGTCTTCTTCTGGCCCATCGGTCTCGCCCTTCTTGCCTATATGATCTGGAGCAAACGCATGTTCAACGGTTCCTGCAAATCCCGCAAACACAGCCACCGCGCGAAATTCAAGTCTTCCGGCAACACGGCGTTCGACAGCTACAAAGCCGACACGCTGCGCCGCCTCGAGGAAGAGCAGGAGGCGTTCGAAAGCTTCCTTCAGCGCCTGCGTGAAGCCAAGGACAAGTCGGAATTCGACCAGTTCATGGATGACCGCAAAAAAACTGCCGAGACCGAAGAAGCTTCGGCATAAGATAACAGTCGGGCCCGCCGCTTTGGGGGGCCCGACGCATGTTAACCGCTTCGCGCCAATGCACGCGCAACCGAGGACAGTACCAAGATGACCGAGCCCAGCACGCCCCCCGCCCCGCGCATGTCGACCTCAGTCCAGGTCATATCGATCATTTTCTATGCCGGATTTGCCATTTCCGTCTCTATCGTCACCATGGCGCTGTTTGGGGAAATCGGCATCGCCCTTGCCGTATTCCTTGCGTGGCAATGGGGCCGGATCCCCGCCATCAGCGGACGGTTTGCGCTGGAACACGGCGTAGCGGCGCTGCGGCCGGATGTGCCAGAAGACACTGCGAAGCCTTCCGGCAATACCAGCTTCGATGCGTACCGCGAAACTCTGCTGCAGCGCCTTGAAGTGGAACAAACCCAGTTTGAAGGCTTCTTGACCCGCCTGCGCGACGCGAAGGACAAGCACGAATTCGATGCGTTCATGGATGATCGTGCACGCGAAGTGCAGGCCAAAGCCTGAACCCGAACAGGCCCGGGGTGCGCGCCCCCTTTCGCCCCGGCCTTAGCCCCTGCGCCCGGACTTCCCCATCCCGCGCGGGGGCCACTCCCTCCCCCTTTATCGGACCCAAAGAAATCCCCATGTCCTATACAATGACACGCTCTGTTTTTCCTGATCCCGACTACGACACGGCGTTTTATGATGGCGTCTTTGCCAAACGCATTTTCGCTTGGTTGATCGATGTTGTGATCGTCTGCACGATCATGGTGGGTCTCGGCATCGTCACCCTGACACTGGCCTTCTTTTTGTGGGTGCCGTTCTATTTATTGGTCGACTTTCTCTATCGCTGGCTGACGATCAATGCGCGTTCGGCCACGCTTGGGATGCGTGTCATGAATATCGAACTGCGCGGGCCCGATGGGAACCGCCTGTCGACAGGTCTGGCGGCGGCCCATACCGGCCTTTTCATGGGATTTTCCACCTTCGCAGTGCTGCAACTGATTTCCCTGGTGCTGATGGCGGTGGATCCAATGAACCGCGGCCTGACCGACCGAATCCTGGGCACGGTGATGCTAAACCGTTCCGCTTAAAGGCTTATCTGCGCCAGTAACCCTGTGCGCAGAAACCTGTTGCCCATCGGGGGCGCTTTGGGGCAGGCTTCGCGCGAAGGATCTGGACGACGATTTATGCGCCATACGCTCCCCATTGCGCCGCAATTCTATGTGACGGCTCCACAGGGCTGCCCGTATCTCGACGGGCGGCGCGAGCGTAAGCTGTTCACGGCGCTGCAGGGGGATCAGTCGGAAAAGTTGAACAATGCGCTGTCCAAACAAGGCTTTCGTCGGTCGCAAAACGTGCTTTACCGTCCGTCCTGCACCGATTGCGCGGCCTGTCTGTCGGCGCGGATCCGGGTGGCGGATTTCGAACCCACACGCAGCCAGCGCCGCATCGGCAAACGCAATGATGGGCTGATCCGGCAACCGCGTTCGGCCTGGGCCACCGAAGAGCAATATTCGCTGTTTCGCACCTACCTCGATGCCCGCCACGCCGATGGCGGCATGGCCGATATGGATGTGTTTGAATTCGCCGCGATGATCGAGGAAACGCCCGTGCGCACCCGGGTGATCGAATATCGCGACCCGAATATCGGCGATGCCCTGACGGCCGTCTGCCTGACCGATATTCTCGATGACGGGCTCAGCCTGGTCTATTCCTTCTTCGATCCTGATCGCGCAAAGGCCTCACTGGGAACCTACGTGATCCTCGACCATATCGCCCTCGCGCGCGAGGCGGGGCTGCCTTACGTCTATCTGGGCTATTGGGTGCCGGGATCCGCCAAAATGGGCTACAAAGCCGGCTTCTCGGCGCTTGAGGTCTTTGTGGGCGGCGAATGGCAGCATATGCGCGACCCTGAGGAATACTCGACCCAGACGCATCCCCTCTCCACCGACCCGATCGCGCAACAAGTGGCGCAGATCACCCTCCCCGACCTGCGCGGCGAAGATTGAGCGCGCATCATGCGCCTGTCGCTGATGACCTTGCTGATCCCCGATTATGACTCAGCCATTACCTTCTTCGTGGACGGTCTGGGCTGGCATCTGCTCAGCGACGAAGACCAAGGCCGCAAACGCTGGGTCACCGTGGCGCCCGATCCGGACGGCCCCGGCTTGGTCCTCGCGCAGCCCACGAGCACGGCGCAAACACGCGCGCTCGGCCAACAAACTGGCGAACGTGTCGGCTTTTTCCTAACCAGCGACAATTTCGCCAAGGACGCGGCACGGATTGAGGCCGCGGGTGGCCACTTCATCGAACCTCCGCGCGACGAACGCTACGGCAGCGTCGCCCAATGGCGCGACCCCTGGGGCAATCTCTGGGACCTTATCGAACCGCGCCCATAGCTGCGACACCGCCTGCCACCACGCCCCACTCTTCCAATGGCCGAAAATACCCCGGGGGTGAGGCCGCAGGCCGAGGGGGCAGCGCCCCCTGCAGGCGCTTGGCTAGTTCGGCAAGAGATCCGGCACGATCGTCACGATCCCCGGGAAGAACCACAGGATCGCCAGGCCCAGAACCTGGATCGCCACAAAGGGCAGCACCCCGCGATAGATATGCCCCGTCGTCACATTACTCGGCGCCACCCCCCTGAGATAGAACAGTGCAAATCCAAAGGGCGGTGTCAGGAATGACGTCTGCAGGTTCACCGCGATCATGATCGTGACCCATTTCGGGTCCAACTCGGCCCCGTAAATCACCGGTCCCACAATCGGGATCACGATGTAGATGATCTCCAGGAAATCCAGCACGAAGCCAAGGATGAACAAGACGATCATCACGATGATGAAGACCCTCTGCACGCTGTCGAAACTACGCAGGAAATCCTGGATATAGTGCTCGCCCCCAAAGGCGATCAGCGTCAGGTTCAGCACCTGCGAGCCGATCAGGATCGTGAACACCATCGAGGTCACCTTCGCCGTCTCTCGCACGACCGGGCCCAGAACGCTGGTCCGCAACAGCACCCAGCAGGCAAAGAGCAGCCCGAAGAACGAGAAGTGATACGCCAATTGGGTGACCAGATAGGCCACGTAGTCGGCGCCACTCACATTGCCACGTCCCATCCGAAGGTCGAAATTCACGCCGACCAGGATCATGATCACCACGGCAAAGCTGGCCCAGATGATCAGCCTCGCACCGCGGCGATCATCGCTCAGCTTGCGGTAAGCGGCCAACATGATCGCCCCCGCAGCCCCCAGCGCCGCTGCGGGTGTGGGGTTGGTGATGCCGCCAAGGATCGAGCCCAGCACCGCCACGATCAGAACCAGCGGCGGGAACACCACGCGCAACAACTCGTTCTTCGACAGCCGCAGAACAGCATGGTAGCAGCCGTAAATTGTCAGCGCGAAGGGAATGGCGAGGATGGCAAAGGTCGCGCCCGGGCCGGTCAGGGGCGCAATCAATGCAATGTCTGCCATCACCGCCAGGACGACGCCCAAACCACCGACCATCAGCGGGATGGGCGACGCGGTGGGTGAGATGCCACGCGCCAGGATAAGGACCAAGGCCAGCAAGGTGAACATGGCGGCCACGCCCGAACCGACCGGCGGTGCATTGGCGATGGCCGCGTCTCTGAGCGTGACCAGTTCTTCCAGCGTACGCTCGGTGACACCGTTATTGCCGCCCGCCTCGTTCAAAGCCTCTTGCTCGGCCACGGCGGCATCCCAGGCCGATTGGCCATGCAATTCGATCATCGCCTCCTGGCATTGCGGCGAGACATTGGTGCGCAGGGAGGCCCCTTCGGCCTGCTCGCTGTAATTCGACACCGAAATCGTCTGGCTGCCGATCAACCCGCCCGATGCGGCCAGGCTCACGCCGATGATCAAGGCGGCCGGCAGGCCCAGGAACCAGGTCAGCGCCTCGTTGCGGGTCACGGCCTCGCCCGAAGCTTCGCCCATCTGCACCGCAGGGGCCTTTGCCGGGAAGACCAGCGCATAGCCGAACGCATAGGCGCCATACAGGAAGGCCAGGAAAATCCCCGGCAACAAGGCCGCCTGGAACAGCGTGCCCACCGACAGAACCGCAGGTTCACCCAGATAGGTCAGCGCATCACGGCATCCGGCGGCCACTGCGCGCTCTTCCTGCCCCGTCGCGTAGAGATCACCGGCCAAGGTGCCGAGCAGAACGATCACGATGGAGGGCGGAATGATCTGCCCCAATGTGCCCGATGCGGCGATCACGCCGGTGGCAAGCTCCGGCGAATAATTGTTACGCAGCATCGTCGGCAGGGCCAGCAGGCCCATCGTGACAACCGTGGCGCCCACGATCCCCGTGGAGGCCGCCAAGAACGCGCCCACGATCACGATCGACACCGCCAGACCGCCGGGCAGTGGCCCGAAGACGCGGGCCATCGTGGTCAGCAGATCATTGGCGATTTTCGACCGTTCCAGCGTGATGCCCATCATCACAAACATCAGAACCGCCAGCAGGATCTCGATGCTCTGGCCCGCAATCACACGTTCATTCATCCGGTTGACGATGAAGGACAGGTTGCGGTCCAGGGCCAATTCCCAACCGCCGGGGAAAAGCGGCTCGTCTATGCGTGGCAAATCGGGGTATCGGAAGGTGGATATCGTTTCTCGGGGGATGCCATCGGCCAATAGCGCATTATACGCCTCGGACCTCACATCGACCGCCTGGTGGATCAACAGGCCCGAGCTGTCCAAAGCCGCAATGATCGCGAACGAGATAACCCCCGCGCCGCCGATGGCAAAGGCCACTGGAAAGCCTGTCATGATCCCGCCGAACAACGTCAGGAACACGATTATTAGGCCAATCTCGACCCCATCCAAACCAAAAAGCATGCTAGTTTGTCCCTCTGCTGCGCGCGTCTTGGCGAGCGTTGTCTCGTGTGTCGGATCAGATCAGGTGGAGCCGGAATGGATCGCGTGCTCGATCTCTTCGGCTTCATCGCCCAACACGTCATGATCCATGTATTTGCCCTCGGACTCCGGGCCTTCGCGGAATTCCAGGTAAGATCGCCACAGCATCGCCCAGGCCTGGGCAAAGACCAGGATACAGAAGGCAACGATCAGCACCTTGAACAGGAAATACGCATTGAAGCCGTTGGGGCTGAACCCGATGGTCTCCACGTTCCAGCGGATCACGCTGGCGCCTCGCATCAGCCGGTCGAGATCTGCAGAGGCCGCAGGGCCCGGCAAAACCAGATGGCGCCACATGAAGAACCAGGCGAACATGTAGGTCAGCGTGATCGCCGGCATCATGAAGATCACCGAACCAATCATATCCAGCACCTTCTTGGTGCGGAACTTCACGGCCGAATAGACCAAATCGACCCGCACATGGCCGCCCTGCACAAACGTATAGGTCACGCAGAGGCAGACGATCATCGCGTTATAAAGCTTCAGCTCTTCCGACCACCAACTCAGATCCTGCGTGAACGACAGACCCAAGGGGCCAAGCTGGATCTCGGCCACGCGGAAGATGCGTTGCAGGAAGACGATCATCACCTGCTGCAGCACCATCAACAGGCCCACCCAGGCCACGGTGCGGCCAATCGCGTTGGCGCAGAATTCCAACACCCGCACGCAGCCCCAGAGGAATGCGTTCCGGAACAGGCCAATGATCGTAATGGTCAGGCAGATCAGCAGGATGACGAAGAAGAACTCCACCGACCCGCCATAATAGATGAACCGCACCAGGCTTTCGCCTTGCGACCAATCCAGCCACGAGGCCGGGCTGATCAGGGCCGCGACCAGATTATAGGGCGCCTCGACAAAGTTGCCGAGGATGAACCCGCCCCAAGATCCCTCTTGGAAGGCGTCCAGACACGATGTCGTCTCCGCAACGCTGGGTCGAAAGAACCCCGTGCACTCGATTTCGTTTTCCATGGAAGCCCCCAATCACCGGTCGGGTCGTGCCCCACCCCGACCGCTCTGGGCCAGGGTGGGATCAGATCATCGCCGCGCAGCCGAGACGGCCCGCGGCGCATGGGTTTAGCCGATCACGCGGTTGCGCTGGCGCATGTATTCGCCGTCGGCAATCTCGTACCAGCCAGCGCTTTCGCGCATCGACTCGAAGTAGCTGTTGGCGATGTCGGCATAGATCGGATCCGACATGTTTTCTTCGCGCACCTCGGCAGAGGCCTGACCGAACGCATCCCAGACATCTTCGGGGAATTGACGCGTTTGGACACCAGCCGATTGCAGGCGGGCCAAGGCTGCGCCGTTTTCCGCCAGCGACATGGCCAGGTTGGTCGCGTTTGTGGCGCGGCAGGCGGCTTCGACGATGACCTGATGGGCAGGCGAGAGCGATTCCCAGACATCCAGGTTGAACGACAGCGCCAGGGCCGAGCCCGGCTCATGGAAGCCAGACGTGTAGTAGTTCGACGTCACTTCCTGGAAGCCCAGACGCTCATCCGCGAACGGACCGATCCATTCCGCGCCATCGATCTGGCCCGAGGACAGCGCTTGATAGATCTCACCGCCCGGGATGTTCTGGACCGAGGCGCCCAGGCGACCCAGCACCTGACCACCCTGGCCCGGCATCCGGAACCGCAGACCCTGCAGGTCTTCGGCGGAGTTGATTTCGTTGTTGAACCACCCGCCGGGCTGCATGGCCGTGTTGCCGCAAAGGAACGGCTTGAGGTTGAACAGCGACGCCAGTTCGGTGTGCTGTTCGGCGCCACCGCGATGGTAGTACCAGTTCGCCAGTTCCTGACCGGTCATGCCGAAGGGCACCGATGTGAAGAATGCGAATGCCGGGTGTTGGTTCAGGAAGTAGTATTCCGCCGAGTGATACAGGTCAGCCTGACCGGACGACACAGCGTCGAACACTTCGAACGCCCCCACCAGAGAGCCCGCGGGCATCTTTTGGATGGTCAGCGCGCCATCGGTGGCGCTGGTGATGTAATCGGCTGCCAATTGCGCCGCATCGTCGAAGATCGCAAAGCCATCGGGCACCGAGGTGACCATGGTCAGGGTCCGGTTGCCCTGGGCATAGGCCGGTGCGGCCAGCGTGGTGGATGCAGCTGCCGCGCCGCCGAGTGCGGACGTGCG
This sequence comes from Gymnodinialimonas mytili, assembly GCF_037544085.1. NCBI lineage: Bacteria > Pseudomonadati > Pseudomonadota > Alphaproteobacteria > Rhodobacterales > Paracoccaceae > Gymnodinialimonas > Gymnodinialimonas mytili. Next base: position 281,129 of record NZ_JBBIFW010000004.1, read on the forward strand.
CAGGAATGAGCGTCGATCCATATGTGATTTCCTCCCAATTGGGTCTTGATGGTCTTTTTTAAGCGTCCCGCGCCCCCCCTCGGGCGACGGGCATGAAAGTAGCGGCACGTTAGCGTCTGCACTGTGCGACGAAAACAGGAATTAACGGACAAACACCCAAATTTTGTAAAATTTTCTTACCAAAATTGCGTATTGGGAATCTTTTCAACCAAGGGTTGTTGATTGTTTTCGCTAACAGTCACAGGCGGGTCGGAAATAGTGTCGCAGGGCGCATTTGGCGCCCTTGTCAGATGGGTTTGCGGTGCAGTCTGAGTCGCCGCGTCGCCTGGATTTGAGAAAGTTGCGCCAAACCGGCCTTCTGCGACATTTTCTTTGCCGAAAGCACGTTTTGACGGTTGACGGTGCAAATCACCCCCCCTATCGTCCGCGCACGCTTTTGAAAGGCCCGCAAGATGAACGGCATTCTCGTACTCGTAGGAACCAGGCGCATGGGTCGGTAAACCGGCATCCATATTGGAACCATGCGCCCCCGGATCACCCCCGGGGGCTTTTTTATGGCGTAAGACACAAGACCGAAGCGCAGAACAGAAGGACAAAGCGCAATGTCAGAGCACATGACCGGAGCGAAAATGATCGTCGAAGCCCTGAAGGAACAGGGTGTCGACACCGTATTCGGATATCCCGGCGGCGCGGTCCTACCGATTTACGACGAGATCTTTCAGCAAAACGCCATCCGCCACATCCTGGTGCGTCACGAACAGGGTGCGGTCCATGCCGCCGAGGGCTATGCCCGGTCCACCGGCAAGCCTGGCGTCGTTCTGGTGACCTCGGGCCCCGGCGCCACCAATGCGGTGACGGGTCTGACCGATGCGCTGATGGATTCGATCCCGATCATCGTCCTGACCGGCCAGGTCCCGACCTTCATGATCGGCTCTGACGCGTTCCAGGAGGCCGATACGGTCGGCATCACGCGCCCCTGCACCAAGATGAACTGGCTGGTGAAGGATACCGACAAGCTCAGCGACACGATCCACCAGGCCTTCCATATCGCCACTGCGGGCCGCCCGGGCCCGGTTTTGGTCGATATCCCCAAGGATGTGCAATTCGCCACCGGCACCTACACGACCAAGCCCAAGGCGAAGGTCAGCCATTATCAGCCCAAGGTGAAAGGTGATCTAGAGGTGATCACCGCGCTGGTCGAGGCGATGGAACAGGCAGAGCGTCCGATCTTCTATACCGGCGGTGGCGTGATCAATTCCGGCGACAAGGCCAGCACCTTGCTGCGTGAATTGGTCGAGGCGACGGGCTTCCCGATCACCTCCACGCTGATGGGTCTGGGCAGCTATCCTGCCTCGGGCGGCAAGTGGCTGGGCATGTTGGGCATGCACGGCACCTATGAGGCCAATCTGGCGATGCATGGCTGCGATCTGATGATCAATATCGGCGCGCGCTTCGATGACCGGATCACCGGCCGCATCGCCGATTTCAGCCCGCGCTCGCGCAAGGCCCATGTCGATATCGATCCCTCGTCGATCAACAAGGTGATCCATGCCGATTTCCCGATCATCGGGGATGTCGCCCATGTGCTGGAGTCGATGCTGAAGGTCTGGAAGGCCAGGGGCCGCAAGACCAACGGCACTGCCGTGCAGACCTGGTGGCAGCAGATCGAGGCCTGGAAGGCCGTGCGCTGCCTGACCTACGCACAATCGGAGACCGTGATTAAGCCGCAATATGCGTTGGAGCGGCTGGAGGCCCTGACCAAGGACCGCAAGGACCGGTTCATCTGCACCGAGGTCGGCCAGCATCAGATGTGGGCCGCGCAATTCCTGGGCTTCGAGGATCCGAACCGCTGGATGACCTCGGGCGGTTTGGGCACGATGGGCTATGGCGTGCCCGCCTCCATCGGCGTGCAGGTGGCCCATCCCGATGCGCTGGTGATCAATGTCGCCGGTGAGGCATCGTGGCTGATGAATATGCAGGAAATGGGCACCGCCACCCAGTACCGCCTGCCGGTCAAGCAGTTCATCCTCAACAACGAGCGTCTGGGCATGGTGCGGCAATGGCAGGAATTGCTGCATGGCGAGCGCTACAGCCATTCCTGGTCCGAGGCGCTGCCCGATTTCGTGAAACTGGCCGAAGCCTTCGGTGCCAAGGGTATCCTGTGCTCCGATCCCAAGGATCTGGACGATGCGATCATGGAGATGCTGAACCATGACGGCCCGGTGATCTTCGATTGCCTCGTCGAAAAGCACGAAAACTGCTTCCCCATGATCCCGTCCGGCAAAGCCCACAACGAAATGCTGCTGGGCGAGGCCGAAACCCAAGGCGTCATCGACGCGGATGGCGGTGTGTTGGTGTGATGCGATTTCACATCGCAGCCCTTCTCGGGGCGTCGTGTCTTTTGGCGGGCGCCCCTGGATATGCGGATCTGTTCAACGGGCTCAGGATCGGTGACTCCACGCTCGACTTGGCACGCCTCGGGGATCGCGCAAGCGAAGTACAAAACGACGATGGCTCGACAGTTGCGGAATTCCGCGGAGATCGGGGCCAACACGTGATTGTCAGCTACTCTGCCGATGATCGTGTCATAGCTTTGCATGCGACGGCAGACGACGGAACCGGTGCGATCAGGCTAGGGCAGACAAGCGTCACTGAATTGGTGGCCATGGCCAGCGCGCCGGACCAGCGGATTGAAAGCCAGATGCCGATGGTGCCTGTCGACGGTCAATGGACATGGCGTGTTCTGTTTAGGCCAAATGACGAGGCAAACACTTTGATGCTTCTGGCTTTCGCTGCCGACGCCTTTGATGCGGACCAGCCCACAATCGTCGTCCCGATGGACGCGCGCTTGATTTCGTTGACGCTTCTTGATGCTGCGCAGGCAGCGGAACTCCTGCCAACTCTGCCCGACACCCCTCTGGGTCCGCCACCCCTCGGTCGCGCCATTCTGGAGCTTGCCACGCAATGACCTCCAAAGCCCAATCTCCTCACACATCTTTAGGTGGCCATTGGATGCCCGCGCGCATCGCATTGGCCATTTTGCTTGGCTCTGCGACCAGCCCTGCAATGGCCCAAACCGGTGTGGACGCGCTGTTCGATCTGCTCTGCGGGCGCACGACGCATTTTTACGATGGTCAGGGCAATCAAATCGAATACAGCGCCGGGGACGGAACAGCCTATCTGTGGTTCAACGGCATTGAGGATGTGATCGTCGGCACCTGGGGCGTCTACGAGACCGATGAGGGACCACAAGTCTGCTATCAATATCCGCCACTCTCCTTCGCCGCCGAGGAACAGGGCTCGACCCATTGCTTCACCGAAACCGCCCTGTTCGAAACCGTTGTCCAGGGCGGCTCGTTCAATGGCGACCGCTACGGCCTACGCGATGGAGAGCCGCCCTACCTGCTGCCGGCGCATCCGTTCCAACCGCTCGAAAGCTTCGACGCCGATTTCCCGCGATTGCCGCCCGAGCCGCTCTGCGGTGTGCCGATCTCATGATCCGGGCGATTGCCCTATGCCTGCTGGCCGCCCTGCCCGCTGCCGCTCAGGATTTCCGCGGTCTGCGGCCCGGCATGCCTGCCTCAGCGCTTGGTGTAATTGGCGAGCCCTTCGCGCTCGAACAGGCCGGCAATCTGATTTACGCCTCATATCCGCTGCCGTTCGAACAGCGCCTTGACGTGACCTATACGAGTGATGGCACGCTTGTATGGCTCAGCACCCGCGCATCGCCCGATGCACCCGACCCGCCGGAAACCGGTGGCTTGCAGACGGGAATCATGGGTCTGGCCGATGTGGCAAACCGATTGAGCGATGCCACCGAGACTGATCCGTTCGATAGACCGGGACTGATCCATGTGCGCGAAGGCGAACCCGGCTTCACGCTTGTCTACGACCTGCCCGCAGAGCCTGACGTCGTGCTGACGCTCACCTTCTATCATGCGAGCTTTCTGCCACCCGCCGACCTTATCGAAGTAGCGCAGACGCCGCCGGATGACGCCGAATTCGTCTCTGCGAACCTCGTCTATCGTCCCTATATCGAAACAGCTGGTGGGCTGGGCAGCCCTATCGACGGGCCCCGAACCGCACCCATACCCTTCCCGCTTACCATCGATGACGCCTTTCCGTCGTTGATCCCGTAACCCTTGCCTTTCGCCCCACAGCGCGGCAAACCCGCCGCGACAAGGAGATCCCGCCCATGGCCCTCAATATCGAACAAGGCTCCACCAGCCATTCCGCCTATGACCTCCGCTCGCATATGAGCGAAGAGATCGAGACCCACACCCTTGCCATTCTGGTCGAAAACGAACCGGGCGTTCTGGCGCGGGTGATCGGCCTCTTTTCCGGACGCGGCTACAATATCGAAAGCCTGACCGTGGCCGAGGTGGATCATGGCGGGCACCGGTCGCGCATCACCATCGTGACCAGCGGCACGCCGCAAGTGATCCACCAGATCCGCATGCAGCTGGATCGCATGGTGCCGGTTCACGAAGTCGCCGACATGACCGTCGAGGGGCCATTCGTCAGCCGCGAACTGGCCTTGATCAAGGTGAACGGCACCGGCGAGGCCCGCGTCGAAGCCCTGCGCATCGCCGAGATTTTCCGGGCCAATGTGGTGGATTCCACGCTGGAGAGCTTTGTGTTTGAGATGACCGGCACACCGGACAAGATCGACGCCTTCACCGATCTGATGCGCCCCTTGGGCGATGTGCGCCTGGCCCGCACCGGCGTGGCGGCGATCGCGCGCGGCGCCTGATCTCGGTGAGAATGCCCAGGTAGAAAAGGCGGTTCCGGTCCGGGACCCGAATGCTGGGGTGGATCATCGGGCCCAAAGGACACATGGACCGGAACCGTTCGCGACCGTGCTGTCAGGTGGAGTGGGGAGGTTGGCCCACCTGAAACGGTCCCGTGGGGCGAAATCGATATCTCAGGGCGTGGGGGTCATCTGCCCCTCCCCCACGCCCTGTTCCAAGGGGCCGGAGCCCCCCGGAACGGCGCGCAAATCAGCCCGCCGGAATAAGGCCGGCGTCCTGAGCGGCACCGAGTTCTTCGGAGCTCAGCAGACCATCGGCATCGGCGTCGAGCGCCTGGAATTCTTCTTCGGTCATCGCTGGCATCAAAGTCAGAAGCTCAGCGAAGCTGACCATCCCGTCACCGTCGGTATCGACGCTTTCGGCCTGACCCATGGCGAGGCCTGCGCCCCCGAGTGTCAGCGCGATTGCCGTGGCGGTCGTAAGTGCACCAAGGCGTAGTTTGTCGAATTCGGATCGCATGGGACATTTCCCTCCATAAGGTTGCGTATCGGCACGTCACGTTCAGTGCGGCGTACCTACAAGGGAAGAGCCCCCTGAGGCCGATTTCGTCCCAAACCCGATTTGGATCGGCGGCGGCTTGCCCGGAATGGTCCATTTGACGGGCGACGTCCCGCCGGATGCGTTTGGATCGGCGGGCGCTCGCCTCGAACAGGCGGCGCGGGGCCAAACCGCCCCTGCCACAGCCTGGTCCGCTTGCCGCGGCTGGTGCGCGGCCACAGCCTACGGGGCCACAGAGATTGCCCCCAATGTGAAAGGCCGTCGTTTATGTCTCGTCTTGCCAGTTCCAGTACCCAAGCGCCTCGAATTTCCGCCAGCCTCCCACCGTCGCATATCTTCGGCGTGTTGCTGAGCGACCTGCGCCGCACCGCGCGGCGGCTGACCCGATCCGCAGATGATGCCGACGATCTTGTGCAAGATACCGTGTTGCGGGTCTGGGCCCGCCTGGCAATGTCCCGCAGTGCGGCCAGCAGCGACGCCGGCCCCATCGAGGATCTGCGCGCCTACGCCTTCGCCACCTTGCGCCACCGCGCCTTCGCACGGGGCTCCATCGTGCCGCCCGCAGAGACCGAGCCCGAGGACATCGCCGCGCCGCGCGGCTCCGATGCCAGCTTGCGTCTGGCCTGTGCCGAAGCGCTTTCGGCGCTGGAGGAGTTGCCGCAGGACCAGCGCAACTTGCTGAAGCTGCGTGCGATGGACGGGCTCAGCTATGCCGAGATCGCCGACAAGACCGGCCTGCCCCTGGGCACCGTCACATCGCGCATGGCCCGCGGACGGGCGGCCCTGCGTGAGGCGCTGGACCTGCCCCCGGGCACCCCCGTGAACGATCTGCTGGGCGGATCCTGACCGCTGATGGGCCAGCGGATGTCGCAGATTGGCGCGATGCAATCCGCTTAATCCCGCAGCATGGCGCGGCAATCACCCTTCAGGGAGCGCCGCGCCATGCCCAAAGACAGCCGCCTTGCCGACCTGACCGCCGTGCGCGCGCCGATTGAGCACGCCCACGGCCTACCCAATGCCCATTACACCGATCCCGACATCATTGCCACGGAGACCCGCGCCGCCCTGGAAACGACCTGGGCGGCCCTGGCCGTCGGCGCCGATGTTCCAGCGCCGGGGGATGCAAAACCGATCACCTTTCTCGGCCAGCCGCTTCTGTTGCTGCGCGACGACCAGAACACGGTGCGGGTCTTCTACAATGTCTGCCGCCATCGCGGGATGATCCTGGTCGATACGCCGCGCAGGATCGAAGGCGCGATCCGCTGCCCGTACCATTCCTGGTGCTATGCAAAGGACGGGCGCCTGGTGGCCACGCCCCATGTCGGCGGGCCGGGCCAGAATGCCTGCGACGGGATCGATCGCGCATCCCTGGGCCTTGTGGAGGTCGCCAGCCATATCTGGCGCGATGTGATCTTCGTGAACCTGTCCGGCGATGCGCCGCCCTTTGAGGATATCCATGGCGACCTACTGCATCGGTGGGCAGCCTTCGACCAACCCCTTTACCATGGCGGGTCCGACAGCACCTTCACGCTCGATGTCGCGACGAACTGGAAGTTGGCGGTCGAGAATTACTGCGAAAGCTATCACCTGCCGTGGGTGCATCCCGGCCTGAACAGCTATTCCCGGCTGGAAGATCATTATCACATTGAAGAGCCTGGGCATTTTTCGGGTCAGGGCAGTTATGTTTATCGTCAATTGAGCGGCGTCGACGGCGCGCGCTTTCCGGACTTCAAAGACCTCGATGCCCATTGGGAGACTGGCGCAGAATACATCGCGCTCTATCCAAACGTCCTGCTGGGGGTCCACCGCGACCACGCATTCGCCATCGTCTTGGAACCGGTCGACACGACCAGAACGCGCGAGCATGTGCATCTGTACTACGCCGCGCCCGACACTGATCCGGCCCTGCGCGCGCAAAACGCGGCGCAATGGAAAGAGGTGTTCGAGGAAGACATCTTCGTGGTCGAGGGGATGCAAAAGGGCCGCGCGGCAACGGGCTTTGACGGCGGGCGGTTTTCACCGGCCATGGATGGCCCGACCCATTGTTTCCACGCCTGGATCGCCGCCCGTATGGAGATGATAGGGGACTAGGCCGTGGATCGGATGGCCTTGGACCGCGCCGTGCTGGCCGCCCATGCGAGGGGCGATTGCGCGGCGTTGGTCACGCTTTATGCCCAGGCGGCTGAGGGTCTGGCGCCGCAAAACGCCGCCTTTTACCTGACCCACGCGTATATCTTCGCGCTGGAGGCCGGCGACCCGCGCGCCGATACATTGCGTGACCGCCTTGTGGCGATGGGTGCGGATCAACCACATTCTGTGCCCGGGATCGAAACCGGATAAACCGCAAATTCAACGCCGTATCCAGATCGGCCAGAGCGCCGCTGCCTATCGCATCGGATAGCACCCTCGGCTGCGATCCAGGATCCAGAGCGCGGCAAGGACCACCAAGCCGCCCAAAAGCAGGACGTTTGAAATGAGCAATGTCGGGGTAAAGCTGAGCCAAGCGGGCGGCTGCTAGCTCCGAGACCCAAGGATCACGCGCACGTAATGTTCCGTTTCGGCAAAGGGGGGCACGCCGTCATGGCGCAAAACCGCCTCCGGCCCCGCATTATAGGCGGCAAGCGCCAGCCGCCAATTGCCGAAGCGGCGGTATTGCTGCGCCAGATAGCGGGCACCGCCATCCAGATTGGCCACCGGATCTGCCGGATCAACCCCCAGAAGGTTCGCGGTATCGGGCATCAACTGCGCTAGGCCCAGGGCGCCAGCCGTGCTGACGGCTTCGGTATTCCAGCCGGATTCTTGTTGGACGAGCCGCAGGAACAGATCCTCGGGCACGCCGTGGCGGCGCGCAGCGGACCGGGCCACCGCTAGGAACGGCCCATCATAGCCGCCTTCGTAACTCGGCAAACCGCGCGTCGCCTCGGTTTCAGGGCGCAGGCGCGCGGAGAATTCATATTGCGTGGCCGCGCGGTTATCGAGCACGCCCATCGCGCGATCCAAACGATCCAATCCGCTTTGGGCATGGGCAGGCGACAAAAGGGACAGGCCGCAAATGGCGGCGGGCAGCAGACGAGACGGCATTCAAAAAGACCTAGGGCGCTTGTAGATAATCTCGGAGATATTAACCTGCCGGACGCTTTCTGACCAGTCTTAGCCATTTCGCACCGCTATGAACCCTTCCATCCGACCGATCTGAGTGGTCTAACGCGGTGCAGCGACCCGCCCGGAATCATGCGGCGGGTCAGTCCAAAAAGGGGGATGAGCGATGGCAGGGTCCGTCAACAAGGTGATCATCATCGGCAATCTGGGTCGCGACCCGGAAGTGCGCAGCTTTCAGAATGGCGGCAAGGTCTGCAACTTGCGCATCGCCACGTCCGAGACCTGGAAAGACCGCAATACCGGCGAACGCAAAGAGCGGACCGAATGGCACTCGGTTGCGATTTTCTCCGAACCTCTGGCGCGCGTGGCCGAGCAATATCTGCGCAAAGGCTCGAAGGTTTACATCGAAGGGCAGCTTGAAACCCGCAAATGGCAGGATCAAAGCGGCCAGGATCGGTATTCCACGGAAGTTGTGCTGCGCCCTTACAAATCCGAGCTGACCATGCTGGACGGACGTGATGGTGGCGGCGGTGGCGGCAATTACGGCGGTGGCGGTGGCGGCGGCTATGACGACCGCGGCAGCTTTGGCGGCCCCTCCGATGATCGGGGCAGCTCCGGCGGAAGTGGCGGCGGTTTTGGCGGCGGCTCGGATATCGACGACGAGATCCCGTTCTAGCGCCAAGGCGCCTGGCGGGCGGAGGAACGCCTCCGGCGGGAGTTTTTTCACCAAGATGAAGAGGGGCGCACGCGGGTGAGCGGGCGGCAAGACAATGGGGCAGCCAATCAATCCGGCCTTTGCGGCCACATTCCCGCCCCCTGTGATGGAGGCCCGCCGTTGGATTGCCGATAAAAGCTTTGGCGATGACAAGCCATTGCTCAATCTCAGCCAGGCCGCGCCGGTCGATCCGCCCCCGGAGGGCCTGGTGCGGGCCATGGCCGAGGCCATGATCACGGATGCATCGACGCATTTATACGGACCCGTTCTGGGCCGCGAGGATCTGCGGCAGGAATTGGCGATGCAATGGTCAGGCGCCTATGGCGGTGACATCGCGCCGGAGCAGGTTGCGATTACCGCAGGCTGCAACCAGGCCTTCACCGCGGCGCTGTCGACCTTGGCGGGCGCGGGGGATGAGGTGATCCTGCCCCTGCCCTTCTATTTCAACCATCAGATGTGGCTGGATATGGCCGGGATCCGGGGCGTCTATCTGCCCACGGGGGACGATTTGTTGCCCGACCCCGAGGCAGCAGCGGCGCTGATCACCGATCGCACACGGGCCATCGTTTTGATCACACCCAACAATCCCACCGGCAAGGAATATCCGCCCGCTTTGATGCGGGCCTTCTTTGAGCTTGCCCGCATGCGCGGGCTCGCTCTGATCGTGGATGAGACCTATCGCGATTTTCATGCGGCCTCCGGCGCGCCCCATAATCTGTTCGCCGATCCCGATTGGGACGATACGCTGATCCATCTCTATTCCTTTTCAAAGGCCTACCGCCTGACCGGGCACCGCGTGGGCGCGATCATGGCCAGCACAGCGCGCCTGGATGAGGTGGAAAAGTTTCTCGACACCGTCGCCATTTGTCCACCGCAAGTGGGCCAGATCGGTGCCTTATGGGGGATGCGCCACCTGTCGCACTGGCTGGCGGGGGAGCGCGATGAGATCCTGGCGCGGCGCGCGGCGGCGGAGGCCGGGTTTGCGCGCCTGGCAGGCTGGGATCTGCTGGGCTGCGGCGCGTATTTCGCCTATGTCCGGCACCCATTTGCGGCGCCGTCGGATATGGTTGCCAAGGCGCTTGTCGATCAGGCGCATCTGCTGGTCCTGCCCGGCACCATGTTCGGCCCGACGCGTCAGCAGGGCGGCAGCGGCCAGGCCGAAGCGACGCTTCGGATTGCCTTTGCCAATGCCGACAAGGCGGGCCTTGACGCGGTTGTGACGCGCCTGGCGCAGGTCGATCTATAGCGGAACGCGACGCACCCTTGCCCCCTGCCCGGCAAAGCCTTACGACCGGGCGCGATGTGATGACAGAGAGGCCAATCTCCCATGGCAAAAGCAGCAACCAAAAAAATGTCGAACATATTGGTCTGGATTCTGATGGGTCTGCTCTTCGTCTCGCTGGCAGGCTTCGGCATCAACTCGTTCACCGGCGGGTCGGGCCGCGTCGGCTCTGTGGGCGATGTCGAAATCTCGGCCCAGGACTATTTTCGCGCTGTCCAGAATGAAATTCGCGCCCAGGTGGCGCAAAGCGGGCAACCGGTGCGCTTTGCTGATCTGCAGGCGCGCGGGGTCGATGATCAGATCCTGGCCGGGCTGATCGCACGCGCCGCCCTGGCCAATGCCGCCGACGAGATGGGGATCTCGGTGGGCGATGAAGAGGTCGCGCGTCAGATCACGCAGGTGCAGGCGTTCCAGGGGCTCGACGGCAATTTCGACCGCAACACCTATCAATTCGTGCTCGAACAACAGGGGGCCACGGCGCGCGAATTCGAGGCAGATACCCGCGAAGATGTCAGCCGCGCGCTGCTGCAGACCGCAGTGGTGGGCGGGATCAGCGCCCCCGATATGATGATCGAAGCCATCGTCGCCTATCAGGGCGAGACCCGCGACTTCACGCGGCTGACGCTAACCGAGGCCGATCTGATCGAGGGCGTGCCGGAACCGACCGAGGCCGACCTGGCCGCGTTCTATGATGACAACCCCGATATGTTCGAGCGGCCCGAGGCGCGCCGGATCCAATATGTGTGGCTGCGACCGTCGGATCTGATCGACGATGTCGAAATCGCCGAAGAGACACTGCGCGAGCTTTATGACGACCGTCAGGATGTCTATGCGCAACCCGAGCGCCGTCTTTTGGAACGGCTGGTCTTCGGCACTGAAGAGGCCGCGCAAGAAGCCTTCGATGCGATCGCGGCCGGAGAGACCGATTTCGACACGCTGGTCGAAGAGCGTGACCTGACCTTGGATGACGTGGATATCGGTGAAATCGCCCGCGGCGATCTGAGCGCGGCGGCGGCCGAGGCGATCTTTGGCGACACAGAAAGCGAGATCATCGGGCCGGTCGAGACCTCCCTCGGCCCTGCCCTGTTCCGGGTGAATGCAGTGCTTGAGGAGACCAATATCGCATTCGAAGACGCCGTCGATGATCTGCGCGAGGAACTGGCCCAGGAGGTGGCGCGCCGCGACATCGCCGCCATGGAAGAAGAGGTCGACGATCTGTTGGCCGGGGGCGCCACGCTGGAGGACATCGCGTCAGATACGCAGCTCACGTTGGGGGAGATCGACTATTCCCTCAACTCGGAGGAGGCGATTGCGGGATATGACAATTTCCGCGATGCCGCCGAGGCAGTCAATGAAAATGATTTCCCCGAACTGCTCAGCCTGTCGGATGGCGGCATCTTCGCGCTGGAATTGATGGAAATTGTGCCCCCGAGCGTGCCCCCCTTGGACGAGATCACCGAAGAGGTGGCGGCAGCCTGGCGGCAAAGCGCGCTACGCGACGAATTGGCTGCACGGGGACAAGAGTTGGTCTCGCAATTGGCGACCGGCGCGGCATTGGAGGATCTGGGCGACACCATTGAGGAACGCCGGATCCGCCGCCAGGATCTGCTGCCCGATTTGCCGCCCACAACGGTGCCGCAGGCGTTCCAGATGGCCGAGATTGGCGATGTGGTTCTGATTCCGGGCGCCGAGGCGGCGCATATCGTGCGTCTGGATGCGATCAATCCCGCCGCCCGTGATGCGCCCGATGTGGGGTTCTTGCTGACCATCCTGGAACAGACCCTGAACCAAGCCATCGCGACCGACATCTTCGAGGCCTATGGTCAGGCGCTGCAAGCCGAGGCTGGCTTCACGACCAATGAGGCGGTGATCAACTCCGTGAATGCAGCCTTCCCGTAATGGCGATCCTGACCGAGTATACTGCCTTCGCTGCGGCCTGGGATCGGGGCGAAAACCAATTGGTCTATGCAAGATTGGCGGCGGATCTCGACACACCCGTCTCGGTCATGCTGAAGCTGACCGATGCGGGCCGCGATGCGTTTATCCTTGAATCGGTGACTGGCGGTGAGGTGCGCGGGCGCTATTCGATCATCGGCATGAAGCCCGATCTGATCTGGGAGTGCCGGGGCGAGACCAGTCAGATCAACCGCGCCGCACGCTACGATCGCGATGGCTTTACGCCCTGCGATGGCGATCCCCTGACGGCGCTGCGGGCTCTGCTGGCCGAAAGCGCCATCGACATGCCCGCCGATCTGCCCGCCGCTGCCGCAGGTCTGTTTGGCTATCTGGGCTATGACATGATCCGGCTGGTCGAGCATTTGCCGGATGTGAACCCCGACCCGATGGGCCTGCCCGATGCGGTGTTGATCCGGCCTTCGGTGATTGCGGTGCTGGATGGCGTGAAGGGGGAGGTCACGATTGTCGCGCCCGCCTGGCAGAGCTCGGGCCTGTCGGCCAAGGCGGCCTATGCACAGGCAGCTGAGCGCGTCGGCGATGCGCTGCGTGATCTGGAACGCGCGCCCGCTGTCGCTGCACGGGAAATGGGCGCGGCCCAAGTCCTGGCCGAACCGGTGTCGAATTTTAGCCATAAGGGCTATCTGGAGGCGGTAGAGAAAGCCAAGGAGTATATCCGCGCGGGCGATATCTTTCAGGTTGTGCCGTCGCAGCGCTGGAGTGTCGATTTCCCCGAGCCGCCCTTTGCGCTCTACCGCGCGTTGCGGCGCACCAACCCGTCGCCCTTCATGTTCTATTTCAATTTCGGCGGGTTTCAGATTGTCGGCGCCAGCCCCGAGATCCTGGTGCGCGTCTTCGATAACGAGGTCACGATCCGGCCCATTGCGGGCACCCGACCCCGCGGGGCCACACCCGACGAGGACCGCGCCTTGGAGGCCGATCTGATGGCCGACGAAAAGGAACTGGCCGAGCATCTGATGCTGCTCGATCTGGGCCGCAACGATACCGGTCGCGTGTCCAAGATCGGAACGGTGCGCCCGACCGAGGAATTCATCGTCGAACGCTACAGCCACGTGATGCATATCGTCTCCAACGTGGTGGGTGAATTGTCCGAAGATCATGATGCGCTGTCGGCGTTGCTGGCCGGTCTGCCCGCGGGGACGGTTTCGGGCGCGCCGAAGGTCCGCGCGATGGAAATCATCGACGAGTTGGAGCCTGAAAAGCGTGGTGTCTATGGCGGCGGCGTCGGCTATTTCAGCGCCGGGGGCGACATGGATATGTGCATCGCCTTGAGGACTGCCGTGGTCCAGGACGGCACGCTTTACATGCAGGCCGGGGGCGGTGTCGTGTTCGACAGCGACCCGGAGGCGGAGTTCCAGGAGACGGTGAACAAGGCCCGCGCCATCCGTACCGCTGCCGAAGACGCCGGCCTGTTCTCGCGCGGCAATAGTTAACGCTTTTGCCCAGGATTGGCCCCTGGGCGCTCCCGCCTGGCCGCCATGCCCCGTCCGGGGCACGCGCCCCGTTGGGCCCGGCGCGCCGGGCGCGGCCCGCGCGGGATGGCCAATGCCGCGCATTCGGTTAGGGCTGCGCCTCCTCCGACAGCAAGGTGGCCGATAAGGGCGCCAGTTGGACGCTGCCAGAGCGTTCGGCCAGCGCCCAGGACAGCAGCGCCGTCACCGTATCGGGCCGGGTATGGCCCACTACAATCACATGTCCTTCCTGCACCGCTGCAAAGGCCGCGCGGGACAGGTAGCGCGTGATCCGCGGAGCGGCTTCCTCTTCGCCGTCCAACAGGCGGAACAGGGTCGCGCCCGGCACCCCGGACCGCGCCGCAGTTTGTTCCGCCGCATTTAGACCCTGGGGAAAGGCGACCAGCCCGTGGCCGGTATCGGCCAGCGCCGCGATCATCGCGTCAAGCAGCGGACGGTTGGATTGCAGCCGCCCGTCTTGCGTATCGAGCAGTGCCACCGCCTCTGGCAAATTTTGCTGCGCCACTTCGAAGGCCACTTCGACATCGACCGCCTCCGCCCCGTCTGGCAGGCCATTGGCAAGGATCGCCACCTCAAACCCAGCAGCGCGATAGGCGGCCGCGCGGTCACTCGCGCCCGGCTCGGACCAATCCAGCGCGAAGGTCACCGGGAAGGTGAAGCGCGTCAGCGTATCCAGATCCAGCGCCGCATTGGGCTCATCGATCAGGATCACCGACATCAAGGGGCGCCCGTCGCGCTCAAACGACATGGCATTTTGCGCGATGGCGCGTGGATCCTCGGGCTCATCGATCACCTCGGCCTCTAGGGGCGCATCGCTGAGATCAGGCGCGTTGCCGCCCACCTGCGGCAAGCTGGAATTCGGGCGGGTCAGATTGGGGCCGATCTGCGCGGCGGATCCGACGCTTGGCGCAGTTTCAAGGGGCGCTGGGGCATCGGGCAAACCGGCGGGCGGAAGCGCCTGAACGGTCGGCGCCTCATCCTCTGCCTCGGGCGCCCGCACGCTTTCCTCTTCCTCTTCCTCTTCCGCGAGGTTTGGGGGGCTTTCGGGCGCCACCGGCGGCGCCTCAGGCGCGGCGCCGGGTCGCGGGATTGCGGGCGTGGTCTGGGGAAGACGCGCGGTCCGGATATCGGGCTCGGCACTGGGCGATGGGACGGCGGGCGCATTTGGCGCCTCGGCAGTGGTCGGCAGGCGCAAGCCGGTGGGCGCATTGGGCGCGGCACCGCTTTCGGGAGCCGCGCTGGCATCGGGCGCGTCTGTCACGACATTTGGCTGTGGCGGTGGCACGTTGTCGAAGCGCGGCGTGCTGCTTTCCACACCGATCACAGGGGCTTCGGGCAATGCGGGACGCGGCGCAGCGTCCGGGCTGGGTACAATCGCCGCCTGTTCGGGCGGCGGGCGGTTGAACTCGCTTCCAGAGGGCAAGGGCACCTCAGTCGCGGGAATCGCGGTTTCTTCATCAGCGGGCTGCACCTGTGGATCGGCGCTCTCAGGTGGGCTTTCAACCTCAGGCGTGGCCTCGGGGGGCACGACCACATCGTCTTCCGGCGCCACTTCCGGTTCAGCAGGCGCGTCGACCACCTGGGGGCTCTCGGCCAAAACCTCCTGCGCCCTCTCGGGCAAGGGTGAACTGAGCGACAGGGCCACCAAGATCAGCGCCGACACCAAAGTGCCCCACAGCATTCCAATGATTAGACCACCCATGGCCCCGCTCCCGTCTGCTCGGACCTCGTACATCACGCCGAGGTTTGTTTCTGAGCTGTGCCGGATTGAACCGCCGCCCGGCTATCGCGCCTGATTTGCAGCGATATCCTGCGGCGCGCCACCTTGACCCCGCGCCAGCGCTTTGAAACATGTATAACCTGGGCGCGCGACGCCTTCACCCTTTTTTCGACTGTGGCGGAAAGGCCTGCGCGAGATGCTGCTTTTGATCGATAATTACGACAGCTTCACCTACAATCTGGTGCATTATCTGGGCGAGTTGGGCGCCGAGATCGAGGTGGTGCGCAATGATGCCATCACCGTCCAGGAGGCCATGGCCAGCGGTGCCGAAGGTATCGTTCTCAGCCCAGGGCCAGGCTATCCCGAAAGCGCCGGGATCTGCCTGCCGCTGACCCGCGCTGCCGCAGGCGCGGGCATGCCGCTGCTGGGTGTGTGCCTGGGCCATCAGACCATCGGAGAGGCCTTTGGCGGCACGATCACCCAGCATTCGGACATCGTGCATGGCAAGCTGGGCGAGATCCGCCACAAGAATATCGGTGTGTTCAAGGGTCTGCCCGCGCCGCTCAAGGCCACGCGCTACCATTCGCTTGTCGTCAACCGCGCCACCTTGCCCGATTGTCTTGAGATCACCGCAGAGCTGGAGGACGGCACCATCATGGGGCTGCGCCACCGCGACTTGCCCATCGAAGGGGTGCAGTTTCACCCCGAAAGCATCCGGTCCGAACATGGGCACGCGATGCTGGAAACCTTCCTGAAGACCACACGCCAGACGGCGGACGCCTGAAAGACCTTGCCATGAGTGACGCGATGAAACCGATCATCTTTGCTGCATCGGAGGGGCCGCTCAGCCGCGCCCAGGCGGTGGAGGCGTTCGAGCTGATGTTCGAGGGCGCGGCCACGCCGGCGCAGATGGGCGGGCTGATCATGGCGATGCGGGCGCGCGGCGAATCCGTGGCCGAATATGCCGCCGCCGCCCAGGTCATGCGCGACAAATGCGTGAAGGTCGCCGCCCCGGACGGCGCCATCGATATTGTCGGCACGGGCGGCGACGGGATGGGCACGCTGAACATCTCGACCGCTGCGGCCTTTGTGGTGGCGGGCACTGGTGTGCCGGTCGCCAAACACGGCAACCGCAACCTGTCGTCGAAATCCGGCGCGGCGGATGTGTTGGGGCAATTGGGCATCGAGGTCATGGTCGGCGCCGATGTGGTCGAAGCCTCCCTTCGCGAAGCCGGGATCGGGTTCATGATGGCGCCAATGCATCATCCCGCCGTCAAGCATGTCATGCCCGTGCGTCAGGAACTGGGCTGCAAAACGATCTTCAACATTCTTGGCCCGCTGACCAATCCGGCAGGCGTGAGACGTCAATTGACCGGCGCCTTTGCGATCGATCTGATCTATCCGATGGCCGAAACGTTGCAAGAATTGGGGTCCGAGGCGGCGTGGCTGGTCCATGGCTCGGACGGGACGGACGAGATCACCATCACGGGCCTGACCAATGTGGTGGAACTGCGCGACGGCAAGCTGCGGTCACGCGAGGTGCATCCCGAAGATGCGGGCCTGCCGGTGCATCCGTTCAAAGACATTCTGGGCGGCACGCCCGAGGAAAACGGCGCGGCCCTGCGCGCGTTGCTGGACGGGGCGCCCGGCGCCTACCGCGATGCGGTCCTGCTGAACGCCGCCGCCGGGTTGATCGTTGCGGGGCGCGTGACGGAACTGCGCGATGGGGTCGAGATCGCGGCAGAGGCCATCGATAGCGGCCAGGCCAAGCGCGCCGTCACCACCTGCGCTCAGGTCACCTCAGCCGCATGACGGCTGCAACCGGGCGCGTTTTTCGCGCGAAAAACGGCCGGAAAACGTGCGTTTTCCGCGCCCGGCGGCGTCGGAGCGCCTCGTTGAGCCGCCGACGCACCCTCGACACCTCTTTGCGCCTCGCCTAAGACCTACAGCCATGAGCACGATACTCGACAAGATCAAAGCCTATAAGCTGGAGGAAGTGGCCGCCGCAAAGGCTGCGCGCCCCCGCTCGACAGTGGAAGAGGCCGCCCGCGCCGCGCCGCCCGTGCGCGGCTTTGCAAAGGCGCTTTGGGCAGCACAGGCCGACGGCTATGGCCTGATCGCAGAGATCAAAAAGGCAAGCCCCTCCAAAGGGTTGATCCGCGCCGATTTCGACCCGCCTGCCCTTGCCAAAGCCTATGAGTCGGGCGGCGCGACGTGTCTGAGCGTGCTGACCGACACCCCCTCTTTCCAGGGCGCGCCAGAATTTCTGAGCCGCGCGCGGGCTGCCGTCGATCTGCCCTGCCTGCGCAAGGATTTCCTCTACGATCCCTATCAGGTCGCCGAGGCACGCGCCTGGGGTGCCGATTGCATCCTGATCATCATGGCCTCGGTCGAGGATGGCCAGGCCGCCGAGCTCGAGGATGCCGCCCGCCATTGGGGCATGGATGCGTTAATCGAGGTTCACGACGGCGCCGAACTGGATCGCGCCATGGCGCTGACCTCGCCGCTTCTGGGGATCAACAACCGCAATCTCAACACGTTCGAGACCTCGCTGCAGACCACGCGCGATCTGGCCGCACGGGTGCCAAGCGAGCGGATGGTGATCTCTGAATCCGGCCTCTTCGCGCCTGAGGACCTGGCCGATATGGCGCAGCACGGCGCGCGCAGTTTCCTGATCGGCGAAAGCCTGATGCGCCAGGCCGACGTGGCGGCGGCCACGCAGGCGCTGCTGGCCGATCCGGTGCCCGCCTGATGTCGGAGCTGACGCATTTCGACGGCGACGGGCAGGCGCATATGGTCGATGTGTCCCAAAAGGCCGTGACGGACCGGGTTGCTGAGGCCGAAGGTTACGTGAAGATGCGGCCGGAAACCCTTGATTTGGTTGAACAAGGCAGTGCGAAAAAGGGTGATGTTCTGGGCGTGGCACGGCTGGCAGGGATTATGGGGGCGAAGCGCTGCGCCGAGCTCATCCCGCTTTGCCATCCGCTGCCGATCACCAAAGTCGCCCTGGACCTGACCCCCGACCGCGCGCTGCCTGGTGTGCGCATTACCGCGACCGTGAAGACCACTGGCCAAACGGGGGTTGAGATGGAGGCCCTGACCGCCGTCTCAACCGCCGCGCTGACGGTCTATGATATGTTGAAGGCCGCCGAAAAGGGCATGGAGATCGGTGGGATCCGCGTGACGCTCAAAGAGGGTGGCAAGTCCGGTCGTTACGAGGCGCAGACGTGATTTCCGTCGAAGATGCCCTTGCCGCCTGCCTGGCCTTGGCTCAGCCTCTGGGTACGGAAACCGTGCCGATTGCCAAAGCGGGGGGCCGTGTTCTGGCCGCCCCAATCACCGCGTTTCGCGATCAGCCCCCCTTCAGCGCTTCGGCCATGGATGGCTATGCCCTGCGCGATGTCGAAGCGATCCCGGGCCGTCGCCTGCGCGTGGTGGGTGAGGCGCCGGCGGGCCACCATTGGCCCGGCACCATTGGACCGGGTGAGGCCCTGCGGATCTTTACCGGCGCGCCGCTGCCTGCGGGCACCGACCGGGTGGTGATCCAGGAAGATGTCGAGCGCGACGGCGACCGGGTCACCCTGGGGCGCCATCTGTCCTCGGGCTGGAATGTACGCCCCTCTGGCGCGGATTTTGTCGAAGGCGCGCAATTGACCGCACCTCGGAGGCTCAGCCCCGCCGATGTTGCCCTGGCCGCAGCCATGAACGCGCCGGAATTGCGGGTGGCCAAGCGGCCCGATGTGGCGCTGATCGCGACGGGTGACGAATTGGTCAGCCCGGGCGAAGTACCTGCGCCGGATCAGATCATCGCCTCCAACACGTACGGCCTCAAGGCGCGGATCGAGGCCGAGGGCGGCACCGCGCGTCTGCTGCCCATCGCCCGCGACAAACGCGCCTCGCTCGCCCAGGTCTTTGAGCTGGCGAAAGGCGCCGATCTGATCGTGACCGTGGGCGGCGCCTCGGTGGGCGACCACGATCTGGTGGGCGAGGTCGCGGCGGATCTGGGATTGGAGCGTGCCTTCTACAAGGTGGCGATGCGCCCCGGAAAACCGCTGATGGCAGGGCGTTTGGGGGATGCAGCGCTGCTGGGCCTGCCGGGCAATCCGGTCTCGGCCATGGTCTGCGGCGAGTTGTTCCTGGTGCCGATGCTGCGCGCGATGATGGGCCTGCCAGGCGCGCCGCGTAGCCGCCACAAGGCGCGGCTGGGCGTGGATCTGCCCGAAAACGGCCCGCGAGAGCATTACATGCGCGCCGAATTGCAGGCGGGTACGGATATGCCCTATCTGACGCCTTATGGCAGCCAGGACAGCTCACTTCTGACAGTGCTTTCGAGTGCCTCGGCGCTGCTGGTACGCCCTGTGGCAGATGCGCCCAAACGCGCTGGAGACGTCGTCGATTACGTCTCTCTTAACCGTCTGTTTACCTGATTCGTTGACAAATGATGTAGAACATGGATAGAACATACCCGGAACGGGTGTGGAATGCGCCCCCATAAATCGAGCAGCGACAGCCGCCGGACCTGGCGGACAAACGGAGGAATACGGGGATGTTGACGCGAAAGCAGCGTGACCTTCTGGAGTTTATCCACAAGCGGATGCAAAAAGACGGTGTACCGCCCTCTTTCGATGAGATGAAAGAGGCGCTGGATCTGCGGTCGAAATCCGGGATCCACCGGCTGATCACGGCCCTGGAAGAGCGCGGCTTTATCCGGCGCCTCGCCCATCGCGCCCGCGCCATTGAGATCGTGAAAATGCCCGAAGGCATGGAAGGGTTCGAGCCACGGGTGATCGACGGCGACGCGCCGGACCGCCCCAGCGGATTGCCTGCAGGCGCGCTGCCTGTCAGCGCAGCGGCGGCAACGGAACTGCCTGTGATGGGCAAAATCGCGGCCGGTGTGCCGATCGAGGCGATTTCCCAGGTCGCCGCCCATGTGGCCGTGCCCCAGCAAATGCTGGGCACCGGGCGCAACCACTACGCGTTGGAGGTCAAAGGCGATTCCATGATCGATGCCGGGATCAATGATGGCGACATCGTTGTGATCGAGGAAGGCGACAGCGCGGATAATGGCGATATCGTCGTGGCCCTGGTCGAGGGCCAAGAAGCCACGCTGAAACGCTATCGCCGCAAGGGCGGGATGATCGCGTTGGAAGCCGCGAACCCGGCCTATGAGACGCGCGTGTTCCGCGAGGATCAGGTTGGCGTTCAAGGCAAATTGGTCGGCCTGATCCGCACCTATTGATGCGGCGCCGGGAAGATCCACGACTAGGGTTTCGACCCAAGTTTTTACGAGACAGATGCGCGTTCTTCTGATCGGCGCGGCTGGTGTGGCCGCGCTATATCTGGTGATCGTTGCGGGGTTTGTGCTTCTGCAACGTAACCTGATGTATCTTCCGTCCAACGCGAACCCACCGCCTGAAACGCTTGGACTGTCTGGCGTGTCCGTTCACGATCTGCCGACGCCCGATGGCGAGAGAGTGGTGCTTTGGTATGCGCCAGCTGCGCCCGGACACCCCACGATCCTGTTTCTGCACGGCAATGGCGGAGAGGTTGCCTCTCGCGCCGACCGGTTTGCCGCGTATCGCGATCTGGGCTTTGGCGTGGCGTTTCTATCCTGGCGCGGCTATGGCGGATCCTCCGGGCGCCCCACCGAACGCGGCCTGCTGACAGATGCGCGGACCGCCTATGATTGGGTGATTGGCGCGGGCGTGGCCCCCGAAGACCTCGCCGTAATCGGCGAATCCCTTGGGACGGGTATCGCCGTGCAACTCGCCGCTGACGTGCCGGTGGGCGCGGTTGTTCTGGGCGCGCCCTATAGCGCGGCGGTCGACGTCGCCGCCGATCTTTATCCATTCCTGCCAGTGCGGCTTTTGATGTTCGACCAATTTCGCAGCATCGACCATATCCGCGCCATCACCGCGCCGATCCTGATCCAACATGGCACCGAGGACCGGATCATTCCCTATCACTCTGGGCGCGCGCTGTACGCAGCTGCGGGTGACAATGCGACCTTTGTCACGTTGGACGGGATGGGGCATGAAGCGCTCTACATCCAAAGCACATGGGAGACAGAGGCCGCATTTCTGCGGGACGTTCTGTCGCCCTAGATGGACAAACCTGACAAGAGCGGACCGTTGAAAGACTGGCACGCCGATCGGGCCCGGCTATCGCGGCTATAGGCCCAGATCGAGTTGCGACACATCCTGCTTACGTGCGCGTCGTTTGGGGGCACGGTCATTGACGAAGTGGCGCCCTGCCCCGCCATCTTTGCGGCTGGCGTGTCTTTCAACGATCTTGTCAGCCTCCGACCGGAAGGCATCCCCGCGACGCACGGCCCAAACCCGTTCGCGGGCCGCTTTTGCCGCTTTGGCGACATCGACGATGGGCGCGGGATAGCGTTTGCCGAGCAAGCGCGGCGCGCCCTCCCAATTCCACGGCGTCTGCAGATGCGCATCGGGCACATCGCGCAATTCGGGGCACCAGCGGCGGGTGAACGCACCCGTCGGATCCTGATCGCCACCCTGTTTGATCGGGTTGTAAATCCGCACCGTGTTCATCCCCGTCGTGCCCGATTGCATCTGCACCTGCGGCCAGTGGATGCCGGGTTCGTAATCGGTGAACATCCGCGCCAGATGCGGCCCGGTCACGCGCCAATCGAGCCAGAGGTGGTAAGACGCGACGGCCATCAGCATGGCGCGCATACGAAAATTCAGCCAGCCGGTCGCGATCAGGGATCGCATGCAGGCATCGACGAAAGGAATGCCCGTGTCTCCCGTTTCCCAAGCCGCCAGACGTATAGCATCGGGCTCAGTCGGGCGCAGACCCTCATAGGCGCTGTGCAGGCAGCGGGTTTCGATACTCGGCTGATCTTCGAGCTTTTGCATGAAATGATCGCGCCAGGCGAGCCGCGCCTCAAAGCTGCGCAGCGATCCGATCCAGCCATCGCGGGTGCCTTTCACCTCGACGCGCCGCGCCGACAGCGCGTGCACCGCCTCGCGGCTCGACACGGTGCCCCAGGCCAGGTGCGGCGATAGGCGCGAGCAGGCCGTCGCACCCTCCAGCGGCGAGGACATGGCCTTGCGGTAGCTCTGCCCACGCTCGGTCAGGAACCCACCGAGCAGGCTGAGCGCATGGGACCGCCCCCCGTGCTGGCGATCCGGACACGGATCGAATGCAAGGCCCAGATCCCGCGCATCGGGAAGCGCGCCCGGATCCGCGTGCAGGCCGCACAGGGCGGCGGGGATCGGCACCTGGTCTTGTCGCATCACGCCATCCCGCAGCTTGGACCACCCGTCGCGGCCCTTAAGGCGACGCACCACACCCATCTGCGGCAGCTCGGTCCAGGTAATCCCGGCGCCACGCGCCCAAGCCGCAACACGAAGGTCGCGCCCATAGCTCCACAAATTGCCGGTTTCCTCGTGGCTGATGATCTCGGTCAGCCCATGGGTGGAACATAGGTCGGCCAAGACAGCCTCTGCCGCACCGACCCGGACCACCAAAGGCGCCCCCAGGGCGGCAAGGTCGGTCCGTAGCCCGGCGAGGCTTTCGGCCACAAATCGCCATTGACGCGCACTGGCATCGGATTGCGCCCAAGCCTCAGGCTCCACGATGAAAACAGGCAAGACCGACCCGCCCCGCGCAGCGGCAAGCGCCAAGGCGGGATTGTCCTGCACACGCAGATCACGTTTGAACCAAACAAGAACATCGGCCATGGGCGAAGAGATAGCAGGCCCGATTGTCTCTGCAAGCGCGTCGTGCGGTTGCAGCCCCCGTGGCATCGACCTAGCTTTCGCCCACGCCCAACCTCCGGAGAGTTTTGATGAAAGACGCCACACCAGCCGCCCCACAGCCCGTCCGGCTGGCCGATTACACGCCCTATCCGTTTCGGATCGACGATGTGGCCCTGACCTTTCACCTGCATCCGACAGCCACGAAAGTTGTTTCAGTCCTGACGATCACGCCATTGGAGGCGGATCAACCGCTGGATCTGATGGGCGAAGGCCTGACCTTGCTGACGGATGCCGACGGCACCCCCCATCTCAAGATCGACGGAGCCCCGGTCGCCTTTGCGCCGCTTGACCCGGCGCTTCCGCCTTTTGCACAGGGCATTCGCATCGACGCCATCGACATACCCGACGGCCCCTTTCGCCTGACCAGCGAAGTCGAGATCAACCCCGAAGCCAATACCGCGTTGGAGGGGCTTTACATGTCCAAGGGTATGTATTGCACCCAATGCGAGGCCGAAGGGTTCCGAAAGATCACCTATTACCCCGACCGGCCCGATGTAATGGCGCCCTTCACCGTCACAATCGACAGCGATCTGCCGGTGCTGTTGTCCAACGGCAACCCGCAGGGCCATGGCAGCTGGCACGACCCACATCCCAAACCGGCCTATCTGTTTGCCCTTGTGGCGGGCGATCTGGTGGCCCATTCGGATCACTTCACCACAGCGTCGGGCAAGCCGGTGGAGCTCAACATCTGGGTGCGACCCGGCGATGAGGACAAATGTGCCTATGCGATGGATGCGCTGAAACGCTCCATGTGCTGGGACGAGACCGAATATGGCCGCGAATACGATCTGGACGTGTTCAACATCGTCGCGGTCGATGATTTCAACATGGGCGCGATGGAAAACAAGGGGCTGAACATCTTCAACTCCAAATACGTCCTGGCCTCGCCCGAAACCGCGACCGACCGCGATTATGCGTTTATCGAGGCCATCGTCGCCCATGAATATTTCCACAATTGGACCGGTAACCGCATTACCTGCCGCGATTGGTTCCAGCTTTGCCTGAAGGAGGGCCTGACCGTCTTTCGCGATCAGCAATTCAGCGGCAATATGCGCAGCGAACCGGTGGAGCGGATCAGCAACGTGCTGCAACTGCGCGCGCGGCAGTTCCGCGAAGATGCGGGCCCCCTCGCCCATAATGTGCGCCCCGAAAGCTATGTGGAGATCAACAATTTCTACACCGCGACGGTCTACGAAAAAGGCGCCGAGGTCATTCGGATGCTGCGGATCCTGCTGGGCGCCGACACCTACCGCGCGGGCGTCGATCTCTATTTCGACCGCCATGACGGCCAGGCCTGCACGATCGAGGATTGGCTGGCCTGTTTCGAAGAGGTCTCGGTCCGCGATCTGAGCCAGTTCAAGCGTTGGTACACCCAGGCGGGCACCCCGCTTGTCACCGCCCGTTGGGGCGTAGAGGGCGACGATTTTGTTCTGCGGCTGAGCCAGACGGTGCCCGAAACGCCCGGTCAGCCGCTCAAGGAGCCGATGGTGATTCCGATCCTCTTTGCCATCTATGACAGCGGCAAGGAGATTGTGCCCGAAACCCTTGCCGTGCTGGATGCGCCCGAAATGGTGCTGAGCTGGCCGATGGCTGATCTGGGTCATCCCGCCGATGCCACGCCGTCGCTGTTGCGCGGGTTCTCGGCGCCAGTGATCCTGGATGCGCCGATTTCGTTCGGACAGCTTTTGGCGCTGATGTCCGATGATGCCGATCCGTTCAATCGGTGGGAGGCCGGGCGCAGCGCGATGCGAGAAGAGCTGATGCGGATGATCGGCGGCGAAAGCGCCGTCTCTCCGGAATTGCTGAGCACGCTTGAAACCGTGCTGCGCGATACGTCTGTCGATCCGGCCTTTCGGGCGCTGATGCTTGCCCTGCCGTCGGAGGACGATCTGGCGCAGGCCTGTGTCGATGCGGGGCTCGTGCCCGATCCCGGCGTGATCCACACCAAGCGCCGCGCCATGCAGACCGCGATGGCCGGGGCGCTGGCCCCGGAACTGACCTGCCAATATGACGCGATGGCCCCGGCGGGCGCCTATAGCCCCGATGCCACCCAGGCGGCTCAGCGTAGCCTGTGCAATACCTGCCTTGTCTATCTGACCTTGGCCGAGGGGGCAGACCGCGCCCGCGCGCATTACGACAACGCGACCAACATGACCGACCAGATGGCGGCATTTGCTGCCCTGCTGGATGCGGGCGATCCCGACATCGCCGCCACATTCGAGCGCCAATGGTCCGGCGACCGGCTGGTGATGGACAAGTGGTTCATGGTGCAGATTACCCAGGCCGCGCCAGACGCCGCCGTGGGCCTGGCCGAGGCGCTGACCCAACACAACCTGTTCGATTGGAAAAACCCCAACCGCTTCCGCTCGGTCCTTGGCGGGCTGATCGCCAGCCCGGCGGCATTCCATGATCCTTCCGGTGCGGGCTACCGCTTCGTGGCCGATTGGCTGATCAAGATGGACAGCCTGAACCCGCAGACCGCCGCGCGCATGTCCACCGCTTTCGAGACGTGGCGCCGCTACGATGCCGACCGGCAGGCGCTGATCCAAACGGAACTCGCGCGGATTGCAGACCATGGCGACCTCAGCCGGGATCTGGGTGAGATGGTCGCGCGGATGCGGGGCTGACAGCCGCCCGCAGCTAGCGGATCAGGAAAGTCACGCCCCCCACCAGCCCGATTAGAACCGGCTGGTGCAGCAGATAGATGATCAGGCTGTGCTGGCCCGGCCAAGCCACCACACGCAGCGTGCGCGGCGGGGTATCATTGCCCAATCGCGCCCAGAGGCCCATCGCAGCCGCCGCCTTTGCTGCGGCAAGTCCCGCCAGAAACGGCGCGAACCAGGGGAAAATCGGCTCGTAATCCATCGTGGTGGGCGTGACGTTTTGCAGCCCGGTCCACCACCAGATCCGCGCATTGAACAGATCCGACGTCGCATAATCCGGCGCGTAGAACACCACAATTGCCAGTGCCGCGATCAAAAGCGCGGGCAAGCGCAGCACTGCGAGGCCCAACAGCGAACACAGCGCGATGGAATGTAGGATGCCGAAGAACACAAAGGCTTGTGGGAAGACCAGATAGGTGCCGATTGTCACCGCCAGGGCCGCCGCCAGCAAGATCGCCAGGCGTCGCCCAAAGGCGCGCCATCTGATCCCTTCGCCATGGGCCAGATAGAGGCTGACCCCCGCCAGGAACAGAAACGATCCCGCCGTGGTCACCGCCAGCGCACGCCAAAATCCAGTGGTCGCGGTCGATGGCGGCACATGGCCGAACATCTCCAGATCGAACACGAAATGAAACACAACCATCATGCACAGCGCAAGGCTGCGCACGATATCGAGCGCCGGTATACGCATCGTTCGGGGCCGCGGGATCGAGGTCGCTTCGCTCATGGCGGCACCCTAGCGGGCTTTTGCAGGCCGTCCATCGGCAAATGCACGGCAATGCGCCTGATGCATAAGCCCGCCCGCCACCCTATTCTTGGGAAAAGTGTTAAAGCATCGCTAAAACCCTTAAATGGTGCCAGATCCGCCGCCACCCCGCCGCTGGCTCACCGCATTCTGGGCACAATTCTCGGGCCTTCTGTCTGACATGGCTGATACATACGAATATGCAACCCGTCCCGGCAAACCAGGCCTCAGCGTGATCGCATTCACCGGCTTGGGCGCCCTCGCCGCCCTTTTGTGGCAACTCGTCCCCGGCTACGTGATCCTGCTGCTGATCCCGGCGCTTGCCATTTGCCTCTGGCAATTGACGCGCGTTCCAACCTACGGGATCAAAATGTCGGATCAGTCCTGGCATATCCTGGGGGGATATGACGACCTTGAGGTCCCGATCAGTCGCATTTCGCACCTGCAGATCCGTGAACGCGGCACCCTGCAGCGGATCAGCGTGATGATCGATGACGGGACCGAGATCCAATTGCCGATCGACAATCTGCCCGATCATGCTGGCTTGAAGCGCGAAGCGGAACAGCGCGGCATCCCGGTGCGCCACGCCGCTTAAACGGTTAAGGCGCAGCGGAGGCGCGTGGTTCAGGGCGTGGCATTGGCCGCGCCCCGACCGTGTCCCGAGCCAACCCGGCAGGTCGCATCACAGGCCGCGTCGGCGGGCGACAATAATCCTGTCGCCGCACCCAGTTCCGCATTTCTTCGCGTTTGCGGCTGGAATGGAACGGCCCCCAATCCGCGGCCACACCTTCCATGCCTTCGGACACGACGCCGTCGCGCGGGACGGTCAAGGCCATGATCCGGATGCCACAGCGCAGATTGGCAGGACCATTCAGCAAGGCCTGCCCGCTGCGCACGTCGCAATTGCGCCACCGCGCGGTGCCCGGCGCGATCTGCACCAGACCGAACCATTGCCCGCCACCGCCCACCGCGTTTTGGTTATGGGTGCTCTCATGCCAGGCGAGAACCGAAACCAGCCCGGTCCAGAATGCCGCGCGTTGGGCCGGTGCAGCGCTCAGATAGCCGGGGCACCAGGTGCGGATATCACGCGGCTCCACCTCCAAAAGGGGCGCGCCGGGCCCCCGTAGGGCCGCCAGCACCGCCGTGGTCCAGCGCCGGCCCTCCGGGTGATTGTCCCATCGCGCGGTCGGCACCGCCCAGGTATCGCGCAAGGTCGGGCGGGGGCTGAGCGCCGGGGCCAGTTCGCTTCCTTGAGGCATGTCTTCTGGTGCGTACGGCCGCTGCAACGCTACCGGCAAAGCTGCGACAAGCGCCTCATCCGGCAGAAGATCCGGCTCGATCGCCGGGTCGATGTCAGGCACCATATCGGGCGCCACATCCGCATCGATCGCGCCAGAGGTCACGTCCACATCATCCGACGCTTGTGCCATAACCGGCACCGTCTGCATCGCCGCCACCCATAGGCCCAGCGCGAGGGCAGTCACGCGACGCCCGGCCGGCATCTTAATGATCCCCCAGGATCATCAATCAGCCTGCGCAATAGGGTTGGGACGAGATCCAATTGCGCATCTCTTCGCGCTTTTGGGCCTGCACAAATGGCCCCCAATCCGCGGCCACACCGCCGCGCCCTGCCGCCACCACGCCGTCGCGCGGCACCGTCTGCGCCCAGATGCGCATCGCGCATGAGATATTGGCCGACCCGTCGGTCAGAGCCGCGCCGCTGGTGGCGTCGCATCCATAATAGCGCGCCGTAGCCGGGCTGATTTGCACCAGGCCGAACCAGCGTCCACCGCCACCCACGGCCTCCGGGTTCCAGGTACTTTCATGGCGCGCCAAGGCAGACATCAGACCAACCCAGAAGGCCTCGCGATCCTCTTCGGGCGCATCGGCATAGGCAGGACACCATTGCGCGATGTCGGAGGGCACGATTTCAGGCAATGTGGCGGCATGGGTGTCGAGCGCGGTAAAGGCCATCCGGGTCCATTCACCGGCCTCGGGCCGATGATCCCACCGCATGACCGGCACCGTGTCGGCCTCTGCCTGACCAAAGCGCGGAAAGCCCAGATCCCCCACCGCTCCGCAGGCCGCAACAGACAGAATCGCCACCGCCAAGGCGGTGCGCCTGATCAATCCAAACATATACATAACCATACAAATTGCAGACGCGGCACTGTTTCAGATGCGGTATACCCAAGGCAAGCCCCCCGGCCCTCTCGTAACCGGAAACAGCCCTTTTCCGCTCATGGAACTGCCATCTGCCCGGTTTCCCTTACCTGCAGCATGCGGTCGCCTTGCGTAAACTGACGGCAGACATCGCAGACAGGTCGTCGCTCTATGCCGTTCAACACCCCGTCAGACAGTACCGTATCCCGACCCAGCAGACAGTGCGGAACCGATGATAGGACCAATTGTATTTGACCTCCCGCAAGCTGCGGATGTAGCCACAAACTATTCACGCAACTCTCTTTGAACCGGACCTCACACATGCCTATCTTGATCGGCCTCGCCGCGCTAATTGGCGGCATTGTCTTTTGGCTCTATCGCGCCCGTGTGGCGGTGGATGTTGCCCATGATCTCGCCGATATGGCGGGCAGTTTGGCAGGGGCTGCGCGCCGTTTTGGCTTTCGCCGCCGCCACGATATGCATCCGGTCGATTGTATCGACGACAACACATTAGCCGCGGGATGCCTGACCGTCGCCTTTGCGGAACTGGGTGCCGCCCATACCGATGAAACCCGCGACAAACACCTGATCGCCCTGCAATCGCATTTCGCGATTTCCAAAGTCGAGGCAGAGGAGTTGTTGGTGATGGGCCATTGGATGGTCAATGAGTGCAACGGTCCCGCACCCGCCGTCACCCGGCTGGGCAAACGCCTGATGACGCTGACGGGCTCCCACGGGCTCGATGCGCCGCTCAACGTAATCAATGATGTGGCGCTTGCCATGGGCGGGTTGACCGATAGCCAGCGCGACGCACTGCACGATCTGCGCAATATCTTCCGCCGTTGAGGCACAAAAAAGGGCGGCCCAAGTCGGCGCCGCCCCTCTGTAATTGGCCCGAAGCGTCAGGCCGCGTCGCGATCATGTCGGCCCTCTTCGACCTCCTCGATGATTTTCGACACGAACGCCTCCAGGTCATCGGGGTTGCGGCTGGTGATGATGCCGTTCGAGATTGCCACCGCGCTGTCTTCCCATTTGGCGCCCGCATTGATCAGGTCGGTCTTGATCGAGTGATATGATGTCATCTCGCGGCCCTCGACCACGCCCGCTTCCACCAGCAACCATGGCGCGTGGCAGATTGCGGCAACGATCTTGCCGTCCTCCACAAAGCCCTTGATCAGCGCAACCGCCTTGTCATCCGTGCGCAGGATATCGGGGTTGATTTGCCCACCGGGCAGGACCAGAGCATCGTAATCAAAGCGGTTCACGTCATCCAAATGCAGATCGACCGGGATCGACGCGCCCCAATCGCCGCCGTCCCAACCGCGGATTTCTCCGTCCACCGGGCTGGCAACCTGGACATTGGCGCCGGTCGCACGCAGCTTTTGCAGCGGCACTTCCAGTTCGGATTGTTCAAACCCATGGGTCGACAGGATCAAAATCTTGGCGTGATTGATATTTGGCATATCGTGTTCCTTTCCTGAAACGGCGCCAGACGAATGTGTCCGGCATCGCAGGCTCAACGTCTGACCACGCGCCCTGTTCCAATCCGATTGGAAGTCTGTCGGAACTCCGGCGCCCTATCGGGTCCAGCCCCGGGCGCCGTCAGCCCCTTTGCCGCCTCACATGTTCAGATGCCATCGCCATGGCGCGCGGGCCAACGCGTCACCAGGCTGATCGAAAGCCCGCGCCGTGGCGTGCCCATGAGGCCGGCGGGTTCAAACGCTCAGCCGCCGCGATCGTCCACCCGATCGCATAGCCCTCTTGGTTCATGGGGTAGATCAACATCGCCTCGCGCGCCGCACCCCTGCGATGATCGTGGCAATCGCCGGGACCAACAGATCGTAGAACGGCTCAAAATCCAATTCTGCCACCGATCTCTTTCCACCGAATAGCTTTCGCAGCATCCCATTCTTCTTGCCGAAGCCGCGCCCATCCCATACACGCTATCGCGTTCAAACCGGAGGCCAAAGATGCTCGACCTGACCTACGACACCCCCAAACCCAAAGTGATCGCTGGCGCCAAGCAAGATTGGGAGCTTGTGATCGGGATGGAGGTGCACGCCCAGGTCGCCACCAACGCGAAACTGTTCTCCGGCGCCTCAACCACGTTCGGGGCCGAGCCCAATTCGAATGTTGCCTTCGTGGACGCGGGCATGCCGGGGATGCTACCGGTGATCAATGAGGCTTGCGTCGCGCAAGCCGTGCGCACCGGGCTGGGCTTGAAGGCCGAGATCCACCTGAATTCCGCCTTCGACCGCAAGAACTACTTCTACCCCGACCTGCCCCAGGGCTATCAGATCTCCCAGCTTTATCACCCCATCGTGGGCGAAGGCGAAGTGCTGGTGGAATTGGGTGACGGCACGGCCCGCATGGTCCGCATCGAGCGCATCCATCTGGAACAGGATGCGGGCAAGTCGATCCACGACATGGACCCGGCCCTGTCCTTCGTAGACCTCAACCGCACCGGTGTGGCCCTGATGGAGATCGTCAGCCGCCCCGATATTCGCGGGCCTGAAGAGGCCGCCGCCTATCTGCTGAAACTCCGCCAGATCATGCTCTACCTGGGCACCTGCGACGGCAATATGCAGAACGGCAATCTGCGCGCCGATGTCAATGTCTCGGTCTGCGCGCCGGGTCAGTATGAGAAATACCAGGCCACCCAGGATTTCAGCCATCTTGGCACGCGGTGCGAGATCAAGAACATGAACTCCACACGCTTCATCCAGCAGGCCATCGAGGTCGAAGCCAAGCGCCAGATCGCGATCCTGGAATCCGGCGGGACAATCGATCAGGAAACCCGCCTCTACGATCCAGATAAGGGCGAGACGCGGTCCATGCGCTCCAAGGAAGAGGCGCATGATTACCGCTATTTCCCCGACCCCGACCTGCTGCCGCTGGAAATCGAACAGGCCTGGGTCGACGATATCGCCGCGCATCTGCCGGAACTGCCCGATGCCAAAAAGGCGCGCTTCATGGGTGACTTTGGCCTGGCCGATTACGACGCGTCCGTCCTAACCGCGGACCTTGATGCCGCCGGCTATTTCGAGGCGGTCGCCGCCGATACCAATGGCAAACTGGCCGCCAATTGGGTGATCAACGAGCTGTTCGGGCGTCTTAAGAAAGATGAACGCGGGATCGAAGACAGCCCCGTCGCGCCCGCTCAGCTTGCCGCGCTGATCAAGCTGATCGAGGCCGACACCATCTCCGGCAAAATCGCCAAAGATGTGTTCGAGATATGCTACACAACCGGCCGCGATCCCGAGGAAATCGTGGAAACCGAGGGCATGAAGCAGGTCACCGATACCGGCGCCATCGAAGCCGCCGTGGACGAGATCATCGCCGCCAATCCCGATCAGGTCGAAAAGGCCAAACAGAACCCCAAACTCGCCGGTTGGTTTGTCGGTCAGGTGATGAAGGCAACCGGCGGCAAGGCGAACCCCAAAGCCGTCAATCAGCTTGTGTCGCAAAAACTTGCTGAGTGAGCGGCACCCCGCCGCAACCCGGTGATCCGCCTGTCTCCACACGGGATGGCGGGCGGGGCGATGGCGTCAGCCGAGCGTCGTCCCCGACATCACCAGTCAAATCTCGCCGACCTGACCGGACCGCACGCGCGGGCTCTTCGCCGACCACCCGCACGCTGATACCGTCCAGCCATGATTACCGTCGAATACAGCTCCCCGCTTTCCGATACCCGCCGCGCGGTTTTTGATGCTGCCGCCGCCAAGTGGAACGATGTGCTCAATACCGACTTCCCGGAGGTCGACCTGAACGGCACCCCGGAAACCGGGATCCTGATCGAAGCCTCCGTCACCGATATCGACGGACCCGGCGGCGTATTGGGCCAGGCCGGGCCGACCCATCTGCGCCCCGACACCCGCCTGCCCGCCCGTGGCATCATGCAATTCGACGAAGCCGACCTGGAAAATCTGGAAAGCCAAGGCAGTTTCGCCGATGTGATCTTGCACGAAATGGCCCATGTGCTGGGCTTCGGCACGCTCTGGGACAGCTTCAGCCTCATCTCGGGTTCGGGTTCGATGAACCCGGAATTCATCGGCACAAGCGCCGTGCGCGAATACCGCACGCTCGCGGGCACCGACGCGCCTCGCGGTGTACCCATCGCCAATACCGGCGGCCCCGGGACGCGCGAGGGGCATTGGCGCGAGCTTGTCTTCGGAGATGAGCTGTTGACAGGTTTTCTGTCCGGCATCGACCGCCCCCTCAGCCGCCTGTCGCTCGCATCCTTCGAAGATATGGGCTACGGCGTCGACTACAATCGCGCCGACCCCTTCACTCTTCCCGAATTCCGCGACCTCGCCAGCATGGGCATCACCGAAGCCGTCCGCATCTGCGATCTCTGTCGCATGGGCCGCCCTGAACCGGTTATGCTCGATTAGAACTACCATTCTAGGGCGCCGACGGCATTCACGCTGACCACGCCCGCAACGCGCATGGCTCTGCAGAAATGAAATCCGCCAGGCTATAGGCCCAGAACGGATTTCACCGAACCCGCCGGGCTGAAAGACCAATCGATCGGATTGTTCTCCAAAAGGAAGATGATCGAATTACCTGCCGTGAATCCGATTGAGTCGAGACGGGTTCGAACATCCTTGAAAAGGGCCTCTTTCTGCTCATCCGTCCTTCCGTCGAGCAAAGCAATCTCGATCACGATGGTCGCCTCCGGATCGCGCTCTCCCAGGAATGTTGGATGAAGCAGGATGTCATCCGGATGATATCTTGCGACCAAGCAGAAGTGATCATCGGGGTTAACCCCGCATGTCTCAACGAGACTTTCGTGGAGTTCCTCGTTGATCGCTCGGCAGGTTTTGGCGGGCAAGCTTTGCGGCACGTGTAGTTTATTAAATGGCAAAAAGATCAGTCTCCAGGCGTTGCGTTGGTGGACACAGGACAATGATACGCGCGTGTCGATCACGCGAGGTCGATATTCGACCGAGGCTTTCCATTGCACATTCGGCGCCCTCACACCACGGGTAACGCAGCTTGCGGCTCAGTATGGCGCGCCGTCTCTACACCTCGCTCTCATCGGATCGAGTGGGCCGCAGGTCGGTCGCCCTGGCGAAACAGGGCACGCCACAAGGACTTTCAGGTTGCCCGCGGCGCTCAGCCACCCAGCATTGGGCGCTTTGGTCCGCTTTTTCCAATTCACCGCGAATAATACAGCTTTCCCAAGCGTAACCCTAGCACAGTCGGTCACGCAGTCCCGCGCCGACACCCGCCCCATTGAAGATCCCCCAGGCCACGGCCTGTTCCCTGTTGTAAATGAAAGGAAATTTTATGTCTGACCCATTCAAAATCGTCGGTGACCGCGTCGCCCGCGCCTCTGAAAAGAACTTCCCGCATTTCGGCACCTATACTTGGAAAGAGTCCAAATCCAACATGCGCATCCGGGAACAGGAATTGACCTTTGGCGAAGTTTTGCCCGGCGACATCACACCTATCACACTGAAACGATCCGAATTCATCAACAACACGTCGGTCCAGAACTCTCAGGTCTTTGCCGTCGAAGAGACCACGACCGAAAGCTACACCACCAGCGTCGAAAAAGCACTTGAGCTTGGCACCGAGTTTGAAGCCGACATCCCCTTTGTCGGCGGCACAAAGAACTCCATTAGGATCAGCACCAAAAAGACCAACTCTCAAACCCAAACCGAAGCCCATAAATGGAGCTATCAGAGCACCATCTTCGTGCCGCCGCGCCGGAAGATCGTCACCTCGTTCATCGTGAACGAAGCCACCTTTAATGCGCCGTTCAAGGTCAAGGCCGTCGTGCGCGGCAAAGTCTATGTGAGAGCCAAATCATCGCGTAGCATCGTCACCGACGAGATCTCGAATCTGATCAACCGGTATGGCTGGCACCCAACGACCTTCCAGGTGAAAACCAAGGGCCGACTGGATGCGGTTATCGGACAAGACTTTGTTGTCACTGTCGATGAATATGAACTCGATGACACCCCCGTCTTCAAAGGCCGCGTCCTCGCGCGTGGGCACTTAGACGAAACCGGCCAAACGGTTCTGCGCGAGTTCCAATCCCAACCCGAACCCGCATAAGACGATCCCAAGATGATGCACCTTCCGCCCTTTTGGGGGCCGAGGACAACATTTAGAGTTCTGGAACCCGAGGCGGAAGCAAACACCGCCCGAAGGAGCCTCGGGAGCGGTCGCGGATATCTGCCAAGGTTCCGCGGCCCGTTCTAACCAAATCGCACCATAACTTGCCTAAGCCCGCTTGGTGTGCGCAAATCACTTATACTTGTACTGTGCACAACCGGTGTACACATGTCACACCCCTTGCCTCCGCCCCCCTGACCCGGCCATAACCACTCCAAAATCGAGAGGCCCGGCATGCCCCAATACGAATACAAAGTCGTCCCCGCCCCCGAAAAGATTCGCCGTCAGCGCGGATTGAAGGGCCCTGCGCTCTTCGCCCATGCGATGGAAGATCTGATGAACGACCTCGCCGCCGATGGCTGGTCGTATCTGCGCGCCGATACCCTTCCACAGGAAGAGCGCAGCGGGTTGACATCGAAGACAACGACGTTCCGCAACCTGCTGGTATTTCAACGTGAAATCCCGACCGAGCCATATGTCGCGCCGCAAATGCAGCCCCCGGTTGTTGCCACGCGCGAACCCGAGCCTGTCGCAGCCGCCGAGACGGCCCCGGCCCCGTCCGAGCCTCAAACTCAGCCGGACCCCGAGGCCGAACCTCAGCCGCAGCGTGAGCGCGATGATGCCGAGGAGTCGCCGCTTTTCAGCGCGTTGCGCGCCACCCGCGAAAGCCGGGTCGCCCCCGCCGCGGAGGACGGCAAGCCGCTATTCCCGAATCGTCAGGGCGAGCGCGTGGATCTCTGACATCAGGTCAGGCCCCAGCGCGCCATGCACCGCCCGGTGCCGCGCGATACGGCTGAGCCCGGCAAAAGCCTCGCTTTCGAGCGTGATCCGGAAATGGCTTTCGCCGCCCTCCTGAAAGCCCGCATGGCCCCGGTGGGCCTCGCTCTCATCGACGACCTCCAACAGCCGCGGCGCGAAGGCACCCTGCAAGGCTGTTTCAATTTTCTGCGTGCGCGTCATCTTTTCCCCCGCTTTTCGCATGTCAATCCCTTCCCCTCAGCCGTCAAAACCCTAAACTCACTGCTCCGAGTCGAGAAGGGCGAGCACATGGCCGAGAAAGACCCGTTCAATTTCGATCTCCGCGTGTCGACGGATAAGAAAAAGCGCCGCACGGGACGGCGCGGTATGTCTGGCGCGTTCGAGACATCTCAACGTAAGTGCGAAGCGCCGGGCTGTGAAGAGATCGGCCAGTATCGTGCGCCCAAAAGCCCCGACAATCTGGATGATTTCCATTGGTTTTGCCGTGACCATGTCAGGGAATATAATCTGAAATGGAACTTCTTCGAAGGCACCACCGAGGCCGAGATGGAGGCGCAGCTCGATCGTGACCGCGTCTGGGATCGGCCCACCAAGCCCTTCAAACAGACGGCCGAGGAACGCGCCTGGGCCCGGCTGGGCGTTGACGATCCGCATCAGGTGCTGGGCCAGAATGCGACGCAAAACCCGGGGCGCGGCGCGGGCTCCAAGGGGCGCCGCCTCCCGCCGACCGAACGCCGCGCCGTGGAAATCCTGGAAGTGCAGGACAACGCCACCAAGCCTGAGATCCGGAAAGCCTATAAAGCCCTGATCAAGGTGCTGCACCCCGATATGAATGGCGGCGACCGATCCGACGAAGACCGCTTGCAAGAGGTCGTCTGGGCCTGGGATCAACTCAAGGCCAGCCGCAACTTCGCAGATTGAATGCGTGGCGCAGTTTGCCGATGTCGACAGTGCAAGCTAATCGGTTGGCGTCTCACCCCTTGATTTTGAATGGATCCAGGTGATCTATGACAAACCTGGGTTCAAGATCGGATCAAGCGCGATCTACCGGACATGCCCGGTACTATTGCGGATGACAGCCTGGAGGCTGGTGGGTTTTCGGCGACCAGCCGGGCGGCCATCCCAAAGCGATCCAGGACGATGTGGCGCTTGACCGGTTCGACGCGGGGCAACCGCATTTGCATCCGGTCACACTGCCTGAACAAAACAGCGGTTAGGCCCCGTACCGCTGGGGTCATTTGCTTAGCATTGCCAAGGAAAGCTATAGCAGCACCTTCCCGTCCGGTTGAGAAGACGACGATCTCTCATTGGAGCTAAGCCCTTGATGGCCCCACCGATTGCGCATAGCCAGCGCCCATGAGCCATACCGTCACCACCTTGATCCTCGGCGCGGGCGCTGCGGGGCTGATGTGCGCCGCCCATGCAGGGGCCGATACACTGGTTGTGGATCACGCCAAGGCGCCCGGCGAAAAGATCCGCATTTCGGGCGGCGGGCGGTGTAATTTCACCAATCTTCACACCGGTCCTGATAACTTTCTCAGCGAAAACAAACATTTCGCGAAATCCGCGCTCAGCCGTTACACGCAATGGGATTTCATCGATCTGGTCGACCGACATGGTATCACCTGGCATGAGAAGACGCTGGGACAATTGTTCTGTGACAATTCGGCGAAAGACATCATCGCGATGCTGTTGGCCGAGGCGAACAACGCGGAGCTATGGCTGCGCACGGAGGTCGGCGAAATCACCCATCGCGATGGGCTGTTTCATGTGGCGCTGACCCGCGAAGGCGCGGCGCGCCCTGTGACAGCGCACAATCTGGTTCTGGCAACGGGCGGCAAATCGATCCCGAAGATGGGGGCGACGGGCCTCGCCTACCGCGTGGCGGCGCAGTTCGGGCATCGCCTGACCGAGACGCGCCCGGCCCTGGTGCCGCTCACCTTTGACGGCGCGGCGAAGGCGCAATTCGCCGCTCTGTCCGGCATGTCGGTGCCCGCGCGGGTCGCCTGCAACGGCACCAGTTTCGACGAGGGTATGCTGTTTACCCATCGCGGGCTGTCAGGGCCATCGATCCTGCAGATCTCATCCTATTGGCGCGAGGGCGATAGCCTCGCCCTTAATCTGCGCCCCGATCTGGACCTGTTTTCTTATCTGCGCGCTAGGCGGGCCGAGAGTGGCGCGAAAGGCCTGACCACCTTGCTGGCAGAGGTTCTACCGAAAGGCCTGGTGCAGCATCTGGCCGAGGCCTGGCACCTGACGGGCAATTTGGCCGATCAATCCGACGCCGCCTTGCGCGATCTGGTGGCGCGGCTGACGGGCTGGCAGGTGACGCCCACCTCGTCGGAAGGCTACCGGACGGCCGAGGTGACTTTGGGGGGTATCGCGACCGATGGTTTGTCGTCGAAGACGATGGAAAGCACGCATTTGCCGGGGCTCTATGCGATTGGCGAGGCGGTGGATGTGACGGGGTGGCTCGGCGGTTACAATTTCCAATGGGCTTGGAGTTCGGGCGTCGCGGCAGGGCGCGCCATCGCAGCACGCTGAGGCTCCCCTTGGCAAAAATGACAGCATTCCGACAGGGGCTCAGTCATTTCACCGACGCGCGCGCCACGCCTCACCCGCGCCAGAACGTGGCGGTGAACAGGACCAGCACCGCCATCAACTCCAGCCGACCGATCAACATCGCCGCCGACAGGATCCATTTGGCGGTATCATTGTCGCCCAAATTTGCGAAATTGCCGGATGGTCCGATCAGATCGCCTAGACCCGGGCCGATATTGCCCAAAGCCGTCGCGGCGCCCGACACAGATGTAACCACATCCAGCCCCGTCAGCCCCAGCAACACCGCCGTAATGCCCAGCGTCACAAAGAACAGAACGAAAAACGCCATCACCGAAGAGATCACTTCCTCGTCCACCGGCCGGCCCTCAAAACGCGGCTCAAAAATGCCGTGGGGCGCATAAAGCCGGCGGACCTGGGTGGAGATCGCCGCAAACAACAGCTGATATCGAAACACTTTGATCGAACAGCTGGTGGAGCCCGCGCAGCCACCGATCAAACCGATAAAGAAAAAGGCCGCGGGCACGACCGGCCCCCAGGCCTCGTAATCGGTGCTGGCATAGCCGGTGCCCGAGATGATCGAGGTCACGTTGAACAGCCCCTCGCGGAACCCATCGCTGACATCATCGCCATTCACAGTCATCCGGTAGAGCGTGAAGGACAGGGTCAGGATCAGGATCGTCGCGAAATAGGTGCGGATCTGGCTGTCACGCAGGATCGGTTGTGCGGTGCCCGCCACCAGTTGGATGTAGCGTACGAAAGGCAGGCTCGCCAGCAGCATGAAGACCACCGCTACATACTCCGTGGGGCCCTGAAACGCGCCGAACGATGCATCATAGTTCGAAAACCCACCCGTCGAGATCGTGGTCAACGCATGCATCAGCGCATCGAAGGGCGCCATGCCAAGCGCCAGATAGGCTAAGCCGCACAGCACCGTCAGCGCCAGATAGATCACCGAGATCCGGCTGGCGATCTCACCAGCGCGGGGCAGGATTTTGCCCATTGTGTCGAAGGCTTCCGAGCGAAAAATCTGCATGCCCCCAACGCGGAGTTCCGGCAGAAACACCATGGCGACCACGATGATCCCGATGCCTCCGAACCATTGCATCAGGCCGCGCCACAGGTTCAGCCCCGCCGGAAGCGTATCGAGCCCCGTCAGCACCGTGGAGCCGGTGGTCGTCATGCCCGACATTGCCTCGAACACCGCATCGACGAACCGCGCGCCCTGTCCCGGCCCCATCGCATCGCCCAACATGAATGGCAGGGCACCGAAGAGCGGCAGGACAAGCCACACGCCCGTGGTCAGGAAAAAGGTCTGCTGGATCGACAGGCCCTGACTGACGCCATTGGCGCAGGCCAATGTCATAAACAGGCCCGTCATGCTGGTTAGCGCCGCGGCCTCGGCAAACGCGCCCCAATGGCCGTTGCCAGCCACCAGATCGGCGCCCATCGGGATCAGCATCGTGATCCCAAGGGTCATCGTCAAAAGGCCAAGGACGTAGCCCACCGGGCGAAAGTCAAACATAAGGCGGAGCGTTGGCGCGCCGCGGCTTGGCTGTCAAGGAGCGGGCCGCGGCATTGGCCCAGATGGGATCGGATCAATGATCAGGTGTTGCGACGGCTTTACATTGGTGCATCACCGGCACAGATCGCTGAAGACCAACACGCTGACCAATCCAGAGATCACAAACATCGCGCGACCCCAATCCAGCCTATAATGCAAAAGCCCCCGCTCCACGGGGACTTTTGCGTAATTTCGGATACTTATGGCGCAATCTTAAGTCGGCGCATTAGCCGACATGGATCATCGACGGGAATAGACGCGGATCGAGAGACACCTCTGCGAAGGTCTCACCCTCGGTTAACAGGCTGACCGCATCGTGACTGTGCAAGCTTTCCTGATGGCTCGCCATCACGCGGAAATCGCCGACACGGGCGTCGGCCATCAATTGTTCCGCAAACAACCGCGCCGCGTCTTCGACGAAGATCGGGTTCGCCGCATTCA
This sequence comes from Gymnodinialimonas mytili, assembly GCF_037544085.1. NCBI lineage: Bacteria > Pseudomonadati > Pseudomonadota > Alphaproteobacteria > Rhodobacterales > Paracoccaceae > Gymnodinialimonas > Gymnodinialimonas mytili. The sequence continues at coordinate 321,507 of NZ_JBBIFW010000004.1, forward strand.
ACTCGGCAAAGGCCTGTTCGTCTTCGCGTTTGACCATGACTTGTGTTTCGGTCGGCACGCCATCGCGGGCCATCTCAATAAGGTCTTCGAACCACAGATCGCCCTCGCCCGACAACTCCACAGAAATCCGCGCAACCGAGCGCTGCGAATGCGGCGTCGCCAATTGCCCCCGGGTGGCACGGGCATGTTCGGACAGTTCCAAAGAGCATGGGCAGGTGGAAGAATAGACGTAATCCAGATGCACGATCCGCTGCCGCACACCGTCCCGTTCCACCAATTCCAGAGCAATATCGTAATATTGCCAGCCAGAGAGGCCCGAGCGCAGGCTGTCCACCATCATTGGATAGCTTAGGCGCATCTGAATGCGCGCATCAAAGCTGTCCAAATCAGCTTTGTAATCATCTAAGGCTGCTTCGATCACGTCGAAACCAAACCGCATATCGGCATGCTTGTAGAAAGACCGCATGATGCGGCTCATGTTGATGCCCTTCTTATCAGCCTCCAGGCTGACCGTGCCGGTCACCGAGGTTTCCAGCATCGTCTCACCGCCGCCGCGCACCGAATAGCGGATCGGCAGGCGGAAATTCGAAATCCCCACATGCTGGATACGCCGATTGGCGCCCTGGATCAGGCTGGCCGGGCCATTCTGCAAATCGGGCAGACCGGCCTTATAGGCGGCATCCACCTTGAAGTCGGTGGGATAGTCACGTCGGAAGTCTGGATAATCGGCCTGTCGAACCAGCCGCGCAACTCCCGGCGTCAGCGCTGCCATCTGATCATGCGTTGCGCCCTCGGCCCATTGGGTCAGCAGCGCCAGCGCCGCTTCGACTTGGCTTTCGGTTGGTTCTTCCGTGGCGGTCTTAACATGCATGTTCATGCGCCACCCCCTTTTCCCTAAGCGAGGCAGACCCCGATGGCCCGCCTTCCTGTCCACACCCCAGGATATGGCGCGATGCACGCAGATCCCAAGACTTGTCTTTGTATTGATATACGCTAAGCGCCTCACACCGGATCAAAAACCGGTGTTATCCCGGGGATTTAGCGGAAGCGTGCCACGAAATTTCGCAAGATTTGCTCCGGCGCGGTGATGGGTTCCGCCAAGACGGCCTGGGTGAGGTCATCGGCGTCTTCCGGCGCGAAATAGCCCCGGTCGCGATAGATCGCGATACGCTGTGCGAAGTTTTCGCCGCGCGCTTCGGGGTGGAATTGCGTGGCATAGACGTTTTTACCAGCGCGGATCATCTGGAACGGACAGGGGGCGGAGGCGACCAGATGCACCGCGCCATCGGGCAAGTCCTCGACCGCCTCTTTGTGGCCAACCAATGCGCGAAAACGCTCTGGCAGATCCGCCAACAGCGGATCCCGCACGCCCGCATCGGTCAGGCGACAATCCACACCGCCAATCGCCTCGCCATAGCGGCCTTTGCCCACCGGCGCGCCGAGCGCAGCGCCCAGAATGCCCATCCCATAGCAACAGCCCAGATACGGCATATCGCGGGACAGAATCTCCGGCATCAGCGCCATGATATCGGCCTCGATCCTGGCCTCTAGTGGGTCTTTGGTGGCGGGATCGTCACTGACACAGCCAGGGCCGCCACCGACGATCACGCCCGCATAATCCTGCAGCGTGACAGCACCCAGACGCCCCTGATCCAGCCGCACCCGCGTGACGTCGCCTTCGGCCAACCCGCCGCGGGATAGGAACGCCTCGAATTCCTCGTCCGCGGCGGCATCTTCGGGGCGCAATTGCAGGATCAGGAAACTGCTCATGCGGCCGCGAACCGCCGCACCAGGCGCTTTTCCATCCGCGCATTGGGGATTTTCACGCCGCTGCGCTCGACCTCTTGCCGTTTGACGATGCGCCAGCCGTGCCGCTTAAAGAAAGGCTGCGCGAGCAGGCTGGCCTCCGTTTCCAATCGTGCAAGCCCCTGGGTGCGAGCGCGCCCCTCGATCACTGCATAGAGCGCCGCGGCCACACCCTTGCCCATGACTTCTGGCGCGACATAGGCGAAGTCGAGATATCCGGTTTCCATATCCATCGTCATGAAGCCCAGATGCCGCCCGTCGCGTTCGGCGACGATGGTCACCGCCTCTTCCACGCGAGCGCGCCATCCTTCGGAAGTGGGCGGCGCGTTGCACCAAGCCTGGCGCTGTTCGGCAGAGTAATGCTGGGCCGTGCCCTCTTGCACCGCGCGATGGAACAGCGTTGCCAGCCCGATCGCGTCCGCGGGGCGGTAAGGGCGAATGATCAGACCATTCATAACACCGACAAGGCCCCGGTCAGATCGGCGATTAGATCCTCGGGATCCTCCAAGCCCACCGACAACCGCACCAGACCGCGCGTGATGCCCAACGCGTCGCGCTGTTCATCACTCAGGCGTTGATGGGTCGTCGTGGCGGGATGGGTCGCAATCGACTTGGCATCGCCCAGATTGTTGGAGATCTTAATAATCTCCAGCCCGTTCAGGATCTTGAAGGTGGCCGCCTGCCCGCCCTTGACGTCAAACGCGATCAGGGTGCCCGGCGCCTCCATTTGCCTGGTGGCCAGCGCATGTTGCGGATGGCTTTGCAGACCCGGGAAGATCACCCGTTCCAAAGCGGGATGGCCATCCAGCGCTTCTGCAATCGCCTGGGCCGAGGCCGCCTGCGCGCGGACTCGCAGATCCATCGTCTCCAGCGCCTTCAGCATGACCCAGGCATTGAAGGGCGACATCGCGCCGCCGGTATGCTTCAGGTATGGCTCGACGGTTTTGCGGATGAAGTCTTTCGTCCCAAGGATCACCCCACCCAAACAGCGCCCCTGCCCGTCAATATGCTTGGTCGCGGAATAGACCACCACATCGACACCTTGGGCGATGGCATCGGAAAAGACCGGCGTGGCGAAGACATTGTCGCAGACAACTGTTGCCCCAACCTTATGCGCGATCTCCGAAACAGCGGCGATATCCACGATCTCAAGCGCGGGGTTCGACATGGATTCGAAGAACACGGCCTTCGTATCGGCACGCACTGCGTTTCGCCATTGATCCAGATCGGTGCCGTCCACAAACGTGACCTCAACCCCGTAACGGGTCAGCACATCTTCAAGGATATAGAGGCACGAGCCGAACAGCGCACGCGACGAGACGACGTGATCGCCGGCGCGCAGCATTGAGGTCAGTGCCCCATTGACCGCCGCCATGCCGCTGGCGGTGGCAAAGGCATCTTCGGCCCCTTCCAGCGCGGCAATGCGCTCTTCGAACATCGCAACGGTCGGATTGCCGTAGCGGGCGTAGATATATTCGTCCTCACCGGATTTGATAAAGCGCTGCTCAGCCGCCTCGGCGGTCTCGTAGACAAAACCCTGGGTCAGGAACATCGCCTCGGACAATTCACCATATTGGCTGCGGCGGGTGCCCTGATGGACCGCGCGGGTGCGTTTCGACCATTGCCGTTTCGATTGGGTGTCTTTCATCCCCACATCCTCTTGTTCTGGTCCGAAACAAGGCCCGGACCGGGTGATGGTCGGGGCAGGCGCCGATCTCGCGGCGGCCTCGACCTCTTTAGCGGAATGTTTAACGTGGCCCGCAATCCGGTTCACAAATCGCCACACGCGCGGGTTAGGCCGCTGCGCCAAATCCGTCAAGGCGCATTTGTGTGAGCGCAGATCGGCCGGTCATCGCCTTGTCATGGGGGCGTCACGTATTTGTAGTGGAACTGCCCTAGGTCACCCCCAACGTCTGGTAGGCGTGAGGCAGGGATATGGGATTACTGCAAGTCAATTGGCGGGCAGATCGGCTGCATATTGCCGCGCAAAGCGGTATCGCCGCGGCGCTGGCCGAGGTGCCTGAGGGCCGCGCTGTCACGATCTTGATCCATGGCTATCGGTTCTGCCCCTCCGATCCCCGGCATAATCCGCATCATCACATTCTGTCGTTGACCCCGCGGGCGGGCTGTTGGAAGGCCGTCAGCTGGCCACGACATCTGCATATGGGACGTGCGGATGGGCCGTTCGGCATCGCTTTCGGCTGGCCTGCCCGGGGCCCATTGCGCCTGGTGGCCGACAGGGCCTTCGATGCGGGCCGCGGTCTGGGGCAATTGATCGAGGTCATCCGGGCCGTCCGCCCTGATCTTCGCCTCAACCTGATGGCGCATTCCCTGGGCGCGCGGGTGGCGCTGGCCGCGATTTCAGCATCTCCTGCACACAGCGTCGACCGTGCGATCCTGATCGCGGGCGCCGAATATCGCGATATTGCCTGCCAGGCACTGCAAGGGCAAAGCACCCGCGTGCTCAATATCCGCAGCGCCGAAAATCTGCCCTTCGACATCGCGTTTCGCGCCAGCGTACCCGCACCACATCTGGGCGCCCTACCCCTGGCTGCCGGGCAGAAAAACAGTCAGACTTGGATTGATCTGCGCATCGATTGCGCCCGCACCCGCGCCGATCTCGCCGCGCTGGGGCATCGCATCAAGCCACCTGCAACGCGGTTCTGCCATTGGTCGGGCTATATGCGACCGGGCCTCTTCGCGCTCTACCGCAGGGTGCTGGATCCACAGGAGGGGGCTGTCCTGACGCAGCTTCAACGGATCTCGACCCAGCCCCGGCACCGCCACACAAGCGGGGGAGATGGCGCGCAGCTTTCCCCCCTGTGATGGCCCCCACACCCCTTGTACCGCAGCGCCATGCCTCCGAAGTGTAGTCCACCACCATGTGCAGTTGGGGCTGACAGAGGCTAACCTTTCGTGCATGTCTGGTTTTTGAAATGAAATCTGCCTATCGTTGCAGATGACATTATCGCCCTAATCGCGGAGAGAGGGGCGGTAGAGTAACTGATCCAAGGGCCGGTTCACGCCGCCCAATGCAAACGGGGCCGTAAATGTCGTCCAGCTTTCTTCAAGGCGTCTCATTCTTTGTGCTGGTCCTGGTGATCCTTGGCGCAACCTTTGGCGGCTTTGGAGTGCTGTAGGAATGGCAAAGCGCTATGGCGGCGAATATAGCCCGACAGAACAGGCCCGCGATGGCGACACACCGCGCGAACGCGTCACGCATCAGCCCATGACGCTGGAGGTTGCCCCCTTCAAAGGCCGCACACCGCAGCGCCACGGCGCGAAGCTGAACATCCTGTTCATTCTGCCGCTGCTGACCATTTTCTCGGTCCTGTTCAATTCCGGCGTGATCGATATGGCCACCAATCTGGCGGGTGGCGCGATGCTGCTGCTGTCGGCTTGGCTGACCCGCGATGGCGTGCGGGCCGAAGACGCGTTCAACGAACGCAAAGTGGCCCGCAAACCCGCGATCCCGCGCAAGATTTTCGGCGCCGTGGCAACCGGGATCGGAGTTGGGCTGCTGATTGTCGGTGGCGGCGAAAGCGGTTTGGAATCGCTGGTCGCGGCCAATATCGTTGGCCTTCTGGCCGCTGGCTTGCACCTGTTTTCCTTCGGGCTCGACCCGCTGCGCAGCAAAGGGTTGTCGGGTGTCGACACGCTCACCAGCGACCGCGTGGCGCGTAAGATCGACGCCGCCGAAGCACTGTTGGACGAACAGAAAGACGCCATCCTGCGCGCCCGTGACCGCCAGTTGGAGGCGCGGGTGGACCGGTTTCAGACCACGGTGCGCGGGCTGTTTCGCCAGGTCGAAGAAGATCCCCGCGATCTGAATGCCGCCCGCCGTTACCTGGGCGTCTACCTGCAGGGCGCGCGCGACGCCACAGTGCAATTCGTGGCGCTTTATGCACGCAAGAAAGACCCCAAAATTCGCGAGGATTACCTGCGGTTCCTCGATGACATGGAACAGAATTTCGCCAACCGCAAAGAGGCGCTGCTGATCGATGATCGCACGAATTTCGATGTCGAGATCGAAGTGTTGCAACATCGGCTCCAGCGCGAAACCCAATTTCTCGAACGCCAGAGCGACAGCTAAGTTAGAAGGACAAGACCATGGAAACCGAAGTGCACCAGAAGGCCAAAGAGGCCGAAACGCTTGTCAACGAGCTGAACGAGATTGTGCTGCCCGCCCCGTCCGCCGATCTGGTGCCCCTGCCCGAGGCCGATGCGCCGACCCAAGAAGAAATCCGCACCCGGATGTCAGAGATCGATATGGGCGATACCAATTCCATCGTGTCGTTTGGTTCCACCGCCCAGGCCGAGCTTCAGCAGATTTCCCAGGCGATGCTGGCGGGCGTGAAAAACAAGGATGTGGGCCCCGCCGGTGACAGCCTGCGCGATATCGTCGGCACGATCCGCGGTTTTTCCGTCGATGAGCTGGACCCCAACCGCAAGCAAAGCTGGTGGGAGCGTTTGTTCGGCAAGGCCAAGCCGGTCCATGATTTCCTGGCAAAATATGAGGATGTTCAGGAACAGATCGACAAGATCACCGACAACCTGCTGGCCCATGAGCACACGCTGATGAAAGACATCAAGTCGCTCGACAAACTGTATGAAAAGACGCTCGACTTCTACGATGAACTGGCGCTCTACATCGCTGCCGGTGAGGAGAAGATCAAGCAACTCGATGACACCGTCATCCCGGCGAAAGAGGCTGAAGTGCAGGCCGCGCCCGAGGATCAGCAGATCCTGAAGGCACAGGAATTGCGCGATCTGCGCGCCGCACGTGACGATTTGGAACGCCGTGTCCATGACCTGAAACTGACCCGTCAGGTGACGATGCAGAGCCTGCCGTCGATCCGTCTGGTGCAGGAAAACGACAAATCGCTGGTCACCAAGATCAACTCGACCCTGGTCAACACGGTGCCGCTTTGGGAAACCCAACTGGCCCAGGCCGTGACCATCCAGCGCTCGACCGAGGCTGCGAAGGCCGTCAAGGAAGCCACCGATCTGACCAATCAGCTTCTGACCCAGAATGCCGCCAATCTGCGCGAAAGCAACAAGATGGTCCGCGCAGAGATGGAGCGTGGGGTCTTCGACATCGAAGCTGTCAAAACCGCCAATGCCGAATTGATCGCGACGATCAACGAAAGCCTGGAGATCGCCGATGAGGGCAAGCGCAAGCGGGCCGAGGCCGAAGCCGAGATGGTCAAGATGGAAGCCGAACTGCGCGACACGTTGTCCGCGGCCTCCGCTCGGCGGCCCGCCGCCGACGCAGATGTGATCGACGGTGACGCGCAACCTGTGCAAAGGTAAGGTCTGAACAGGACTTACGACGCGGAGCGCTCGGCTTTGGCCCATCGCATATTTTTTGCTGCCTGCACGTTTCTGGCATCTTTTGGTTTAACGGCCTGCATGCCGGTCGCCCCGGATACCTCCCCTCGGCCCGCCCCACGGGCTGAGGCGCCCGCTGCCCCGGCCCCCTCAGCCGAAAGCGTGAGTCTGGCGCGCTATTACCGCAGCGTTGAATCGCGGCTGGTCGGCAACGGCATGCTGCGCACAGATGGCGGTGGGCCCGATACACCGTTTTCCGCCGCGCAATTGGCGACGAATTTCGAACGAATTGCGCTGTTTGACGAATATACCCTTCAGGGTGAACGGTTTGTGGCGCGCGAAACCGTCTCGCGTCTAAGGCGCTGGAATGCGCCAGTACGGATTCAGCCGCATTTCGGCGCCAGCGTCGATGCCAGCCAGCAGGCCGAAGATCGCTCGGTTCTCAGCACCTATGCCACGCGTCTGGCGCGGATCAGCGGCCATCCGATCCGTACGGTCTCATCCGGGGGCAATTTCCACGTTCTGTATATGAACCGCGATAGCCTTGCCGCGTCCGGTCCTTTGTTGCGTCAATTGGTGCCGGGCATTTCCGAACCCACGATCCGCGAGATCCAGAACCTGTCACGCTTTACCTTCTGTTCCGTCTACGCCTTTTCGGCTTCGGGCAGCTCAACCTATATCGCCGCCATCGCGGTCATCCGCGATGAACATCCCGATCTCTTGCGCCGATCCTGTGTGCATGAAGAAATCGCCCAGGGCCTGGGCCTGCCCAATGACAGCCCCGGCGCACGTCCCTCGATCTTCAATGATGATGAGGAATTCGCGCTATTGACCCGCCATGATGAGTTGCTGTTGCAGATGCTCTATGACCGGCGGCTTAGCCCGGGTCTGACGCCTGATCAGGCGCGCCCCTTGGTGCGCCAGATCGCCGGAGAGCTGACCGGCGGGCCATCTTGATCCGCCACATCGCGCTTTACGCGGCTTTGACCCTGATCGCGGTGCCCGGGATCGCCCTGTCCGAAACGGCCCATGGTTGGATTTCCTCCGGTCTGGGCATGGAGGTGCGGGCCGTCCGTGTGGCGGGATGGCATCCTGTGGGTGGGCAGCTCTACGCCACCGACGCCATCACGCTTTGGCAAGCCGAGGGGCCGGGCTTGACCATCCCCGATCAAGAGGCGGGCGTCACCGGCTATATCGATGCGGAAACGGGCCGCACCGCCGCCTTGGCGCTGATCTGGTCCGCCGACCCGGTTGCCTGCGGAGAGGATCTGGCCTCGGCGGGGATCGACACAGGCACTTTCGCCTTTCTGACACCGGCCGACGCCGCAGCTCTTGACGCCTATGCCGATCCGTCGATGGGGACGTATCATGGCACTTATGCCGATCAATTGGACGCGACGGTCCCGACAATCCCCTTCATGGCCACCCTGCCCGATGGCACCACCTTCCCTGCCACGGGGTCCGGTTGGGGCGATGGCGGATATCCGGTGGCCAGCCTGATCGATGCTGAGGGCGATACCGTCGCACTCTATGTGCAATTCATGGGGGGCGACGAGGATTGGCTTTTGCCGCCCCCGTGTGCGCCGGACCCAAATTCCTGACCTAGCAGCCTTCACAATATTGAACGGCGTTCAAACTTCTTGACTGAACGATGTTCAATTTGTTATTTGCAGTCTTGAACGTTGTTCAGGAGTGCCTCAGATGTATTACGTTGCCGATACGAACCGACTTCTTGCCGAAGGGGTTTTGACCCCACCCCAAGTTGAGACTTTGCGGCTGCAAGCCCGCGAAACCATGATGCAACTGGGGATCAATGCCCTGCTGGCAGGAGGGATCCTTGCCGCCACATTCGGCCTGATCTTCTGGCTGGCCAGCCCGATATCCGTCGCTGCGGTGGGCTTTGTAATGCTGGCTTCGGGCGCTTTTGCCCTAACTATGGGCCAGGAGACCCTGCGCTTTTTTGGAAACGCAGCCGCCCTGATCGGGGCCGGCATGCTGCTGGGTGGCGCGGGGTTTGAGCTTGCCAACAGCTACGAAGCCATAGCTGGACCTGCGATGATGCTCCTCGGCGCGACTGTAGCGGCGGCATTTGCTGCGATCCGGCACTATTTCCGCGACATTGCGCCTTTCACCCTCGGCGCCGTATTCCTGATGGGGGGCGCCTTGCACCTGGCGGGCTTAGGCTTCTGGGCGGAACAATTGGCATTGATTGGCTGGCCTGCCGTCCTGGCCTTTCTCTATGCCACCGCAGTCATCATAGCGTCCGGCATCCTGGTCAATGTCCGCTTTGTCACGGCCCTGGCTATCCTGCCCTTTGCCCAAGCCTTGTCCACCGGCACCGCCTATTGGCACGCGGTCTACGCCTTCTACTCGCCGGAATCGACGCTTTCGATCCTGCAAATGAGCGCTTTGGTCGCCGTCGGCCTGTGGGCGGCCAGCCGTCTGCCAGACCGCATCGGACGCCATGGCGGGATCCTGGCCACGATGGGCCTGATCGTCGCCAATCTCTGCGCCCTGGTCGGATCGCTCTGGGGCGATTGGGTCGGCGAGACGATCTGGGGACCTCAAAATCGCAGCATCCCCTTCGAGACATGGGAGGCCCGCCGCGATGCCGTCGACGCATTTCGCGAAACCGCGATACACATTCCGGATACGGCCTATTCCATCCTTTGGGCCGTGGCGCTTGTTGCCGTGATCATCTGGGCGGCCAATGGCGTGCGGCGCGGCGTCTTCAACACCGCCTGCACCTTCGCCTGTATCCACGCCTATACCCAAGCCTTTGAGACCTTCGGCGACGAACCCCTCGCCTACGTGATTGGCGGGCTGACCGCGATTCCGCTGGCCTGGGGCCTGTGGCAATGGAACCGCCGGATGCTCACTCCCTGAGCCCGGCTCGCGCGCGGGGAAGTCCTCCCCCCAATTCCCCGCGCGCACAAATCTGTAGCCGCATCGGATGAGTGCCTATATGATTTCCTGAAACGAACCGGATATTTAACAGGGGATGGCACCTCATGCCGATTATGGATTTTCTCAAAGGCCAGTTCATCGATGTCATCGAATGGACCGATGATACCCGCGACACGATGGTCTACCGGTTCGAACGGTACGGCAACGAGATCAAGTATGGCGCCAAGCTGACGGTGCGCGAAGGCCAGGTGGCTGTGTTCATCCATGAAGGCCAATTGGCCGATGTGTTCACGCCGGGCCTCTATATGCTTGAGACGAACAATATGCCGATCATGACCAATCTTCAGCATTGGGATCATGGCTTCAGCAGCCCGTTCAAATCCGAGATTTATTTCGTCAATACCAACCGCTTCACCGACCTGAAATGGGGCACCAAAAACCCCATCATGATCCGCGACAGCGATTTCGGGCCCACGCGAATCCGCGCCTTCGGCACCTATACCGTGAAGGTGAAGGATGCGGGCCTGTTCATGACCGAGATCGTGGGCACCGATGGCGAGTTCACCACCGATGAGGTGACGCATCAGATCCGCAACATCATCGTTCAGCAATTCAGCCAGGCGGTGGCCGGATCCGGCATTCCGGTGCTCGACATGGCCGCGAATACCGGCCAGATGGGTGATATCGTGGCCGAGAAGATCTCGGAAACCATCGCCTCCTACGGTCTGACCCTGCCGGAGCTTTACATCGAAAACGTCTCGCTGCCGCCCGCGGTGGAAGAGGCGTTGGACAAGCGCACCTCGATGGGCGTTGTCGGCGATCTGAACAAATACACCCAGTTCCAAACCGCCGAAGCCATGCGCGCGGCCGCCGACAATCCCGGCGGCGGTGGCGGCATGGGCGAAGGCCTGGGCATGGGGATGGGCATGGCGATGGCCAATCAATTCGCCAACAATATGGGCGGCCAGGCCCAGGCGCAGCCGCATCAGGCGGCCCATGCCGCGCCGCCGCCCCCACCGGTCGAACATGTCTGGCACGTGGCCGAAAACGGCGCGACGAAAGGTCCGTTCTCCAAGGCCGATCTGGGCCGCATGGTGTCCGACGGGTCGCTCAGCCGCGACACGATGGTCTGGACCGCGGGCCAAGACGGCTGGCTGAAAGCGGGCGATGTAACGGAACTGGCGCAGCTGTTTACCGTCATGCCACCCCCACCGCCGCCGCCCCCGGCGTGATCCTATAGTACCCAAAGCCCCGCCCAATCGGCGGGGTTTTTTGATCGAGCCGGGTCGATCTTCCGATCCATGGTTGGCGCGCAAGCGCGATTAGGCGCAATAACGCCCTCGCTTCTGCATTGGCTGGCGGATTGGCGCTTGCAAAGCGGTCCGTTCCGCGCCGTGGCCTGCATTTGGGGCAGCCCTGCTAGGCTCGACGCATGTTGTGGCTGTTCGAGATGTCCAGGAAGTCGCGCCCCTACAGGAACCTCGGGCCCGAGGTTTGGGACGATGAGCTGGAGCCAGGCGAAAAGCTACTCTGGACCGGGCGACCGGCGCGGGGGCTTCGGCTGACGCAGGAGGTCGCCGCACTCCTCGGTTTCGCTATCGCGGCGCATGGTGTTGGGGCGTTTATACTCTACCTGACGATTGGGGAGAATGGGCAGATACCGACAGCACCCCTGGTGTTCCTTGGCTTCCTATCATTCATCTTCATCGGCATTTCCGTGCTCTTCATCTGGTTCGAAACCTCGATGCGCAACTGCCTCTATTACGCGGTAACGGATCGCCGCGCGATCATCCTGAATACCCATGAAGGGCCGCCGTTTCGCCAGACCAGTTACCCGATCACACCGGATCTGAAGCTTTCCGTGTCGCTTGGGCGGCGGCAAACGCTGTGGTTCAAGCCGCGCGTCGAAACCTCGGTAGATAAGTCCGGGCTTGTCACCTATGCCGATCCAAAACAGGTGCGGGCAGGCGCCCATATGAATGTACGGGCAACGGCGCAGATTTCCTTTGACTCAACGGCGCCAAAGTCTTTCCGGTTTCTGGAAGACGCACGGGCCGTGCGCGATTTGATCGAACAGGTCGCGGACGGGACATATCGCTCTGCGCCCAGCACAGGGGGTTAGCAACGCTTTCGCGGCAGAAATCCTCAAAAACCGTTGAGCCCGGTTGTCTCGGTCCGTTGCAGATCACAGCCCAACGCTCTCCGAGCAAAAAGAAGTCATATACCTGCTAAGGGTGACGGCTGGACCGATCCCTCCTCCGCCGGCGCAACGGCCCGCTGATAGAGGTGCCAAGTGGTGTGACCCAGGATCGGCAGGGTGAAGATCAAGCCCAGAAACGCTGGAACAAGCGACACCAGCATGGTGACCGAGATGATCGCCGCCCAGCCCAGCATGACCACCGGGTTTTCCTTAACGACGCGCACGGAGGTGATCATCGCCGAAACGAAATTGGTTTCCCGGTCAAGCAGCATGGGCATGGCAATAACGGTCACCGAGAACAGCACAGCAGACAGCAAGGCCCCCACACCTGTGCCGATGGCCAGGAAGGTCCAACCCTCTGGCGTGAAGAAGATTGCGTTCAGGAACCCGTCGAGATTCGAGAAGGAAGCATTCTGTAGGATGAGCGCCAGCCAGAGCCGCACCTGGTAGATCCACACCCAGAAAATGAACAGGGTCACGAAGGCCATCCAGCCCATCTCACGCCTGCTTTGGCTGGCCATGACGGTGAGGATGTCCGACCAGCCGAACCTCTCGTCCTTCTGCAACCGACGCGACATTTCATACAGCCCGGCGGCGGCGAACGGTGCGACCAGCGGAAAACCCACGACGGCGGGAATGATCATCCAGATCTCACCGAACCAGGCCAAGATCCAGACAAACGCGATCCCGAACAATGCATAGAACAGGCCGAAAAAGCCGCTCATGACCGGGCGGGCCAGAAAGTCGGAAAACCCGGCCTTCAGCGATGCGGTGATATCCTGCGCCGTTACTGTATTGATCTTGGGCACGTCGCCATTCGGCGAGGTCAGATTGTTCGATGTTGCGGATTCCGTGGTGTCGGACGTCATGACACATTCCTCCCAAAACAGGGTGCTGCGCCGCTCTGTCTGCCAACAGATCCGGCACTGAAACAGGCGTCCCTCCACCGCGCGCAAGTGTGTATGAGACGCACCGTTAGAGCAAGGCGGCTGTTTCCACGCCGCCGATCGCTAGGGATGACGTCCTCGGCGATCCGACCCAGACAGCAGATCGCCGCCCATCACATCATCCGTTTCAGCAAGCCATCCTTCTTAATCACCTGGTGCCACAAAACCAGCCCAACATGGCCCGCCATTGCAGCCAAAAGCACCCAGCCCGCGCCGATATGCGCCCATTTGAAGACATCGCGCAGGGTGTCGTCGCGTGGCAGCGGGCGCGGCATTTCCCAAACCCCGAACAGGTTCACGCCGTAATTGCCATACATCACATAGAGCCAGCCGGTGATCGGCATGATCAGCATCGCGGCGTAAAAGACCTGCTCGACCCGGTGAATGAACGCATGCTCGCGCGGGGTCAGGGTCGGCGCCCAGGGTGGCAACTCTCCGACGCGGCGGTTGATGATCCGCAGTACCGCAACAAGCAACGCCACGAGCCCCAGGGATTTGTGCCAATTGTAATAGGTGTTGGTGCTGATCCCGGCATAGCTCGAATTGAAATCGATGCTCGTCATGATGTTGCCGCCGACATATTGCAGCGCGAACAAGATCACGATCAGCCAGTGAAACAATTTTGTCAGGCTGCCATAGCCGTGCGGTGAGTTGGTCAGTGCCATCGTCGTTTCCCCAAATTCCGGCCCACGGGCGCGGGCTGTTCCGTCAGAGGCGCCAGGGCGGCGCCTGCCGAGGTTACGCGCCATCCTGACGGATTATTCGCGGCATTGGGAAAAAACTGTCAGGCGGCCTTCCATTCCAAGCGGCGCGCATGCAGCACGGGCTCGGTATAGCCCGCAGGCTGATCGCGCCCTTTCAGCACCAGATCCATCGCCGCGGCAAAGGCGATCCCGTTGAAACCCGGCGCCATTGGGCGGTAAAGCGGGTCATCGGCATTTTGGCGATCGACCACTTCGGCCATCCGGCGGAAGACCTCGCCGACCTCGGCCTCGGTCACCACATTATGGTGCAGCCAATTGGCGATGTGCTGGGCACTGATCCGACAGGTGGCACGGTCTTCCATCAAACCGACATCGTTGACATCGGGCACTTTGGAACAGCCCACGCCCTGATCGACCCAGCGCACCACGTAGCCCAGAATGCCCTGGGCGTTGTTTTCGACCTCGCGGATCACCTGATCCCGACTCCAGCGGCGATAGGCGGCGAGCGGAATGTCCAACAGCGCCGTCACATAGGCGCGCCGGCCACCGGCCTCGAGCTTTTCCTGCACAGCAGCCACATCCACCTGATGGTAATGCAGCGCATGGAGCGTCGCGGCGGTTGGCGACGGGACCCAGGCGCAATTGGCGCCCGCGCGGGGGTGTTCGATCTTGGCCTCCAGCATCTCGGCCATGGCGTCGGGTTTGGCCCACATGCCCTTGCCGATCTGCGCCTTGCCGCGCAAACCGCATTCCAGACCGATATCGACATTCTGGTTCTCATAGGCCGTGATCCAGCCCTTGCGCTTGATGAAATCCTTGCGGCTGAAGGGCCCGGCCTCCATCGAGGTGTGGATCTCATCACCCGTGCGGTCGAGGAACCCGGTATTGATGAAGGCCACGCGATGTTTGGCGGCGCGGATACATTCCTTGAGATTGCAGGAGGTGCGCCGCTCTTCATCCATGATGCCGATTTTGACGGTAAATTGCTCAAGGCCCAGGGCCGCCTCGACGCAGGTAAAGATCTCATCGGTGAAGGCGACCTCCTCGGGCCCGTGTATCTTGGGTTTGACGACATAGACGGATCCGGTGGTGGAATTGCCGCCCGTCCGGCTGAGATCGTGTTTGGCGATCAGAACCGTGATCAGCGCATCCATCAGGCCTTCATAAACCTCGGACCCATCGGCCAGCAGGATGGCCGGGTTGGTCATCAGATGGCCAACATTGCGCACCAGCATCAGCGCACGGCCCTTCACGGTGAAGGACGATCCGTCAGGCGCGGTAAAGGCCTTGTCGGTGGACAATCTGCGGGTCACCTGTTGGCCGCCCTTCTCAAACGTCTCCTCCAGATCTCCGCGCATCAGACCGAGCCAGTTGGAATAAGCCAGCACCTTGTCCTCGGCATCGACACAGGCCACGGAATCCTCACAATCCATGATGGCCGAAACCGAACTCTCCATCCGGACATCCGCCAGCCCCGCCTGATCGCGGGCCCCGATCGGATGGGCGCGGTCGAAGACCAGTTCCACATGCAGCCCGTTATTGACCAGCAGCACCGAGTCCGGCGCTTTGGCGCGGCCCGTATAGCCCGCAAATTTCTCAGGACTGACCAGAGGCTTGTCATCGATCAGCAAAGCGCCCTTGTCCACGTGGTAGCGCCGCACATCGGCGTGGGAGGCCCCGTTGATCGGAAACGCATCGTCCAGGAAGACACGCGCTCGTGCCACCACACGGGCGCCGCGACCCCGGTCATAGCCCCCGGGCGCAGGCAAGCTACCCATCGCATCGGTGCCGTAATAGGCATCATAGAGGCTGCCCCACCGCGCATTCGCCGCATTCAATGCAAAGCGGGCATTGGTGATCGGCACGACCAATTGCGGACCGGCCACCTGCGCGATTTCCGGGTCGATCTTAGTTGTCTCGATATGAAACGCGTCACCCTCGGGGACGAGATAGCCGATCTCGGTCAGGAAATCCTGGTAGGCATCGGGATCGTGGGCGCTATGGCGGTGGGCAATGTGCCATGTGTCGATCTGGGTCTGCAAGTCCGCGCGTTTGGCCAGGAGAGCGGTGTTTTTCGGGGCCAGATCGGTGAAGAGCGCGGCGGCCGAACGCCAGAACGCATCGATCTCGATCCCCGTTCCGGGCAAGGCCCGCGTCTCGATGAATTCCGCAAGGCTTTGCGCCACTTCCAAACCCGCCCGGTTCACGCGATCGGCCATGGGTCCCCTCCGACTGTCGGTCTGCATTTGTGTGCCAGATAGGCGAATTTTGAGCAGTGAGGCAAGCAATTGGTCATTTTCCCTGACCGGTCCGCCCTAGCCTGTGGGGGGCTTGGCGCGCTTGCGCCGGCACCTGTCGGAGCAATAGCGAACCTCGGTCCAGACCTTGGCCCATTTCTTGCGCCATGTGAACGGACGCCCACAGGTGGCACAGTCCTTCTGCGGCAGGTCGGATTTCTTGCGCGTCTTGGCCATGACAGCGCAGATAGGCGGGTGGCAGTCAGAGACCAGGACTTGCGCCCGCTGCGCGGTCGCCCGAGGCAATTTTTGTTGCGGAAAGGGTGCGTGTGGGAGGCGATGGGCCCTGCGGGGCGAGTTTTTTGGCCAAGATGAAAGGGGGCGTGGCGCAAGGATGTCCGCGGTGGGGATCTTTGTGTAGATCAAGAGAATGATAGTTCGACAGGCCAAGGCCGAAGATCTGGAAGCTGTGGCTGAGATCAGCCGTACCGCCTATGGGCCTGCCTATTTGCCCGTGATCGGTGCCTTGCCGCGGCCCGCAATCGAAGATTATCGCCCCTGGATCGCCAAGGGCCGGGTATGGCTCTGCAAGGTTGAGGCGCGCCCAGTCGGCGTATTGGTGATGGAGCCGCATTCGGAGGCGTGGATGGTGTGGAGCGTTGCGGTTGCTCCACCGGCTCAGGGACGTGGATTGGGCCTGATGCTTTTGCGTTATGCGGAAGAGGTGGCGCGGCAAGCAGGTGTCCTGCGGCTGCGCCTGCATACGAATACGCGGATAGTTGGCAATATCGCGGTTTATGAGCAGGCAGGGTTTCAGGTGACCCGGGTCGTCGCCCATCCGAGCCGGAGCGGCCATAGCTTGGCCTATATGGAAAAGGATTTGGTCTAAAGCCTATTGCGATGAGGCGCGCGGCGACCAGATGCGCTGGCCCTGGTGGGCACGGGCGGTGTCGAAGACGGGCGTCCCGTTCTCAATGCGCAGAGCAACGGCACCAGATTGCGACAGGGTGGCGGGGCTGAGAAACAGGCAATCGGCGCGCGATGAAGATTGCGCCAGCGCGGCGCCAGACGGGATCTGCGGCGCGACCAGTTGCGCGCGGGTCAGATCGGTGGCCGCTTGCAGGCTGACGGGCACCGGATCGTCGGGATGGTTGTTCATGACGACAATGTCATGGGCGGCGCAGGCGGCCTCGGCCTCGGCCAGGGCGCGGCGCCCGGTGGCGTGCCAGAGCGTCAGTTCGCCCAGTTGCGTCACTTGGCCCGCACCCGCTTCCGCCCAGCCGGGCCGCGCCGCGGCCTGCGACTGATCGGCCATGTCCCCATCGTTTTCCAGCCAGATCCCCGCGACAAAACCATCGCCGCGCTCGCGGCTGAGGGCCCGGCCTTCAGTCCCCAGATGCCCCACCAGGCCGCCGCCCTCCGAGATCAGCACCGCGGGTCGATCCGCACCCTGCCAAAGCGCCAAGGCCGCCGCCATGGGCAGGACCGAGACGAGGCGCCCGCGCCCGTCCCACAGGCACAGCCAGATGCCGCCCAGGGCCATCAACGCCAAGACGACTGAGGGCGGGCTGGCGACCATGCGGATAGCACCGGGCAGATCCGCCACACGCTCAGCCACTGCCAGGATCCAGATCAGGGCCTGTTCCATGATCCAATAGGCCACCCAATCCAACCCAAAGGGCGACAGCAACAGCGCCAGGACGGCGAAGGGGATCACGACCGAGCCCATAACCGGCACCGTCATCAGGTTGGCGATCAGCCCATAGGCTGCCAGCCGGTTGAAATGCGCCGCGGCAAACGGGGCCGTGGCCGCGCCTGCCAGGACCGAGGACATGACCAGACCGAACGTGCCCTTGGCCCATCGTGGCCAGCGCCGCAGCCACTCCGCCCCGCGCAGGGCGTTGAACCCCGCCACCAGGGCCGTCGTCGCGGCAAATGACATCTGAAAACCCGGGCCGAGCATCGTTTCAGGGCGGCGGATCAGCACGATGATCGCCGCAATCGCCACCGAACGCAGGGTGATCGCACGGCGGTCGATCAGCACGGCGGTAAACATGACGGCGACTTGGATGAAAGCGCGCTCTGTCGCCACATTGCCGCCGGACAGCGCCAGATAGAACGCGCCCGACGCCAAGGCGCCGACAGCCGCCCATTTGCGGATCGGATAGCGCAGGGCCAGGGGCGGGATCAGCGCGAGGATCAGCCGCAGGGACGCGTAGACAAAGCCGGTCAGCAGCCCCATATGCAGGCCCGAAATCGCCAAAAGATGGGCGATATTGCTGTCACGCATGTCTTGGATCGGCCCCTGTTCCAGGCCCGACCGGTCACCTGTCAGGACCGCCGCCGCGAAGGCGCCGGGCTGGCCTGGGATGGCGGCCTGAATGCCCGCAGACATCCGCATCCGCAGGCTGAACAGGGGCGTGGCGCCCTCCTCCGGTGGTTCCAGCAGCAGAACAGGCACGCGGGTATAGCCGACACCGCCGAGAGACTGAAACCAGGCGTGGCGCTGGAAGTCGAACCCGCCGGGCTCCGCCGCGCCGCCGGGGGGCGAGAGGTGACCTGTGGTGAAGACCATTGCACCCGGAACCGGGTCGATAAAGCCCTGATCGCCGTGCAGGGCAACGCGCACCCGCAGCGGTGTGTTGCGCACATTGTCCAGCCGGACCTGATCCAGGGTCAGTCGCAGCGCATTGCTGGCGGATCGGTCGATGCCAACGATCCGCCCCTCGATCGGCCCATAATAGCGGAAATCGATCACCGGCCCGGCCACGTAATGGGCGCGCTGCCCGGCCAGGGCCACGCCGCCCGCCACCAGCATCAATGCGATCCCGAGCGGACCAAGCACCTCGCGCTGCAGGATCAGCAAGCCGAGGCCCAAGGCCGCTACGAAACCCCAGGCAGCGTAGACCAGAGCGCCGGGCTCGACCGGCATCGCAAAGTAAATCCCGACACCCAAGCCCAGACACACGGCGGACCAGGGCATCAGCGCCCCGCGCTGGCCCTGCTGGACCGCGTTGACCGCGTGAAGGATCCCAACCGCGCGCATATGCCCTTCCCGTTTGCCGCATCCTTGCGGGCAGAGACCCACCGTCCCTTGCCGATCCAGACCGGCCAAGTTAGCTAGGCGCGACCGTGCCAGAGCATGGTTTCCAATTGGTTAACGCGACCGCGCGCCGTTTACGGTTTCCGCGGGAAAGGCCCCGACATGTCACAGCAAGAAATCGTCACCCGCATCGCGCCCTCACCCACCGGCTATATGCATATCGGCACCGCGCGCACGGCCCTGTTCAACTGGCTCTATGCCCGCAAACATGGCGGCAGATTTGTGCTGCGGGTCGAGGATACGGACCGCGCGCGATCCACACCCGAAGCGACGCGGGCGATCCTCGACGGTATGGCTTGGCTGGGGTTAGATTACGACGGCGAGGCGGTCAGCCAATTCGCCCGCGCGGAGCGTCACCGCGAGGTGGCCGAGCAGATGCTGGCCCAAGGCCACGCCTATAAGTGTTTCTCAACCCAGGAAGAGATCGCCGCCTTCCGCGAGACTGCGAAGGCTGAGGGTCGTTCGACCCTGTTCCTCAGCCCTTGGCGCGACCGCGAAGATCACCCCGCCGCGCCCTATGTGATCCGGCTGAAAGCCCCACGCGAGGGCGTGACGGTGATCGCGGATCAGGTCCAGGGCGATGTCACGATTCAGAACACGACGCTCGACGACATGATCCTGCTGCGCTCTGATGGGACGCCGACCTACATGCACGCGGTGGTTGTGGACGATCACGATATGGGCGTGACTCATGTGATCCGCGGTGATGACCACCTGAACAACGCGGCACGTCAGATCCAGATCTACGCCGCCATGGGCTGGGAGGAGCCGGTTTGGGCCCACATCCCGCTGATCCATGGCGAAGACGGCAAGAAGCTCAGCAAGCGCCATGGTGCCACGGGTGTGATGGAATATGCCGAAATGGGCTATCCGGCCTCGGCGATGCGGAATTATCTGGCGCGGCTGGGATGGGCCCATGGCGATGACGAATTGTTCACCGATGCCCAGGCGCTGGAATGGTTCGACCTGGGCGGGATCGGCAAATCCCCGGCCCGGCTGGATATGAAGAAATTGGCCAATGTGGCCGCCTGGCATATTGCGCAGACCGACGATGCCGATCTGGTCGCACAGGTGCAGGGCTATCTGAGCGTCACAGGGCAAGACAGCCTTTCGCAGTCGCAGCAAGACGCGCTTGGCGCTGCGATGTATTGCCTCAAGGATCGCGCCAAATCCCTGCCCGATCTTTTGGAAAAAGGCCAATTTGCATTGGCCGAACGCCCGCTTAGCTTTGATGACAAAGCCGCAAAGGTGCTCGATCCGGTATCCCGTGGTATACTGAATGAATTGACTGCGCAGTTGCAGAATGTTAGCTGGTCGCGAGACACGCTGGAGGGTGTGCTCAACACTGCTGCAGATTCCCATGGGTTGAAATTCGGCAAGCTGGCCGGACCGCTGCGCGCGGCCCTCTCGGGGCGCATGATCTCGCCCTCCGTGTTCGATATGATGCTCGTCATCGGCCGCGACGAAACGCTCGCCCGACTGACAGATGCCGCCTCCTCCGGCGACTAGGCGTGGGGGGCAGACAAGGGGGCACCGCCCCCTGCCCGGTGCCAGCATCCCGCTGGCGCGCCAGTTGAAGAAGGGACGCACATGGCCGACGGACAGACCAGAACCGCCACCTTGACCGTAGACGGGAAAAGCTTCGAGCTTCCGATTTACTCACCCACCGCCGGACCCGATGTGATCGACATCGGCAGACTCTATGGCCAAGCGGGCGTATTCACCCACGATCCCGGCTTCACCTCAACCTCTGCATGCGAAAGCTCGATCACGTTTATCGACGGTGGCAAGGGCGAGCTTCTGCATCGGGGCTATCCCATCGACCAATTGGCCGGTCAGTCGCATTACCTCGAAGTCTGTTTCCTGCTGCTTTACGGCTACCTGCCCAAGAAGGACGAGCTGGACCATTTCGAATACACCATCACGCGGCACACGATGCTGCACGAGCAGATGGCGAATTTCTTCCGCGGGTTCCGCCGCGATGCACATCCGATGGCCGTTATGGTCGGCGTGGTCGGCGCGATGAGCGCGTTTTATCACGACAGCACCGATATCAACGATCCGCGCCAGCGCGAGATCGCCTCGCATCGCTTGATCGCAAAGATGCCCACAATTGCAGCCTGGGCCTATAAATACACGATCGGCCAGCCGTTTGTGTATCCGCGTAACGATCTGAGCTACGCCGCGAATTTCCTGCGCATGTGCTTTGCGGTTCCCGCCGAGGAATACGAGGTCGACCCGGTTCTGGAACGCGCGATGGACCGGATTTTCACGCTCCACGCGGACCATGAGCAAAACGCGTCGACCTCGACCGTGCGGCTGGCCTCGTCGTCTGGGGCGAACCCGTTTGCCTGTATCGCGGCGGGCATTGCCTGCCTTTGGGGTCCAGCCCATGGCGGTGCGAACCAGGCCTGTCTGGAGATGCTCAAAGAGATCGGCACCGTCGACCGGATCCCCGAATTCATTGCGCGCGCCAAAGACAAGAATGACAGCTATCGCCTGATGGGGTTCGGGCACCGCGTTTACAAGAATTTCGACCCCCGCGCGACGGTGATGAAGCAAAGCGCCGATGAGGTACTGGAACTGCTGGGCGTGGAGGATAATCCGCTGCTCCAAGTCGCCATGGAGCTGGAGAAACAGGCGCTCGAAGATCCTTATTTCGCTGAGAAAAAGCTGTTCCCGAATGTCGATTTCTATTCCGGCATCATCCTGGAGGCGATGGGCTTCCCCACCTCGATGTTCACGCCGATTTTCGCCCTGTCGCGGACGGTGGGCTGGATCAGCCAATGGAAAGAACAGCTGGCCGATCCGGCTTTGCGCATCGGGCGGCCGCGACAGCTTTACACCGGTGAGGTCGCGCGGGACTACGTGCCGATCGAGAACCGATAATCGCGTCTCACGCGAAGAATTTGGGCCGCGCCTGGGCAACCGGGCGCGGCTATTTTGTGTGCGCCTCGGAGTGTGTTTTGATAACTATTTGATGCTCTATAAATGGATTGTCGGTGGATCAATTATAGAGCAATCGACGTTTCGCGGCGGGATCGGGGTGCTGTCACGAGGCGACAATCTGGAGCAATGTCCGGGACCACGCGCTGCTGTTGTCGCTTTAGCTGCGACGCAGAAGACGCGACGCCCCAGTCGGTCTGACCAACGCACGAAAATAGCTAATCTGCCGCGGCGCAGCGTTAGGCCGTGTTCGCCTGTAATGCGAGAGTGCGGACGCGTTCGACCATCGCACGGACCCCGTTGGAGCGCTGAGACGACAAATGCTCGTCCAAGCCCAGCCGCGCCAATTCTGCCGGGGCATCGACCTCCAAAACCTCTGCCACCGTCAGGCCCGAATAGAGCGCGTGCAGCACGGCGATCAGGCCACGCACGATGATCGCGTCGCTGTCGCCGTGAAAATCAAAGACCTGCCCCTCGATCCGCGGCAGGATCCAGACCTGGCTCGCGCATCCATCCACCTTGGTCGCGGGAACCTTCACCGCATCCTCCAACGGGTCCATCGCTTTGCCCAATTCGATCACATGGCGATAGCGATCTTCCCAATCATCAAGAAATTCAAAGGTTTCCGCGATGTCTTCGAAAGCTTCGCTGGCCATTGTTCGCTCCGGTGTTTCTTGGGGGTCTGCGCATTGAGGTAAGCCGCGACGGGCCCGAGGTAAAGCCCTTCGGCGCCTTTCCAAGCCCGGTCCAATCCGCTACTGGATGCAGAGTTATTTGTGCACCGGGGGGTGGTTATGTTGCGCGCGATTCTTGTGCTGAGTCTGATCCTGTCACTGGCGGCCTGCGGCTCACGCTTGAACCCTTTGAACTGGTTCGGCGGCGAAAGAGAGCAACGCGTGCGTATCGCCCCGGATGCAGCCGCCGAAAACCCAAATGGCGATCCGCGTCCCCTGGTGTCCGAAATTGCGCAACTCTCTGTTGAACAGACCACATCGGGCGCCATTATCCGTGTCACGGGCCTGACCGCATCCCAGGGGTACTTCGACGCGGCCCTGGTCGAGGTGGAACGTGGCGACGGCAATCTGGTCCTCGCACTGCGCGCTGCACCGCCTCTGGGCGCCGCCACACCGGGTGTGCAGCAGATCGCGGTGGGCCTCGCGGTGACAAGCGGCGAGCTGGCGGGGATCCGAACCATCACGGTCATTGGCCAGAACAACCGCCGCACCGTTTCGCGATAATTAAGCAAAAACAGGTATTTGAAGCTTGTCGTTAAAGCAGTTTTTACGGCGCTTCGACGATCTTCACCTTTTGGCCCGTCGCGGAAAGCGCAATCTCACCACGCAGCAGGCGTTCAGCATCGGCGCCAAACACCTCGTGGCGCCAGCCCGAGGACCATGCCCCTTCGATATGGCCCGAGGCCATGTCATCGAGGTCGCTGGAGGACGCGATCAGCTTGGTCGCCACGCCGGCGCTTTCGGCTTTCGCCTTTAACAGCACACGCAGCAGATCGGCCAAGGCCGGGTTCAGGCTGGAGCGATCCTTGCCATGGGACGGTTTCGGCAGATCCGCATTGGGCACATCCAGCCCACGCGCAACGGCGGCCACCAGACCTTCGGCAATCTTGCCTTTGCGGGCATCGCGCAGCAACAGACGCGACTTATTCAGATCCTGCACGTTTTTCGGCTTGGTCGAGGCCAATTCCAACAGCGCATCGTCCTTCACCACGCGGTTGCGCGGCACGTTCTTATCCTGGGCATATTCCTCGCGGAACGCGGCCAATTCGCGGGCAATCGCCATCATCCGCCCGGAATTGCTGCGCATTTTCAACCGTCGCCACGCCTGCGCAGGCTCCACCACATAGGTCGAGGCATCGGTCAGTGCGGCCAATTCCTCCTCCACCCAATGGGTGCGCTGGCTTTTGGCGAGCTGCTCGGAGAGATATTCGTAGATCTGCCGAAGATGCGTCACATCGGCAATCGCATAGCTTTTCTGTGCTTCACTCAGCGGACGGCGCGACCAATCGGTAAAGCGAGAGGATTTATCCAGGCTGGCTTTCGCGATCCGACGCACAAGCGTCTCGTAGCCCACCTGATCGCCGAATCCGCAGACCATCGCGGCCACTTGCGTGTCAAACAAGGGCGACGGAACAACATCGCCGTCCACAAAGAAAATCTCAAGATCCTGCCGCGCCGCATGGAACACTTTCACCACGTTCTCGTTGCGGAACAGATCGTAAAGTGGGTCAAGCGCGATGCCCTCGGCCAGCGGATCGATCAGAACGGCATCATCCTCGTCCGAGCCCGGCAGCGCCACCTGCACCAGGCAGAGCTGGGCGAAATAGGTCCGCTCGCGCAGAAATTCCGTATCAACGGTGACATAGGGCGCGTCGGCCGCGCGGGTGCAGAAGGCGGCGAGCGCGTCTGTGGTGGTGATGGTCGTAGGCAAGATCGTCTGGCTACTCTTATGAGGGGTTGCGATGTGATAGTGGACAGAACCCCGGAAGGAAAGCACCCCAAAGCAGGCAGAGACGTAAGGTTGCAGCCTTGCCGCGCTCTATCAGGGCAACCTTATCGGCGTCCGATCTCCATCTGAATATCGACGCAACACGGCGGGATAAAGGCGGTGTTCATATGGAAGAATGCGCGCGGACAGATCGTCAGGCGTATCGCCGGGTTGGATCGGCACCCGCGCCTGGCCCAGGATCGGGCCATCATCCAGCGCGGCTGTGACTTCATGCACGGTGCACCCCGCCTCGGCATCGCCCGCCGCCAGGGCGCGGGCATGGGTGTTCAGACCTTTGTATTTCGGCAAAAGCGAGGGGTGGATATTCAGCATCCGGCCTTCATATTGCGCCACGAACTCGGCAGTGAGAATGCGCATGAAGCCCGCAAGACACAGGATATCGGGCCGATGGCGGGCCAAGGACGCGGACAAGGCCGCCTCAAAGGACGTACGGTCCGGAAAGCTGCGGTGATCGACAGAGGCGGTCGGAATGCCAAGGCTGCGGGCTTTCGCCAGGCCGCCCGCCTTCGGATCGTTCGACACAACCACGCAAGGCCGCGCCGGGTGCTCCCCCAGCATGGATTGCGCCAGCGCCACCATGTTGGACCCGCCGCCTGAGATCAGGATCGCAACGCGCTTCGTCACGACAGCGTGCCGGTATATCGGATCCCCTCTCCGACGCTCACGGCGCCAATCCGGCTGACAGATTC
Source organism: Gymnodinialimonas mytili (assembly GCF_037544085.1). Taxonomy (NCBI): domain Bacteria; kingdom Pseudomonadati; phylum Pseudomonadota; class Alphaproteobacteria; order Rhodobacterales; family Paracoccaceae; genus Gymnodinialimonas; species Gymnodinialimonas mytili. The sequence goes on from NZ_JBBIFW010000004.1 coordinate 346,900, forward strand.
GCCCGCCGCGCTGAGCGTCTGGGCCACTACGTCGGCCCGATCCGCATCCACGACCAGCACCATCCCGATCCCGGCATTGAAGGTTTTCAGCATTTCGTCCTGGGTCACCTGCCCTTGCTCGGCAAGCCAGCCAAAAACCGGCGGCAGATCCCACGCCCCCAGATCGATATCGACGCCCAAACCCTCAGGCAATATGCGGGGCAGATTCTCGGTCAGCCCGCCGCCGGTGATATGGGCAAGGGCATGCACACCGCCCTGACGGATCGCGGACAAGGCCGGTTTCACGTAAAGCCGTGTTGGCGCGAGCAGCGCCGCGCCAAGGCTTTCCTGCGCGAAGGGCGCGGGCGCATCCCAGGTCAGGCCCGAGCGCTCAACGATCCGGCGCACCAGTGAATAGCCGTTGGAATGCACCCCGTCCGAGCCCAGGCCCAGCAACACATCGCCCGCGGCGACCTCGGCAGGAAGCGCCGCGCCACGATCCATGGCGCCGACCGCAAACCCCGCCAGATCGAAATCACCGGGCGCATACATGCCCGGCATCTCGGCCGTCTCACCGCCGATCAGGGCGCAGCCGCTGTCGGCGCAGCCTTTGGCAATGCCTTCGACGATGGTGGCCGCGGCCGCCACCTCCAGCTTGCCGGTTGCGAAATAATCCAGGAAAAACAGCGGCTCGGCGCCCTGACACACCAGATCGTTCACACACATCGCCACCAGGTCCACACCGATCGTGTCGAAGTTTCCGGTATCGATGGCGATCTTGAGCTTAGTGCCCACGCCATCGGTCGCCGCCACCAGGATCGGATCGTCATAGCCCGCCGCCTTCAGATCAAACAGCGCGCCAAACCCGCCCAATCCGGCCATCACGCCGGGCCGTGCCGTGGCCGCGGCGGCGGGTCTGATCCGGTCGACCAATGCGTTGCCCGCATCGATATCCACGCCCGCATCAGCATAGGTCAGGCGGTCTGTCTTGGCGTCACTCATCCCATTCCCCCGGGGCTTGTCTGGCTGCGCCTGCCCCTAGCAGGTGGCATCGCCCGCGTCCATGCGGTGGACGGAATTGCCAAGGCGCGTACCAGTTTCTACGGTGCCCGGGCGAAGGGAACGGGTATGGCGCCAAAAACTGAGGTCTTCTTCATCGTCGATGGGCGCAGGCTTGAGGTGCAGGCCTGCCTTTTGGCGCCGTCGCTCCGCGCCAATCTCAATGCCCATCAACATGCAGTGGCCTATATCCGGCAGGATTACCGCGCAGAGTTACACGACTTTACGGCAGATGTGCTGCAACGTTCAGGGGTCGAATTGCGTGAGATCCCGGATACGGATTCAGGCGATGCGCCCTGGGCCGCGCCCTATCCCGAGGGCAACAAGATCCTTGCCGCCGCCGCGCCACGCGATTGCGATGTGTCGGTGTTTCTCGACACCGATACGGTTTTGATGACACCCGTCGATTGGGCTGCGCATCTGGGCGAGGCGGAGATGGCGGCCTGTGTCTCGGATTACGGCAGCCCCAATATCGGGGAGGCGGAATGGACGACATTCTACGAAACCTTTGGCCTGCCGCTGCCGGAGGACCGGGTGCGGTTGAATGCCGGGCGCCGTCTTCTATGGCCCCCCTATTACAACGCGGGCATGGTGGTGCTGCGCGAGGCCGGTTTGGGGCTCGGCCGCCAGTGGCTGGAGGCGGCTTTGCGCTTTGAGGCCGAGGTTCAAATCCCCTATAGCCGGACCAATATCGACCAGTTCACGCTGCCAATTCTGGGATATATGCGCGATGCGCCCGTGAAGGCGCTGGATCAGCATATGAATTTCAACGTTCAGAGCTTTGGCGCAGCGACCGACCGGGATCAAACGCTGATCCACTACCACAATGTGGGTGTGTTGTGGATTTGTCCGCCACAAGCCCGGTTTGCCCTAGAGTGTCTGATGGCGGTGGCGGGCCCGGACGCGCCACAGCGTTTGGTCGAGATCTTCGGAGCAAAGCTGCTGCGGCGGGCGCGGTTCAAGACGTACCTCGCCGACTTGGCCGCAGAACGCGCCACGTCTTAGCTTGAAAGGCCGATCCTTGCGCCAATCCAGGTGAATACCGCCAACATCAGCGCCGTGCCCAGGCTCAACATCGACAGCCCCTCAACCGACAGCTGCGTGTCTGCCGCACTGCCCGCGACCATCAGGCCGACCGGCAAAGCCACCATCAGCGACAGAAACAGTGTAAACATCATGCACCACAGCAGCGCCCAATCGCGCGGCACCAGGTCACGGGTCGCGCGGCGCCGGGCCTGAACGGCTACGTCGAGTGCAGGCAGAGCCATCAAGATCACCGTGATCGACGGCAGGTTCGGAACGCCCAGCCCACCAATCGCGGCCACATAGACGATTCGCAATCCGATCAGCCACAGCACGTATCGCACAGCGAGTGGAAACAGAGGGGGCATGGCAGGCTCCGGCAACACAATAGGCGTGCCGCGCAATAGGCGATTGGCGATGCTATCGCAACGCTTCCCCCCACCGGCCGCCTCTGCTAAGCGTGCCACTGTGGTTTGGGCCTGTAGCTCAATTGGTTAGAGCAGAGCGCTCATAACGCTTTGGTTGCGGGTTCAAGTCCTGCCAGGCCTACCAGATCACCTTGCTGCCGTTTGTTCGGGCAAACCGGTTCCCCCCACACAGATGTGACGCCCGAGCTGCGCCGCTGCGATGGACTGCAACCCCATATTTTTATAAAATTAACCCTATCGGGAGACACTCGTGCCGTTCCATCTTGCAGGAGACCGTCCCATGAACCGGTTGAAACTGATCCTTTTTGCATTGAACCATGCCTCTGCCCGCGCTGTGGATCGCGCCGGTGCGGATTGGTGTGGCGGCGACACACGTGGCCCGCGATCCCAGGCCCATGATGAACTGGCATCGCAGGCATTGCATGCGCTGCTGCCGAAACGGCGGCGTTAGCGCGGCAAGACCAGCACGGCCCGCAAGCCCCCCATCGTGGCACTGTCCTCCAGTACGACAGAGCCGCCATGGCGCTGCGCGATGTCGCTGGCGATGGCCAACCCCAAGCCAACGCCGGAGCCCAGGTTCTGATTGCGCGCAGCATCAAGGCGGGTGAAGGGGCGCAGGGCATCGGCTCGACGCTCGGCAGGGATGCCGGGCCCATCATCCTCGACAATGAAGCGCAGATGGCGCGGCGCGACTTGCACCGACACCAACGCGCGACTGCCATAACGCAAGGCGTTGGACAGCAGATTGCTGAGCGCGCGTTGCACCGCGGTGGGCCGCATTTTCACCTCAGGCGCGCTCTTGGGCAGGCTCACTTCGACCTCGCCGCCACCGCGGCGCGCATTCTTGGCAACTGCGGCGGCCAGCGCCAACGGATCGGCCGGTTCGGGATCGTCCAGCGCCTCACCCCGGACGAAATCGAGGAACGTGTTCAGCAGCACCTCCATCTCCTCCACATCGCGAGTTAGGTCGTCGCGTTCAGGCCCCTCCTCCATCATCCCCAGCGCCAGCCGCATCCGGGTCAGCGGCGTGCGCAGATCATGGCTGACCCCCGACAACATCAGCGTGCGCTGTTCCAAATGCCCCTCGATCCGGCCCCGCATGTCCAGAAAGGCGCGCCCGGCCGAACGGACTTCGGTGGCGCCGGCGGGGCGGTAATGCTCCACCTGGCCCTTGCCAAAGGCCTCGGCCGCGCGCGCCAATCGACGGATCGGACGCAATTGATTGCGTAGGAAGATGTAGGCAACAATCGTCATCAAAAGGCCCGTTGCCACCATGATCACCAGCAATTGGTGGGGCGCAGGAGCCGATACGCGCCGCCGGGCCGCGGTCAGTGCCACAGGATCCGCAGAACCGCGATCAATCAGGATCTGAACCGAGCGCCGGTCGCTTTGCAGATCGACCCCGATCATATCCGGCATCCGTTCCTGCAACACATCCACGACCGTGATGCCTGCAATATCGTAGAACCAGCGCTGCGTCTCGCCCGCAAATCGCGGCGCACCGATGCTGATCTCAAGCGCATTGGCCAGGTCTTCGGCGGCCGCGGCCCCATCCCGGTCCATCACATCCAGGATCAGTTGCAGATCCAGCGTCAACGCGCGGGTCAGTTGTTGGGTCACATCCTCGAAATGGCGTTGCAGAAACACCGAACTGACGACAAGCTGGATCGTGACAATGGGCACGATCAGGATCAGAGCGGCGCGGCCATACAGGCTGCGTGGAAGAAAGTGTTTGATCCAAAGCGAGGGCGTCATGGCCCCATTCTGACCGGAGGGTACGCCGCTTGCAAAGCGAAAGGCTGGAACCGGGGCTGCGGCGGCTGACCGCGCCGAACCCGTCGCCGATGACCTTCACCGGCACGCAGACCTATCTGCTGGGCGAGGGCGAGGTCGTTGTGATCGATCCCGGCCCGGCTCTGGATGCACATTTGCACGCGATCCTGGGCGCGCTGTCGCCAAGTGAGCGCATCATGAAGATCCTGGTGACCCATTCGCATTTGGATCACTCGCCCCTTGCTCGCGCCCTGGCCGAGATCACCGGCGCCCCGATTCTGGCCGCTGGACCCAGCGATTGGGGGCGTCGCCCGATCATGGCGCAATTGGCCGCTGCCGGACAGATCGGCGGTGGCGAGGGCGTGGACGATGATTTTGCGCCCGATGCGCGGATTGCCGAAGGCGATGTTATCGAGGGCCCATGGGGGACGATCTCGGTGCTGGAGACGCCCGGCCATATGGCAAATCATCTGAGTTTCGCGTGGAATGATGCGCTGTTTTCCGGCGATCTGGTGATGGGGTGGTCCACCTCGCTCGTTTCGCCGCCCGATGGCGATATGACAGCCTTCCTGGCCTCGGTCACGCGCCTGCACGCGCGCTCGGATCGGATTTATTATCCCGGCCATGGCGCGCCAATCGTGACGCCGCAGGCGCGGGCGGCTGAGCTGCTGGCCCATCGCCGTGGGCGCGAGGCGCAGATTCTCGCGGCCCTGGCCGAAACCGGTGCTGCCAAGACCGCCGATCTGGCCCGCGCCATCTATGTCGATCTGGCGCCCGCGCTCTTGCCCGCCGCCGAACGCAATGTGCTGGCGCATCTGCTTGATCTCTATGAGCGGGACACCGTCACCCTGCCCGGCCCCGCCCGCGCTGACGCAATCTTCTCCCTCCGGTGAGTTTTTCCGGTTTCCCCACTTTACGCCCCCCAAACCCCTTGCTATATCCGCCGCCAGTTCCGGCGTAGCTCAGCGGTAGAGCAGTTGACTGTTAATCAATTGGTCGTAGGTTCGATCCCTACCGCCGGAGCCAAATATTTCAGAGACTTACACAGTAGCGCGTCACATCTTGTTCCATTTCAGGCTCAGAATAGGCTCAGTTACCACGACGCTTTGCCATGACCAACTATATCCTTGTTAGACGAACGGTTTAAGTGTTCAGCGAGCGTTGTTCGCTTGACGAACTGGACGCTTGGAAGACGGTGAGCTGGACTGGTGTCGATGCAGGTACATTATGAGCAGAGGCCCAAGTCTTTCTCTTGCCTCTCACTGGCGATTGAAAATCCTCGTGCCGGTAGTTCGGTTCCGCCTCCTGGCACCATAAAATCAAAGAGTTAGCAGCTTGGGTGGTTACATGGGCTCCGTATAGGCTCATAGAACTTGGCATTGAAGTAATGCGTCCAACAAGGCTGCATTGTCATGTTCGATAGGTGCTGCATTCAAATTACAGAAGGCCAACCATTTCTGACTCGTCATGAGTCCCCAACAGCCTAGAAAAGCAGGCAGAAAGTGCTTGGATAACTGGGGCCACTTTTATAGCGTTCGTAGATCAACTGGTTTGGAGCAATTGTAAGTGACCAATCTAGGTTCAGGACTCATAGCCAGTAAATGACAATTGCCGCGAGAGCGATGGCTGACAGGAAAACCTTTGGGCACCTATCGTAACGGGTCGCAACACGCCGCCAATCCTTGAGCTTGCCGAACAT